>JABMNL010000006.1 GCA_013204585.1 SAR202 cluster bacterium | reverse complement strand
CGCGCCCGCTAAGGCAAAGGCAACCCCCGCGCCCGTTAAAGCACTAACAAGCCTGCTTCTGGCGATGCGCGTAGCTCTACTGCTGTGAAGAATAGCTAGTTGCCGGGCAATTGTTTACCGGAGAACGTTTACCGGAGTGCGTCTACGTTTAGAGGAAGGGCCAGCGGCGGCGTAATCGGGGCAGAGCCACCAGGCCAAACGGCGCGCCAAGCAGCAGCAATATACCCAGACCGGCGGGCGAACCGCTGGAGGTCGGGGCACTGCAACCAGGTGACGTCGATACATCGTCAGGTTTTTCTTCGCCGTCACCCGTCGCCCCTGCGGGCTGGGAATCGGGTTCAGCGGTCGGCTCAACCGAAGCCGCTTCTGCCTCGGTATTGTCAGGCTGTTTTTGACCCTGGGCCGCAAGTTCCTGGGGAGAAGGCAGCGGTTCCAGACCCAATGTCTGTCGCCAGGCGGAATCAAGACCGTATTGGTCCATGCCATAGACTTCCAGCAGCGCCAGGTCGATGTCCAAGGTACGTTGCAAGACCGGGAACAAAGCCGCCATCCGTTCTTGGCCGTAGGTGGTAATCATGTAATTGACCACCGACCGTCCCTGGCCATAGGCAATGATGATGTCTTCGGGAGTTCCGCCAAACGAACCTTGATACCAAAGAGGCCTGATGCGACGGGTAAAGATGCCGTAGCGCAGAGCGGCGTCATAATCATCGGTTGGGTCGATGTTGCCGTATTCAGCTAGACCTTCATTTAGCCACGAGGGCACTTGGCTGATGGCTGTGCCAGCCGCTTCGGCTACCAATAGGTGGGTGAACTCATGGGATACCGTGCCGGTGACCGTGGGGTCGAATCCGTGGACCAGCAAGACCCGTTCGTCGCTGAAGGCCATGCCCTGGGTTTGCAGTCCCTCGCTGACAGCCTGGGAGCGGAAGGGCAGGGCCGAAGCCATGTGCCGGTAGTTGTTGTAGGAGACAATGCGTAGCGGTTCGGTGGGCGCGATACCCAGAACCGGAAGCATCTTCTCGAGGTTTTCTTTGGCTGCTCCTAGCACAGTCTCGGCGCGGTCTTGGACGTATTCACCGTAGTAATAGACCGTTATCAGGCCTTCGGTGACGGTGCGCCAATCGAAGCGGTTGTCCTGGTAAACAAATTCCTGGGAGTCGGTACGCACCACGCCGCCAGCTTTGTCACGCACCTCAAATGAGTACTCAATCTTGGTGCCGGGCGGGAAGTAGTCGCTTCCACTGCCGCTGGGAAGCAGTGATTCGCCGCTGACGCTGCTACCGGGCTCAAAATCTACGGAACGGTAGGCGCTGCGGCCCTGCTGGTCAACCTTACTGAAGAAGACCCGAATGTCATCAATCTCATCGACGCTATTAGCCGCCACAGAGAACATTATCCCGTCTGGGAACTGGCTCTCTGCCTTTGCTTCGACAACTTGGATGTTTCCTTCATCGGCATGGGCGACCCCGTCGCGAATCACCAATGACGCAGAAAACGCCAAGCTAGAAAATAAGATGAGACCTGTTAAGAATACAAAAGTACGCACGGTTTACTCTGTGCCCAAGTTTACGTTAATGGTACGTGAATGTCGATAAATTAGACTTCTCCGCGCCTGTGGAAGCTGTCTTGACGCTGATTTTCATTACGCCTAAAATCAACCGGGCACACTCCTGCAGCCATGCCTACTTCGCAAGCGTTCACGACCTTTCCCTAGGTTTTGATTTTTGCTATTTTGCTATAGGAGTAAATTAGATAATCCCCAATTTGACACGGTGAAAATAGATGGCGCTGAACGTCGGCAAGGTCATAGATTTACTTTTTGAGCCCTTTTATATCGATATGGAACGGCGGGGTATAACCCTCCGTCAGGTGAGCCTGAAGGACGTGCCCCAAGCGTTGCGGGACGGAGACATTGACGGTGGCCCCGTTAGCTTGGTGGACAGTTTCGCTCTTGAAGACATCTGCGTGCCAGTTGCTGGCTTTTGCCTCTCAGCAATAATCCGGTCTGGAAGCAACCTCCTTTACTCCAAGAATCCAATTGAGGAACTCTCCGGAGGCACGATTGCGACCACCGCAGATTCGACCACCGGCAAATTGTTCCAGGTGCTACTAGCCCAACAACACAAAGGCCAGGCCGGATTGTTTGTCGAAATGTCTGAAGAGCATGATGCCTTCATGGCCTTCGGAGACGACGCTCTGCGCCGCCGCCGCGGGGTACGCGGGTACGCGCACCGGTACGACCTTGGCGAGGAATGGCACGCCATGACCAAGTTACCCTTTGTATTTTCCCGCTGGATGGTCCGTAAGGAAGCTGACCCGGCAGACGTCTTGGTGCTGGAAGACACCCTATACGTGGGCCTGGAAGACGGAGTGGACAGCCTTTACCATTTGTCCGACCCGAAAGACCACCTGTTGATGATGGCCAAAGATATTACCGAGTACATCATGGGCTACCGGTTTTTCGTCGGTAATTCAGAACGTAAGTCCATCGACCTCTTCAGAGAATACCTAGCTGAACTGCCGTCCTAGATTTGCTTTACCCGCGGTAATTATCGTCAGATGTTGTTGGAGGTAGGCCGGTGGTGAAAGTAACTGACAGTTGTTTCGAGGCCACGGGCCGCACGTCCTTCATCTGCGATTTCTCCCCACCCCGTTCCGGGGATGCTAACGTTGTCGCACAAGCTCAAATTGACGCCGACTTCATCTCAGTGGCCTACAACCCTGGCCGGGCCGCCAGGGCCAATTCGGCTATGCTGGCCGCCGCCATCCAGCGTTCCGGCAAGAACACCGTTTTCACATTGGCCACCAGAGACATGAATAAGCTGGCAGTTCAGTCCCAGTTATTGGGCGCGCAAATGCTGGGGGTGGATAACGTGGTGGTCGTGCAGGGTGACCCTTTCAACGAGCGAGAGCAATCCTTGGTTGCTACGGTCAATGATTACCAACCAACCGGACTAATTGCCGCCATTGCGCAGATGAACCAAGGTCTGGACTTCCGGGACGCCAAACTGCGGACGGCGACTGATTTCTGCATCGGGGCGACTGTGGACCTGGGTCGGGGCATCGAAGAAGAGGCCCAATTGGCCGTGCGGAAGGTACGAGCCGGGGCAGAATTCCTGATGACCCAGCCCATCTTTAATGTTGACCATGTGGCGCGTTACCGGGAGTCCTACGCCTACCACGCTGGCAAAGCCGGAACCCTGCCAATCTACTTCGGCCTCCAGATATTGCAACAAGACGGGGTTCTTTTCAGTTCGGTACCCGACTCGGTACGAAGCGAGTTGGAGGGAGGCCGCTCTGGCGTAGATATCGCATTGGAGCTTTACCAGAAATTCCAAGAAGCCCGCTTCAACAACATCTACCTAATGCCACCCATCAAACGCGGCGGCGCAAGAAACTACGAAGCTGCCAAAGAGTTCTTGGAAAAGGCAACAAGACTCTAAGAAAAAGGGCCGCTAGATATACTAGCGGCCCTTTTTGCTGAAAGCTGCAGGCTTTTACGGTGCCCAGGGCACCGGCGCCTCGCTGTCATATTGGTCCGAAACAATGTCCACCACTGCCGGGCGGCCCGAGGCGAAGGCCTGCTCTAATGCGCTCTGGATTTCCGAGGGTTTCGTTACCCGGATACCAAAAGCCCCCATCGACTCGGCAACCTTGGCTAGGTCCACGTCAGTGAACTGCCAGAGGTCTCCTGGATGGCCGCCTTCGATGCCTTCGTAAGCTCGTTCGTCGCCCCGTTTGTCCTGGGCCAGCGCGTGGTTGTTATTGACCACGGTCACTACGGGGATGTTATTGCGAACAGCGGTCTCCAGCTCGCCGATGTGGTACCAAAACCCGCCGTCTCCGGTGAAGCAGAGCACTGGCCGGTCGGGCACTGCGCACTTGGCGCCCATGGCTGCGGAGAGTCCCCAACCAAGGGAACCGGCACAGCGGATGTAGCCCTGGCCCGGTTCGTTCAGGTCCACCATTGAACCAGTCCAGATACCGGCGTGTCCGGTGTCGGCCACCAGCATGCCGTTGGAAGGCAAGAACTTGGTAATCTCGCTACAAATCCGTTCCGGGATGATGGGCACAGCATCGGAGTTGGCCTCGGGGGCAACCTCTTCCCGCCATTCCCGTACCAGTTCCTGGGCTCGAGATACCCACTCGGTGCGAGCGCCAATGGGTTCCAGGGCTTCGATTAGCCTGCGGGTGCTGGCCTTGGCGTCGCCCTGCATCGCCACTGTGGCGGAATAGGTGCGGCCCAATTCTGAGGGGTCGATGTCAATTTGAATCACCGGGGTGCCAATGGCTGGTACGCGCCATTCGTTGGTGACTTGGCTGCCGGTGTGGCTCCCAATAAAGAGCACTAAGTCGGCCTCGTGCACCACTCGGTTAGCGCACCATCGGGAGTATGAACCGACAACTCCCACGGCCAGGGGATGATTGTCTGGAATGCACCCTTTGGCGTTTAGGGAAGTTGCCACCGGGATGTTCAACATCTCGGCCAGCTCGAGAATTTCTTTCTGGGCTCCAGAAGCTGTGACACCGCCGCCCGCCACGATGACTGGGCGCTGCGCATTGGACAATACCCGCGCCGCTTCTCGGACTCTCTCCGGCTCCGGCTCCGGACGGAACGCCGGTCGCGCAGAGAAGGTCTCTTCGGCTAACACTTCCAAGTCGGCTTCCCCGTCCTCGACTACGTTGCCGCTAATGCCCTGGAAGTCCAAGTGGACCGGGGCCGTTGCGCCGGTGGTCGCTTCACGGAAGGCTTGTCGTAACAATCCTGGAAGGTCGTTGACCGAGTCCACCTGGGCGCTGAATTTGGTTACCGATGCGAAGGGTTTGGAGTGTTCAATCTCTTGGTAAGCGTTGCGGCTTTGTTGGAGATTGGACTTGTGGCCGGTGAGGGCCACCACGGGAGAGAGGCCTAAGAACGCGTCTTGCAGACCGGCGGCCAGATTAGCTGCGCCCACCGACTGGGCCATGCAGACTCCTGGGCGATTGGACGCCCTGGCGTAGCCGTCGGCCATGTATGCCGCCGCCTTTTCGCCGTGGGTTACCACCCGCTTAATGCCAACCATGTCCATTTCAGCCAGAGATTTACGGAGCACGGCCGGAACGAAAAACACGTGAGTAACGCCATAGGCTTTCAGGCTGTCGGCCAGATATTTGGCCCCAGTCATCTTAGGCATGCATCTCCCTCCCAATCATCTCGTCGCTAGTTAAGGCTAGTTCAGTTTGCGGTTATTAGATGCCCCGTTCGTCGAAGACCTCTTTGGCTACCTGCACGGCGTTGGCGCCCACCGGCCATCCGGCGTAGAAGGTGGTGTGCAGAATAATCTCGCTAATCTCGGATTTGGTTACGCCGTTATCCAAGGCACGACCGATGTGGCCCTTGAGTTGGCCGGTACGGTAGAGGGCGACCAGGTTGGCCACGGTGATTAGGCTTCGGTCTCGCTTGGACAACTCAGGGCGCTCCCAAATGTCGCCAAAGAGCATGTCGGCGGTCATTTCCCCAAGTTTGGGCGAAATTTCATTCATGATGCTTCGTGATTGAGTCATTAGTTTGTTACTCCTTAGTTTTTTGTTTGTTCTCTATTTGTGTTATGGGGCAGGAACGGCTATGCCGGGGCCCCAAGTTACGCCAAATTCGGCCCGTTCAATCCGGTGTCCTGTGAACGTAGCGGCATTTTGTGCGGCCAGCCACGTTGCAGCCTCCATTATGGAATCCGGTTGCTCCATCGGTATGTGGCCGGTGCCGGGCCAATCGCCATTGCGGTTCATCCAGGTATCGACCCGGCCTGGACTGAGGACATTGACGGCGATATTATGTTCGCGGACTTCCTCAGCAAGGCTAAGGTAGGCCCGGTCCAAGGCGGCTTTGCTCATTGAATAACCAACGCGGCCTTCCCGGTAGCCCATGGATGCGCCGGAGGTGATGCAAAAAATTGACCCGCCTCCCTTCTGTCTAATCATTTCGGGAAGAACGTGCTTGCAGAGCATAATCGGGCCTTTGATGTTGACGGCCAGAGCGCGGTCGAGGAGGGATTCATCTAAATCTACGACTGGCGACTCGCAATCTACTCCGGCGTTGGAAACCACGATGTCAATGCGGCCAAAGTGTTTCACGGTCCGTTCGACCAGGCGTTGCAGGTCAGCGGACTTGGTTACGTCGCAGACAATAGGTAGGGCTTCACCGCCAGCATCCGCAATCTGTTGGGCCGTATCGCTGATGGTTCCCGATGCGAACTTTATGAAAGGGGAGTCCGATGGGGCTTCGTTCTCGGTGCGCGCGGCGACCACCACCTGAGCGCCAGCGGCCGCCAAGGCCAGGGAGATGGAACGGCCAATGCCCCGGCTTCCACCGGTCACAATGGCCACTTTGTCCCGTAGTTCACCGGTGGCAGTCATATTTACTCCGTCGCTCCGACTGCTGGATAAATCGGGCTGGGTTGAGGCACTTATGCCAGGCGGAACTTGGGGAGAGTGACTTTATCGTCCAACTTCTCGAATACCACTTCCACAGCCATGCCAATCTTGATGTTGGCCGGGTCTGGATTCTCGATGACCAAGTTACTGGGCATACGCGGGCCCTCGGCTAATTCGATAATCACCGGAACGTAGGGGGCCTTGTCACGGAAGGGAGGAGTTGGTCCCCGGTGGACGATGGCGAAGGTATGGATGATGCCCTTGCCGCTGCTCTGAATCCAGTCGGTGTCCCTGGAGAAACAACTGGGGCAAATGTCTCTGGGGTAGAAATAGGAGGAATCACAGGCCTTACAGTGGCGCAGCCACAGTTCTTCTTCCTTACATTTTTCCCAATAATAATCCGATTCCGGCTGGGGGCTGGGGGATGGAATCGGCGGCGAAGACTGTTGTTGCTGGGTCATGTGCGACTCCTGTCAATCAGGTACATAATCGGCTCTGGAGCAATGCCATCAAAAGAATAGGGACAAATGCCACGGGCGTCAAGAAGTTGGCCTAGGCGTAGCTACGTCTTTGGCCCCTCGCCCGTGGTTAATCATTAGTATTGGTATTGCACCCACGGCAGGCCTTCTAGTAACGTTGCCCCTGCAGCATTGTCGGCATTGTCGGGATTGTCAGCATTGTATTGATATGGAGGACTTCCAGCATGCGGATTGCGGTCATGGGGGCAGGAAGCACCGGCGGCTACTTTGGTGGCATGCTGGCTCGCGCCGGGAATGATGTGTCACTTATCGCCCGTGGCGCAAACCTGGATTCCATACGATCCAATGGACTAAAGGTGGTCCGGGATGAAGAAGAGTTCACCGTGCAATGCCAGGCCACCAACGACCCATCGGCAGTCGGGCCGGTAGACCTGGCCCTTCTTTGCGTTAAGACCTACCAGAACGCTATTGCCGTGCCGCTGCTAAAGCCCTTAATCGGGCCTGACACCACCGTGCTGTGTCTCCAAAATGGCGTGGACAGCTACCTGACGGCCGCCAAGGTCTTGGGCGAATCGGTGGTTCTTCCGGGGGCTGCCTTCATCGAAGCCGGGATGCTGGGGCCAGGCATAATCCGCCAAACGGGCAGCGTGGTGCGGATTATACTGGGCGAGACCGACGGAATCGAAACCGAGCGCTGCCGGGTCATCCGCGATGCCACCCTAGAAGCCGGTATTCCAAGTGAGATTGCACCGGACATCAAGGCGGGACTCTGGGGAAAGTTCCTGTTCATCGCCACCATGGCTGGGGTCACATCCATGGCCCGAGCGACCTTGGCGGAACTAATGCCCCAGCCCCATTGGCGGCAGGTAGTTTTGGGTTGTTTGGCCGAGATTGACGCCGTCGGCAGGGCCAGCGGGGTTAGCCTTCCCAAAGACATCCTACCCAAAACCACGAGTTACATCGAAGAACATCTCCCCGACCTGCAGGCTTCGATGCATACCGACTTGGTGGCGGGACGCCCCTTGGAACTAGAAGCATTAAACGGAGCAGTGATTCGGGCTGGTAAAAAGGCCGGTGTCGCAACTCCAATCAACGATGTGATATACGCCATGCTAAAGCCTCTGGAAAACGGGTCTTAGCAAATTAGGGAGCAGATTAATATGCCAGTAGACCCAGACAAGCACGACGTAGGCAAATTAGCGCGGTGGCACGAAGGACTGATTTCTTCAACGGGGAACGTGTTCCCCGTCTGTGCGCTATTCTTGGCGTCTGGAGAGCATGGCCGAGTCCACGACATATTCCGTGTTTACCGGTCGGCATTCGAGGAATTGGGCTCTGAGTTCCATGACCTGGTTATCTTCGGCCAGCACGGCATTTCGACATCATCTGCCGCGATAGTGCCCGGTCTGTGGCTTAACGACCTGCCGATACCGTCGCTAACCCTGATTACCCGTGGCAACCCGCTCGTCTGCCACACCACAGTCTTGCCGGAGGACGACGCTTTGCCGGGTGGCGACGTTGAGAAGGAAAGCGATGATGTCCCCTGGATGCGGGCGTTGAACGTAATCCGAGGAGCGGTAACTGGAGCTTCTGTACTTTCTCTGGGCAGTGTGGAAGGTTTGGAGTCGAGGGGATTTCCCGGCGGAACGCTCCCTGAGTTGGTGGGGCAGGTGCGCCAGCAGGTGGAAGGGGCTTAGTTTAAGAGTGCTAGAGCGCGGCGTTCAGAATCGCCCAGCCGCCCCAGGCAATCAGCAGCACTCCGGTAACCCGGCTGACCTTATCTCCGGCGGGAACGACCTTTTCGGCCAGCACGAAGGCGGCTAGGGCGGCAATCCAGACCAGGTTCATCACCCCTAGCACAAACAGTAGCGCCATCAAAACCCAGCAGCAGCCCAGGCAGTATTTGCCGTGCAGTAATCCCATCTTGAATGCCCCGGCCGTCCCATCTTTCCAGTCGGACATTAAAAAGCTGAGGGGACTCCGACAGTTGGTCAGACAGACGTACTTGAGTCGGCTCCATTGAAACGCTCCGGCAACCAATAACAGCCCGCCTCCCAAATATCCGCTGGAGCTTTCGCCCATCATAGACGTCAATAGTGACGCTTGATGCAGACCCCAATTGCCCATGGTCGCCCCGGCGGCAAACACGGCCCAGACGACTAAGTAACCGGATAAAAATACGCCGGTGGAAACAAATGGCCGGGACTCGTTGCGGCGTTTGCGGTTGACGGTGGCGAACAGCATGAGCATTGGCGCGGCGCTGGGGACCATCATGGCCACCATCATCACCGACCACATCACGAACATCAGAACGAAATCGACGCCACTCCACGACCGCATATTACCGGCGGACATGGCCATCGACGCGCCCATGTCGGCGTTGCTTTGAGCCACATAGATGACGTAGGCCCAGGCAATAGCGGAAACAGCGACAACGCCAGCAATAACCAATGCACGGTCACTCTGGATAAGTTTTTCTATTGGGGTTGAGGTCTGTGGTGTAGAAAATTGCATCTGAGAAGTTATTACTGAGGGTTGATAGTAAATGGAGGCCGTACCAACGCACGGCCTCCATTTATGTTTGCGGGTATTACCGACTTAGGTCCTAACTGGCATTCCTATTGATTGGTCCAATCAACAGGTGCGAAGATGGCGCTCAGGCCAGTGTGGTCGAATTTGATGTCTCCGTGGTCAATCTTCATAACAGAGGTCTTTGCGTTGTCGCCGTCATTCCAAATTGCTCCGCCTTTCGGGAAAACGATGTGGACCTCGTTTTCGTCACCTGTGACCGGATTAATCAACGGGGTCATCTTGACTTCCAAGACACCGTCGATGCTGAACTCGCTGTTGCGGCCGTTTACGTTCATCTTAATCGGCACCAGGTTGGGGCCGTCTAGAGAACTCAATGTGGTAGCCAGGAACTCCCAAGGCATTCCCCCGGCTTGGCCGGTGAGGATGGTCGCCAGCCCGGTCACCTGTTCTGGGCTGGCCGACTGGTCAACGAACACCGCGGCGGCCCCGTTGCCTTCATGAATGGCCTTGGGCCATTTGATGGCCAAAACTGCTTTCATGCCGGTTAGGTCGACATCGCCAAAATTCCCTTCGTCTACGTAAACCCCAACTATGGCTTCGCAAGATCCGTGGTCTGGGAAGCCGCCAAAATTGCAATTGCAACCGGAATCGCAGTTGCATGTCTCTAGCCACTTGGCCTTGACGCGGTAGGGTGTTTGTGCTTGAACCATGGTGTTAAATCTCCTTAAATTTAAGCAGGAATATCCCGCAAATTCCGGTGTAGTTTATCAATTTCGGGAACCGTGAATCTAAAGTGGTAGCCAGTTAACCAGCTTAGGTTCGTTAATTAGATGCAAAATTGAGGCTAAACTGCGCCAACTAGGGAATTGTATTTCACAGCTTGACCGTGTGTCCAGTGATGCTATAATTCCCCGCGCAGGAGGTGCCTAATTTGGAACCGTTTGAATTTGTATCACCGAGTAGTATTGACGAAGCCGTAAAGATTCTGGCTTCCAACGGAGACAAGGTCCGCATAATGGCCGGAGGCACCGACATGCTGGTGCAAATGCGCGCCGGACGCCGGACCGCCCCATTAGTAGTCGACGTCAAAGGTATCCCCGAACTCAATAATGTGTCATACGACGCCTCTAAAGGGCTGACATTGGGAGCGGCGGTACCCTGTTATAAGATTTACCAAGACAAATCCTTGGCCGCCACTTACCCCGGCCTAATAGACTCCGCCTCTCTGATTGGCGGAATCCAAATCCAGGGTCGGGCCAGCATCGGCGGAAACATCTGCAACGCAGCCCCTAGCGGCGACTCCATCCCAGTCGTAATCGCGCTGGGCGGCGTCTGCAACATTGCCGGTCCCAATGGGACCCGGCAGTTACCGGTTGAGGAATTCTGTACCGCTCCTGGCCGCAACGCCCTAGAAAATGGGGAGTTGTTGGTCTCTGTCTTCATCCCGGCGCCTCAGGCGAAATCTGGCGCCACCTACCAACGCTTTATTCCCCGAAACGAAATGGACATCGCCGTAGTCGGGGTCGGTACGAGCGTAGTCCTAGACGCTTCTGGCCAGAACTTCGTTTCGGCACGCATCGCTCTCGCATCAGTTGGTCCTACTCCCATATTCGCCAAAGCAGCAGGCGACAGCCTAGCTGGCAAGGCAGTATCCGAGGAAGCAATCCAACAGGCCTCTGAATTAGCGATGAGTGCAGCCACTCCAATTACCGACATGCGCGGGACAATTCGCCAACGGACTCACCTGGTGGGTGTTTTCACCCGTCGTACTTTGAACAACGCTATCGACCGGGCCCGGGGAGGTTAACAATGGCTGACGTAACCCAAGTAAAGACCACCATTAACGGCGAGGAAGTAAACCTGCTTTGCGAACCTCGCCAAAGCCTGCTGGAAGTCCTACGGGATGTCCTAGGCATGACCGGCACCAAAGAAGGGTGCAACGACGGCAACTGCGGCGCATGCACCGTGATTCTGGACGGACGCATCGTTGATTCCTGCTTGGTTCTCGGCGTCGAAGCCGAGGGCAAGAACATCACCACCATTGAAGGTATGGCTTCACCCGAGGGTCTGCACCCGCTACAGCAGTCCTTCTTGGAAAACGCCTCCCTCCAGTGTGGCATCTGCACCCCTGGTTTCCTGCTGGCTTCCAAGTCACTGCTGGATCAGGAACCCGACGCCGACGAAGGTCGCATCCGTCACTGGCTGGCGGGCAACCTTTGCCGCTGCACCGGTTACGACAAGATTGTCCGGGCCGTGCTTCAGGTTAGCAAGGCCAAATAACCGGCGTCCTAACTACGGCAACAAACCGGAGCCATAAAGGCTCCGGTTTTAATTTATATAAGAGGTAGCCAAAACATGACCTCGAACCAAGTTCTCTCAGAAGTCGAATTTAACGTTGTCGGCAAGCGGCCAATCCGCCCCGATGGCGTAGACAAGGTTACCGGTCGCGCCCAATATGGCGCCGACACCAACATGACGGGCGCGCTACAGGCCAAGGTACTACGTAGCCCCTATCCCCACGCTCGAATCAAGTCTATCGACGTTAGCAAGGCCGAGGCATTTCCTGGCGTGAAGGCTGTTATAACGGCCAAAGACCTGCCCTTTGCCGCTCTTTCCAAAGAGGAACTGGGCGACGGCTACACAGCCCTTAAGTACGCTTCGGACCACATGATGGCCAGCGACAAGGTATTGTTCAAAGGGCATCCCATTGCTGCCATCGCGGCGGTCAACGCCCATGTAGCCGAGTCGGCCATGGCCTTGATTCAGGTTGACTACGAAGAACTGGAATCCGTCGTCGATGTCCGCGAGGCCATGAAAGACGGCGCGCCGTTGGTGCACGAAGACCTACGCACCAACGACATGGGCCAGATTTCCGACAAACCCAGTAACATCGCGGCCCACATGAGCTATTCCACCGGCGACATCGATAAGGGATTCGCCGAAGCCGACCTCGTTATGGAACGGGAGTACACCACGGCCACCGTCCATCAGGGCTACATTGAGCCCCACAACTCAACCGCGTTTTGGAATACCGACGGCCAACTTAACATCTGGACCAGCACCCAAGGTTCATTTGCGGTCAGGGCCGCGGTGGCCAACGTGCTGCGCCTGCCCGTATCCAAAATAAAGGTTACTCCCATGGAGATTGGCGGCGGCTTTGGCGGCAAGATTACTGCCTACTTAGACGCCATTACCGCAGTGTTATCCAAGAAAGCGGGCGTCCCAGTTAGGACGCTCATGACACGGTCCGAGGTTTTTGAGGCATCTGGTCCGGCTCCAGCTTCTTGGATGCGGGTCAAGATTGGCGTCAAGAACAACGGGAAAATGACCGCTGTTGAAACCGACATTGCCATGGATGCTGGCGCATATCCTGGTTCGCCAGCAATGCAGGCCATCGTCTGCGCCTTCGCCTGTTACGACGTGACCAACGGCAAGGTTGACGGCTACGACGTGGTGGTCAACAAGCCTAAGACTGCCGCTTATCGCGCGCCCGGTTCACCCCAGGCAGCCTTCGGTGTCGAATCTCTGATTGATGAAATCTGCGGGGAGCTAAAGCTCGACCCCATCGAGTTCCGGCTCTTGAACGCAGCCAAGGAAGGCACTCGCCGCATTGAGGGACTTGTAGCGAAGCGCATTGGTCTGGTGGAATGTCTTGAGGCCGCCCGCGACCACGACCATTACAAGAGCAAGCTCAGTGGCGAGAATACCGGCCGGGGCGTTGCCTGCGGCTACTGGCCCAATCGGGGCTTCCAGTCCAGCGTGGTCATGACCGTCCACTTTGACGGCACAGTCAGCCTGCTCATGGGTTCGGTGGACATTGGCGGCACCAGGGCGTCCATCGCTCAACAGACCGCTGAGACATTGGGAATTGCCTACGAAGACGTGAAACCGACCATCGTTGATACCGATTCCATCGGCTACACCTTCATCACCGGCGGCAGCCGAACTTCCTTTGCCACCGGTCTCGCGGCCATTACCGCGGCCGACGATGTGAAGGAACAAATGATTACTCGGGCTGCCAAGATTTGGGACACGTCCGAGGACGACATCGAGTACGTGAACGGCACGGTCAGCCACAAGTCGGACGAGGAGCTCAAATTCTCCTTCAAAGACCTAGCCCGCCAACTAGCAACCACCGGCGGCACCATCTCTGGGCGGTCCAACATCGACCCCACCGGAGAAGGCAACGGCTATGCGGTGCACCTCGTCGACCTAAAGGTTGACCCGGAAACCGGCAAGACCGACGTGACCCGTTACACAGCAGTCCAGGACGCAGGTAAAGCGGTTCACCCCGGCTATGTCGAAGGACAGATGCAGGGTGGAGCGGTTCAAGGTATCGGCTGGGCGCTGAACGAAGAGTACTTCTTCGACCCGACGGGCAAGATGCTTAACCCGACCTTCCTGGACTATCGGATGCCCACAACTCTGGATCTGCCGATGATTGACACTGTCATCGTTGAAGTAGCAAATCCAGGTCATCCCTACGGCGTACGGGGAGTTGGCGAGCCAGCCATCGTCCCGCCGATGGCCGCCATTGGGAATGCTATTCACGGGGCCACCGGCCACCGAATGCGCAGCTTGCCCATGACCCCAGGTAAGATTTTGGAAGCTGGCTGGGAGAACGGTAACTCTTCCGGCGGCTAGTCTATCCACTAAATTATTGGTGCCAAAACCGCTTCGCTTTGCAGATTTGCCAAGCGGGGCGGTTTTTATTTTTTGCGCATTGGGTTGAGCCTGGAATGGGGTTGACATCGAAGGCGTCATGTCAGAACCTGGATATAGAGGTCTTGCTGAGTCCGCAAAGCTGAAAAAAGAGCGTGGAAAGTGGCAACAATATTCATTCCATCAATGCTCCAGTCCCTAACCGGCGGGGCGAGACAAATTGACTGCGACGCCAAGAATATCCGGCAGGTGATTGAACGCCTGGACGAACTGTACCCAGGCATCAGAGACCGGCTGGTAGAAGACGGCGAATTACGGGAAAATTTAGCGGTCGCCATCGACGGCGACATCGCCATAATGGGCATGTTGGAAAAAGTGGGTGCCAACAGTGAGGTCCACTTTGTCCCGGCCATCGGCGGAGGGTCTTAACAAATTCCCTAGTACGGCCCGTTAATTGACTGGCCCAATCCCCGCACCTACAATCGTTAACCGTGCCCGCTTGTTAACCGCATTGGTGTACAGCAGGCTACGGGGAACCAAAGGAACTTATTATCAATATTAAAGCAAAGCCCCGCGTTGAAACCCCGGTTTCCGCCGGAGGCGTTGTCTACCGAAGGAAAGGCGACCAGTTGGAGACGGTACTTTGTGGCCGTAGTAAGCCGGTGCGCTGGAGCCTCGCCAAAGGGACTCCTGACCCAGGTGAAACCCTGGAGGAGACTGCTCTTCGGGAAGTCCGTGAGGAGACCGGCCTGGAAGTCGAGATTGACGGCTCCCTGGGGAGCATCGACTACTGGTTCGCTGACCGAGAAAGGGATGTCCGTTTCCACAAGACGGTCCATTTCTATCTGATGGTGCCCGTGGGCGGTAATACGGACCAGCATGATCCCGAGTTTGACGTAGTCGAATGGTTTAAGGCCGAAGACGCGGTCAAGTCTTTGGTCTATGCTAACGAGGTTGATGTAATGCAGCGGGCATTGGCCCTGATTGCCGAGAAAGACGGCGCTGGGTCAGGAGAGAGGGTCTAAGCGATGGCGGATCTAACGGGTGCGAGAATCATCCTGCGCGACAAGCGGCCTGAAGACGCCGAGAAAGACTACCAATGGCGGAGCGACCCAGAACTGGCCCGCTTGGACGCCGCGATTCCCCTCACCATGTCCTTTGAACGCTACCTGAAGCTGTTCGAAGACCAATTGAAGTACCCGACCCCCGGCTCCCACCACTACTCCATCGACACCATCCCCACCGACACCGAGGAAAGCAAATTCATCGGCAACTGCATGTACTACGACTTTGATACGGTCAACATGGAGGCCGAACTGGGTATCGTCGTCGGTGAGCGGGACTACTGGAGTGACGGGTACGGCTACGACGCGGTGACTACGTTATTGGATTACCTGTTTAATGCCCGTAGCTTGAAGAGGGTCTACCTGCACACCTTGGAGTGGAATAACCGCGCCCAGCGGGCTTTCTCCAAGAGTGGGTTCACATTGGTGAAGCCGGTTCGAAGGATGGCCCAAGACTTCCTACGAATGGAAGTCCTGCGCGACGATTGGTTCGAAAAAGCGGAGGAACGATTGGCCGTGCGGTTCAAAGATATAGATCCTACGGACTCGCAGACCAGTCCATCCAGCCATACGACTGCTAGTTAGGCTTTGGTTTCTTAAGCCACCGCCGCCACGGCATCGGGTAGGCTGACCGCCCCAGTGTAGAGCGCCCGCCCAACGATTACCCCTTCGACCCCCGTCGGTATCAACTTTTTGATGTGGTCGATGGACGCCACGCCTCCAGACGCCAGCACCGCCAACCCCGTTTCCCTGGCCAATTGGGTGTTGGTCTCTAGGTCAGGGCCGGTGAGCGCCCCGTCTCGGGAGATATCGGTATAGAGCAGACGCTCGACCCCAATCTGGGCCATCTGGCGCGCCAGTTCCAACACTGTAACCGTGCTAGCCTCGGTCCATCCTTGCAGCGCCACCAGGCCGTCCTTGGCGTCCACTGAGACAACTACCCGATGGCTCCCGTGCCTCCGGCATACTTCTTGAACCATGTCCGGGTCGCGCACCGCCGCGGTGCCAATAACCACCCGGTCAACGCCAGCCTCAAGCCAGGCTTCAGCCGTCGCCAAGTCCCGGATGCCGCCGCCCACCTGGACAGGAATACGCAGCCTCTTAACGATGGCGGAAATGACTTCCAGGTGGGCCGGTTTACCCTGGATGGCTCCGTCTAGGTCAACCAGATGCAGCCGGTGACCGCCCTGCTCTTGCCAGGACAATGCCGTGGCCAGCGGGTCGTCGGAGAAAACGGTCTCTTGGGCGAAGTCACCCTGGAACAAGCGCACGCAGCGGCCTTCTTTCAGATCTATTGCTGGAATGATTTCCATGGGCCTCAGTTGGCGCTGGAAGTTTGGCGAGATGCCATGCCGATGAAATTCTTGTAGATTTGCAGCCCCGCTGGCCCGCTCTTTTCCGGGTGGAACTGAGTGGCGACCAAGTTGTCTTTGGCGTAAACGCTGCAAAATTGAATACCATATTCGGTGGTGCCGCTTACCCCGATCGGGTCTTTGGGTGCAGCGTAATAACTGTGCACAAAGTAGAAAAAACTGTCTTGGGGGATACCGGCCATCGCTGGATGCCGGGTCGATTTCTGGTCGTCGAAACGGACGCTGTTCCAGCCCATGTGGGGCACTTTCAGCCCTGGCGGCAGCAGTTTGGCGTTGCCGGGAACCACGCCCAAGCAAGGTGCGTCCCCTTCTTCCGTCCGGTCCATCAGTAGTTGCAGACCTAAGCACACGCCCAAAAATGGCCGTCCCGATGCGATGTAGTCCCGGATGGGGCCGACCAAGTCCCGTTGGTTCAAGGCATCCATGGCAGCAGGCCCAGAACCAACGCCCGGCAGTACTACTGCTTCGGCGTCGGCAAACTCCGCTGCGTCTCCGGTAACCAGGGGAGTCACCCCTTGTGACTCCAACGCGCGCGAAACGCTACGCAAGTTGCCCGAATCGTAATCAATCACCACCAGTTTCATAAAACCCTAAGTCTCTGCACCTAATAATTAATTTCGCCGTAACGTGCCTAAGCCCAAACGCGACTCACGGTGAGCCAACTACTCCGATTATGGTAGGCCAACTACCCCGTTCGTGGTGAGCCAACTACCCCGATCATGGTAGGCCAACTACCCCGTTCGTGGTGAGCCCGTCGAACCATCGCTAGGGTATACCAACTAATCCAAGCAAGACCGGGGTCGGCGCACCTGCCCTTCGACACGCTCAGGACGAACGGATTTGTTTCTTATCCCCGGCTTGTCATCGTTAACCCTGCTACGTGGCCCGCTCGATTGGCAATTCCCGGTCTTCGTACCGGGCGAGGACGAACAGCAAGTCGCCCAGCCGGTTTAGGTAGGACATAATCAGGCCGTTGGTCAGCAAGTCCTGTTCGGCCATCGCCACCACGCGCCGCTCGGAAGTGCGAATGATGCAGCGGGCCAGGTCGATTGCCGCCGAAGCGGGGGAGCCTCCGGGCAGGATGAAGACGGTGGGCATCGTGAATTCCTCTTCCAAGGAATCGATGGCCTTTTCCAGGTTCGTCACCATCTCAGCAGTCACCGGCTTGAAATGCTGTTGGAATAGTTCGTACTTGTCCGGGTCGGTGGCCAGTTCGGCGGCAATGGTGAACAACTCCCGCTGCAAGTCGCGCAGCATTTCGTTCGCTTTCTGGTCGCTGGTAAGGGCCCGAGCCAGACCCATCGCCGATACGGCTTCGTCGGTAATGCCGTAAGCCTCGGTGTTGGGGCTATTCTTGGAGACCCTTCCGCCATAAAGCAGGCTGGTCTCGCCAGCGTCGCCGAACTTGGTGTAGACCTTTTTCCGGTAGTCGTCCTGGTTTTGTTGAGTAGAAGAAGACACGCAGAGCACCTTCGAATTTACGGATTAGGGAGTGATAAAAAGAGGGCCGATAACCAAATTTCAGGCGTAATCTGACCGGCTGTCGGCAAGTCAAATTGTAGCATAGGGGTTTAGTGGGGGCTATACTAACCACCACTCCACGAGAGGTGCGATGTTATGCCGCCGGAAGTGCGTGTTATCGGCGTTGAGGGCATGCCTGAGTTACAAAAGGGCGATGACTTGGCTGGTTTGATGATGGACGCCGCTCAGGCCCAGGGGACGCCCATTGAGGCCGGAGACGTTTTAGTTGTAACCCAGAAGGTGGTCTCTAAGGTCGAAGGCAAGGTGGTCAACATTAACGATGTTGTGGCTTCGCCCCTGGCCATTACCATCACCGAGGGACACCGTCGCGACCCTCGACACACCGAATTGATTCTGCGCGAGTCCAAACGCATCGTGCGCATGGACCGTGGGGTGATAATCTCCGAAACCAAACACGGCTTCTACTGCGCCAATGCGGGCATCGACGCCTCCAATATCCCAGGCAATGACACGGTGGCGCTATTGCCCGATGACTCCGACGCCTCTGCCCGGGGCATACGGCAGGCGGTGAAAGACCGATTGCGCATAACCGTGGCCGTGATAGTCTCCGACACCTTTGGCCGCCCTTGGCGTAACGGCGCCGCCGACGTGGCCATCGGGATTGCCGGGATGGACCCGATTCACAGCTACGTCGGCCAAATGGACAGCCGCGGCCATGAGATGTTCACCACCGAGATTGCGGTTGCCGACGAGTTGGCTGCAGCCGGGGAACTGGTGGGTGGCAAGGTAGCGGGCATCCCAGTGAGCATCATTCGGGGGTATGACTACATAGCCAAGGAAGACGCCAGTATCCAGAGCATCCTGCGCGGGTCTGACAAGGACCTGTTCCGCTAAGTAGCATCACCCGAGAAATCATCATCATCGACAAAGAGCGGCAGTTGCCGTTCTTCTGCTTCCTCCGGCTCCTCTGGTTCCACAAAGTTGGTGACGCCGACACCCAGCAACCGGAAGGTCCGCCCCGGCTCCAATTCCGCCGACAATAACGCCCAAGCCGTCTCTTTTATCGGCTCTTCGGCGTTGGTCTGGTAGGGCAGGGTCGCTTGGCGAGTGAACGTGGTGAAGTCAGACAGCCGCAACTTCACCGTCACCGTCCGGCCTTTCAAGTCCTTGCGCTCCAACTGATGGGCGACGTCCACCGCCTTTCGTTCCACCACGGCTCGTAGTTCGGCTGCGTCCCCGATGTCACTGGTAAAAGTAGTTTCCGAGGATAGGGACTTGGCGACGCGCTCGGTATGTACCGGTTCATCGTCGCGGCCCATGGCCTTGTCACGGACGCCGATGGCGCGTTGGCCGAACATCCGGGCGAACCACTCCAGCGGTTGTTCTGCCAGTTGGCCAATGGTCTCGACGCCTTCCCGGTGCAACCGTTCGGCGGTCTTCGGCCCGATGCCCCATAACTTATTCACTGCCAGCGGCGCCAAGAATTCGGCCTCGTCACCCGGCTGCACTACGACTAGGCCGTCCGGCTTATCCAAGTCGGAGCCGATCTTGGTGACCGACTTGCAGGTGCCAACCCCCACGGACAGCGTCAACCCCGTTTCTTCGGCAATGCGGTTTTTCAAGTCAATGGCGATGGCCAACGGTTTTTGGCCGGCCTCGACCACTGCCGTCACGTCGAGATAGGCTTCGTCCATGGAAATTGGTTCCACTAGGTCGGTCAAATCGCGGAAGATAGCCATCACTTTGCGTGACATTTCGCGGTAGCGCGTGAACCTCGGCGGGACGATGATTCCCTGGGGGCAGCGGTGGATGGCGGTGCGCATGGGCATGGCCGAATGCACGCCGAATACCCGCGCTTCATAGGACGCGGTGGCCACCACGCCCCGGTTTTCCGGGCGTCCGCCAACCAGCACCGGTTTGCCAGCCAACTCAGGGTTGTCTAGCTGCTCTACGGTGGCGTAGAAGGCGTCCAGGTCGGCGTGGATGATATGCCGCATAACGGGTTGCCTTATTTTACTGCGTTAGGGGAAAGCGGTCAGCTAGCCGCTTTCAGATTTATACCAGTCTATTGCCAAAATTCTCACAGAATTCTCACAGACTACGATTGCAGATTCCAGACGTAGCCCATTACCGTTGGTTTGACAGGTTGTTAACGTTGGTATATAAACGAACGAACGTTCATCTTTAAAAACGATTAATCGTTTTTTATAAGTGGTTTATGCCAAAAGTAACCGAAGCCCACATGGAAGCTCGTAAGCAGCAAATCATGGCAGCAGCCATGGCCTGTTTCTCCAGGCAGGGGTTTCACCAGACTAGTATTCACGATATTTGCAAAGAAGCCGAGCTAAGCCCTGGCGCTGTTTACCGATATTTCCCTAGTAAAGAACACATCATCGCCGCCTCGTGTCTCGATTGCCAACAAGGCATCATCGAACTCATAGAATATGCGAAGTCCCAGGGCAATTCACCGTTTCAAGCACTAGATTTCATCATCGAACACGGATTAAGCATGCTCAACGGGGAAGGCTTTCGTGAGCACTCAATGATGAATGTTCAGGTGTGGTCCGAGGCAGTGCGCAGTGAAGAGATTAGAGACGCGCTCTTTTCCTCAACGTTTAACACCATCGGGCAGACATTCGCTGATCTTTTTGCCGAGGCTCAAAAACGGGGCGAAGTTAATCCGAAACTTGACCCGCAAGCGTTGGGCATCACCGTGATGGGAATGTTCCACGGGCTGGTGTTGCACAAAACTTTGGATTCGAAAATCGACGTAGCTGCCTGTGGCGACGCAATGCGAGCGTTGTATCACGGCACATTCCGCACGACGGTAGACCAGGGCTAATACCGTAGGGGCACGGCAGTGCCGTGCCCCTACGGTTCGGAAAGCACAAATTTGGGAGGAAACGGAATAATGGCAATTAATCTCTCGACAGAGAACCTAGCCCGGGCAAGCGCTACCCACCCATGGCGGGTCGTTGGAATTTGGTTGGTCATCATCATCGCATCGATGGTTATGGTCGCCGGTTTCCTAGAAGACGGGCTAACAACCAAATTTGTCTTCGTAAACGACCCGGAGGTCCAACACGGCGAAAAACTCCTTGAGGAGATCCGAGGACCGAAGGGCACCAACGAAGCCGTCGTATTCGAATCGACTAAATACACCGTGGATGACCCAGAATACAAACAGGCCGTCGAGTCTCTGACCGCCAATCTGGCGGCATTGGGGCCCGACATTATCCGCCTCGAAACGCTGGGCAATTTTTATAGCACCGGCTCTCCGGTTCTGGTCTCTGGTAATCGGGCCGCGACCCTCATCGCCTTCGTGATGGCCGGAGATTTCGACGAGAACTCCAAGAATATCGAAGAGGTCGTCGCCGTCGTCCATGAGTCAGCCGAGGTCGAAAAATCAGGGTTCGACATTAAGATTACGGGTCAGGCCACAATCGGCCTGGACAGCCGTAAAATAACCCAAGAAGACCTGGAAAAAGGCGAATCACTAGGCGTACCCATTGCGTTGATTATCCTGGTCGTGGTGCTAGGAGCTGTCGTAGCGGCGCTGGTGCCGTTGGTGATGGCCATAGTTTCTATCATATTGGCCTTGGGCATCTCCGCCTTGGTTGGTCAGTTTTTCGAACTGTCTCTATTCGTGTCAAACATCATTACCATGATTGGGTTGGCAGTGGGCATCGACTATTCATTGTTCGTCGTGTCGCGCTACCGTGAAGAGCGTGGTCGGGGGATGGACAAAATAGACGCCATTAGCCGCGCCGGAGCCACGGCTACCCGAGCAGTCGTCTTCAGTGGAATCACCGTGGTACTGGCTCTAATAGGAATGGTCCTAATTCCCTTCAACATATTCATCTCCATCGGTCTTGGAGCCAGCTTCGTGGTAATTGCAGCCATGGCTGCCGCCATGACCCTATTGCCCGCCATATTGGGCATCATGGGCGACAAGGTGAACTCCCTGCGCATTCCGTTTATCGGGAAGGGTCAGGTCGCTTTCGAACCGAACCAAAGCGGTGGGTTTTGGGACAAGCTGGTCCGCGTGGTAATGGCCCAACCGGTCATCAGTTTATTGATTACCAGCGGGCTGCTTATTGCCGCCACAATCCCGTTCTTCAGCATCAACACCGGATTCGCTGGAGTCTCCACCTTTCCCGACAAGTTGGAATCCAAGCAAGCATTTTTGGTGTTGGATGAGAAGTTCTCATTTGGTGAAGTGACTCCGGCGGAGATTGTGATAGAAGGCGATATTGCGTCGGCTCCAGTTCAGGCTGGCATCCAACGTCTCATAGAACTTCTAGCCACAGACGATGCATTTAGCGAGCCCAGGGATCTGGAGGTTTCAGCCAGTGGTCGCATCGCATTACTGGCCGTGCCCGTAGAGGGCGACACCTCTGGCGAAATTTCCATCGCGGCGGTAACGAGGCTAGATGACCTCTACGTTGAAGAGGCATTTGCTGGAACGGACACAAATATTTACGTGTCTGGAGAGACAGCATTTAATAAAGCATTCTTCGATGTGTCGTCTAACTCGGCAAAGATTGTGTTTCCCTTTGTCCTGGGAATTAGCTTCTTGCTGCTGTTGGTGGTGTTCCGATCAATTGTCCTGCCAATCAAGGCCATCATTCTCAACTTGATGGCTGTCGGCGCCGCCTATGGAATCTTGGTACTGGTCTTCCAAAAGGGTTTCTTGGCCAGCACTTTCAGGTTACAGGAATCGCCAACAATCGAGTCTTGGATACCGTTGTTCCTGTTCAGCATTCTCTTCGGGTTGTCCATGGACTACCACGTCTTCTTGTTGTCCCGCATCCGGGAACGGTACGACGAGACCCACGATACTCCTGAGGCGGTGGCCTTTGGTATCCGCTCCACCGGACGCCTGATCACCGGGGCGGGGCTGATAATGGTCGCCGTGTTCTGGGGATTCTCCACCGGCTCTCTAGTGGGTATGCAGCAGATGGGCTTTGGGCTTGGGCTGGCCATCTTAGTGGATGCCAGCATCGTCCGAATAGTCATGGTGCCCGCATCCATGAAGCTGCTGGGCAAGTGGAACTGGTACCTGCCCAGCTGGCTGGAATGGATGCCAGATCTCCGAGTTGAAGCCACAGCGCCAGCGCAAGTCCTGGCTGCCGCCGACGATTAGGGACAACTACTAAGCAATAAACAAAAGGGGCGGACTTCGGTCTGCCCCTTTTTATTTATCCGAATCGTGGCGCAAGTTAACTGCGCAGGATACAATACGCCATTATCTTTTCTCGGCGTAGACGCGAGAACCAGGAGGCCCCATGGTGACCATCCTAGAGGACTACATTGCCAAACACGCTGGCTCAGCCCAAAGGTACGTCGAGGCCTCCAAGCTGTTCCCCGGCGGCGTCACCCATGACACCCGCTACGCCCAGCCCTTTCCGCTCTACATGACCCACGGCGAGGGGCCGCGCAAGTGGGACGTGGACGGCAACGAATACGTCGACTACGTATCGGGCCACGGGGCGTTATTGCTGGGGCATTCTCATCCAGCCATCGCCGCAGCCGTTACCAAGCAAATTCAACGGGGCACCCACCTTGGCGCGTCCACCGATGAAGAGATTCGCTGGGCCAATGCCATCAAAGCCTTAATGCCCTCCATCGAAAAACTCCGTTTCCATAGCTCAGGCACTGAAGCCACACTGATGGCCATGCGCTTGGCCCGGGCTTATACCGGCAAAGACAAAGTCATCAAACTGCAAGACCACTTCCACGGTTGGCACGACTACGCCATGGTCGGTTCCGACCACGCGGCCCCCGGCATACCGGAAGCCAGTTTCGGCACCATGGTGGTGGTGCCTGCCGGAGACCTTGGCACCGTTGAAGACGTTATCAAACGCGACCCAGACATTGCGGCCATCATCTTGGAGCCAACCGGGGCCCACTTCGGCCAACTGCCCTTTGACGCGGCAAACTATCTAAAGGGGCTGCGTGAAATTACGGCACAAAGCGGCGTAGTGCTTATCTTCGATGAAGTGGTCACCGGTTTTCGGGCGTCTGCCGGTGGCACCCAGGTACGGTACGGTGTCACGCCAGATCTGACCACCCTGGCCAAGATTGTGGCTGGTGGACTGCCCGGCGGTGCCGTCGGCGGCAAGGCCGACATAATCGACATGATTGCCCACCGCAACGACCCGGACTGGGACAATAACCACCGCGTCTATCATCCCGGCACCTTCAACGGCAACCCGCTCTCCGCCGTTGCCGGTGCGACTGCCCTTGAGATGATTGCGTCCCAGCCAATCAACCAACGGGCCGACGCCATGGCCGCCAAGTTGAAGTCAGGCATTAACGATGTTCTGGGCCGCCTCGAAATTCCGGGCCATGCCCACGGCATCGCATCCATGATTCACGTGATTCTGGCCGACTGCGACTGCGACCGAGAGACCTGCACCATGTCCCACGCTAAGATCTCAGAGACCCTCGCTTCGCCCGCAGTAACAGCCATGAAACGGGGGCTACAAAACCGGGGTGTCGATATCATGGGCCGGGATTGCTTCTTGGTATCCGGCACCCACACCGAAAAAGAAATTGACCAGACGCTAGCCGCCTTCCAAGAGGCCATGACCGCCGTCCGGGCCGACGGACTGATTTAACAGCGGCCCGTTACCCCCGATTCTGGTAGAATTTCCCAATCCAAGTCCAAACAGAACTTTCCCGTTACCCCCGATTCTGAAGGTAATTTGCCATGCCAAGTTTCACCGACAAAATAACTGTGAACGGCGCCGAGATGGACATCTACGCCAGCGTTCCCGAAGGCTCCGGGCCCTTTCCGGCGGTACTCATCGCCCACCACATAACTGGTGTCGACAAGTTCATCCACGACATGGCAGACAAATTGGCTGCTGCGGGGTACGCCGCCGTGGCCCCCGACCTGTTCCACCGCATCACCGACGAAATGGTTGCGTCCAACGGTGGGACCAAACGCGACCTGCTGAACGATTCTGAGATTATTGACGACATCAATGCCACCGTCGATTTTGTCGCCAGCCAAGCATCAGTAGACGCTGGCCGCATCGGCGTCACTGGATTCTGCATGGGTGGCCGGGTCGCCTGGCTGGCAGCCGCTAGGAATTCCATCTTCAAGGCGGTTGTGCCCTACTACGGGGGCAATATCATGGTGCCATGGGGCACTGCCACCCAAGCGCCGTTTGCGTTAGCGTCAGACATCAAGTGCCCTATGTTGTTTCACTTCGGCGAGATTGACGTCAACCCTTCCCAAGACGACATGGTGGTGTTGGATGCCGAGCTGTCCAAGTACAGCGTTCCGCACCAGTTCTACACCTATCCTGGGGCAAACCACGCATTCATGAACCCGGCCAGACCGGCCCAGTATCAAAGGGCGGCGGCTGAGATGTCCTGGCCCCGAACGCTGGACTTCTTTGGTAAATACCTGAGCAGTGCCGCGTCTTCTGGCAACGACGAACCGGCCTGCGTCTAAACCGCACTTAATTTAAGGAGTAACTACTATGCCTCGCGTATCACTAGACTTAGAAATACCTGCCGACCGAGCAATCGTTAAAGCAAGCGGCTGGAGAGTCGCCCCCGGCCTAGTCCCAGGCCAACCAAACCAGGGTCTGGTTGCCGAGATGGGAGATAGTCCGGCCCGGCTTGCCGATTACGACGACTCTGGATGGGAGCAGGACGCCGATATCCAGGAACGCCGTTCCATCGGATTTACCTTCGCCTGGTATCGAATCAAGGTCACAATCCCATCCGAGGTCAAAGGCGAACAGATTGCCGGTCGCAGGGTATGGTTCGAGACCAACGTGGACAATTACGGCGAGGTTTACGTTGATGGCAAGATTGACCGCGACAAGTGGGTAGTTACGGGCAATAACACCCCGAAGAGAATCTTGATTGAAGAGCCGGCAGTTCCCGGCACCGAGCATGTCATCGCCGTTCTGGTGGCCAATGCGCCTTTAGGCGCTCCCGTGGGAACAATATTCATGCGCTACGCCACCCTAGCATTTGAGCCAGCCCCCGGCGCATAATTTATTGACCGCGCAACGTTTTACCAGCAGCGTGTTAATTGACTAGGTATCCGGTCGGCACCCTGCAAACGGGCTGCCGGCCGGTTAAATATTCCGGAGTCGCCATGAGTAAGCGTCCATTCACCGGTAAACTGGCCGCGCCCGAATTCCCCGAAGGGCTGGAATGGGTCAACACAGACCGACCAGTAACCTTACAGGAACTGCGAGGCAAGATAGTAGTCCTCGACTTCTGGACCTACTGTTGAATTAACTGCGCCCACATATTTCCGCAGTTGCGGAAATTGGAAAAGAAGTACGCCAGGGAAATGGCGGTGATTGGAGTCCATTCGGCAAAGTTCCCCAACGAGAAGGATTCGTATAACCTGACCAACGCTGTCCGCCGGTACGAACTTGAACACCCAGTAATTAACGACGCCGAATTCCAAGTGTGGCAGCAATATTCGTGTCGGGCCTGGCCGACCTTGATGTTCATTGATCCCCTGGGCAATGTCATCGGCAAACATGAAGGCGAAATGACCTATGACGCCTTTGATAAGTTGATGGTCCAGATGATTACTCAGTTCGACGAGGAAGGGGAATTAGACCATCTCGCCAGGCCGTCGAATTTCCAGAAATCAGAGGACACCCCCCTTAAATACCCCGGCAAAGTCTTGGCGGACGGCGCGAGCGGCCGATTGTTTATCTCCGACACCAACCACAACCGCATCTTGGTCACCACGCTAGACGGCTCTGTAAAGCAGGTTATTGGCAGCGGTGAAGAGGAAATGGCCGACGGAGACTTCGCCAGTTGCGCCTTCAAGCATCCTCAAGGCGTCGCCCTGGATGGCGAGACACTCTATGTAGCCGACACCGAAAACCACGCCATTCGCAAGGTAGACCTAGCAGCGGGAACGGTCAAGACCATCGCTGGCACCGGAGAGCAGGGTAAAACCAGGGAAGGCCGACGGCTGGGCCCGACCATGGACTTGAGCTCCCCATACGACCTGGCGCACCACAATGGCATCCTCTACATCGCCATGGCTGGAATCCATCAGCTATGGTCTCTAGAACTTGCTACCGGGATGATTGGGCCCTTTGCGGGGAATGGACACGAGGCCATCAAGGACGGGCCTTTGGCTACGGCAGAACTGGCGCAACCTTGCGGTATCACCACCGATGGTGTCAAGCTCTATTTCGCGGACAGTGAGACTAGCGCAGTGCGTTCAGCGGGCATCGACCCTGCGGGAAGAGTGCAGACCATTGTTGGCTTGGGCCTGTTCGTTTTTGGCGACGCCGACGGCTCGGACCACCACGTCCGACTGCAACATCCGATAGGCATCACCAATTACGACGGCGTGCTCTACATCACCGATACCTACAACCACAAAATTAAACGGGTTTTGCCAGGGACCAAGAGCGCCTTCACCGTTCTGGGAACCGGAAAGCCAGGCCACGTAGAAGGAACCCTAGACCAGGCCCAATTCTCCGAGCCAAGCGACATCAGTTTCGCCAACGACAAGATGTACATCGCCGACACAAACAACCATGCAATCCGGGTGGCAGATATCGAGACAGGTGTGGTTTCTACGTTGGAGATTAGCGGGATTTAACCCAAGCTGTGGCGGCACGGCCTAAACCGATATTGGCAATCGAACATATGTAGGGGCAGGTTTCTAACCTGCCCTGTTTTCTTGAATCCGTGTTTATTGAAACGAACGTAATTGTATACTTCACGCTAGGCCGTGATAGAATTTGGGGATGGGTAACGAAGTTAAAGAGCCATTGGCAATCTCCGGCACAACTCTCATTGCTACCGAAGTATTTCTATGGATCGTCGGCATGATGATCACATCCGAACCCGATGTTTTGGTGCTCATCCTAGCTGCAACGGTTTCATGGCTCGTTTATGCCGGAGTTTATCGAAGACTCAATAGGCACTACCACTGGGTTAAGCAGTGGGTAGGATTTATTGGGTTGATAGGCGGCATGGTTGTGTTTGTATTATTTTTCCCGATTCACTCATTCCTAGTGGATCAATTATGGACTAGCGGCAACTTTGGAACTCCGCCAGATAGCCTTCGGATGACAGTACATTCAGATCCTCAAGAAAATAAATTTATAACTAAGATTGAAATTGCATCGCGACACAATAACCTGTTTGGGTTAGCCTTCGGAATTGATATCGATCAACCCTACGAACCGGAATCAATTAGTTATGGTTCCGGCAACCCTAACTCTATCGATTCAATCACCTTTACTTCCTCTGACGATTTTTTCAGGCATAAAAACCAGGTTGAAGAACAATTCTTTGAATTAGATGGAATACTAAATGTAAAAACACTCGTATATAATGCGTCACCCGATAAATCGTTTTACATATCTTTTGTGACGAACCAAGCACCCACTTTCACAGGTTGTTTTATTCGTGGTTATTTTGATGGTGTAGGCGGCGATTGTAAACTGGAATAGCACAACTGCCAGAACGGAATCTTAGGAAACAAGTGCCTTGTAAGAAAGATTTTCAGACTGCAACAACCGAATGAGCGTATCCCGAAACAGGAAAGGGTTGTCGCGGTTGTTGAACCGCCACTCTAGTTCATCCAGATAGGCGTCCAGATGTTTTATAGAGACCTTATGAAAAGAACCGATGATAGACCGTTTGAGAAGGCTCCACACGCCCTCAATGGAGCTCGTGTGAACATCGCCACGGACGTACTCTTTGATGGAGTGATTGACCGTCTCATGCCGGGTATCTTCGTCTCCGATGCCCCTGTACGGTCGCCAGTCGTCAGTGTGGATGGCTTCGGCTTCGTCGGCAACGGCTTCACCAGCAAAGGCATGGAGCGTCTTTCGAGTACGGTCTGGGACCACTTGGAGGATAATTTTGCCTTCCCGCTGGACGGCTCCAACGACGATAGCCTTGTTGCCCTTGTACCCATGCCCCTTACCTCTAACTTCACCACCGACAAAGGTCTCGTCAATCTCGACGATGCCCTTGAGTTTGATGGGGGAAGCGTCTTGGACGGCAGACCGTATGCGGTGGCAAAGATACCAAGAGGTCTTGTAGGAGATATCCAGCGTCCGTTTCATTTGATTGGCGGACATGCCTTTTTTGGATTCAATCATCAGGTACGCGGCCATAAACCACTTGTTAAGGGGCAGATGGGTGTCATGGAGAATAGTCCCAGCAGTGACCGAGAAGTTGTATTTGCAATCTTCACAGATGAACTGGTTGCGCTTGTGGCTTCGGGAGATTTTAACGCTACCGCATCGCAGGCAGGCAACACCATCGGGCCACCGGAGAGTTTCCAGGTACTCCCGGCACCTATCTTCTGAGTGGAATTGGTCTACCAGTTTGATTAGGTTCATATCCTGAGTTTTAGGCATTGGAGGCTCCTTGTGCCACGAGCGAAGAAACAACCGGCTGAATGGACAAAAGAAGAAGCGATGAAGCATTTATTCCCGAAAAAGGTACGGGAAGAATTGCATCGCGT
>JABMNL010000005.1 GCA_013204585.1 SAR202 cluster bacterium | reverse complement strand
TTGGCCCCCGCCTCAGCCTCATTCAGCACCGCTATGATCTGTTCCTCTGTGTACCTCTTCCGAGCCATGAGTCCTCCTTCGATGTCCAATTGTAATGGAGGACTCTACTTGCCAGTGCTACTGTTTCCGGGGGTAAGGTCACCATGGCAAGCTTAAGTGCATGGAACCGACAAATTCACCAAGGATTCTCCATCAATTAGCTGGCGCCGGTAGTGTATTAGCAGCACGGCCCGACAACCAACGGGCAAGTGGCGGTGCAATTCCGACCTCGGCGCTCCAAAATCTTCAAGTTAAACCGATTCAAGCTCGAGCTGCTAAAGAACTATTGGTTCGGGAGCATTATCTCCATTCAATGCCCGGCGGAACACGGCTGGCGTTCGGCGTGTTTCGGGATTCTCGAATGCTCGGAGCTATCGCTTTAGGCGTTGGTCCGACAAATGCATATCGGCTAGTGGAAGGTGCAGGCCCGAGGGATTGCTTGACCTTGAGCCGACTGTGGCTCTCTGACAACCTTCCTCCGAATAGCGAATCCCGGGTCATAGGGGTGTTGTTTAAGGCCCTGAGGCGGAATACGAGCCTCAAATTCCTAATCAGCTATGCAGATCCGGCCCAGGGCCATGTTGGGACCATCTACCAGGCAACAAACTGGACCTACACCGGTTTGTCCCAAGCGACGCCTCTTTACGATTTGGGTGACGGTCAGGCACGCCACTCTCGTTCTGTTTCCCACACTCACGGCACCCATTCTCTGCGCCATTTCGCGAACCACGGCATGGACGTGAAACTCGTTCCTCAAAGTCAAAAGCACCGTTACTTGTATTTCCTTGATACCGATTGGAGAGACCGACTCCGAGCGCCGGTGCTGCCCTATCCAAAAGAACTGGAGGAAGAACATGGAGATCATTAATCTCCGCGTGGACCGGCTCCGACCTGCAGAGTGGAATCCTAACCGGATGGAGCCGATTAGCATGGCACGGCTCAAGGAATCAATACGACGCTTCGGCGTGGTCTCGAACCTGGTAGTACGGCCACTCTCTGACGGTGAATTCGAGGTGCTCTCGGGAAATCACCGCCTTGGATTGCTCAAGGAGTCTGGCGAAGCCACTGCGCCTTGCGTGGTGGTGGACTTGGGTGATGCTCAAGCCAGGCTATTAGCCCAAGCCCTAAACCGAATCCAAGGCGACGACGACCTGGGTCTTCGTGCCGAGTTGGTTCGTGATGTCCTCAAGGAATTGGGGCAAGAAGAGGTGTTGTCACTGTTACCCGAGTCCGCCGAAAGCTTGGCTGCCCTTTCGTCCTTGGGCCAGGAGGATATGGCCGAGTATCTAAGGGCTTTTGAGGGCAGCCAGGCGGCGCGCCTCAAACACTTTAATGCCCAGCTAACCCCGGAACAGCAGGAGGTTGTAGAGAAAGTACTAAGCCGGTTCAACAACCAAGCGCAAGAGCGACTGCGTGAAAACCCAAATATCAGAGGCGCATCAATCTTTCTGTTGTGCTTGGATTACTTAGAAAGGAATCACACCGAAAATGAATAAGGCACAAGCAAAACTGTCTTGCCCAGTCTGCCAGGCCCCCATGACCCTTCGGCCCTGTCAGGGTCGCAAATCAGGGAAACCTTCTTTGATGTTTATATGCCCTCATGACGGTCGGCACTTTAGAGGTTTTATCGCCGACCAGGCTTACGTCGCGGGTGTCCTAGCCCGTCTTGAAGGTCTTGCGTCCGCCGAAACGACCGAAGTCGATGCAGTTGACGGAGTGGTCTACCAAGGGCCCTCTAAAACTAATTTGGAGCAGGCCAATAGTCCAATTACGGAGAACCAAAACGATGGCCGACCCGCCTAACAATATCCTCGCCCCTCCCGCTGGTTCTGACGATGGAGACGCGTTGACTTGTATACACGGGCGTATACACTGTGGCACCGCGGATAGACCCATTGACGATGATAATGAATTACATCAAATCGAAATACGCCATTTCATCGACGCCCTGGCGGAGATTGCCCTGGCAGTGTCCCGCAGGAAGGAAGGATTAGAGGAATGAGAGCCGTCGCCTACACCCGAGTCTCCAGCCAAGACCAGGTGGCCGGATATTCCTTGGATGCCCAAGAACGTTCGTTCAACGAGCTTTGCCAGTCCCGAGGTTGGGAGCCGGTGGGGATATACCGGGAGGAGGGCCGTAGCGCCCATACGGATTCCATCTCCAAAAGGCCGGTCTTCCGGCAACTACTCGAGGACTCCGCTCAAGGCCGCTTCGATACGGTGGTGGTGCACACCCTGGATCGCTGGGCTAGAAACACCCAGATCGCGTTGGAATCCCTAGGCACACTAGCCAAGAATAACGTGGCCTTGGTTTCCGTTACCGAGAACATCGACTACTCCACGGCCCAAGGCCGACTGCTGACGACGCTATTGGCGGGATTCGCCGAATATTTCAGCGATTCCCTCAGCACCCACATCAAAAAGGGACTTGGAGAGCGCGCCCACAATGGCCGGCACTTGGGCGGGATTCCGTTCGGGTACCTCTCGTGTTGGGAAGGTCCAAAAGGTGGCCGCCTGCTCTCCTGCGATTCCGAGCATCCCGGCGGACTTCATATAAATCCTGCCGAAGCCCAAGCGGTGAGTGAGCTTTTCCGGCGCTATTCCTCCGGTCATGCCACGCTGAGTCAGTTGGCGGGCTGGATGAATCAAGAAGGATTCCGAACCAGGAACATGCATCGCCGTAGGGATGAAGACAACGGTCAGGCGGCGGAATCACGAATGTTCACCACTGCTTCGGTCCGGGGAATCTTGCACAATCCTTTCTACATGGGAAAGATTAAACACCATGAGCAGTTGTTACCCGGCTCCCATGAAGCCGTGGTGACCGAGGATGTGTTCCAGACCGTTCAGATAACTATGAAGCGCAATTCTGGCCGCTCTGAGACCTTCCAATCAAGGCCCGAAAGGGAATACCTACTGAAGGGACTCATCAAGTGCGCCCATTGCGGTCTACCGATGTGGGCGCAGACCTACACCAACGGGAATCGATATTATCGTGAGCAGAAAGGGTCTAGGGGCTCCGGGTATTGCGTCGGCAATAGTCGGTCAATGCCATGCCATTTACCTGATGAACAGATCGGCCAAATCGTCGGCGCTATTGTCCTACCTGACGCCTGGATGGACCGGGTACTGGCCAAGATCCACCTAGCAGACGAAGTCAACAGGATTGGACAGGAGCGATTACAAGCCGAACAAAGGCTGAGACGATTAGGTCGGGCCTACGTCGACGGTATTTACTCAGACGATGACTATCGGCGGGAGAAGCGCTCTCTGGAGGATTCCATAGCAGGTCTGGTGGTTCCGGGTGTCGACTCCGCTAAAGAGGCTGGAGAGCTATTAGAAGACCTCCCAGCACTATGGGAAGCGGCAACCTTGGCCGAACGACGTAAGTTGTTGCTGACGATGCTTGATGCGATCTACGTGGACACTGTTGATGAAAAGACCATCGTGGCTATCCGGCCAAAACCGGCTTTCCGCCCTTTGTTCGAGATAGCGACTACTCGAGCGAAGAGCGGGGTAGTGCTGATAAAAGAGAAGCCCCAGGCTCATAATGAGTCTGAGGCTTCTGCTTTGTGTTTCTGGTGGAGACGGGGGAGAGTCGAACTCCCCCTGAAACACGGGCTGGCGGTGCTAGTTGGCTTTGCGTTAGGGTATCACTCCCCGATATCTGGAGACCTCAGAACGACTATCCCGCCCGGTATCTTGATCGACTTGCCCGCGAGAACCATTTCTTAAATAAATCCCGTCAAATCCAGGTCTCGTCTGTTGTGCTGCCTCAGAACGTGGGGTTTTTCTTTCCAGATTAGGGCATTTCGTCGATGGTCCCAAGGGTCTTTCTTAGTTCCCAAGTTAAGCATGGCTAAATCTGACAATGAAATCTTAAAGCCCAGGGTGAGCGACAGTTCCTTCAAGATATCGTAGTGCTGGCAAACCCGGAGTGCCCGGCCCAATTCGTCCACCAAGTGTTGCCTCAATATTGGCAGGTCAAACCGTTCACCATTAAACGTCACTAACGTTCCATTCAAACCCACTAAAAAGTCAGCAACTGATACCAACTGGTGGCGCTCTGAACGCTTACATATACTTCCAGGTAGGCATTGGCATCGTTGTTATCTGGATCGAAGGCTAAGACCGCTGCATCGGCCTCATCAAGCAGCTGATTGATTCGTCGCTGTATCCGTTCGCTGGCCATTATGGGGGGAATCTTAGCGGTAGAAAATCGTATTGTCCACCGGCAATCCCGATGTGATTGGGATCATGACGCAGGCGGAACTATGGGAGACACCAGGTATTGGCAAAGCTCTTGTAGGCGTTCTTGATCACGCCCCAGGAATAGGCAATCCAGGTAAGCTTGGACGGTTTCCGGGTCCTTTACTTCTTCAACCGAAATATCGGCCGCTAAATAGCGGGCTACTCTGTGGTAGGCGCCGATAAACAGAATGCCCGACTCTCCTTCCGCCAGGGTGGCTCCAATGGTTCCAGCTATGAACTTGTCCCGGGCCTCCGTGAGTTGGTCTCTCCGTGTTTGGTACTCCTCTGGGTCAAAATCTGCTTTTCCCGGCTCTCGTGGATTGACCAAAGCCGATAGATTCCGGTGTTCCTGGAGGAGCAGGGCTGGGTCCTCGGTCTGGCAAAGCTCAGCACCCCGGTCCAGTAACTCCTGGACCACCTGGTAGTTTTTGCTCCCCCGATTAGCTGCTTCCGCAACTATGCGCTTGCCGATCTCACCGCCGGCTGGCAGGCCGTCCTGGTACACATTTAGGCCGCCGGACGCAAAGCTGCCGAGATAAGCGGAAATGTTCTCCCAGAACTGCTTCGCCCTCTCCTGGTGTTTGGCCCAGCCCCGCTCCTCCGCCAATAGGCAGCTTTGTTGCTGAAGAGCCGGGCCCGCGCTCCCGATGTCTACTTCGTCATGGATCACGGGCACATACAGGAGACGTCTCATGCCGGCCCGCCGCAAACTTCCTTTATGGCCTGCTGGAAATGCTCCGGCGTTACCTCCAGGGCCGCAACGTCCGCCGACAGGTCGTCCGGGTGGTGGCGTTTCACGTACTCCCTGATAGCAAGCATTGAAGCCTTCCGGCAGATTCCCTCTATCTGCGAGCCGACCAGGCCGCTCGTCGCGGAGGCTAGCAATTCCAGGTCCACGTCGCCCGCCAGAGGCGCGTCGCGGGTATGTATCTTGAATATGCTTTTTCTAGCTTCGCCGTCGGGGGCAGGCAGCTCTATCTGAATGTCGAACCGGCCGGCCCTCAGCAGGGCCGGATCAATGATATCCCGCCGGTTGGTGGCGGCCAGCACCGTTACTCCTTTTAGTTCCTCTATACCATCGAGCTCGGTCAGCATCTGGCTAACCACCCGGTCAGTCACTTGGGAATCGCCGCTGCCCCGAATGGGAATAAGGGCATCTAGCTCATCGAAGAACACGATGCAGGGGCTTGCTTGCTTTGCCTTCTTGAACACCTCGCGGATGCCTTTTTCCGACTCTCCCACCCACTTGGAGAGCAGCGCAGGTCCCTTGACGGAAATGAAGTTCACACCGCTCTGGCTTGCCACAGCCTTGGCCAGGAGCGTTTTGCCCGTACCGGGAGCTCCGGTAAGCAGCACGCCCTTTGGTGGAGTTGTCCCGGCCTGCCGGAACAGATCCGGGTACTGGAAGGGCCACTCAATGGTCTCCATGAGCACTTGTTTGACCTCCTCCAGACCCCCCACGTCAGCCCAGCCCACATCGGGAATCTCAGTAAAGACCTCCCGCATTGCGGAGGGCTCCACATCCTTAAAGGCCTCCAAAAAATCGTCCATCGTAATCTCGAGTTCGGACACCAGGTCGTATGGCACGTAGTCGGCGTCTAGCTGGAGATGGGGCATAACCTTCCGCAGGGTGGTCATGGCCGCCTCCCGGCACAGCGCTTCCAGGTCCGCCCCCACGAAGCCGTGCGTGATTTCCGCCAGTCTCTCCAGGTGCACAGCCTGCCCTGAGCCCGCCGAAGGGTCAGATGCCAAGGGCATGCCCCTGGTGTGTATCTGGAGGATCTCCAACCTGCCGTGCTTGTCAGGGACACTGATGTCTATCTCTCGGTCGAACCTGCCTGGCCTACGCAGGGCGGGGTCCAGGGTGTCAGGAATGTTGGTAGCGCCTATAACTACGACTTCCCCCCGGGACTTGAGACCATCCATCAGAGCCAGGAGTTGGGCTACGACCCGCTTCTCCACTTGTTGATCGCCCCGCACTTCTTCTCTCTTGGAGGCGATGGCGTCAATCTCGTCTATGAAGACTATCGCTGGCGCATTCTGACTGGCCTTATCAAAAATGGCCCGGAGATGGGCTTCGCTCTCCCCATAGAATTTGTGGATGACCTCCGGCCCGCTGATAGTGAAAAAGGAGGCATCGGTCTCATTGGCCACTGCTCTGGCAATCAGGGTCTTGCCACAACCGGGCGGGCCGAGCAACAGGACACCCTTGGGGGCTTCGATACCCAGCCGCTCGAAAAGTTCGGGGTGCTTCAAAGGGAGTTCAATCATCTCTCGGATTTTGTGAACCTCCTTCCGAAGGCCGCCGATGTCCTCGTAAGTAATTCCAGTTTTCCCGGTAGTCTTGCCCTCTCCCTTCACCCGGATGACGGTGCTGGGCCCAATGACCACCACGCCGCCGGGGGTGGCCTCTTGAACCAAGAATTCCTGATAGCGGCCACCAAAGGGGGTCGTAGCCCTCACCCGGTCACCCTGAACCAGGGGCAGACCCTCAAGAACCCGTGCCAGGTACTTGGTATCCGATGGGGATACCAACGCCTTTGAATCTGTAACAGGGGCTAAGACAACGGCGGAGGCAACCGAGAAGTTAGCCCCGTCGATCTGGACTGGCTGTCCTAGGCTCACCTGGGCGTTTTCTCTTATGATGCCATCTATCTGGATAGCACTCTGGCCCCGGTCCTCCGTGTAGGCAGGCATGACTTTGGCGGCGGTCGCACGCTTGCCCACCAGGCGAACAATGTCTCCCACCTGGACCCCGATGGTAGCCATATTGGCGGGATCCATTCTGGCTATCCCTCTCCCTACATCTTTAGACATCGCTTCGGTGGCGGCGAGGGTTAGAAGCTCAGAGTTCTCTTTTATCATGCGACATCACCTTCAGGTCTAAACTAGGTTGGCTACTTTTTCGGTAGCTTGATTTCCAGTATCCCATTCCTATAGGAGGATTCCATGCTCTCTGAATCTACGGCGGAGGGCAACAGAACCTCCTTTTGATATTTCCTACCTTTGGTCTCCGCGTTTATGCCCAGGATATCGCCCGCAACATCGACTTGAATATCCTGCTCCCGCACCCCAGGGATTTCAGCGACGACCAAGAAGCGGTCCCCCTCGTCCAGTACATCCACCAGGGGTTCTCGAGTTTCCGTGACCATTGCCCCAGTCTCGGTCTCGTGGACGTTGCCAAACTGCTCGATGACCGGTTTCCCTCCGAGGCCCACCCGAACGCTGAAACCGTAGACCCCCTTGAGCTTGCCTCCCAGGTCTTCCACTCCCCCGGCGCGGGTGGTCTCTTCAGTTCCTTCCTCGACCATATTCGAAACAAGGTCGAGGAAGCCGCCGATACCCTTGAACAGGCCGCCTAAGCCAACCTCCAAGGTTGCCTCACCCTTTTCTCCTAGTCCTTTCTTCATCAGCATGCTCCCTGCGCCACGTTTTTGAGCCATTGCCTCTGTTTGGAGCTCCTCCAGTTTCAGGTTTAGGATGGGAAGTGGCTTGGACAGCCCACTCTCCCAGCGCCTCACCGTTTGTAGAGAGACACTCAGCAATCGCGCAAACCTCTCTTGGGAAAGACCTAAGTCTCCTCGAATCTCCTTTATCCGTTTGCTCTCCATGCCAGTCTGCTCCTTTGAGATGCATTAATAGTACCATTTGACTCAACACTTGTCAATACATATGTTTCTTAGTCTTGCAGGAATCGAATCAATTCGCGGCCAAAGAGCGTGAAGCTCTAGCTGGGGGCACTCAGTGCTGGCTGATGAAGAACCGGCGACGGGCTCCGCTCCCCGCGGCCCGGGGAATGGTAGCAAACTCGCTCGTTATACACCAACAGGGTGAGCGAATGAAGAGCAACTGAAGGATTCGTATGAAATGAATGCGTAGGCGGTCTCTAGCCCAGGAACAACTGACGGCTTCGAAAGATGTTCCAGCAGGGTCTTAGTTCGGTGCAGCAGCCCTTGGACTTGCCTTATCAATGGCCTGCAAAAGCCGCAGCAAGTCACGGCAGCTGAGGCGGATTTCCTCAGTTATTTCCCCTCCCAACGCCTCTCGTGTTCGGGAAATAGCATCAACCAACCGCTTTAGCTGAATGTCCCCCTGGGGTCCCTTCAAGACTTTCTCGGCGGCATCCAGGAGGTTCTCCGCTTCGATTCCCGCTTGAATCCTGTCCCGTCTTTTTTGGTCCTCTTCGTATTTCGCCCGCCCATCCGCTGCAAGTTCGTCTATTTCCTGGGCATCACGGAGCTTGGTGGAAGAGACTTTCACCTTTACCTCGCTCTCGCTCAAGAGGTCTGAGGCTGAAACATGAACAATTCCGTCCACATCCGCTTCGAAGGCTACCTCCGCTTTGGCCACACCTTTGAACGCTGCTGGTATCCCGGTGAGTTCGAACTGCTCCAGGGATATGTTGTCTACAGCCAATGCCCGCTCTCCTTGAAGCATATGGATATCCATGGAGGTCTGATAGTCGGCCGCGGTAGTGAATATGCGGCTCCCCGACGCCGGCAGAGCAGTGTTCCTAGGTATTATGGTCGCCATCAGCCCACCTTGCGTCTCTATGCCCAACGAGAGGGGGAGAACATCCAGGAGAACCGCCTTGTCGATGAGACCCAATACCATGCCGGCCTGGATGGCCGCCCCCATAGCCACCACCTCGTCGGGG
>JABMNL010000060.1 GCA_013204585.1 SAR202 cluster bacterium | reverse complement strand
GCTGGCGGCGGGACTGGTCAGCGGTGTGGTTGCTGCTGCGGTTGGGTTTATCACGCTTCGGCTTCGAGACGACTACCTGGCGATAGCCACCCTGGGGATAGCCGAGACCGTGAGATTGGTCTTTCTCAACGAGCAGTGGTTGGCCAACGGCTCAAAGGGCCTGTACCGAATACCCCGCTTCCTTGGTGACTGGATAGCGCCCAGAGACTACGACTACCTCTATTTAGTGGTGGTTCTAGTGGTATTGGCGATTCTCTACGTGGCAGTGGAGCGGGCCATAAAATCTCCTTGGGGTCGGGTTCTTAGGGCCATCAGAGAAGACGAGACCACCGCCGCGGCCAGCGGCAAGAACGTGTTCGCGTTCAAACTCCAGGCTTTTATTTTCGGTGCGGTAATCATGGGGATTGGCGGGGCACTGTTCGCCCACAATGTACGGTTTGTTGCTCCCATCACCTTTGACCCGTTACTGGCGACCTTTGTGGTGTGGGCGATGTTGATGGTTGGTGGCAGTGGCAACAACCGGGGCGCAATTGCCGGGGCCTTTGTGGTCTGGGCAATTTGGACTGTGACCCAATTCATGCCCGGTTTCTTCGCCGATCCAAATTTCCGGTTCTTCATGATTGGGTTCTTAATCGTGGCTGCCATCGTCGTGCGACCCGAGGGACTGCTGGGTGAGCGCCGGGCAATCTCGCGGCCAATCACACCAAGCGGTAAAGAAGAAAGAGCCGCCCAGACAGACAGTTAAAACGTCCAGGCGGCCCCGCTAACACCAACTTTTGGTCGTATCAATTACGGCGTGGCATAGCGTTGGGTTACTATCTCGCCGTTCTCTATCTTCCAAATTTCAATCGAAGCGACAACGTCCCCATTCTCATCGAAGTCCTGCGAGCCACCAGCTCCCTCGTAATTAATGTCCTCTCCCGCTCGAACCAACTCAAGAGCCCGCGCAATCCCTTCAACGCCCGGCCCAACAATCTCGCCGGGTGCATTGGCCACGTCTCGGAGAGCATCACGGATGGCCGCGCTGTCGGTGGTGCTCCCCGCTTTCTCAGCGGCCAAGGCAATTAGCACCACGGCATCATAGGTCTCGGCCATGAACGGCAGAGGTGGCAACTGGGCGTAAGAATTCTTATACGTCTCGTTGAAGATTTTCTGGGCGTCACCCACTGCGGTGCCAGGGGCCGTGCCATAGGTGCCTTCCAGCCGTTCCCAACCGATGGCATCGTTGAGGTCTGGTGACTTGGTGCCGTCGACGAAGATGAACTTATCGATGTAACCGCCTTCTAAAGCCTCTCTCAGATAGACTTCGGCGCTCTCTGGGTAGCTCATCGCCACCAAAACATCTGGGTGGCCATCTGTCGCCTTGCTCAACTCCGAGGCATAAGTAGGTTGGGAGCCCTCGTGGGCCACCGCTTCTAGGAGGGTACCGCCAGCCGCCTCGAAAGCGGTTCTAAAATGTTCAGCTAGGCCCTGGCCGTAGGCATTATTGATGTATAGAGCCGATGCAGTCTTGAACCCGAGTTCCATGGCTAATTGGCCCAACACTTGACCCTGGGCCGCGTCGGAAACTGTGGTCCGAAATAAAAAGTCGTCGTCTTCCAGTCCCGTGATGGCCGACGAGGTGGAAGACGCTGAAATTTGCAGCACACCGTTGGGCACCGTGACAGCCTGAGCGACCGGAATAGTGACTCCGCTGGCTAAGGCTCCGACGATGGCAGCGACGTTTTCAATGTTGACCAGCGCTCTGGCTGCGTCCACGCCCACAACGTCATTGGTCTGGGTATCTCGGGCCACAACCACCACTGAACGGCCCATGATTCCGCCAGCCTGGTTGATATGGTCCACCGCCAGGTTAGAGGCGTTCCTGTGGGCGCCACCAAAGTCCGAAAGGTCTCCGGTAAAGCTGTTGAGCTGCCCAATCTTGAGCGCCGGACGAAGTTTGCCATCGTCATCGGTTCCGCAGGCGACGGCAATCATTGCTATCCCTAACATCAGAAGGATGATTATCCAACGATAAAATTTCAATTCCCCATCTCCAAATCAAACCCATTCAAGGAAATACTACCCGTGCCCCGTGTCGTGCCTCGTGTAATGAATAATTATCGCTGATTGAGATTTTACGTCATGATATATATGCAGTCCAATATGGGAATGAAGTGCGTTTGCGCTCGATTTACAAAACCGATTCGGCCAGTTTAGGCCGATGGCTATGGTCTGGAAAAGAAAAACCGCCGTTAAATCTTCAACGGCGGTGCAAATAGCGTGGTTTACTGGTGAGCAGTGGGGGGCTATGACGCGGTAGGGGTCTCCGGCTGCTCTTCGGGCATCTCAAAGCTGTCTTGGGGCAATGTTCTCACCTTGGGAAGTTCTAGAAACATCCGATTGAGTGCCCTAACTTCGCGAACCTTATTCTCCAAAGCCTTGGACTGGTGCACCAAGAGCTCTTCAAGATGTTTTTGGTGATTGGAGCCCTCCAGGTATTCGCTCTGTTTTTCCAGCGATTCGTTGACTGAATCAATCAATTTAGCCCTGTTCACTGGCTTAACCAGGTAATCATGGGCCCCGCCTTTAACCTGTGAAACGGCGACGTCCATCTGGTCTACGGCCGTAACGAATAGCACCCCTACCCAGGGATACAGTTCTTTCATCCGGTTGAACAGGTCGAGTCCAGACATTTCGGGCATCATAACATCGACTATTGCCAGGTCGATGGCCTCAACAGAGAGAACATCCAGCGCGGCCTGACCGCCGGCAGCGGTGAAACAGATGAAGCCGGCATCTTCTAGGTTCTCCTGATGGAGGTCTCGAAGACCCTTTTCATCGTCCACAATCAAAATTTGGTGAGTTCTATTCGCTGTTTTCGTCATCGTCGATTAACGCTTCCCCATATTGCTATTCGTTAATTTCTAGCCTTTATGTCCAATCCATTGCTCTCGGAAATATTTAATCCTAAACTCGATTTAACGGGTACCATTTACTTGCGTCCCTGGCGCAGCCACAAGCACATAAACAATTGCAAACATCTTCGTATACCGTGTCACTAATATCAAATGGAGCTGAGCCTAATCCGCGCCTAAGAGCGGGTGGGCTAGCTCGTTTTTCACCCGTAGCTTCACTCAAATTGATGAGATACCGCTTGAGTGGATAAGACTAGAATTAAACTGGCTCACTGTTTGTCCCGGCAATATTCTGTTATTTTTGTCGTACCTTGTGGAACCGCCACTCAGCATAATGTGCGGAGGTATGTTAATGACGGCAACGCCGTCTAAAATTCTGGTGGTTGATGACGAACCCGAAATGCTATCGCTACTCAACGAGTGGCTGGAAGAAGACGGGCATAGTGTGGCGACCGCAGCCAATGGGTGGGAAGCACTGGAAATATTCCTAGACCAGAAACCGTCTCTGACCATTACAGATTTGCGTATGTCTGGTATGGACGGGTTCCAGTTGATTCGGCGAATTCGGGAGATTTCAGATACCCACGTAATTGCCCTCACCGCCATGGGCGGCGAAGAGCATACGCTCCGGGGATTCGACATGGGTGCCGATGAATACCTGGTCAAACCGATATCAAAGAGGGTGTTCCTAGCCCGTGTGAGGTCTATTCTGCGCAGGGCAATCCCAGAGAAAGAGATATCCCTGGGGTACCAGGACAGTGTCCTCACGATAAACTTCCTCTCCCATGAGGCCCAGGTGAATGGGGAACCTCTTCACCTACGGCCAACTGAATTCAAACTTTTGGCTTTCCTGGTACAGAACTCCGACCGAGTCCTAGAGCATCAAGTGTTGTTAGACCAGGTTTGGGGAGAGCAGATGGGCTCGCTAGATAGCCTCAAGTGGTACATCTCCGCCCTCAGAGAGAAAATCGAAGGAGACCCTCGCAATCCCGAAGTTATTGTTACCTTTCCACGGGTTGGCTACCGGTACTCTCCTCCACAAGCTCATCCTCAAACGAGCTAACTTCCTCGAAAGGCCCGACCAACGACTCAACTTCGGCCACCGGCTCAGTTCCGGCCCCAGGAAGTCCGCCTAATTGAGCCTCAGCCTTTGCGTATTTCGGTATCTCCGACCCAGCCACTGGAAGCCTGACTATCACCGTAGCTCCTTTCCCGTCGAAGCTTTGTATTTCTACGGTGCCCTGGTGCATCTCCAGAATATGTTTGGCCGCAAACAGGCCCAGTCCCTGGCCCTGAGGTTTGGTCGTGTGGAACGGCTCAAACAGGTGTTCAAGTTCATCCGGGGGTATGCCTGCGCCGTCATCACTGATTTTCACGGCGACAAACTCACCATCACGGCTGGCGTCAATGCTAATCTGGCCCCCTTCCTCAACAGCCTCAAGCGAGTTGGAGAAGAAGTTCGATAGCGCTTCCCGGATTAGTACCGGGTTTCCTTGAACCTCCGGCAGGTCTTCAGAATAGGACCAGCGCGTTTCAATGCGCTTAGAAGTCCGTAGTCCGGCCATACCCAGGCTCTCATCCAATAGGTCCCGAATATCCAAAGGAACCCACTCTTGACGACCAATGTAGGTGAAGGTCTGGGTTAATTCTTGAATCCGCCATCCGGCCTCTTGCGCTATGTCGACGTGCCTGCGTTCACGGGTGCCTTCCTCAAGTCGGTCCTGAAGCCCTTCAAGCCGCCCCAACATAATTGCCAGGGGATTTTTGATCTGATGGGCCAGGTCGAGAGAAATCGCGCCAATCGAAGCCAGTTTGGCAGTGCTGACAATCCGGCCCTGAAGGGCTTCCAAACGCTCCAGAGCATCTTCCAGTTGGGTATTGCTGGTTGCCAGCCGGGAGAATGCCACATAGATGATTGCGACCGGTATGATTAACGCCGCGCTGGTCCAGGGACTCTCCTGGTAAACCACAGTTCCCAAGAAACCAAAGGAAAGCAGGCTTAATTCGGCCGCGCCATTCTCCTTGGTGCCAACCCACCAAAACACAAACGGATTGACCTTCATCTCTAGGCTGACCACCGCAGTAATCAAAGCTGTGTTTGATAGGTACATCGCTGCAGCGGCAAGAATGATGACCGGCGTCAGGAACTCTCCTGACGTTCCAACAGCGTGGAACAGGTAGGAGGTTACGCCGGTGGTAATGGCCACTTCGCCAAGGTTGAACGGGTACTTGTAGTAGGGATAGCGGTACCCAGGCAACTTCAGCCGTTCGCCCAGACCCCTCACCGTTATATAGGAGATGGACTTGCCCACCACAGCGGTAAACACCGCAATTCCAGGCTCAAGAAGAAGGGCAACGCCAAAAAGGACAGCAGTGCTGACATCTGCGGTTGCCCTGGGAGCTACCGGCAGCGGGAAGCTGCCCGTAATGATAATCAGGAGCAAGAAGAAGCAGGTGTTGGCTACAACAATCAGGCTCCATTCTTCGTCCATACCCAAAAAGACCATGGACACAATGCCTGACAGCGCCACACATGCGGTGAAGAGATTAACTCGTATGGGAAGACCTGGTCCCATCTAGCTACACGGTCTCCAAAACATCCATAGGTTGAATCATGAACTGGTCCGCCTTCTGAGCCGTTAGGCTGTCCTCTTTACATGCGCCCTTCCATATACCCGTCTGTGCAGATACATGGTGAGGCACGCGGGGCTCCACACCCAGAGGCCGGACCCAGCCCTCAGGCGTTGGATGGAACCCCGCGTAGGGGAATTCGAAATAGGAGCCAATTGGCCCCAAAAATAATTTCTTGGATGTATTCATAAAATTCTGGCCAGCGGTTGCCGGACCTCGGTCACCTGGTAAACCTGCTGCACCCCATCCCGCGGGAGGCTGCGTGTCGCCATAAATATGAAGACTATTGCACCAGGTGACCGAAGCGGCTTTGGGCTGATATGTCATTAGGGTTTGCCCAATTGCCGCAGAGCATGAGGCGGATGAATTCCGCTTGCCCTGCTCATCGACTCTATTTTCGCTGAGTCTATGGTCGAATTTTCTATACATTTCTGTTCTTCGTTGTCAGACTCACGCCTTCAATGGGATTCTGGAAATCCGCGAATCGCCAATTAGGCACCGAATCTCTTCTGTTTAACCGATAGTTAATCCTGTAACCGAACCCGATTTTACTATTTTAGAGCTAAATCGCCGTTCCGGCACACCGGCGGTCGGTTGTTCAAAACACTCCCCTCTCAAATCTGCTTCAAAACCCATTAGTGTTTCAATCCCTGAGCCACACCCTGAGGCGCTACCCATGCCGACCGGCGGTTGTGCCGGATTAATCCTGGTTTGTTAAATTGCCATTGACCTGGCGTTTCCCAGTTGTAATGGGATTGGCCAGGCCACAGACTAGACGTAGTACTTAGCTACTTTTCTAGCCGTTGCAAAGAGCAGCGATGGAAACGGAAAGCGTGTCACCGATCCCACCGGCAGCTGTGCCGTAATTACGTTCGCCGTTGCCGCCGCCAACGCGGTCAACCGACACCGAAACAACACCATCGCTAGCACCAGTTACAACATAGGTAACCGTTGCGTCGTTACACGTCACGCCTTCAACGTCATCAACAATCGTCACGTGCTCGGTAGGAGCGACCTTAACGACATTGGTATCGGTCCCTTCAGGAACCGTGATTGTAATCTCGGCGTGATAGTCTTTCGCCCCAGTCACGTCATCCACTGACCACGACGTACTAATCCGCGTGCCTTCGATGTCAACTTTAGCGTTCCATCCCCAGCCTGCGTAGGCGACTACTGCTCCGAACAACAGAGCACCCAACACAACCACTGATACCGCAAGTACTTTCATGTGCCACATATTTAGCCTCCTCCTATTGGAGTGAATTTGGGTGGCTAGAGCCAGTATTTACCAAGGGGACTCTTAAGTAGTGTGAGAAAAGTGTGCGTCCTGCCAAAACCCATGCTCAGGCACGCTTAAGAGAGGCCACGTTACGCTAACGGCGACGGTTTCTGGGGTCGAGCAAATCCCTTAGCCCTTCGCCAAACAGAGTAAATGCTAGCATGGCCATTGATATGGCCAATACCGGGAACAATACCTGCTCGTAGGAGAGGAAGATAACTCCGTAGCCATCTTGGGCCATAGTCCCCCAACTGGGAGTTGGTGGGCTAACCCCAATACCAATGTAGCTGAGGGCTGCCTCGGCAAATATTGCGCGGGGAATGAGAAATACCACGGCCACGATGACTGGGCTCATCGCGTTGGGCAGCAAATGGGCCAGCATGATGCGGAGAGGATGGCACCCCAGAGACTTGGCCGCCAATATGAATTCCCTTTCCTTGATGGACAGTGCCTGGCTACGGATTAATCTGGCAATTGTCGGCCAAGACGCCAGACCAATGGCCAAAAACACAGTGAACAGACTGCCGCCGAAGATTGAGCGCAGCAGGATAATTAGCAAAAGGTCTGGAAAGGCGTAGACCATATCGACGACACGCATTATCAGGTTGTCGATTCTGGGTGAGCCAAAACCGGCCGCAAGGCCCACAGGAAGCCCAATCGCTAGAACCACCACCTGGACGAACACGCCGACAGCCAATGATGTGCGTGCGCCATGTAACAGACGGCTCAATGTGTCCCGGCCCAGCCGGTCGGCGCCTAGAGGGTGATTGACGCTGGGAGATGCGAGAACAGACTCATAGTCTTGACGCTCCGGTGCGTAGGGAGAGACCAAGGGAGCGCTTACACCCGCCACAACAAGCAGGAGAACCAATATCCCGCCCACCACAGCCAATTTGCTTCCCCTAAACCACGTTAACCAAGAACTGGCTACAGATAGGAGATTAGAAAGCGGAGAGGAGGTCTCACGCGGCCCTGGCAGCCCATCCGATTGCGGCAGCCCACTCACATTCCCAGTCCTTTAGCTGTATCGGATTCGGGGGTCCACAGCGGCGTAAAGAAGATCGGTAATCAGGTTCACCACAGTGATTACGGTCGCATAAAAGATGACCAGCCCCGTAATCAGGCCATAGTCACGCTGCATGATTCCTTGAACGAACAACCGGCCTATCCCAGGCACGGAAAACACGGTTTCAATGATGAATGACCCGGTAAGCAATGCCCCGGCCTCAGCTCCAATAATGGTTATGACCGGCACCAAGGCGTTTCTCAGCACGTGCCGGTAATGCACCACCAGTGGTGGCATGCCCTTTGCCTCCGCAGTCCGCACATAGTCCTCTCCCAACACTTCCAACACGCTGGCACGGGTGACACGGGCGATAAAGGTCATGGGCAGTAACGAAAGGGCCAACGCAGGGAGCACCACGTGGGAAGGCGAGCCCCATCCCCCGCTGGGCAGCAGGTCCCAGGCGACTGAGAAAATCATTATCAACAATATACCCAGTATGAAGCCTGGCACGCTGGCAAATACTGTGGCCAAAGCGATTGATACGAAGTCGACGGCGGTGTTTTGTCGAGCAGCGGCAATCATTCCCAAAGGAATTCCAGCGCCCACAGAAATCAAAAAGGCCAGCCCGGCCAATATGGTGGTAGCAGGAAGGCCTTGGCGTATTACCTGGGAAACATCTCGGTCTTGGAAAGTGTAGGAGATGCCCAGGTCACCACGTGCGGCATTGCCGATGAACTTTCCGTACTGAATCAATAGAGGGTCGTCTAGGTCATAGCGGTGGTTGAGGTTGGCCACCACCGGCGGCGGGAGGTTCTTGGTTTCGTCCCACGGACCGCCCGGCACCGCGTGCATCAAGAAAAAAGTAATGGTGCCGATGCCAAACAACACCGGGAACATCCAGAACAGGCGGTGGGCTGCGTACTTCAGCATAGCGGTAGCCATTGCTTAATCTCAGCCCAGGGACAAATATCCCAAAGGGCCAAGATTAAGGGCTTAGATAGACCTCAGCCAATCTGGTATCGCCGGGAATTGCGCCATCGACACCAGTCAAAGTAAGACCGTGAACGTTGGGGCTCATCAAGAAATATTGTTCCACGAACATGAATGGCGCAATTGGAGCGTCGGCAATCATAACCTGGTGAGCTTGATCCCAGAGGTCAATCCTGATTTTTTGGTCCAACTCGGCTGCCGCCATACCGGCCAGACGGTCAAATTCCTCGCTGGCATACCCTGTAATGTCCAAGAATGAATCAGACGCGAACAGGCCGGCCAAGAAGTTTTCAGGGTCTGGGTAATCAGCGCTCCAAGCCAAGAGCGTCGCGCCGAACTGGCGTCCACCAATTACCTGTTGCCCGTAGGACGGAGGGTCTAAGGGAGTTAGACCCATATTAATCCCCAGGTTCTCCAACAGCTGGGCCTGCAAGAACTGGGCCATCAGCCCCTGGTCTCCGGCTTCAACGTAAGTCAACGAAATATCAGGGAACCCCTCGCCTTCGGGATAACCGGCTTCGGCCAACATGCTCCTGGCTTCACTGGCGTTGAAATCGTAGGCACTGCCGACACTGGCATCATAGCCCGGAAGGCCAGGGGGTAGCCAGCCTGTGGCCGATTCGCCCACTCCGTTTTTAACCTTTTCAGTCCATGAAGACCGGTCAATTCCGGTGGCAATGGCACGCCGAACCATTGGGTCATCAAACGGTTCCACCGTGAGGTTCAAAAACAAGGCCAGGCTGGTGAGTTGGGACGCGGCGAGCACCTGTTCGCTCAAGTTGGCGTCTCCCAATATTCCAGACTCAGTGCCCGGAGGAATCTGGGCGATATCCAAGTCTCCTGCTTTGTAAGCAGTCAATTCAGCATTAACATCCGTAATCATTGAGAACTGGATGGTGTTCTGCATTGGTGCTTGGCCCCAGTACTTTGCATTCGCCTCGAGCGTAATGTGGTCCTGATGGACCCATTCGGTCAGAACGTAGGGGCCATTTCCCACATGGTTTCCTGCCTCGGTCCAGGCCGCCCCGAATTGCTCAACCACATCTTGCCGCACCGGCGCACCGGCAACCAATGCCACTTTCTGAAGGAAGGTTGGGTTGGGCGCTACCAAGGTGATGACCAGGGTATCGTCGGAAGCGGCATTGATTCCGAGGTTATCCCGCAAGCTATCTTTGATGGATTGTTCGGCATCCGGGGCCATCAAATAATCTTCTCCGCCTTTAATGGCGGTGAACATGGCCGAGTATGGTCCGGCTATGTCGGGGGAGAGGATCCGCTTAAATGTGTATTCAAAATCACCTGCGGTCAGCGGTTGCCCATCGCTCCAGGTGACCCCGTCCTTCAACTTGAAGGTATAGATAAGGCCATCGGCGGTGATGCCTCCGTTCCCAACGGTGGGGACTGCCGATGCGACCAATGGCGTTAAGTTCAGATCTTGGTCGAACCCTAGCAGGCCTTGTGAAAGCTGCCGGAGGACTGAAATTTCCAGCCGAGAACTGGCTAGCTGGGGATCAAGGGTATTGGGCTCGCCGCCCAGATTCAGCCGAATGGGGGAGTCGGGAGACTGAGTTGTTGTGGAATCTCCGCCACAAGCAACAATTAAGACCAGTGCCAAAAGCCCTGCTATGGCAACAAACTGCTTTGCTAAAACCATTTAATATCCATTCCCATAATATCCATTCCCGTTATCGCCGACCTGAAATATGCCAACTATCATTGCCGACAATGCCGGTCTTGTCGATTTACAACTTATCGTGGAATTGATTGAGCCGGTTTAAGAACCGAACACACGATTTCAATATATAGCTTGAGCTATTAACCTAAATGACCAGACTGGAAAGCTGCAGCACGGACCATCGAATATGGCTCATTAAATGCTACCGCCTCTTGGACACTATTGCGAAACCCGTAGCTAATTGCAAAGAGAAACCAGTCCGACCTTTGGGCAACCTAGAACCCTAGATGCACTAAAAAAGCAGCGTTCAGTAGCTGCAAGCGAACACGGGTAGTCGAGGCAGGAAATCTTATACGGAAGCGAGGCAGGCTTAAGCTGTTGGCTTGCGGTAGCGGTAACCGAAACCTCTGACCGTTTCAATCAGGAGTGGCGCTTCATGGTCCTGTTCAACCTTGCGACGCAAGTAACCGACGTAAAGGCGAACAACGTCCAGAGAGCCTACATATTCTCTGCCCCAGACCAGGTCCAATAACTGGTCTTGGCTTAGAACTTGGTTCGCATTTCTGGTGAGAATAGTCAAAAGACGGAACTCGGTTGGGCTCAGGTCCACCGGTTCACTGCGCACAAATACTTCATGTTTCGGAAAATCGATGGCAATTTCGGAATCTGAGTAACTTGTGCTTCCCGAATCCCCTTCTGGCGAGCCCGAACGTCTCAGGGCCACCTCGACTCGAGCCAGTAATTCTTCGCCCGAAAACGGTTTGGTAATGTAGTCGTCGGCTCCCGACCGTAATCCACGAAGCTTGTCTCGTTCTTGGGTTGCGGCAGTCAAGATTAATACGGGCACATCCGACACTTCTCTGAGACGTTCCAGCACTTGCCAGCCGTCCATAACCGGCATAGCAATGTCCAGCACTACTAAGTCAGGGCGGTCTGCATAGAAATGACGAAGTCCGTCCTTTCCGTCGAACGCTATAGTGGTTTCGTAGCCGGCCCGCTTAAGACGGGTGGCCACAACGGTCCTTATATCTTCATCATCCTCAATAACGAGAATCTTTATTTGTTGTTCTGATGCCATAAATCACCAAATTTGAGGCTAATTATAACAAATTGGAATTACTCTAGTCTCTATAAAATGTGTGCCGATTGCTGCAAATTACATCACTCACACATATTACAGCCGATTCACATATCCTACGGGCAGCAAAATTACGAAACAACTATCACTTTCAAGCGAAATAATTGTTGGACAATTAACCACCTACACTGGTGCTGCACTGCAATTAGTGCTATGCTCTCGACGGAATTAGCCAGGTAGGCTGAGAGAAGCGCCCACAAGGGACGTTTATACCTTGTCCACGAGTGGGGACCCCGCCAATCGCTCGCCTACTAACATCGGAGCCACCGCAAGAATTCTAGCCAAAATTATATTTGGCTTATCTTTTTGTGTGCCCGGTTCGTTAGCCCATTAACACAAGATTCTCACCTCACCCATATGGTAATCTCACGCGCTGCCATTAAATTGGTAGTATGCGACGGTGTTTCACCACGCATACGCGCTTGAGGTTCATTGGGCCTCAATTGGTCTACGGTCGGGAACAACGGCCCGAAGCCAAGCCATATACCTCCCCTTCACCCCATCCCGCGGGGGGCGTGGCGACGGCCACGCCCCCAATTTTTTTCTGCCGAGCCGGTGCTTAATCGGGAGGAAAGGTTACTGTATCTTCTGGATAGTGGTCAATTAACCTGTTGGCACTCATCATCAATCTCCAATATCATTCTCCCCATAAATCGTTAATTATCCCCGTATAATTAACGGTATCTGTGGAAATTTGCTATCTATCTGACATTTCATAGAGATAGAGTCGAACAAACTTTGGCGCACCTCCCCCAACGTTTCTTAAATTGGCTGTATTCCACCTCTCTGGGCACCCACAAGGGCCGCCTGGCAATCACCCTCGCGTCCTATATCGCCTACATTCTGGCATTCAATTTTCTAGATGTATTGTTGGGCACTATCACCGGGATGATTGTGACTCTCCCAGTGCTGACGGCCGCTTGGATGTTCGGACTGCGTGGCGGCGTTGCTGCCGGTCTCATATCTCTCCCGCTAAACGTGATTCTCGTGGTGGGATTCACGTCTCAAACCGCCAGTGATTGGATGTTCAGCGGTGGAATACCGGGCACCGTTTCCGAACTACTAGTTGGCGCTTTGGTAGGCAGGCTACGCGACGTGGACAGGAGACTCTCTGAGGAGATTCTCAAACATCAGGAAACCGAAGAAGCAATTGCCGTGGGCGATGAGATATCTCGAATCGTGACGTCGACTTTGGATATTGGAGAAGCCTACCAACAGTTCGCCAACGAGTTGAAACGCCTGGTGGACTGGGACTTGATGAACGTAAGCATAATCCACGAGGAATTAGACAAGGTCGTCATCCAATATTTCGCAGGAGACGAGACTGGTTACCTCCGTGAAGGTTTCACAACCCCTATTATCGGTTCAAGGACAGAGCAGATTCGCGACCTAGCCAGGACCATAATCCTCAGCGATTCGGAATTCAGCATCGGCATTAGTCGCGAGATAGACCTATTAAACGCCGGGTTCAAATCTGCAATCTTGGTTCCCATGTTCGCAGGAGGCAAGGTATTCGGGAACCTTTCCCTGAGAAGCCGAAAACCGTTGGCCTTCAAAGACCGGGAGAGGCAGATTTTAGAGCGGTTAACCAGCCAGATTTCGCCAGCTATGGAGAATGCCCGGCTCCACCAAGAAACCTTGGCCGAATCTCGGCGGGCAACCTCTTCTTTAGCCCAACTCAAAGCCGTGCTCGATGGGGTAGACGCTGGAATCATGCTGATTGGTGAGAATCGCGAGGTTTTATGGCTAAACCAAAGGTTCGTAGAGCTTAGCGGTATCGATAACGGAAAGGGGTATTCGTACGCCGTCGAGAACGATGACTATTCTGGCTACGACTTGGTCGAGTGGGGAAATCGCTGCGTGGCCGACCCGGTCGCTTTCTTCGAATCGGGAGATAAAATCTACGCAGACCAACAATTTTCCGGTAATAACGGAGAATTCGAATTCCTTCTATCAGAGCCGCGGACCGTGCGGGAGTACACCGCGCCAGTCCATGGCGAGCAGGGTTATATTGGGCGGTTGTGGGTCTATAACGATGTCACAGAGCGCAAACGGGCCGAAGATGAGATTCGGGCCTTGGCTAAGTTCCCATCAGAGAGCCCAAATCCAGTGCTCCGCATCGCGGGCGACGCCACCGTCCTCTACGGAAACGAACCAAGTATGCCCCTGTTGAACATACAGGGCGCCCGCGTTGGAAGCCGAGCGCCAGAAGCTTGGGCCACAATTGTCAGTGATGCTTTGGGCAGTTCGACGACCAAGGAATTCGAGATTTCCCACGGAGAACGGACTTGGTCCTTTGTGGTCGCCCCGGTCAGTGACGCTGGATACGCCAATCTCTACGGTCTGGAAATAACGGAGCGCAAACAAATTGAGCGGATGAAGGACGAGTTCGTCTCCATTGCCTCCCATGAGCTGCGAACTCCAGTTACATCCATTAAGGGATTCTTAGAGCTGCTTCTGTCAGATAAGCCTCTCGCCTTGAACGAAGAGCAAAGCCGGTTCTTAGACGCCGTGCGCCGAAATACTGACCGTCTCGAGAAACTAATCAGCGATCTTCTGGATATCTCTAGGCTGGAATCGGGCATGGTTATCATCGAGCCGTCTGTCTTTGACTTCAAAGAGGCAGTCGTCAACCTGGTGGACGAGATGCAGTCCGAGTTGGAGGACTACGACCTAGAAATCAAAGCACCCGAGTACCCTTCAGCGGTGGTTGTAGAGGCGGACAAAGACCGCATTCTTCAGGTCATGACCAACCTGCTCAGCAACGCCGTCAAATATTCGCCCCCCGGTTCAGGCATTGGAATCCGTATTGACGGCGTTAGCGACGGGCTCCTAAAAATCAGCGTGGAAGACCAAGGTCCAGGCATTGCGGAACTGGATATCGATAACCTGGTCCAGAAATTTTTCCGCGTGGACAATTCAACAACAAGGTCAGCAGCTGGGACCGGACTCGGATTGGCCATTAGCAAAGCTCTGGTAGAACTCCACGGCGGCAACATTTGGGTTGAGAGCAAGGTTGGCCAGGGCAGCACCTTCAGCTTCACTATCCCTAAAGAACGGGGCCTCAGCCTAGAACACGCCTCAGCCTAAAACACGCCTTTGCCTAAAACACGCCTTTGCCTAAAACACGCCTACCCCCCGTCCTGATTGTCGTTCTCTCCAACTCTGGTACCCCACTCCAGAAATTCCTACACCGCTGGCCGTTGCAGTACGCTCTGGTCGATCTTGCGTAGAATCAGTTGACCATCGTCGGGGCCGCCTAGAAGCTGACCGTTATCGACCATGATTTTGCCTCGGAGCATCACGGTTGTCGGCCAACCCTCCACTTCCCAGCCCTCCCACGGGCTATAGTCGCGAACGTGCAGGTCGGACATTGCTAGGGCTTTCTTGACCGCTGGGTCAATGATTGCAAAATCAGCATCGCTGCCAACGGCTATGGCACCCTTACGCGGGTAGAGTCCGAGTATCTTGGCGGCATTGGTCGATGTCACATCGGCGAAGCGCTCCAGCGACATGCCGCGCTTAACCACGGCCTCGGTGTAGTTAACTCCCATGCGTATCTCAATGCCAATGTTCCCGCCGCGCACGGTTTCCACGTTGCGTCCCGCTATCTTGTCCATGTAAGTGGTGAAGCTGCTATCGGTGGCCGTGAAAGACAGGTCGCTTTTCATGATGCCGTCCCACAGGCTATTACGGTCTTCCTCGAACTTCAGCGATGGATAGGTGTGGTACTTCATGCCGTCGTCTTCCCGGTATCGGCTGCACTCGAAGGACAGAGCCAGCGTTAGAACTTCTCCGTAGACCGGCTGGCCGTTGCTGCGGGCCTCGGCAATAACGTCCAGGCCGTCTTTGGCGGTGACATGGACAAAGTACATACCGGCACCAGTACGTTCGGCCATCCGCGTGACATGGCGGAAAGCCAAGTCTTCCACAGCCTTGGAGTGAATTAGGTGCAGGTTGTGCCAGTCCCATTGGTCCCGTTGTTGGGCCATCAGGTAGTTGTACATGACCAGTTCATCATCTTCGCCGTGGACTGCCAGCATGCCGCCGTGACGGGATACCTGCTCCATCAGGTCGTACAGGCGGCCAGTCTCCAGGCGACCTCCGGGAGTCAGTGTGCGGCCTTCAGTTCCGGGAGGACGAATGTCGGTGGTAAAAATCTTGACGCTGGGAAACCCCGCTGCAACTAGCTCGCCAAAACGGGCGATGGAGTCGGGGGTGTTGGAATTGCGGTAAATGCAGTGGGTCGTGTAATCGCTGTAGGCCTGCCCCTGCCATACCGACATGAAATCGTGAACTCCTTGGGCCAAGTCGCCTTCATTGTTGACTGGGGTAAAGTCGACCACGGTGGTGGTGCCGCCCCATATTGCGCCGAGGGAGTGTACGGCTGGGCCTGCATTAGGGGTTCCGGGCACCAACTCTCGCAGTCCATCTTGCACGTTGGCGGCAGCATGGGCATGGGCTTCGACCCCGCCTGGGACTACAATCTTGCCAGTGGCGTCGATTAATCTGACGCCCTCGGTGGGTAGCACTCCGGGCAGAGCAATGGCGACGATTTTTTCGCCTTCGAGTCCGATATCCCAGTCGCCTACCCCGGCGGGCGTGACGGCGGTTCCGCCTTTAATCACTGTATCAATCATGGCGCTGCTCCTTTACTGATGGTGAAGAATGCAGAGTTTTCGTTATGTCATGGGGGCCAAATGCCCGAACATTCTAGCACCGGATTGGGTCGCAGGTTGAAAAATTCTGATTAATTTGCCGCCTTACTGCCAATTTTTGGCTTTGGGCAGGTGGTCCATGGTGGGCATGGGCTCCACATGCTGCGCGACTATGTTCATGACCCCATCCCGGCGCGAGACTTGGCCGCGAATGACCAACAGCGGCTCCTTAATGACCTGTCGATACTTGGCGAATTCATTGGGCCACACCACCAATGGAATATGGCCGAACTCGTCCTCAAGCGTGAGAAAGACCGCCTTGGCCAGGGGGCGTTGACGGCGTATTACCAGTCCGGCCACGGTGACCATGGCCCCGTCGGCCTTGGCGTCCACCTCACGACTGGACAAGATGCCAGGTGGCAGGTGGGGCCGGGCCATGGCCATCAGATGGCCTTTGGGATAAAGCCCCATGATGCGGTACTCCTCGCCCATGGTCTCCCACTGGCTTTGTTCGGGCAGTTCCGCCATATCCTGTTCAACGGGCAGAAGCAAGGGCTGCTGAGTATTGATGGGCCGATAGCGCAGACCAACTTCCCACAACGCTTGCCGACGGCCCGTTGTCCCGGCCGTTCTGGTCGTTCCCGATGTCCCAGTCCCCGCCGTCCCAGTAAATAAATCAAAGGCGCCAGCAGTCACCAGGTTCTCAATGGCCTCCCGCTGTAATCCAGTGCGCTCCATAGCATCGGCCAGGCTATTAAAAGGGCCTCCGCTATCCCTGGCCGCCACCGCCTCGGAGGCCGCAGCATCTCCTATGCCCCGAACGTAACGCAGCCCCAGCAAGAGACACTCGTCTTTGATGGTGCATTTCTCCCGGCTGTGGTTGATGTCTGGATTCAAAACGATGATGCCGTGACGTTTAGCATCTTCCTTCAAAGTCTCGGTGTTATAGAAGCCCATCGGCTGCTGATTGAAGATGGCGACGAAGAACTCCAGGGGGTAGTAATACTTGAGCCAGGCCATGTGATAGGCGGTTGCGCCAAAGGCAAAGGCGTGGGATTCGGGGAACATGTAGTGGCCGTTGAACTTCCTGAAGATTCTTTCGGCGGTATGCTCTGGAACTCCCCTCCCCAAGGCCCCGTCCCGGAACTTCTCCCAGTAGTGGCGTATCAGGCCTTCGTTGTTACGCCGTCCGAAAGCCCGGCGCAGTTGGTCCGCTTCCAATGACGTGAAGCCGGCCACGTCCATGGCCACATGGTTCACCTGGTCTTGGAACAAGATAATGCCCAGGGTCCGCTCCAAGGCCCGCTTCTCCAGGGGATGGTCGTAGTCCCAGGGGGTGCCCTCGACGTGGCGCTGGATGAACTGGGTTACGCCATCGTTCACTCCTACGCCCGGACGCACTGCGCCCACCTCGTAGGCCATCTCAGTCAGGCTAGATGGTTTGAGCCTGGGGGTAGTCTGCATCTGAGCAGCAGACTCCACTTGAAATATGCCAATAGTATCGGCTTTATGTATGGTGCTGTAGACGGCCTGATCGTCGAAGTCGATGCGGCTCAAGTCGATGTAATTACCTTCTCGTTCTTCGATGAGCAGCAGGCATTCTTGCATCTGCGATAGCGCTCCCAAGGCCAGGAAATCAATTTTCACAAAGCCAGCTTGGTCGATGCTGTCTTTGTCCCAGTGGCAGATATAGCGGTCAGCGATGGCCCCCTGCTGCACTGGCACGGTGTCGATCAGGGGAGACGAGCTGATAATCATGCCACCGGGATGCTGGGCCAGGTACTTGGGAAAACCGTTCAACTCGGCCGCCATCTCAATTAAGTTGCTCCAGCCGGGAGCGTCCACCTTGTCCCGGTATTCGGGCAGTTGGAGCATCTCCAGTTCCAGTTCTTTGGCGTCGTGAGAATCGACCCGCTTGGCCAGCTTATCTACGCCTTGAGCAGGCAGACCCAGGGCTTTGCCCAAGTCGCGGACCGCGCCTTTCATCCGATAGGTGCTAATCATGCCAGTGAGAGCGGCCCGGTCCCAACCCCACTTCTGGTGCACCCGCTTAATCAGTTCCTCCCGAATGTTGCGGGGAAAATCCAAGTCGATATCTGGCACCGAACCCAAGTCATCGGACAGGAACCGATCAAGTGACAGATTGTATTTCAGGGGGTCGATGTGGGAGAGGCCAATCAAATAACCCACCAGCATGGCGACCGACGAGCCCCGGCCACGGCCCGGAGGACGTTCTTCCAAGGGTATCTCCGCGTCGCTTAAACCCAACTCAATCATTACCTGGCGGGCCATCTGGATAATCTCGTAATAGATTAGGAAGAAGCCGGCCAAGTTGTGCTTACCAATCAGCCGAAACTCCTCTTCCATACGGTCTCTAACCCTCTGATTAATGCCGCCGTAACGGCGCACAGCAGCCTGGCGGCACAGGTTTTCAAAGTAATTCTGAGGAGTAGCGCCGTCTGGCACCGGGTAGTCAGGGAATTTATAGGCTAGGTCCTTGGTCAAATCGAAGGAACAGCGTTCGGCGATACGGAGGGTGTTTTTGATGGCCTCGGGGCATTCGGCGAACAAGGCGGCCATCTCGACCGGAGACTTGAGGTAAAACTGGTTGTTGGCCCGACGTTCTTTGTGGGTTTCTTCTAGGCTTCGGTTGTGCTTGATGGAGACCAGGGCATCTTGCAGCCGATGACGTTCCGGCACATGGTAGTGGACGTTGTTGGTGGCCACTATGCCGACGCCCAGCTTACGAGCCAAGTCGATTAGCCGCCGATTGCGCCCGGTGTCGCCCTGCACCAAGTTCTGCTGTAGTTCCACAAAGACGTTGTCCGTGCCGAACCAGTCCAAGTACTGCCGCAGTTGAGTCTCGGCTTCGGCAAAGCGGCCCTCCGCCAAAAGGATGGCCACCCGTCCGGTGCGGCAGCCAGTCAGCAAGATTAGGCCATCAACACAATCCGGCATGTATTTCAAGTCTAGGGCCGGGTTTTTGCGGTCTCCAGCGACGTAGGAATAGGAGATGAAGTTGGAAAGCTGGCTGTAGCCATTTTGGTTCTCAGCCAGAAATGTCAGGTGGGAACCGTCTTTAATAGTCAGCTCTGCGCCGGTGATGGACTGAATGTCCAAGGTCTTGGCCACCTGCGCAAAGTGCATGGCCCCACACAGGTTATCGTGGTCGGTCAGGGCCAACGCCCGGTACCCCAAATCACGGGCGCGCACCAATAATTCTTCCACGGACGAGGCACCCTCCTGGAATGAATAGTTACTGTGGGAATGGAGTTCAGCGTAAGTCACGTTACAGATTCTCTCCCTGTCTCGGCCATATCATCCTCCGCCAAGCTACTCACAAACTGTCACCCTGAGTGAAACGAAGGGTCTACCAAACTTCGGTCTTCATACCAACCCTCGGCCAAGTCCACCCAATACGGATTCGACGATGCCACCAACTCGGCCTTCTTGCTTCTGCGCCATCCTTATGATTTGCTTCTCCCTAGTGATGGCTGACTCCACACTAGACGTCTCTTCGTAATACACCAGCTTAGTCACGTTGTACTTCTGGGTAAATCCAGGCACAAGCTTGTGACGGTGTTCGTATGTCCTGCGGTACAAGTCATTGGTCATTCCTATGTATAGAGTCCCATGGTGGCTGGACATGATGTACACGTAGTACTGATTCATTCCTTTGTCCTCAGAAGGTTGGTAGATTCTTCGCCGCTGCGGCTGGCTCAGAATGACAGATAGCATGGCAAGCCCTGAATAATCTGGTTAGTTACCGCTGTTAGCTGACAGCTACCCCCCTTTCTGCCAGTACCAACTCCCGTTTAACTGATCTCGGAAGATGGTTAGACGACGCTCGTCTTGGGTGGTTACTTGGTAGTAACGGCGGGAGATTGGGTGTTCTCGCCACCATTCTTCATCCACCTGCCACAAGTCGTTGATGGAGGTGATTGCCAGGCTCCGGATTTTTTGGATTGAACGACGGGAGCGGGTGGGCGGCAGGCTAATAGATAAGGGTCTCTCCGCACCGTCTTCAACCACATCTATTGGGACTGGCAGGTTCAGGGAGCGAAACTTTAGGCCCTCAGGCACACTGTTTACTGATTGAGGAACTACCGGCTTGGTGGTTATGGGTCGTAGGGAACCAGGGCCTGGCGTCTTTCTGGAATGCGCGACCACGGCTCTATCTCCTTCATCTGATAGATGGGCGGCTTGCCACCTAACAGGGCTTCCAACTGACGCATCATCTCCTTCAATTGCTCTTGTTTGCGGATATCGGAGAAGAGGTTGGTCTGAATGCCCGACTCACCGGTGAACCCGGTAAGGGTGAGTTTCATGTCCTCCAACGGTCCGGGCAAAGTCACACTGTCCAACCGACTTTTCAGAGCGAATAGGGCCCGGTCTCTGCTGCCCATCGCCTCTTTGAATCCAAATCGTTTTACCCAGGGCGGCAGCCGATACACGTGGCTTTCGATAGTCGCGGTGCGAACGTAGCGACCGACAATCTCTGGTCGGGCAAAGGCGCGACCCAACAGCGTGCCCAGGGCCGTCAAAATAGGACTCCAGGTGATGATTGGCGATGGAAAGGTCAGGGATTCTTCCACAGCCTGTTGTGGCCGGTGGGGCGTCAATGGGCTGCTGTCTATTCCGTTGGCCAAATCCCAGGCCCGCCGCCCTTCGTTTCCCAATTGGGCCTGAACTGCGCCCACCGGCAGGGCCGACAGTTGGCCCAGTGTGTGGATGCCGAAGCGGTGCATACGGGTCTTGTTGGCCCAGGACAGGGGCAGTAAGCCAATAGAGAGCTCGCTCAGAAATCCCGCCAAACCAGCCTGGTCTTTGGGCACCCTGGTGGCGCGCCCGCCTTTGGTGGTCACTGCGGCGACGTAGGCCGGGAATTTCCCCCCAGCCACGCCGACCCGAGGATTGAACTCCTGGGGCGCTGCCTGAAGCAGGGACGCTACGACCCGCGCTTCCCCTCCATACATAAGCTCCAGTCCGTCCAACCCCACGTAGACGCAGCCAAGTCCGGCCCTCTCCACAGTCGGACTTCTCAACTCCAAGGCCTGTACCAGCTTGTCGAACGTCCCGTTGTAGTAGGGCGCGTCAGCCTGCAACAGAGACGCATCTTTGCACCGAGCTATGGCCTCGGCAAGGGGCATTCCGGCAATCACGCCACGGGCTTCCGATGAACTGTCTAGCACTAGGTTCTTGGAGCCGTAGCTTTCAGTGATTATCACCGGCTTTTCCCGCAGATGGGGATAGCGGCGCACCTCGGCTTTAACTGGGAGGTGGGTAACTAGCATGCAGGCGATGGAATGGTCAGTCATTGGCTTTCAGTGTTCTGATTTTGAGGCTATTTAGCTGGTGGGTAACGGATTATATAGAACGTTTGTACGACATAACAACAACCGCAGGTCACCATTCTTTAAAGACTAGGAAAAGCCAAAAAATTTGATTCAACAAAATTCAAAGACGTAGGTATATGGTCTCTATTCTGGTCAACCTGGAGCCTCAAATTCCTTGAACTTAGGGTTGAGCCATCTATAATTTTGAATAGGCGAATACCTACAGCGTCTGGACCAAACGCAACACGGTATCTACGTCTAAGGAACAACCATGAAGCGATTGATATCACTGATACCCCTCGTAGGCCTTTTGATTTTTGCGGCCTGCGCCAGTGAAGTTGAGACGCAACGCCAACCAACTCCCACTGTCACTCAGGAGGCCATTCCCACGGCCACTGTGGTGCCGGAACCATCTGAAACTTTGATGCCCGGCGAGACCCAAGTTCCTTCCGAAACTCAGGTACCAGCCCAAACCCAGGTACCCGCTGCAACGCCCGAGCCCACCCAAGTTCCGGAAGCGACCGCAACGCCCATACCCACACCTGAGCCAACGGCAGTACCGGAACCGACAGTGACACCCGAACCAACCGCCACGCCCGAACCAACCCCCACGCCCACACCAGTGCCGGTGTACGAGTTCGTCAACGGGTCGGCTTCGACCAAATTAGTCGCCAGCGACTCGGCGCAGGGCAAGAAATTCGGTACCTCAGTGGCAATCGACAGCGACACAATCATCGCAGGCGCTAATGCCGACTTTTCCAAGGGCACTGACTCTGGAGCGGCCGTGGTATTCACCCGCGTCGACGGGGCTTGGGCCGAGCAAGCAAAATTGGTCGGCGACGACACCGGAGTCGGCGACTTACTTGGCCAAGTAGTGGCCTTGAGCGGAGACACTGCAGTCCTAGGAGCAGTCGGGGACACGCCAGTTGGCACCAACTCGGGGTCTGCCTATGTGTTCGTCCGCAGCGACGGAGTCTGGACTCAACAGGCCAAACTCACCGCCAGCGACGCCGGGGCGGGAGACCAATTTGGCTGGTCAGCCGCGATTAGCGGAGACACGATAATCATCGGCGCACCCACAGACTCACCCGCAGGGACAGATTCTGGCTCGGCCTACGTATTCACTCGGACCGACGGGACTTGGACCGAGCAAGCCAAGCTCACGGGCAGCAGCCAAGCGTTCGGCCACCTGTTTGGCTGGTCGGTTGATATCAACGGCGACACAGCGGCAATCGGAGCATTGGGAGACACAACCAACGGCTCCAATTCCGGGGCGGCCTACGTGTTCACCCGTGGTGATGGCGTCTGGACTGAACAAGCCAAACTCACCGCCAGCGACGGAGCATTTGACCACAAATTCGGTCGGTCGATTTCCGTATCTGGAGACACAGCAGCTGTTGGGGCGGCTGGCACCATGGAAAAAGGCGCCGACACTGGGGCCGCATACGTGTTCATCCGGACTGACACCGTTTGGACCCAACAAGCCAAGCTTAGCGCCAGCGACGGCGCCACGACAGACAATTTCGGTTGGTCCGTTTCCGTCAGCGGAGACACTGTGGCGACCGGGGCCTTCGGCGACGCTGCCAAAGGACCAAACGCCGGTTCTGTATACGTTTACAAACGAACTGGGACTTCGTGGGCTGAAGAGGCCAACCTAACAGCAACCGGCGCGGCCATTGACCACAAACTGGGCACATCGGTTTCCATCAGCGGCAATGACCTGGTGGCAGGCGCACCCGGAGACTTCCAAAAGGGCACCGACACTGGGGCAACGCATGTCTTCACCGCCCAAATACAGTAGCCGTTCTAGCCTGACAACCAACTTTCGTAGACCAAATAAGGGCCGTGAATTCACGGCCCTTATTTTTATTCCAGGCATATTTCCAACATTCCGAATTTGAAAGCAAGAACCGGATAGAACGGCCCAAAGGATTGGGGTATTCTGATGGCGCTGGATTAAAGGAATCAGGGGAGCGACTATGGCTGCTAGCGCACACCAGGCCGCAGGGCATCAGGACCCCGACCTAGACCCCAAGATGTGGGAGGCGGTCCAAACTCGCGACTCCAGGGCTGATGGGCAATTCGTGTACGCGGTCCGCTCGACTGGCATCTATTGCCGACCCTCCTGCCCCAGCCGACGGCCAGCGCCCAATCGGGTAGCATTCTTTGCTGGACCAACCGACGCAAAGACTGCCGGTTTCAGGGCCTGTAAGCGCTGCCTACCAGATCAAGAACACCCCAACACTGGTCTGGTCCGCCGGGTCTGTGAATATATCCAAGAGAACCCGGACTCGGCTCCCACCCTTGCCGAATTGGGCCGGGCAGTTGGGAGTAGTCCATCACACCTGCAACGGGTGTTCAAAGAGGCCACCGGGGTCACGCCACGAGAGTATGCGTCTGCCTGGCGGTTAGACCGGTTCAAGGCGATGATTAAAAACGGCGAGGATATCTCAACCGCGCTCTACGATGCTGGATTCGGTTCGTCCAGCAGATTGTATGAGACCTCAACCGAGAAGATGGGAATGAGTCCGGGCGTTTATAAAAAGGGGGGCTTGGGCATGAATATTTTTCACACAGTGGTGGCATGCCCAATGGGTCGGCTCTTGGTGGCTGCCACCGATCAAGGTGTTTGTTCGGTAAAATTGGGCGACTCTGATCCCGCACTGGAAGAGATTCTTTTTACCGAGTTTCCGTCAGCCAACCACCAGCAAGACGGGGGTAATCTTAGGGTCTGGATTGCCGAGATACTGTCTTATTTAGATGGAGAACGGACGGGTCTCGACTTGCCCTTGGACATTCAATCCACAGCCTTTCAGCAGCAGGTATGGCAGATGCTCCGAACAATTCCCTACGGCGAAACGCGCACCTACCAGCAGGTGGCTAAAGCCCTGGGAAAGGACAATGCTACTCGGGCGGTGGGCACGGCCTGCGGCGCAAACCCTGTGGCGTTAGTTATCCCCTGTCATCGGGTGTTACGCAAGGACGGCGGACTAGGCGGCTATCGCTGGGGACTCAACCGGAAAAAGTCGCTGTTAGCGATGGAGCAAGCCACCGATTAGCAATTGCGGAGAGCCTTTGGCGGGGATTCAACGTATACTTTATTAATCCCGCAAAACGCGACTCAGGTATCAAAGGCCCCGTAGATTTGCCAAGCTCCAAGCTCCAATTTTTCGCTTCGCTAGTCACCGTAAAACAAGCTGTCATGGTCTCTCTGGCAGGGGCATTTCTCGTTGCTTGCTTAACGGCCTCCAGCGTTTTTGCAGCTGGCGAGACAATCGAAGTTATTGAGACCGGCCAGAAAGTAGATTTCCCCGGCAACGTTGACCTGTCTTTGACCGCCAAGGGTGACGTGGACATAGTGGAGGTGCGGCTCTTTTACCGGACTGTAGGCAGCCGGGTCTGGGCCTATGCCTACCCGGACTTTGTGCCATCAAACCAGATTACCGCCAACCTGAACCTCACCGGGGAAGTCTCAACTTACCTGCCGCCGGGCACCGAGGTTGAGTATTACTACGAAATCAGGGACTCCCAGAACAACGTACTGCGTACTGAAACAGCCGTGGTGGAATATTCGGACACCCGGTTCGACTGGGAAGAGACTAAGGTTGGCCCCCTGACACTGCTCTACTACGACCAGCCGGAGTCCAGGGTCAGGTCGGTAACCCAACGTTTGGAATCAGACCTAGAACGTCTCCAAAGACTATTACAGATTGAGTCTGCCGATGAGATTAAGGGTGTCATCTACGCCAAGCGCGCCGACACCCTGGCAGCCTTCCCTCAGCAAAGCCGCACCACCACCGAACAACAGGTATTCCAGGGATTCGCCTTTCCGGAAAAAAGTGTCTTCTTGGGACTGGGGATGGAGCGGGGTCTGATTGTCCACGAGTCCGCCCACTTGCTGTTCGACCAGGCAATGGGCGACAACGCGCTCCCAACGCCATCATGGTTAGACGAGGGCTTCGCGAGCTACATGGATCCATCTTCAACAGTTTTCAACGGCGAGACCCTTGACCCCATCACCAACTCACTCAGGTCTATGAGCACCCTCACCGGTACACCCCACGCAATCACCACTTTCTACCAAAAATCGCTCAGCGTCGTAGCGTTCTTAATCGGCGAATTTGGCGAGACAAATTTCCAGCAGTTCGTAGCCCAACTTGGAACGGGCAACACCGTTGATGCTTCACTGACCGCCGTGTACGGCTTCGACATTGACGGGTTGGACGCAAGGTGGGCAGGGGAAGCCCCCGGAGCGACTGCTCCCGTCCCATCGGTTCCATCAAGTTCGTCAGGCTCGTCAGCGCCGGGCTCCAGTCGCCCCTCGCCGTTCTTGTTCTTCGATGCCTGGCTGCTGGGCGGAATGGTTCTCTTGGTATTGGCGGCGGTGTCCATCCAATTCGTGGCGTCCAAACTAAGGCCGGCCGGAGACCCCGAAGAAGGTCTACAGCCCTGGGAAGACCCTGACCTTTGGGATGACGACTTTGATGATGAGGAAGACGATGGGTCTAGCTTCCGCTAACCCTGGCTACGTCCGCAGCCTTAGGGGAATGAAATCGATGTCCCGGACAGACGTGATTTAGCGGTTTGGGCTATGTTATCCTTTCGAATATGAAAATCAAACTTCTTCTAACAATAATTGCGGCCGCATTGCCATTGGCCGCGTGCCTACTTGAGACGCCCACACCCAATTCATCGCCCACTGCCGTCCCAGCTTCGGTCGAAGCTACACCGGAGTCCAGTGGCGGGCCGCTTAAGCAATTGGTGAATATTGGCGGAGTTATGATTCCTCAGTACGCCAACGTACCGCCCGTTACCATCGACGTTACGGCCAAATACACCGCTACAATTCGCACCAATATGGGACCCATGGTCATCGAACTGTTCGCCGACCAAGCCCCAGTTACGGTCAACAATTTCATATTTTTGGCCAATGACGAGTATTACGACGGGGTGATATTCCACCGTGTTATACCCTCTTTCATGATTCAGGGCGGAGACCCCACCGGCACGGGTGGCGGCGGGCCTGGCTACAAGTTCCAAGACGAAACTGTTGCCAGTCTGGCCTTCGACCAACCCGGCAGATTGGCGATGGCCAACGCAGGCCCGGGCACCAATGGCAGTCAATTCTTTGTGACCACGGTGCCTACGCCGCACTTGAATGGGGCCCACACGATATTTGGGCAAGTCACCCAGGGCCAAGACGTGGCTGACGCAATTTCGTTGACGCCGAGCGGGCCCCAAGACAAGCCCTCGACGCCGGTCATAATCCAGGGGATAGACATCACCAAAGTCCCCTAAACACCTTCCGCAATAATTTTCGACACTATTCAGCGCGTCCCCTGTGCGTCCCCTGTCCGTCCTATGATTTACCACCGCCAGGTCTGCGCAACCAAAGGAGAGACATCTTTGTCCTTCGAAAACATAATCTTCGAGCGGAAAGGGCAGATTGCTTATCTGACCCTGAACCGACCGAAGAAGCTCAACGCTTTGAACGCCGAGTTAATGGCGGAGTTTCAAGAAGCAATGGGGGTGGTGGAAGAGGATGAAGAGGTGAGGGCGCTAATCTTGACCGGGGCTGGCCGGGCTTTCTCCAGCGGTTTCGACATCCAAATTAACGGTCATGCCATGGACCCATCCCATGGGTCCGTGGACGCTTGGCGCACCCGGCTACAGGGTCTGGTAAAGACCTTTATGACCGTCTGGAACTGCAGCAAACCAGTCATCGCTGCCGTAAACGGCTATGCCTTGGGTGGCGCTTGCGAATTGGTCCAGGTCTGCGACATCAAGCTAGCGTCCGACCGGGCAATCCTAGGCGAACCCGAAATCAGGGCCGGATTTGGCCCGCCACTGCTAATCACTCCCTACAGCGTGAACCTGGCCACCGCCAAAGAAATGCTGTTGACCGGAGACACTGTGGACGCCTATGAAGCAGCCCGTATAGGCCTGGTCAACCGCGTGGTAGCCCATGATAACTTGATGGCCGAATGCGAAAAAGTAGCCAAGAAAATCTGCCTACTCCCTCAGCTTGGCGTGAAACTGACTAAAGCCTCGGTGAACCGGGCGATGGAAGAAATGGGCTACTTGAACGCTGTTAGGCACAACCTGGAATTGATGACTTTGTTCGACACCAGCACCAGTCCGGAGCAGGAAGAGTTCAACGCCATTAGCGAAGAGAAAGGCCTTCGGGCGGCGCTCGACTGGCGGGACGCCCGGTTTAGGGATTTGGACTAACTTCCGGCCTTATCTTCTCGATTTAGATTCCAGCCTTAACTTCCCGATTTAAGTCCCAGCCTTAACTTCGACTTTAGCCAGGTTTTCCACGAACTTCAGGATGGCCGAGTGGTCGGATTCCGACTCACCCTCGTTGACCAAAGCTCCCAGTATCTGCTGTATCAGGGACGTCACTGGCAGCGGAATATTCAATTCCTGAGCAGTTTGAAGCACGTTTCGCAGGTCCTTCTGGTGGAGCCGGATACGGAACCCCGCTTGGAAATTGCGGCTAAGCATCATCGGAGCTTTGGCTTCCATCACAGCGCTGCCAGCCAGTCCGCCCCTGATGGCATTGAAGACCTTCTCTGGGTCGACGCCAGCCTTCTGAGAGAGCACCAAAGCCTCGCTTAACGCCTCGATATTGGCGGCGACGATAATCTGGTTGGCCAGCTTGGTTACCCCGCCGGCTCCAATGTCTCCGGTGAGCACAACGTTCCCGCCCATGACCTTCATCAAGGCTTCGCTCTTGTCGAAGATTTCTTGTTTGCCACCGACCATGATGGCCAATGTACCCGCTACCGCGCCGGGCTCACCTCCGCTCACGGGAGCATCCAACATTTCGACGCCCTTTTCTGCGCAGACTGCGGCGATTCGCTGGGAGACCAACGGGGCGATGGAACTCATGTCGATTATCACGGAGCCAGGCTTTGCCCCTTCCAACACGCCATCCGGGCCCAAGATAACCTTCTCAGAATCGGCCGAGTCTGGGAGCATGGTAATGATGGTATCGCTGACGGTGGCAACCTCTTTGCTGGAAGAAGCGCCGGTGGCACCATCAGTCACTACCTCTTCCAGATTGCTTCCGACGATGTCGTAGGCGGTTAGAGAATATCCCGCCTTGAGCAGGTTACGGGCCATGGGTTTCCCCATGATTCCCAGTCCGATAAATCCTATCTTCTCGGTCATGTGCTACCCCCTCAAGTTGGTCTGATTATTAGTCTTTATATCTGTGCCTGAGCACAGGTGAAAAAACTGTAACACAGATTGCCGCGTCTCTCCATTAGACAACGGAAAGTCGCACGAACCTCGACCCATGGCTGCGCCGTTGTACTGCCAAGCCATGGGGTTTATCATATTTGAAACGGCGGATTCGTCTCTACAGAGTCCCCGCGATGCAGCCTTTAGAGGTGCGAATGGCAGATGGCAAAACGGCATTGGTCACCGGCGGCGCTGGGTTTATCGGCTCCCACATGGTGGACCGGCTTTTAGAGTTGGACTATAAGGTTGTCGTAATGGACGACCTAAGTACGGGCAAGATTAAGAACCTCAACTCCGCCGCAGTCTTCCACCACACCGACATCACCAAGCCAGCCATGACTGAGATTATTCAACGGGAACAACCCGACTTGGTATTCCACATGGCGGCCCAGACAAGCGTGACCGAGTCGACCAAGAACCCTATAGATGACACCAACGCCAACGTACTGGGCACGCTGCGGGTACTTGAAGCATCCCGGCGGGCCGGTGTAGAAAAAATCATCTACTCAAACACTGGCGGCGCTCTGTACGGTGACCCCGAGACCATCCCCTGTTCCGACGACGCACCAATTACGCCGGTTTCCCCCTATGGGATGTCCAAGTGGGTGGCCGAGCAATACATGGATTTCTATTACCGTCAGTATCGGCTCAACTACACCTCTCTGCGGTACGGTAACGTTTATGGCCCCCGGCAAGACCCCCACGGAGAGGCCGGTGTTATCGCCATCTTCAGCCGTGCCATGCTGGAAGGAAAACAGCCTTCGATATTCGGCGACGGTACCCAAGAACGTGACTTCGTTTCGGTGTTCGACGTGATTGACGCCAATATTGAGGCCATCGACCGCGGCGACGGGAAGGCAATGAACATCGCCACCGGTGAGGCCACCACCGTAAATCGAATCGTTGAGATACTCCGGAGCATCACAGGTTATAAGTGGGATCCACTCCACGCCCCCCAAAGGGCCGGAGAAGTCTACCGGATTGCGCTGGATTGCACGAGGGCGGCTCAGGAACTTGACTGGTCGCCTAAAATAAGTCTGGAAGACGGACTACAAATTACGGTGGACTATTTCCGAGAATCCATGAATCCATCTGGCGGCGTGCCTTCGACCAGCTAGGCCCTTAGGCAGCCGCACCGGATAGCAGATTAGGAGAAGTTACGGCACATATGGAAGCAGACTACGATACGGTAATTCTAGGGGCCGGCGCTGCGGGACTGGCCGCCGCTCTCTACACAACTAGGGCGATGTTAAAGACGGTGATTTTGGAGCAGCTAGGCCCCGGTGGGCAACTATTGGTCACCGATGAGATTGAGAACTACCCTGGCTTTCCAGAAGGTATCAAGGGCCAAGAATTGGCAGCCAGGATGGAACAGCAAACTACCCGCTTCGGGGCCGAAATTGAGTACACCGAAGTGGTCGGGATTGACGACATCGAAAAGCCGGTCAAGACCATCCGCACCGATGACCGGGATTTCACCACCAAGACCATCATCATTGCCACCGGTGGCTCCCACAACAAGCTGGGCGTTGCCGGTGAAGATGCACTTGCCGGTCGAGGCGTTTCATATTGCGCTGTGTGCGACGGAAACTTCTTCCGCGGCCAAGACGTGGTGGTAGTCGGTGGTGGTGACGCCGCTCTGGACGAAGGCCATTACCTGACCGGCATCGTTAATTCGGTGACCTTCATTCACCGGCGGGACGAGCTACGGGCAGCCAAGGTCATCCAGGAAAGGGCCTTCGCCAACGAGAAGGTCAAGTTCCTCTGGAGTCACGTCGTCGAGGAGTTCAGGGGCGAACAGGCCCTGGACCGCGCCCTGGTCAAGAACCTCAAGACGGACGAGGTCTACGAATACCCGATGGCGGCCGCGTTTATTTACGTGGGCTTCCATCCCAACACTGAATACCTAACCGGCCTGTTGGAGTTGGACGCCGGTGGCCATGTCTGCACCGACATCCGCATGAGGACAGCCGTACCCGGAGTCTACGCTTGCGGCGATGCCAGGGCGGAATCCACCCGGCAGCTCGGCGCAGCTGTTGGCGACGGCATTACCGCCGCCTTGGCGGCCTTCCACGACCTAAGCAACTAAGCAAAACAACTACGAAAGCGATTTCAAGCGGCCCTGCCAGTGAAGACTGGCAGGGCCGCTTCTGTAATATCTGCGAGGGCCTAACGACATCGTAGAGGCGGGTTTGAAACCCGCCCTTTTACTCCGCTGGGGTGGTTGTCGCAACGATGAAACCATCCAGGAAATAGATGTTGGCCCACAATGATTTAGGCGGACAAAAGGATGGTTTACGAATGTCAGGGCAGGTTTGAAACCTGCCCCTACGTACCATTCATTCCCTCGACTAAATCTAGGGCTCCCTTTCTGGATACCCTAGATTCCCGTAAACTCTCGCACCAGCATCACGCTGCCGGCGATTACGATTACTGCGATTACGGCGTAGCGGAAGATGCGGTCGTTGATTCGGTTCACTAAAATTGAGGCCAGCCCAAAGCCGATGATTAGACCTGGAATCATGACTCCGATGTTGGCCAGGGTGTCCCGGCCTACCAGTCCGGTGGCAGCGTAAAGCACGAAGGCCACCGCGTCGGACGAGAAGAAGAACAGGGCCAGCGATGCCCGGACTGTTTCCGGTTTCCAACGCTGGGCGATAGCGTAAATTGCGCCGAGTGGGCCGCCGATCCCGATGGTCGTCACGGCCAACGAGGTGAGAAACCCGAATGTTGGGCCAGCCAAACGCCGCTCGGCGAAGGGCAGTCGAACACTGGTCAGACTGAACAGCCCCAGGAAAATTATGACGACAGCGATGGTTATTCGCAGAACGCTGGGACTGGCCGAATTTAGGGCCAACACTCCGATGGGAGTCGCGACGATTCCGCCCAGCACCAGACCGGCGCTGGCCCGTAATTCAAGCTGACGCCAATTCTTCACCAAGACCATTGCCAGCATGATGGCAGTGAGGCTGTTCAACACCACCACCGCCTGTTGCGGCTCTAGGTAAAGCAGCAACACCGGGGCGGCAACCAAACCAAAACCAAAACCAACAGTGCCGATGACCGTGGATGCGGCGGCTACGATGAGGATGCTGAAGAATAGCTCGAAGCCAGTTACCAAAGCTGGGTTTAGTTTCCCTGCGCCAAGTTGAACAGTCCCTGGCTGGCGGCGACTTTCAGGGCTAGCTCAACATCAACCACCGGAGGGCCGTCACGCCGGACTTCCATCTCCAGCCGCTGAGAGCGATTGACCGAAAAGGCCCGCTCTCCATCCAGCGCCACGGTGCAGTCGCGATTTTCGATGACCAGTCGCTCTCCCTCAGCCATACGCTGCCAAGAAGAGATTACAACCTGCGGCACTACGCCTGGGGCGATGGGGGCCAAGATTGTGGTGCCTCCAGAAGCCTTCGTTCCGGGTTCGGCGATGCGGTACTGCAGGCCGCCATCGTCGGCCAGGGAGACTGCTTCCAAGCGACCGCCAATGGACGATAGCCCAATGGATGCTGGTTCTGCCCTAGTGAGGAACACTTCAAAAAGGGTGTCGATATCCCAGATGGCCTTGGTAGATACAAATCGTTCTTTGGACAGGGCCACATCAATCAGGGCAAAATCCCGGAGTTCGCCGTCCACATAGACGTTCATGGTCTTGCTGGGTACGGCTACTTCCGAAAGATTCAGTTTGCCCTGGGCCACCAAACCCGCAGCCAGGCCTGCTAGGGTGCCCTCGACCATGGCTGGGAACACGTTGTTGGTGCCAGTGGAAATGGCGACCATTGGGATTGTCCGGGAGCCAACGACCGCCGCTCGGTTGGTGCCGTCGCCGCCCAATGTCACCAAGCAGTCCACGCCCTGCTCAGCCATTGCCGCCGCCGCCCGCACGGTATCTCCCTCGGAATATAGGGCTGGCATGTCCAAGAACTCCAGGTCAATCGCAAGCATGGGGTCTTCGGATGCCCGACGCACCAGGTTCGAGCTGTCAGGCATGGCCAGCACCTTGGTGACGCCCACCGATTGGACGCCCAGCATTACCCGGCGGACGGTGTTCACCTTTTCCCAGTCGGGCACCACTCGACCCTGGGCGACCAGCCGCCGAATGTCTTTGCTGGCGGCGGGGTTGGCGATTATTCCGACCAATGCCAATAGATGTCTCCTAAATACCAGGGGTTTAGCAGTGTCTGGCGGCATCGCAGCGGTGGTGCCCAGGCAACCTCGCCGCTATAATTGCGCCATTCACCAAACAGGCCCGGATTATAGCATTGGGAGGGCTCGGATGAGCGCAGAACTAGCTTTTATGTCCGCCGTGGAACTGGCTGAAGCAATACGTCAAAAGAAGATCTCGTCGTTGGAGGCCACCGAGAATTTCTTCCAACGCATTGACCGGTTGGACTCCCAGTTGAATTCTTATCTGACCCTCTGCCGGGACCAGGCGTTGGCCGACGCCAAGGCCGCCGATGCAGCGGTGCAGCGGGGTTCGGAACTGGGGCCTTTGCATGGCGTGCCTATCTCCATCAAGGACCTGGAGTTGACCAAGGGCGTGACCACGACCATGGGGTCGGCATTGTTCCCCGACCGAGTACCCGACATGGACTCCATCGTGGTGGAACGCGTGAAAGCGTCCGGGGCAATCATCCTGGGCAAGACCAACACGCCCGAATTCGGCCAGTCTGGCACCACCGAAAATAAGCTGGGCGAGCCGTGCCGCAATCCCTGGAACACTTCGCGCACGCCGGGCGGTTCCAGCGGTGGCGCGGCAGCAGCCCTGGCGGCGGGTCTTTGCACCCTTTCCATTGGGTCCGACGGCGGCGGTTCCATTCGCATTCCGGCCAGCTTTAGCGGCGTATACGGCATCAAACCCACCCAGGGCCGGGTACCACGCTACGGCGGCTACGGACGGCCTTCGGCCAACCATTTCTCCCAGGCCGGGCCACTCACCCGGACGGTGGCCGACTCGGCCTTGCTGCTGCAAGTAATAGCCGGGCCGGACTCGCGGGACGTTACCTCCATGCGCGAAGCGGCTCCAGACTTTAGCGCGGGCCTGGGCGCTGGTGTTACGGGATTGCGATTAGGCTGGAGCAGCGACTTCGGCTACGCAGCGGTTGACCCGGTGGTGGCGCAGGTGACGGAGCGGGCGGCAAAGCTGTTCGCCAATATTGGGGCCACGGTGGAGGACGCCAACCTGATTATGGAAGACCCGTTCGAGGCGTTCTGGGACGTGTTCGCCACGGCGGCTTATACGTCCTACGGCCATCTGTTGGCAGAGCACAGGGGCGATTTCTCCGACTACGGACTCAAGTCCATCGAACATGGCCTGGAGACGACTGGCGCAGACATGTCCCGGGCACTACACAAGGTGGACCAGGTTAGTCGGCAGTTGGAAGACTTCTTCGACAATTTCGATTTGCTGCTCTCGCCGACCATGGCCGTATCGGCGTTCCCGATAGACCAACGGCCCAGCTTGATTGGAGGTAAACCGGTTAATCCATTCTGGGGGTTCTTGCCCTTCACCTACCCCATCAACATGAGCGGCCAGACCGCCGCCAGCGTCCCCTGCGGCTATTCGGACGACGGCATGCCCATCGGCCTGCACATAATCGGGCCACGGGGCTCAGAGGCCAAGGTACTGCAAGCATCAGCCGCGTTCGAGCGGGCGCAACCTTGGAGCGGTGCGAGGCCGGGGGTTTCTTAGGGGCCTCCAACCTCCTTAGAAAATAGGAGGACTTCGCAGTTAATTTAGTTGGCTAATAACGGGTGCTCGAATCATCTCACAATGTGGGACTGCAGAGATTCAGCGATGTTTAAGATTGGGATTCTGATACTTCGAAAAACATCCATGACGCCGCTTTGTGCCACCGGAGTACCATCACCAAAAGCTATACCAAATTCAGGCTCGAAATCCATCTCCACATTGTCATGGATGACACTGACCAATTCCGTACCGCGTTCAATTGGGCCGGTGTTGATTGACAAATGGATGCTTTGCCCAGGACCAATAGGAAACGGTATTTGGGATGTCACTTGAGTGACGTTCACAAAGACAATCGGAAGATGCCGATGCTTATCCATATTCGAGAGTTCGTGGAGAGTCCAGATGCTGCCATTTCCTACGTTCCACGGTTGAGCCGCAATGATGATATCTCTAGCGGCATCAGTAACCCCACGTAGCTTCCGATTACTCTCCTTTGCAAATTTTTCTGGGTCAATAAAAATTGGGAATTCATTGCTCACGGTTGGCGTTCCACCATTCGCCAGAACTAATTGCCAGACAATGTGGTCAAGAGCCGAACGAAAATTGTACAAAGCGTCCCCAATGACTGCATTGATAGGGGAAGGAATTACCGGTGGATCGGTCTCCAACTTCCAGGTGTGCTTTCGTGCTTCAGGTTCGAACTCATAGGAAATACGATAGGGTTTCGAGTTAATGAACGTGCGAATTTGCTTATCGAGCGAACTACAATGTTCATGCGCCCGCGCTAACTTGGTACGGACGCCATCAAGTGTTGGGCCAAGTGGGGTAGTATCTGCAGTCAATCGATCCTCACTTTTCGCGAAGGGGCTTACCCCATCAATCGCTCCTAGCTAATGCTCCGATATCTTAATCCGTCATGTAAATTAAAACGCCCGCGACAATAATCCAAACTCCTCCAAGCATAATCCAGATCTTCCCGGCGACAAGCATCTCCCGGCCAATTGCCTTAGTACACTCAGGACGAACCATCGCTTTCCCTTGGTAGTACATACCAATTCCAACACCAGCGAAAGCTAATGCGATTCCAATTAGCCATAGTATTGTTTCTTCCATTTCAGTTAACCTCCCGCCGCCATCTTCTCGCGCAGCAGCGGTAAGACATCACTGGCGACGCGTTGGCATTCTTCTACGTGGGGGAAGCCGGAGAGAATGAACTCGTCGATGCCCAGCTTCCAGTAACTCAACAGGATGTCTGTGACCTGTTCTGGGGTTCCGACGATGGCGGTGCCGCAGTTGACTCGGACCTCGGATAAGCCGTTCCAGAGGTTGGGGGCGACGATGTGGTTGGGGGCTGCTTGGGCCTGGGCTGCTTGTCCAACCATGGGGGTGCCCACGATGGACGCCCGGCGTTGCGCTTTGACTGCTGGGTCGGCGTGGTCAATTAGCTCGTTGGCGGCTTTCCAGGCGTCTTCTTCCTTGTCCCGCACGACCAAATGGGTGCGGATGCCCAAGCCGGGGGTGCGGCCAGCCCTCTTGAACTCTTCCCGCGCGGCGTCCATGCGAGCGCTGGTGTCTTCCAAAGGCTCAATCCAATTCAGATGGAAGTCGGCCTGTCGAGCAGAGAGGCCTAGGGCTCTGGGCGACGCCCCGCCCAAGTAGAACTTGGGTGGTGTGCCTTCTGGCATTGGAGAACAATAGGCGTTTTTCAGCTTGTAGTGCTCGCCTTGGAATTCCACTGGACCGGGCTGGGTCCATAGTTTGCGGCAGGCGGCGATGAACTCCTCGGCGCGCTCGTAACGGGTGCTCTGGTCGCTGACCTCGCCCACTCGCTCAAAGTCGTTCTGGATGCCGCCGGGAACGATGTTGATGTCGATACGGCCCTTGGATATTTGGTGCAGGGCAGCGGCCATCTGGGCGAACAGTCCTAAGGCGATGAAACCCGGCCTAACTGCAATGAGAAATCTAATGCGCTCGGTCACCGCAGCTAAGGCCGTGGCGGTTGTCCAGGTCTCGGCCAGCGGGGCATCTTCAGCAAAGAGACCGTTGGCGAACCGGGTGGGAATCAACAGCGAGTAGAACCCTTCGTCTTCGGCAGTCTGGACGACTTTACGCAGGTAGTCGAAGTCTGGAGGACGCTCGGCCCGGGCGGTACCGGCCCGTGCGCCGTCACCGTCGATGGGGATGAACCAGCTGAACTCGGTATTACCGTATCCGTTGGTCAAGTTACGCCTCCGCAGAGTGGTTAGGTCAGGTACATCCTAGGGATGGGGTGTTAGAGGGTCAAGGGCTGAATGGCTCTACTAGAATTGCAGACCGAATTGTCGCCCCCATCCCAACCTTCCCCCTTGCGAGGGGGAAGGGGCTTTTAGCTGTCTTAAGTCACGACAGTGCCGTGCATCTAGACGGGTTGCTTGGCGTTGTTGGCGGCTTCTTCTCGCTCGTACCACATAATCATTACTATGCCCGCGACCAGGATGCTCATCATGTCGCCCGGCACCCAGAGCACCAGGCCGCCTATCTGCTGGTCGGTCAGCACGGACATGTCGAAAGGTTGGGTTACGTCCAAGTAGCCGGTGTAGATGATGGTCTTGGTGAAAGTGATGACCGCACCCAAGAGGGTATTGGGCAGAACAATTAGCCCGAGATAAAGCACCCGCACTCCGTAATGAATCCGAGAGTGGCGGGGCTTGGGGTCGATGACCGCCCAATAGAAGATGAAGCCAGAGGACATCATGGTCATGTGCATCAGGGCGTGGATGAACTCGTTGCGCAGGGCCAGATTAAACCCGCCGGGTAATTGCCACAGGTACAAGACGCCCATGAATATCCCGACAGAAACCACCGGGTTGGTCAACTTCTCGTAAGTCGCCCGTGCCAGTGGGTTACGGACAGTGGGCCGGACAATCCCCTGCAAAGCCCAAGACGGCAGGCCACGCAACATTGGCGTCAACGGAGCGCCCAACAGTACCAGCATCGGGGCCAGCATCCGTAGCAGGAAGTGCTGCAACTGGTGGAAGGACAGCATGTGCTCGGACAAGTTGTCTAGGGGTGATTGCAGGGCGATGAAAATCAGGAACAGGCCGGTAAAGAAAGACGCCTTCTGCCACCGGCTAATGGGATGGCTAGGCCGCTCCCAATTGCTGAGACCGTTCAAATAAACATAGGCGGCAATCAAGATCAACAGGGTCGGCAGCGGGTTCCAGTTCCAGGCAGTAAAGGGATTTTGGCCAGCGTCGATACCGCCGTGGGCGTGGGCAGCAGGCACGGCCCATAGCAATTGGAGCAAAGCCAACGCGGGCAGCGCCAGTAATATCTTGCGGCCAACTCTCATGGTTAAATTAAACCTGCGATTCGGCCTGGGACTCGGTCTGGGCGGCCTCACGGCGGCGGCGGTTGTCGCGCTTCGTGCTCCAGAACAGGTAGGCAACCCCCAGCATCATCGCGGCGAAGATGCCGAAGAATACCAGACTGCCGCTGGTGTATCGGTTCAGGGACGGAACATCGAAGGTCAGTGCGTCAGCGCCGCCTCGGCCCAGCGGACTGGTAATATCGACGGCGACTATCCATTCGCCGGTCGAACCCAGATTCATGGTGACGTCGTACTGCTCGGGCTTGGCTGGCGAGTTGAGGGCGGCGACCAACGCCTCGTATTCCTCTTTTTCGTTCTTGGCAACCACTAATACCTGGGCGTCGGACACAACCTCGCCGGTATTAGCATCGGTGACGTACACGGCCAAGCTAATAAACCCAGCGGCAAGATTGGTATTAACCGCTACAACCCTTGCCAGGTGAGGCCCAGCGGTGACCGTCACTTCTAATTTTTCCTCTTGGGCCGACACCGAAGACAGCGTAGCGGTAAGGAGCAGAAATACCGACAAGACTAACAGGCCGAAGTTTCTGAATTTGCCCAGGTTTCCGGTTTTATTTTTGGTGTTACCGGTTTTATTTTTGGGTTTAATCGTAGCCATTGTTCTCTAACTCAGGTGGGCCATTTCCCTATACGGAGACGGAGCCTAACAGGATTCATAACAAAAGACGGCAGACTAGCCGTCGTGGCGGTGGGTGGCAGTGTAAACATCTGGGCGTACGTTTGGGTGTTCAATATGGTGGTCTTCGTCACAACCGTCCATCGAGTCTTCCAACTGGATGGTTACGTGACCAATGCCAAACTCTGTGGACGCGATGTCCCGCAGGCGTTGCATCACCGGGTTGGGATCGCCCATCACCGAGGCGTCAGCAGTAACGTGGGCGCTTAGGGCGTCGTATCCGGTGGTGATTGACCAGGCATGGATGTCGTGGACGCCGGTCACGCCGTCCAACTCTTCCAGTCGTTGGCACAGTTGATGCAGGTCCAGATGGGCCGGTGTCCCTTCCATCAGAACATGGAGCACCTTCCAAAGCAACCGAAATGAACTGGCCAGGATTAGCACGCCAATAACGATGCCAAAGATTGGGTCGGCAATATGCCAACCAAACGACAGTACCAACACTCCAGCGACCACCACTGCCACCGAGCCCAGTAGGTCGCCGAGAACGTGCAGGAATGCGCCCTCCACGTTCAAGCTCTCCCCCGCCGACCGGTGTAGCACCCAAGCAGTGGCGGCGTTAACCATCAGACCAATCGCTCCCACAACCAGCATCAGACCGCCATCCACCTCCGGCGAGTCGCCAAACCGACGGGAAGCCTCAAAGAAGATCCAGGCAGCGATGAGCCAAAGGCTAAGGGCGTTCAGCATGGCGGCCAATATTTCGGTGCGGTGAAAGCCAAAGGTCTGTTCGATGGACGCGGGACGGCTGGAAATCCAGATTGCCAGGATGGCCAGCCCAATGGCAGCGGCGTCGGTGAGCATATGCCCGGCGTCGGCCAACAAGGCCAAGCTGCCGGAGACCAAGCCGCCGATTACCTCGGCCACCATGTAGCCCAATATCAACGCCAATGAGATGCCAAGACGACGCCGACTGGCAGAACGATGGTCGTGGCTGTGAGCAGAACCTGAGGTGGTGTGGTGTTGAGTAGCGTCGACCATCTGATTGTTAATCCGCGCCCGTAATTATTACGGGCGCGGAACTTATCTCCAGTCCAACCGGCGGACAGATTAACGAGGCAGAATTACCGCCTAGAGTTGGAAGGTCTTCCGCCAGATTCCAGGCGAACCACCCGCGTGGGTCATAATGTCGCGCATTCGGACGTTGTCGGGGTGAATTTCCCGTTGTTTCAGCCACTCTTCAGTCTCCGAAACATTCTCGTCCTCAAACTCGTACACCGTGGCGAATTCGGGTGTTCCCCGGACGGCCTTCCAGCGGCGACCGCGAATCACGCCAGGGCACTTTTCGTAGTTGGGTACGTAGACGCCACTGTACCATTTGTTCCATTCATCTTGGTCGGCAGGGGCAACGTCCATTCGGCCAATTTGCAGGGCGTTGGCCATATCGCTGTTGGCGATGTCGCTGCTGAGAGAGGTCGGATGAATCATATCCAGAACCAGATTAATGTTGTTGGTGCCAATGATGCTGGGAGACACCTTCGAACCCCACTCGGTGCGTGGCCGGTTCTTGAAGGCGTCGGTGTTAACCACGTCGATGCTCTCCAATTCGTAGACAGCCAAGTGCTTGGGGCCGCTTTTGGTGGCCTCGTAGCGGGCGGCATTCAGAATGCCGGGAACCCCCATCAACTCTTGCAAGTGTTCCTCTTGGTACCACTTGTTGAAATCAGCTTCTTTGTCGGCAGGGATGTCGGCCCCAATCATCATCAAGGCAGTACCTTTTTTGTTAGCCATTAGTTTTCTCCGAATCTAAGGTTTAATTAGTATCCCTCAAATGAGGTGGTGCCATGATAACCAAGGCGACCTGGTTTGGCTACGTGGGCGAGCTAGATTGAAACTAGGTGCCCAACCAGCTCTTTTGGCGCAGAAAGAAAGGGTGAGTGGCCGGTATTCATGGCGATGGAGCGTTCGCATGGCACTTTGGCCTGCATCTGTTTCTGATGGGCATGGGAGATTGCACCGTCCAGCACGCACTCGATGTAGACCTTGGGAACCCGGCCAAAGTTCTCCTCCGAGATCTGCATCGGATCCATCATTGGCCCGGAAGGTTGGGGCACCAGCATCGCCTTGGCCCAGACGAAGTCGTCATCGGAACAGTCGTTATAAAAGCGAGACCGTAGTGACTCTTCGTGAAAAAGAACCGTAGCCAGGTCAGGGGAGACTGTCCATGAATCTCGTTCCAGACCCCGCCGTACATCCTCGGGGTCACGCGACGCCACTGGCCGACTGGCCTGGCCGGATTCGAGCAGCAGAGCAGTTAGGTAAACCAGACTGCGAATCTTGTCTGGCCGATACTCCGCAGTCTGAGTGATGGTCAGACCCCCAAGGCTGTGGCCAACCAACACGACCGGTTCATCCGTTTGATCCAACACCTTGCAGACATGTTTGACGTAGGTGTCCAGGGTCACCTGGGCGGCGGGTACATCAAACTCGCCGTAGGTGTTGCCCGGCAGGTCAACGGCGATGGCGTCGTGTCCTTGGGCCTCCAGCAGCGGCACAACCTTATCCCAACACCAGGAGCCGTGGGACGCGCCGTGGACTAGGACAAATGTGGTCATCTAAGGGCCTCTTTGATTCGCTAGCTGTCAACTACCAGCTTCTAAATCAGTACGGAATCTTTGAAGTCGTCGATGGTGATTTGCTGTACTCCGTGGTGGCGTAGGTAGGCTTCGGAGCCGCCGAATTCGGACTGGGTTTCGGACAAGAACTTTTCGATGGCCGGTCTGGGGGCTATTATTCCGTCTCGCGTGGAGTCCTCGAAGCCAGGCATCTTCCGAATCCGCGCCAGAATGCCATCAATGACTTCGTTGGTCATCAGGTAGTCTTCAACGATGTCCTCATGACTCACGCCCAACACGGCCAGGATGGTTGCGGCCAATATGCCGGTTCGGTCCTTACCGGCGCTGCAATGAAACACCGCCGGATGGTTCACTCCCTGGGCCAACGTGGTGAATGCCTGGGCTATTAGCGTGCCCGAATTCTGGAGCATCCATTGATAGATTTCGGTCAGTCGGATTTCCGAGTCCGCGCCGCCGGTGGGAGGCGGTATGCCACGACGTTCCAAAAAGGGGAAGTGGTGGTATCCGATACCCGAGAGCGCGAGAAGCCCCCGACCGTCGGTCAGCACACCGCTGCTGTTTCGCAGGTCGATTACAGCCGAAATCCCCAGCGTACCAGTGATGGTCTGAACGTCGGCTGCGGTTAGCGTATTGGGTGCATCCGCTCGGAAGAGCCGCCGCCACTTTACGGTGCGCCCGCCAGCGGCGGCATAGCCTCCCAGGTCACGGAAGTTAACACAGCCTTCCAAGGTAATTCGACGTTCCATTTCTTGGGCCATAATTCGGGCTGCTACGCGCCCTCAACTCCCATTTCTTGGGCAATCACCAACATGGTCCGGGCGGACTCTTCGTGGGCAATATCCACCATGTCGCCGCCATAGGTGACGGCTGCTCCGCCGGTGGCCCGCATCTCCTCCATTGCTTTAATCAGGCCCTGCCAGTGTTTCACGTCCTCTGGAGAAGGCGAGAACACCTCGTTGACCACCGGGACATGGGACGGGTGTATCAGGTGCATTCCGGTGTAGCCCAACTGACGCAACTGGATGGCCAACGCCCGGAGACCGTCCAGATTATGAATGTCCATCCAGCCGCCGCTCATGGGATAGGGTACCCCGGCGGAGCGGACGTCAATCAACACTTTGGACTTCAAATACAGCGTCTCCAGACCTTCTGGCGTCCACTGAAAGCCGATGGACCGAGCGGTGTCGCCGCCCTTGCCACCACTGCCGCCCATGTGGGCAACCCGGGGCGAGGCCGATGCAATCTCGTATGACAGCCGAATGCTCGTCGCGGTCTCCATGCCGGGGTCGATGAAGATAGAACCAACTTCCATGCCCGCTTTGCGCTCGAAATGGGACAGCAGGTTATCAACTTCAACCACATCAGCCGGACTCTCGACCTTGGGGAGCAGGACGCAGTAGAGTTGGGAGCAAGTGATGGCTTCCAAGTCGCCGCCGGTGAGGCCGGTCTCCAGACGGTTGACCCGGACGGTCAGCGTCGGTTTCTCACCACCCAGTTCTTCCAGCATCTTGCGAACTAAGACGCGAGCCTCGGCTTTATTGGGAATCGGCACCGAGTCTTCAAGGTCTAAAATCAGCGCGTCGGCACCATATTGGGGCGCCTTGCGCATCCAGTCTTCCTTGTTGCCTGGGACGTACATGGATGTCCGCAGCGGTCTGGCCTTTGCCATGGCGAGCTCCTTTTTGATTTTCAGCTAACGGCGGTCAGCTTCTAGATTACATTTTCTTCTTGAAGCTTCTTGATGTCCTGGTCGTTTAGGCCCAGAAGCTTGGCGAATATCTCTTTGTTGTGCATACCCAGGGTTGGAGCGCCGGGCACTGTGGGCAACTCGCCGCCGGAGAATTTCACTGGGAAACCCGAAGCAACGCCCTCAACCGGGCCGCCCATCGCAGCGTTGAGCATGGGCAATAGACTACCCCGGTCCCAAAAATGTTGGTCGTTCATTACCTGCTCGGCGGTGCGCACTGGGGCGCAGGGAACGTCGTGTTCTTCCAGACGCTGCAATGCGTCTTCTAAGGTAAATTCGCCAATCAAACGTTGTATTTCTTTGCGGGCTGTTTCCACGTTGATAACGCGGGTCCCGTAATCGGCGAACCGTGGGTCTGCCAGCAATTCGGGGGCCTTCAAGGCCCGCGACAGGCGTCCCCACTGGTCATCGCTGGTGACGGTCAACGACAGGTCGCCATCCTTGGCCTGGTAGAGACCGGTGGGGCCACCGCGACTGATGTTGCCGGTACGCAGTGGCTGACCCTCGGCAATGGCCTCCTCCAGGTTCTCCATGAACATCAGCGATACCAAGGTGTCCATCATCGACACGTCCAGGTATTGGCCCTTGCCAGTGCGGTCTTTTTCCCGCAGCGCTGCCAATAGGGAGTAGCAGGCGAACATTGGCGTAACCAGATCGCCGATGTAGAAGCCGACCTTGGTTGGCGGGCCTCCGGCCTCGCCGTTAATGTCCATCAGTCCGCTCATGCCTTGAATCTGGGGGTCATGGGCTGGTTTGTCTTTGTAGGGGCCGGTTTGGCCGTAGCCGGATATCGAGCAGTAGACGATACCGGGGTTTACCTTGGCGACTTCTTCATAGCCCAAGCCAATGCGACGAAGGGAGCCTGGCGCCAGGTTTTCCAATACGATGTCGCACTCTTTGGCCAAATCCAAGAACATCTGCTTGCCCTTGGGGTTTTTCAGGTCGATGGTGACGCTCTTTACGCCCTGGGTGCGCTTGAGGAACCGGGTTGAGATGTCGAATTCGGTCTTGGGCCGGGCGTTGGTTCCTTCAGGCCCGGCAAAGGGGCCGTTGCCGCGAACCGGGTCACCCTTACCGGGGATCTCCACCTTGATTACCTCAGCGCCCATGCGGGCCAGGTTCATGGAGGCGAAAGGCCCGGCGAGATACACCGTCACGGCCAGAACTCTTATATCTTTTAGGGGTTCCATATTTTCCTCAACATAACCGGAACATATCCAGAAATACGGTCCGAAAGGGGAGTCGCGGTCAGGGTCTATTCGACGGCCATTCTCTCACAGAATCAGACTGCTGTGGTACAATTTTTCCAACTGCACCAGGCACCAGGCCAGTCACCAAATTACGCGTGAGGTAGACTCCATGGCAGAGAACACCGTGTTGTCCAACACTGAGTATAAAGTTGTGGGGACTCGCCCCATTCGCCACGACGGTACCGACAAAGTAACCGGGCGCGCAAAATACGGCGGCGACTTCCAGGCCGCAGGGATGCTGTACGGCAAAGTACTGCGCAGCCCCCACGCCCACGCCCGCATCAAGTCCATCGACACCAGCAAAGCCTTAGCCTTGCCTGGAGTTAAAGCAATCATCACCGGAAAAGATATGCCGGTGGTACAGAAAAAGGACGCCAGCAACGGGGCCAAGACAGCCTCGGAGAAGGTAATGGCTTCGGCCAAGGTGCTATATAAGGGCCATGCCGTTGCCGCAGTGGCGGCCATAACCAGCCACATCGCCGAATCTGCTTTGGCCTTGATTGACGTTCAGTACGAAGAGCTTCCCTCCGCCACCACGGTGTTGGAAGCCATGAAAGACAACGCCTCGCTGCTCCACGAAGATATGACCACCAACGAGCTGGGCGAGAAAACTACTAAGCACAGCAACATCGCCACTCATTTTCGATACGAATTGGGCGATGTGGAAAAGGGATTTGCCGAAGCCGACATTATTGTTGAGCGCGAGTTCAACACAGCAACGGTTCACCAGGGTTACATCGAACCCCAAAACGGCTCGGCTTTCTGGAACGCCGACGGTTACCTAACTGTCTGGTGCAGCACCCAGGGCGCTTTTACCGCCAGGGACGCATTGGCCACAGTGCTAGACCAACCGGTCTCCAAGATTAAAGTGGTCCCCATGGAAATTGGCGGCGGGTTTGGCGGCAAGATTCCCATATACCTAGAACCCATGGCTGCCCTGCTTTCCAAGCAAACTGGCACGCCGGTAAAGATGGCGATGAGCCGGGCCGAAGTGTTTGAGAGCACTGGCCCAACCTCCGGGGCCAACTTACGGGTCAAGATTGGGGCCAACAAGTCGGGCAAGATTACCGCCGCCGAAGCGTATTTGGCCTACGATGCCGGCGCTTTCCCTGGGTCTCCGGTGACCATGGGAGCGCAGTGCATGTTCTCCCCTTATTCCATAGAAAATATGAAGGTCGACGGCTACGACGTGGTGGCCAACAAGCCTCCAGCCGCCGCCTATCGAGCGCCCGGTGCGCCCATTTCGGCCTTTGCCGGTGAGACGCTGATTGACGAAATTGCCGAGCAGCTTGGCATGGACCCCATTGAACTCCGGTTGCTAAACGCCAGCAAAGAAGGCACGCAGCGGCTGGAGTCTTCGCCCTTCCCCATCGTTGGAAACGTCGAGACACTGGAAGCGGCCCGTGATTCCGTGCAATACAAGACCAAGCTCACTGGGAAACACCGGGGCCGGGGAGTCGCCACCGGGTACTGGTTCAACATTGGCATGCAGTCGAGCGCGGCCATCGCCGTGAACGCAGATGGCACCGTCAGCCTGGTCGAGGGTTCCACAGACATCGGCGGTTCACGGGCGTCCATTGCCATGCAGGCAGCCGAGGTATTGGGGATTCCCGCCGAGGATGTCAGGCCCAGCGTGGTGGACACCGATTCGGTGGGTTACACCTTCCTAACCGGAGGAAGCCGCACCACCTTCGCCACCGGCATTGCAGCCCACGACTGTGCTCAAGATATCCGCACCAAGATGATTCAGCGGGCAGCCCAAATCTGGGATGTTTCAGCCGACGACGTTACGTTGGCCGACGGAGTGTTTAAGCACCAGTCGGATCCCGATTTGAAATTTACTTTCAAAGAACTCGCCGGCCAACTCAACCGTACCGGCGGGCCCATATCTAGTCAGGTTAGCGTGGACCCCAAGGGAGCGGGAAGCGCCTTCGCCACCCACGTGGTGGACGTAGAGGTGGACACCGACACTGGCAAAGTAAAAATACTCAATTACACCGCCGCCCAAGACGTCGGCAAGGCCATTCACCCCAGCTACGTCGAAGGCCAGATTCAAGGGGCGGTGGTTCAAGGCATTGGCTGGGCTCTCAACGAAGAGTACCGGTTCAATACCAACGGAGCGATGGAGAATTCCAGCTTCTTGGATTACCGGATGCCGACCAGCCTAGACCTGCCCATGATTAGCACAATAATCGTGGAGGTGGCCAATCCCGGCCATCCATACGGAGTGCGCGGAGTGGGAGAGGTGCCCATAGTTCCTCCCATGGCAGCAATCGCCAACGCCATCTACCACGCAGTGGGAGTGAGGATGAACGAGCTGCCCATGTCGCCAGCGACAGTGTTAGAAGCCCTGTGGGCCAAGGACGGCGAACCGGCGAACCTTCAAGCTGCCGATTAACCAGACCGGTTTTTAGCAGGCCAGGCCCCGTTGCTGGGGCCTGGCCTGCTTTCATGTAACGACCCAATGCGGTAACGGCCCAACGCGGCCATCAAATCAAAATTAAGCCAAACGAATCAGGAGGCCCCGCATGACCAGAGTGCCATTCGCCACCAGAGAGAACATGGACGCCGCCGGACAGGTAATCTGGGACGACATCGAGACCAGCAGAGGCGGTGTTGCCCGCAACTACGCAGCATTACTCAACAACCCCGAGGCATCGAAGGCCATGATTGGACTGGGCACCTACGCTCGGTACGAAACCCCACTTGAACCCAGAATTAAGGCCTTGGCAGTTCTCACCGCCGCTCGGGAAGCGTGCGGGCATTACGTTTGGACGGTTAACCAGCCAGCCGCCAAAACAGCCGGGCTGTCGGACGAAGTGATAGCCGCTATTCGTGAGTACCGGGCACCCGCTGGCCTTGACGCCAAGGACGCGTCCATCGTCCAATTCATGCTGGAAATATTGCGCCAACACCGGGTCTCAGACACGACCTTCGAAGCCGTTCGCGCCATAGTTGGCGACGCGGGTGTGGTGGATATTTTGGTTGTGACCGGGTATTACTACAGTCTGGCCCACAGTCTACAAGCCCTGGATGTCGCCCTGCCCGAAGGCACAACCTCGGCTCTCACTTACTAAGAGAACAAACACCCATATCTCGGAGTAGACCCACAACTTGGAAATCGAATTCGTTTGCCTGGCGAACTCAAGATTACAGGGCGGCAGGTCCGTCGCTGGTCTCCGCACTGACGGCGGCGGCTGGATAAGGCTTGTGGGGCAGAACGGCCCGCTGGGAAGGAAAGCCTACACCATGGAAGACGGTCATGAGACCGAGTTGCTGGACGTGGTACGGATTGAAGCGGTTGGATCCAGACCGGTCAACAACCAACCGGAGAATTACCTGGCAGCCGGTCCCAGACCGGGACCGCTGGGTCCGATTTTAGACGCCGTCTTCGGGTTTCCACGTTGGAAGTCGGCAGGCCACGTGGAAGCAGCCAACGCCCCTGGGGTGCTCGACTCGCTCATCCGAAAAGGGCCGGACTTGTTGGGCAACCAGCGAGACCGCGAAGAACTGCCAGCATTTGAAAGCCGGTCAGCCATCAATTCTCTGACGATGATCGAGCCGGATTCTCCTACCTGGGAGATAACGACCTCTTTTCGAGGCCTGCCCACCGAGCGACAGGTAAGGGCCCGGTTCGCATTGGATGGCGCAGAATACAACCTGCCGGTAATCGACCCAAAATGGGAAGAACGCTGCTCCCCTTTGGACTTCGGCACCTATGACAACAACAGGTTACTGGTCACAGAAACAGACCGATTATTGCTCACGGTCAGCTTGGAAAAACCCCACTTCGGTGCCAATCCAGCTGGTGAATGCTTCAAGAGTGTCGTGGGCGTCATCTTGTTGCCGGGAACAAAAAAGCCATAAAAAGAGCGGCCGGTTCGCCGAGGCGAAGGAGCCGCTGAAGGAGCGGCACACGACCGGTCGCTGAACTTCAAATTCTACGACCAGCGAGACCAATGGTCAACTGGTGTAATTCAAACCTTAACCGCCAATCACGACTAAAGCTGAGGAGGGAACCCCATGGGTGACTACGCTTACCTGGTGCAGATGGATATCCCAGCGGCAATGGAAGACGACTTCAATCGAGTGTACGACACACAGCACGTGCCTAATATTGTGAAAGCTCCGGGCGTTAACGGGTGCTTGCGCTACAAGGTGGAATCGACAAACAAAGACGGCATGGCAAGGTACGCAGCCCTGTACGACATTGATTCCCCGGAGATTCCTACTTCGGCGGGATGGCTGGAAGAGTCAGAGAAGGGCGACTGGCCGACCCAAATTCGTCCCCATGCCACCAACCGGTCGCATACGATTTACAAAAAAATCGGCTAGCTCGGCGAAATAAGACGGGAAATTAGGCGGCGACGCAGGTGATGGTGCGCTTCACGCCGGGGGTGGACTGAACTTGCCCGGTAACTATATCGGCCATGGAGGCCATATCTGGCGCTTCCACTATGGCAATGATGTCGAAATCGCCGGTGATGATATCAACCGACGGCACGCCCGGCATGGATCTGAGGGCTGCAGCAACTTCCTGCGACTTACCCACCTGCGCTTCTATTAAGATAAAAGCTCTAGCCGTCACTTGACTACTCCTACCGATTGTTAATGCCTGAATCGATTCCGAATTACTAGTCGGGGATATAGGCGGTGCTGGTAACCTCGACCAGGTTATTTACATCGCCGAAATTGACGACAACGGTGGTTCGGGCCGGACGGTCTTGGGTGAAGAACTCAGCATAGACCTCATTGAATCCCGCCAAATCATCGCGGTTGGAAACGTAACAGGTGTTGGTCAGCACCTGGTCTATTGAGGTCCCGGCCGCCTCCAAGATTAAGGAAATTCGCTCCAGTGCGAACCGGGTCTGCTCTTTTATGCCGTTGCCGACTGCCCCGCTGGTGGGGTGGCGGCCAGTGTTTCCAGCCACAAAAACTAAGTTGCCAAGTTTGGTAGCCTGGGACAACGGCGCGTTACCGGCGGCAACCTTGTCGGTGGAAACTATCTCTTTTCGGGGCATACGAACCTGCCTTAAGCTGACGAATATTACTGGGGAGTAATCCCATACCGGCCCGGTCCAACCAGGTGAATGGAGAATCTGAGGAATCCGGCGGAAGTATGGCCCATTATATCCGTGGTTAACCAGGTGTCAATTTGCCTCCCAATACATCGGTTCAGCGCAGGGGTTCAGCGCAGGGGTGCAGCGTAGGGGTGCAGCGCAGGCGGCGCTGTTTACGCAAGCATGACAACATTGCGCGTATACCCCAGAAACGGATAAAATACACCCATACCGCTGGTAGCACATTTAGGTAATTAGGAACGCGACCGGCAGGCGTTTAACAACCAGGTAAAGCAATTTTCTTTGTAACGTCCCCTGGCCTATATGGCCAGTTGGCCCATTCCCCTACTTTTATTACGAAAGGGAGCGATGCCAATCATGGATGCTAAAAACCTGAGAAACGTGGCCCTACTCGGACACTCCGGATCCGGCAAGACCTCATTGTGCGAGGCCGCCCTCTTCACCACCAAAGCCGTCACGCGTATGGGACGGGTAGAAGACGGCAACACCGTTTCAGACTACGAACCTGAAGAAGCGAAACGGGGCGGCAGCATACAAACGACCCTGGTATCCATCACCGAATATGGCACCCAAAATGGCACTGGGGCCGCGTCTAAGATTAATCTCCTGGATACTCCCGGCTACGACGACTTCCTGGGCGAAGTGGTCAGCGCAATTCGTGTGGTCGAGGGCGCAGTCATCGTCGTCGCCGCGCCAACCGGCGTGGACGTTGGCACCGAACGTTCTTGGAACCTGTGCGAATCTGCCCGGATTCCCCGAATGTTTGTGGTCAACAAGATGGACCGTGAGAACACCAATTTCTCGCAGAACGTCGCCGACATCCAAGCCAGCTTTGGCCGTCAGTGCATCCCATTTCAGGTCTCTTTGGGTGAAGCCCATGATTTCAAGGGCGTGGTGAGCATCATCGACCCGCCAGCGGACATACCGGCTGAAATTGCCGAAGAAGTGGCGGCGGCGCGGGAGCGGCTAATTGAGGCTGCTGCCGAGAGCGACGAAGCATTGGCCGACCGCTACCTAAGCGGTGAAGAGCTCTCCCCCGAAGAAGTAATCGCAGGCGTGCGGACCGCTGTTCTGGCCGGAGAGTTGGTGCCAATACTGGCCACATCTTCCTATCCTGAAGCTATTGGCGTTGACGAGTTCTTAGAGACCGTCTTTTCCTTCTTGCCATCTCCTTTGGACGGAAAAGCAGTCGACTTGTTCAAGGGTGACGAAAAGGTCGAATACAAGACTGACCCGGCAGGCCCCCTAGCAGCGTTCGTGTTTAAGACAACGGCTGACCAATTCGTCGGCAAGCTTTCAGTCTTCCGGGTCTACCAGGGGACGATAAAGAGCCACTCCGAGGTCTGGAACAGCAACCACGACCAGGCCGAGCGCATTGGCCAACTGTATCTGCCCAACGGAAAGAATCAAGAGAACGTGGCAGAGGTCACGGCTGGCGATATCGGGGCCATCGGAAAGTTGGCCGCGACGCTAACCGGTGACACACTGACCACCCATGACAACCTGGTAAGGTTCCCCGGAATCGAACATCCTGTCGGCTATTTCCGAATGGCCGTTACTCCCGCCTCCAAAGAGGACTTGGACAAGATGTCGATGGCCCTCGGCCGGATTGTGGAAGAAGACCCAACCCTGCACTTCACCCGCGACCCTGGCACCAGCGAGACGCTCATCACGGGCTTGGGCGACACTCAAATTGAGGTTGCCCTGGAAAAGATTAAGCGTAAGTTCGGGGCCGACCTCCGAGTGAAAATGCCCCGAGTCCCCTACCGGGAGACCATCACCAAGGTTACAAACTCCGAGTACCGCCACAAGAAGCAGTCGGGCGGGCATGGTCAGTTTGGACACGTATTAATCAGGCTAGAACCCCAAGAGCGCGACCAGGGTTTCGTCTTTGACACCGAAGTGACCGGGGGCCGAGTCCCAAAAGAATTCATCCCATCCGTCGAGAAAGGCGTGACCAAAGCCTTGGACGAAGGCGCTCTGGCGGGATTTCCTCTGGTCGACCTAAAGGCTGTGTTGTACGACGGCAGTTATCACGACGTTGACTCGTCTGGCATGTCCTTCGAGATTGCCAGCAACCAAGCCCTTAAGCAGGGTCTGGGCGACGCCCATCCGGTGCTGTTGGAGCCGGTGGTCAAGCTTTCCGTGACCGTGCCCGACGCTTACACCGGCGATGTTATGAGCGACCTGAACGTAAAGCGTGGGCACATTCTGGGGTTGTACCCGGACAACGGAGTAACCCTCATCGAGGCCAAAGTGCCGTTGGCGGAAGTCCAGCGCTACGCCCAAGACCTGCGCTCGGTGAGCCATGGCCGGGGCACCTATACCCTGGAGTTCGACCACTACGAACAGGTGCCACCAGCCCTGGAACCCAAGGTAATTGAAGAAGCCAAACGGGCGAAGCTAGAGGAAGCTGCCTAGGGCTTCTAACCCCGTAGCAAAGAAAAAGGCCCGGAGTAATCCGGGGCCTTTTTGATTAGCAGCCTGGATTAACAGCCTGGATTAACAGCCTCTAAGCGTTCTTCGGTCAGTAGCCCCAAGACGGGTGGTACTCGCCGAATACGTCCCGGAAGACGTCCATCATCTCGCCCAAGGTGGCATAGGCCTTGGAGGCTTCCACCAAGTAGGGCATGGTGTTTTCCGAGCCGCGAGCAGCTTGCTCCAGGGCCTTGAGACGTTTTGCGACCTCTCGGTTATCCCGGGTGCGGCGAACCTCTTTGAGACCCTCAATTTGCTTCTTTTCGCCTTCCCGGTCAACCCGGAGTAGAGGAATCTCAGTGCCAGCCCCGGTGTTGTATTCGTTGACGCCCACAGTAATCCGGTCTTTGCGGTCTTCCTCCAACTGATACACGTAGGAGGCATCGGCAATCTCACGTTGCAGGAAGCCTGTTTCCAAGGCGGGGATTACTCCGCCGACATCAGCGATGCGCCGGAAATAATCGTAGCTGGCCTGTTCTAGGTTGTTGGTCATGGTCTCAACGAAGTAGCTGCCACCAAGGGGGTCTACCGTGTCGGTGACGCCGGTCTCGTGGGCGATTATCTGCTGGGTACGCAGCGCTTGGAGGGCTGCTTCTTCTGAGGGCAAGGCCCAAGCTTCGTCCTTTCCGTTGGTATGCAACGACTGACAGCCACCCAACACTGCGGCCAGGGCCTGGAACGACACCCGCACCACATTGTTCTCTGGCTGTTGGGCGGTGAGTGTCTGTCCCGAGGTCTGGGCGTGGAACCGCAGTTGGTGGGACCTGGGGTCTTTGGCCCCAAAGGTGTCCTGCATTTCTCTGGCCCAAATGCGACGGGCGGCCCGAAACTTGCCTACTTCTTCAAAGAAGTTGTTATGGGAGTTAAAGAAGAAGCTGAGCCGGGGCGCGAACTCGTCAATCTTCAGGCCTCGGTCCAATGCGTGGCGAATGTACTCAAAGCCGTCGGCAAGGGTGAATGCCAACTCCTGAATCGCGTTGGATCCGGCCTCGCGAATGTGATAGCCGCTAATGCTAATCGGGTTCCACCGGGGAACGCTGCGTGTGGCAAATTCAACGGTGTCCGTCACCAGGCGCATGGACGGCCCGGGCGGGAAGATGTACTCGTTCTGCGCGATATATTCTTTCAGAATGTCGTTTTGGAGGGTGCCGCCCAGGCGGTCCAACGATGCGCCCTGTTTCTCGGCCAGCGCAATGTACATAGCCCAAATAATGGCCGCCGGGCTGTTGATGGTCATCGAGGTGGTTATCTCATCGAGCTTGATACCGTCGAAGAGGGTCTCCATATCAGCCAGGGAGGATACAGCCACGCCGCAGGTGCCGAATTCTCCAGCAGCGCGTGGGTCGTCGGTGTCGTAGCCATACAGGGTGGGCATGTCGAAGGCCACGCTCAAGCCCGTTTGACCCTGCTGTAGCAAAAATTTGAACCGAGCGTTGGTCTCTTGGGGCCGACCGAACCCGGCGAACATGCGCATAGTCCAAAGCCGTCCCCGATAGCCAGAAGCGTGAATGCCCCGCAGGTATGGGTATTCGCCGGGCAGTCCCTGGTCTTCCAGGTAGTTCCCTGCGGCGGTGTTCTCCGGCGTGTATAGCTGATCCACCGGCACCTGGGACGGTGTCTTGAACGCGGGTTTACGCTGGGCGCTGGGGTCTTGTTGCTCTCGCCAACGGGCGCTGCGGTCCCGTAGTTCTTTAATGTCTTTAGCGGAGTCCATGGGTCACCTCCTGGTGGCCGTCTGTTATCAAGCGGCGAGTTTAGGAAAGCTTAAGCCGAACAAATTGGCGCTTGCCGCGTCGAATCACATCTCCCGCTTCTAATGACGAAACAGGTGAACCAACAGTCAGCTTTACCGAATTACCATTTTGTTTGATCTGCTCGATTGCACCTTGTTCAAGTAATCTCTTAGCTTCGCTATTACTTTTCGCTAGGTCAGCTGCCACAAGCAGATGAATTAACATATTCGTCGGGCTTCCAGATAGTTCGCCGTCCATGGCCTCTGGAGGTCCAAATAAGGTTACTTGTCCCCCATAGGCCGTTATATCCATCTCGCGCATCTCAGATGGCAATCCCCCGTCCTGCACCACGCGCTCAAAGTGGGCCTGGGCGGCATCGGCTGCCTCTCGGTCGTGGAACTGGTTGGTTATATCCCAGGCCAGACGCTTCTTCGATTCCATCGGGTTAACGGCGTTGCCTGCCAGGTCTTTGGCTAGGGCGGCCAGCTCCGCCGCAGGTACGTCGGTCAAATATTCGAAGTAGGCGATGATTTGCTCATCGGACACGGACATAAGTTTGCCGTACATATCCACCGGCGCTTCGTCCACCGCTACGTAGTTGCCCAGGCTCTTGCTCATCTTCTGGACGCCGTCAGTACCAACCAGAATCGGCATCATGAAACATTGCTGAGGGGATTTTCCCATCTTCTCTTGCAGTTCCCGACCCACCAATAAATTAAACTTCTGGTCTGTCCCACCAAATTCGACATCGGCCTCGATTTCCAAGGAGTCATAAGCCTGTAGCAGCGGGTAAAGTAGCTCGGTGATAGCTATTGGTCTCTGGTCGGCGAACCGCTTGGCGAAGTCCGCCCGCTGGAGGAACTGGTTTACGGTAAACCGACCGGTTAGTTCAAGAACGTTCGCCAGATTGAATTTGCCAAACCACTCGCTTTGGTAGACCACCTGGGCGCGGGTCTGGTCGACCACCTTGAAAAACTGCCGGAGGTAAGACTCTGCGTTTTCCATGACCTGGGCATGGGTAAGGATGGGTCGGGTGGCCGACTGGCCGCTGGGGTCGCCAATCTGGGCCGTCCAGTCGCCGACGATGAGTATCACCTGGTGCCCCAATTCTTGGAGCTGGCGCAATTTACGTAGCCCGACAACGTGGCCGAGGTGGATGTCGGGGCGGCTGGGGTCAAAACCCATTTTGAGGCGGAGTTTCTTGCCGCTCTGAAGCAGGCGAACAAACTCTTCGCGAGAGATAATCTCGCTGACAGCGCGGGTGGTGATTATCTCCAGGACTTCAGGACTAACCTGGCCGGGGCTAGGCATTGTCATGGCTCCGGCTTTGGGCCAAAACTTGGCGGCAGTCGTCCACGTCCTGGTTTATCTGCTTAATAAGGGAGTCCAAGCCGTCGAATTTCTCTTGGTCCCTGACTTTCTTGATGAATTCTATGCCCACTGTCTTGCCATAAAGGTCGGCGCTGAAGTCCATGATAAATACCTCGACCAGCCTCTGGGTTAAGTCGAAGGTTGGGCGGACTCCAATGCTGGTGGCTGCCTGGTGGCGCTGGCCGTCGATGATGGCCCAGGTGGCATAGATGCCGTCGCCCGGCAGGAGCAATTGGGGGTCGACCTCGATATTGGCAGTGGGGAACCCCAGTGTGCGGCCTCGCTGGTCACCGACTACCACTACTCCAGATAGGAAGTGGTTCCGCCCCAGCAGTTCTGGGCAGGCTGCAACGTTTCCGTCAGTAAGAGCATCGCGAACCCGCCGACTCTTTACCGGCTGCCCTTCAATTTCCAAGGGCTCCACGCTCTGAACCCAAAAGCCCAGCGATTCACCCTGTTGTTTCATGAAAGCCAGGTCGCCTTGACGGCCCTTACCCAAGGCAGAATCGGGACCCAACACTAGCCCTTTCATCTTTAGGGATTCGCTCAAAGCTGTAACGAATTCGGCGGCGGTCACCTGGGAGAATTCTTGGGTGAAGTCTAGGCAGACTACCAGCTCGATACCCTGCTGTTTGATCAGGTCGATGCGTTGTTCCAGCGTGGTAAGGTAACGAGGTTCGGTGCCGGGACGAAGAACGGTAATGGGGCGATTTGAGAAGGTAACAACGGTAGGAATGTACTGGTCGCCAGCCAATTGGACCACCTGGCGTAATAGGTGACGGTGCCCTTCATGGACTCCGTCGAAAACGCCTACAGTGACGACGGTCTCCTTGCTGGGGGCGGCGCTGGCCAAACGTTGGCGAAAGGTCATTCCTGCTTAGTTCCCTTGGCATCGTACTCCCCGGCCCCGGACTCTTCAGTCAAAATGGGGCAGGCCCAAAAGAGGCTCTGGGAAGACCGCCTATCAGAGGTCTGAACAGGGGTATTGATTGGCGGTTTTTGAGTGTAAAACAAGGGTCTCCGGGTGGGCTGGATATTAGCACAGCCCCATTTTAGCGTCAACTTGAAGAGAGAGGAACCGGCTGCCTGCTATCATTTATCTAGGCCGTGGCTGGGCCGTGGCTGGGCCGTGGCTGGGCCGTGGCTGGGCCGTGGCTGGGCCGTGGCTGGGCCGTGGC
>JABMNL010000059.1 GCA_013204585.1 SAR202 cluster bacterium | reverse complement strand
TAACCGGTTCTGTTCTTTGGCACTCAATGTCAATCCTTTCATGGACTGACATTTTCCCTGAACCGTTACCTACTGACAAAATTGTAGACCTACGACACTATGCCGATATCTTCCAACATGTTCACAACATCCATAATGACGTTAGCGAAGATGCGTTCAAACAGATTTTCATTCAGGCGGTTGTTTCGATGCAACAACTAGGGCGGCCAATTAATGTCGACGATATTGCGAGTGGTACTCCCGTAATCCTGACAATTGAAGCATATTTTCAACTGCTGGAACACCAAGAATTAAAGGAAGCGCGAAAGGCATCATCCTGGGCTCGGAATTTGGCTCTCGTGGCCATCGCTATAGCTGCCTCAAGTGTCATACTCAGTGTCATGCTCCAGGTGTACGGAACAAACGAGGCCGTCATCGACGGGACACAGTACCAGAGAATCATCGACGCAATCCAAGCCAAGTAACCGCTTACGGCTCCATTCAAGGGGGGCGAGGTCCGTAAATTAGGACAAAGCATATTAGTAGTAAGTGAGTTGTGTCTTAATTGAGCTTGGTGGTGGTACGTGGAAAACAGGCCCCACTTGGCGCGTATGTACGAGTACGAAGGGTACTATCCGCCAACTTTTTGATTTCTTCCGCATCGAAGAAGTGGACGGGTTCTGGGTTAAGAGTCAGAAGTCTCCGGCGTTCCCACACCCAAATCATCGACAGTAGTCGCGGTTGTGTCCTCTCTTAGAGGGAATCCTGCCTCTGAGTCGAATTTATCGAACTCTAAGACCCATTCGGATGGAACGATTTCGTGGTTGCTAAGCCATAACACGCGGATTGGGTAGGAAATTATCAGAGCCACAAATCCGAGTGACAGTTGTTCCTTGGTGGAAAACGGAAGTGGACCGACCGCAACTGTTCTCGTGTCCTGGCCTGAATTAAAGGAACTCATCGCATCGATATTACGGAAGTTTGCGTGAGCTGTTTCGTTGAGCATGTTGAATAGGTTCTGCCTCAACTCGGGGTTTGGAAGGCTGCTGCGAACCCAAGATAGGCTATCAAAACGTTTTTCTTTATCAAGCCAGCTTTGGATTTCATCGGGTCGAAGCCTGAAATAATCCATCAATTCTGCCGCCTCTAGACTCCCTCGTAGAAGTGGCCAAGATTGGAAATGGTAGCCGCTCTTGATGACCACGACCGCCGCTAGAAGGTCATTTAGGGATTTAATGCAAAGATAGGTCAGCGCAATGTGTTGCCGGTCAGAACTCGGTGCGACCCTAGCATTGAACAATCGATGCGCCAAATCCAACCCTTTGTTTATTCGGTCTTCCTCTGGGTAGGAGTTGGATCGTGCAACTTGTTCTCTTGCTAGAAAATAGGCCGGAGGCTCGAAGCTGAACGCAGTTGCCCCTTCGGTCCGGATAGGGCTAAATCGCCTTCCTTTGGCTTTGTTCTGATTTTCAGATTCCGCGCTCATACCTATCCACTGGGTTCTCCGGCTCTGGTTTGGGCAATTATTCCGTTCACGCGCTATGAATGTGGGTGTCCAAACGCGCATCTTCGTCTTACTCTCCGGAGACGCGACGAAATGTCAGTGTTCGCGAGCAAAATTGTCGTATGACCGCCCTTGTTCTGTGATTGGTCGCTCTACATCTAATTGAAATGAACACAGCGATTTCCAAGCGTCTGATTTACCCAGTCTGGCCTGGAGCTCCATTCCGTATCTACCGGCCTTAAAGGTTTGTTCACCAGGAGCCCTATGGAATTCGCATAAAAGCAAATCGGTGTCTCTTCCCCGAATAGGAAATTGAGTCGCGCGTTTTCGACCATCTAGGTTCATTAAATCCTCGACAGTTGCCATAAAATACAGCGGTTTGAGAGGGGTTTCATTTTGCAAAACAATTCTTAAGTTCTGAACCAAAATCGGAGTTGGACCATCGTTGAAGAATAAAAATGGCAGAACTAATATCAGATGATGGGTATCTGAACTAGCATAATATGACCTGGGTGGACCAACCTGGAGATTGCCGCGCCTCCAGTTCATCCAATAAAAAGTTGCGACGGTAAACGAGAACGCAAGGACGCTTAGGGTGATAGCTAAGATTGTCAAAGCAAACTCCGATGAACGATGACCACGTTATGGCCAAAAATCTCACCTGGTAGGCTTCGGTGCAAGAACAAAATAACCAAATGAGCTAACCGCATAACGGTATTTGAAAATCTTTAGAATTACAACAACAACATGATTCAAAAGTGCATACGAATATCGTAATCCCATCGCACAACCAATGACAAAAGCGGTGAGGGATTCGACGAAGTTTTCTCAGCCGTGGGATTAGGCTAACTTGGTTGGTGTACTGCTCTCGCCATTTGATTAAACGGTTACAATTAACATTTATAGTCACACCTAATCTTTACGTAATACGTGTGTATATTCTAACTATTTACGAGTAAATGTGTATAAAGTCTTCTTTTCTGACGCGCTTTGGGAGCAGGAAGTCGGGAGTTCGAGTCTCCCCACCCGGACCACCGCCACAGGCGGGTTTGCGTTCGAACCCATGACACCTTGCTTCCCAAGCAAGACGTTTCCTGGCCCGCGTCGCTCACCCAATCTGATTGTTGTCTCCTCATCGGTCTTTCCACTTTTCGGCTATTCTCTCCACCAAGCTGTGACGTGGCAGTTTTCAAACTGCTGCTATCCTTTTTTAGTCCCCAGTTGTTATATCGGATAACTGGCAAATACGGACTACAAACCTGGCTGTGTTGCTAGAAAACCAAGACGACGAAGAAAAAGCTTTAATCCTTTCCGCTCAACGCGGAGACCGCGACGCATTTGCTCAGTTGTACGAGGCAAATGTAGAGCGGGTCTATCGCTATTTACTCAGCAGGCTACACGAACCTGCTGACGCCGAAGACGTAACGGCGGAGGTCTTCATTCAGGCAATGAAAGCCCTGCCATCGTACAAAGCAAGAGGGACTCCGTTCATAGCCTGGCTTTTTCGAATTGCACACAACCAGGCTATAAATTACATGAAGAAGCAGGCCCGCCGCCAAGAGACGCCATTGCTGGAAACAGCGGCCACTCATGACGGTCCCGATGAAGAAGTGATCGACCGAATCAGGTTTGGCGAGGTTGTCGACGCGATGGGCGCTCTCACCGACTTACAACGCCATGTTCTCAGTCTGCGGTTCGCCGGAGAGCTTTCCATCGCCGAAGTCGCCAGCGTTATGAAACGGAAGGAAGGAGCAGTTAAATTTCTGCAATTCAGTGCGCTGAGGGCTCTACGCAGGGCCTGGAGTCAGCAAGAGGCAGGTAGCCATGAAAATTAATTCACCAGAAACTGTTCAAGAATGCATCGAACTTCTGCGCCAAGGCGTATCGGTTGAAGAATGCTTAGAGCGTTATCCTGACGAGGCCGTGGCACTGGAGCCTGCCTTGCGTGCGGCGGTCTCACTGAGCAGCGGTCTAGCGGCAGAACTGCCTTTAACGACCCGAGCGCGCGTCAGGAGTCGGGTTTTAGGTGAATGGGACCGACAGAGCCAACCCAGGCGTTGGAATCTGAGCCTGCCTGTATTCGTTCCAAAATGGGCGTTTGCGACTGCAATTTTGGTATTGGCCTTGGCGCTTGGTGGCCTAGGAACCAATACCGCTGCGGCAAACTCTGTGCCAGGTGGCGTTTTATATCCGGTCAAGGAGTTCCGAGAGGGGGTACAACTGTGGCTCGCCCGTTCACCCGAGGCCAAAGTCGAGATGTACACCAGCCTGGTAAAGGAACGAGTAGCAGAGGTTAAGAAAATCGCGGCCCAGAAGCAGACAGACCAGGCAGACATAGAAGCCATATCGGATGCGCTTGCTCGCATGGAGGTCCACCTAACGGCCCTAAATATTGTGGTGGCCAACAAGTTGAGCGACGGCGCTGTTGAAGATGCAAATTTAGGCTTTGTAGAGTCGTTGCAGGAGTCAATAACCGAGCAGGATACTGCAGGAAGCGTTTTAGAAAAAGTGCTGGCCGAGGTGCCTACAGAAGTTAGGTCAGACCTTAGAGATGCCTTGAAAGCGCTCCAAACGGCACAAGGCAGAGTGGACGCCGCACTAGAAGCGGTGAAGTAACAGGGCTCTCTTAATTAGCAAGACGAAGAGGATGGGATTGATAGGCATGGCTAAATTGAAGAACGGCGGGGTATTTATCTTGGGCCACAGAGTGGTTGGTCGGTTATTGTCACGGTTTTCCATAATTGGCGTTGTCCTGACCCTTGTACTACTTTTGGCAGCGTGTGGTGGAGAGGGCACGAGTTCTAGTCCGACAGCAGTTCCAACCTCAACCGTTGCTGTAGCTGCGACCCAAATACCCGAGGGGACTCCAATTCCGTCGCCCACCGCTGGTTTACCGCCTGACTTGGAGCTAATTTCCCCCGAAGACGGGGCAGGCGTAGAGGTTGATGCGGTCAGGGTTATGGGCAAAACCAGCGTTGATGCAGCCGTTGGTATCAATGGGGCCACGGGGGTCACGGGGGTCACGGTCAATGTTTCCCCAGATGGCAGCTTCTACTATGACATTGACCTAAATGACGGCGCGAATTTAATTGAGGTTGCGGCGACATCCCCCTCTGGTGAGACCGCATTTCAAGAAGTATCTGTGTTCTATGTATCCACCACGGCTGGGTTGCCCTTCACATTGTTCTATCCTCCTGACGGCCTGGTGGTATCGGAGCCGGAAATCCCTGTTTTTGGCGGCACCAAGCCCGACGCCGTGGTAGGAGTGAACGAGATTCCGGTGGATATCAATAGCCGGGGTATTTTCTCGACCTCTGTCACCCTGGAAGAGGGTGGAAACTTTATTGAAGTTTTGGCCACCGATATCGAAGGCAACGTTCGCTTTCAGACAGTGGCGGTTTTCTACTTACCATGAATCCCATGAATCCCACGAATCCCACAAGAATTTCATAGGTGGTGCTAACTTTCTACCGGCGGCGGTTGTTATAAGAGCAACACCATTTCCAGGAGGCAGGGCTATGAGGAAATCAATCGGAATCAGCATGTTAATCATCGTCGGACTGATGTTGCTTAATGTCGGGCTAGTTTCAGCCCAAGGGTCAACAGCCATTGGAGGGACGGTAATCGACGCCGTTACCAATGAACCAATCGAAGGCGTAGTAGTTCAGGTGGACGGAATTGACCCTGTCCTCTCAGCAAGTACTGATGCCTTAGGTATGTACAGCATCGCTGATGTGCCAGTAGGAACGCAGACCGTTACCGCGTCTTTTGCTGGGTACGATAGTCAAACCGCGGCCACTGAAGTATTGGACGCGGTGGAAGTCACTGTAAATATCAGCCTTCAGCCGTCGGCCCCGGCGACCACCACTATTGGCGGTACGGTAACCGACATTGATACCGGCGAACCAATCCAAGGTGCGTTAGTTCAAGTGGATGGAAGCGATCCCGTCCTCTCCGCAAGTACTGATGCCTCCGGTGTGTATTCCATCGCTGATGTGCCAGTAGGAGAGCAAACTGTTACCGCGTCTGTCGATGGGTACGATAGTCAAACGGCGGCCACAGAATTATTTGAATCCATTGAGGCCATCGTAGACTTCGACCTTCAGCCGTCGCTCCAAGTGTTCACCACTATTAGCGGAACGGTGACCGACGCCATTAGTGGAGAACCAATCGAAGGCGTGGTAGTCCAAGTGGACGGGACTGACCCTGCCCTCAAGGAAATGACTGATGCCTCCGGCGGGTACGCTATCGCTGGTGTGCTGGTGGGAGACCAGACCTTCACTGCATCTGTCGATGGGTACGATAGCGAGACTGTAGGCAAAGAATTGGTGGCAGATGTGGAGGCCACCGTAGACTTTAGCCTTCAACCATCTGAGGACGAAGATGAGGCCGAAGAAAAGGAAGTTGAAGAGAAAGAAGGAAGGGTGGCCGGTAGCCGCAAGGGGTACGTCGGCACTGTTGCCTCCATCACTGACGCCTCCGGCACTGACCCAGGGTCATTTATTATCAAAACGAAGAATCGTGAGGTAACAATACTAATTCCCAGTGGTGGACTCGAATCTATCACCAAATTCCCAGGTCAAGATTCGAGAAGCCTAGAGGATGGCGCCAATGTGGCAGTATTGGTCGAATTCCTAGATAAAGGCGGCAGCGAGCTTATCCAAGAAGCACAGCAAATAATCGTCAAACCCACTCCGAAAGCGCCGATAGTTGGTGCGGTGGTGAAGATTACCACTAACGACAAGGGTGTTCGAATTCTAAGTATCATGCGCCCTAACGGCAAGGTAAAAGAGATACGGCTGGGCGGCGGAGGCCATCTTCCCGAGGTAGGCGACGTAGTTACCGCATTCGAAGGACGAGATAGGGATACTGACGGTGCAGAAAAAAATGAACCGCCCATCGTTAAAGGTCTGGTGCGGGCAGGAGACGTACGTCAGCGTCTAGAAAAGTTCCTTGACGATCTGAATGATGAGGAAGGCGAACAAACACCTGAAGCGGCAGAACGCCATGAACGACGCGTTGCCGAAGTAGCAAAGAAACTTGAAAAGCATTCTTCCAAACAACTGGAATTGGTTCAGGGTGCCAGCAAAAACAAGAACCTTACTCGTGAAGCGGCACGGGAAATGAAAGATGGGTTAGAAAGAGCCGAGAGTGGTCGTGACCAAGGCGCTGCCAAGGCCACTGCTGCTAAGGCCAAGGCTAAAGAAAACCGCGCAAAACGGGAACGCCAGAGCAGGCCAGACAACCAGAGCAGGCCCGAAAGCAGGCCAGACAACCAGAGCAGGCCCGAAAGCAGGCCAGACAACCAG
>JABMNL010000058.1 GCA_013204585.1 SAR202 cluster bacterium | reverse complement strand
GCCCACGCCAGCCAGCATGTTCTTGATGAACAGCTCGTGGCCGGGCACGTCAACGATGCTGACCTCGCGTCCGCTGGGCAGCGTCATCCAGGCAAAGCCCAAGTCAATGGTCATCTCCCGGGCCTTCTCTTCGGGAAAGCGGTCGGGGTCGATGCCAGTCAGGGCCTTAACCAAGGTGGATTTGCCGTGATCCACGTGGCCGGCGGTGCCTATAACGTACATGAGTTACTTGTTACGCAGCGGTGATTTCGCGGGCGTGCAGGATTTCGCCTTTGCCCATGGGGCGAATGTCATTATCGGTGAGGGTAAGCACGGCAGCGGTATTTCCTTCCTCAGTGACGAATTCAACTTCGAACTGGTTTTCGGGATAACAATGAACCACTGCCCCAACGTCACCTTGTTCAAGCTTGTGTTCTTTTATGTCGTGGGTGAGGACGATTGTATCCAGTTCTTTAATCATGCCATCCCCTTCGGTCACAAATTCAGATCAGACCGGATAGGCCGTGACCAGTCTGGGCTGAGAGTTGTCTATTTCAATAATCCAGACGGTTCGCATGGCTACTGTCGTCCCACAGGTGTCTGAATCATTCCGTCGATGATGTATTTTGTTCCGTACTCTGACCGCTGGACTTCGAAGATATCCTGCTCCTGGACGATGGACAGAAGGTCCTTTCGCAGTATATCGACGTCCGTTTCATCATACCCCAGATTTTTTAGAAACAACGCTTTTGATCTGCCAACGGGATGAATCTCTGACAGCAAATATCCTTCTAATTTGTCAGTTGAAACAAGGCCGTTTTGGTAGTTCGGCAGTTTCATCCCCGAATTCTACTACCTACTCCAAGAACCGGGTAAACGCTTGGTTGGCAATCAAATAGGACGGCTTGGTCAGCTTTAGGCAGTTGCCGTCTTGTTCCAGCAGGCCCAGTTCGATGCACTCTTGGATTGGGGCTTGGAACTTCTTGGCTAGGTCAATGCCAGTTAAAGTGGAGGCTTTCGACAGGTCGAGGCCGTCCAGCAGACGCAGGCCCAAGAACATGGTCTCGGAGCAGGCGGTCTCGACGCTGATGTGCTCCCAGCCGCCCAAGGTTGGGACTTCCTTCAGCGCGGATTCAAGGAGTTCGTTTATTGGCTGGACAATGGATTCGGCCCACGCCGAGGCTTTCGTGTTGTAGTCACGGGGCGAAAGGACGGTCCAGAACCGGTAGTCGCCCAGGTGGGAATGGGCGCCGGGGCCAACGCCCAGGTACGGGCCGTTTTGCCAGTAGACCAGGTTGTGGTCGCAGGCCCGGTCCGGCAGCGACCAATTGGATATTTCGTAGTGGTGGTAGCCCGCTGTGGCCAACGACTCGCGGGCGTACTGGTACATGTCGGCGGCCAGGTCCGAGTCCGGCTCGGGAATCTTGCCTTCCTCTGCCCAGCGGTGCATCGGCGTTCCCTCTTCAATGGTCAGAGCGTAGAGGGAGATATGTTCTGGGGCCAGGCCGACCAGTTGGTCAAGAGTCTGTTGCCACTGTTCCATCGACTGGTTGGGTAGGCCGTACATCAGGTCCAGGTTGACGTTGTCGAAACCGGCTTGACGGGCGGTCTGGAACGCTTCTATAGCCTCGGAAGCCTGATGTCGGCGGCCCAGCAGATTGAGTAGATTATTGTCCAGGCTCTGTACGCCAATACTCAGACGGTTGACTCCCTGGCTAAGGATGCTGGCGCAGGCGGCAGCGTCCAGGTCGCCGGGATTGGCTTCGGTGGTAATCTCGGCATCCGCAGCCACTTGGAACGATTCTTGAATCGAAGCGAGGATTTTTTCGATGTAGCCCGGCGGCAGGTATGAAGGGGTGCCGCCGCCAAAGAAGACCGACTTTACCGCTGGATGGGCTAGGGTCTCGCCCCAACATTCAATCTCGGACGTGAGAGCGGGAAGGAAGGGGTCTATCAGGTTTTCAATTCCCTGATAGGTGTTGAAGTCGCAGTAGGGGCACTTGGTCTTGCAGAAGGGGACGTGGACGTAGAATCCCATTCCAGAGGCGGGAACAATCGGGGTTCGGCTACTCGTCGTCAATTATCCTGCTAGAGCCGTCAACCACACTGGCGGGGTCTTTGTCTTCGGGCCGGTTGGACGGCGGAGTGCGGCCCATATGCTCGTCTACGATTTCGGGCGATGCCAATTTGGTCAAAAGGAGTAGCGCTAGACCCAGGATTATGAGGTCGTCGAACCGTCCGATGATGGGGATGCTGTCTCTCAGCAAATCGTAGGGCGAGATGATGTAGATAATGGCCAGGGGCAGCAGCATCCGCAAAAATATGGAGACCCGCTTGTCGAATGTCAGACGCCAGACTAGACGGACGAACTTTAATGCCCTGGGTAAAACTCTGGGAGCCAAGAAGAACAAGACGGGGAACAATAGTCTGTGAAGCATTGACGTACTCGAAGCCGGTGGTTTCTTCCTTGTAAATTATAGGGCAAGGTATGTTAACTTGGAAACGATAGGCAAAGTGACGAGTCCACGGGCCACCTACGGACGCCAGCAGCGCGTCCGGCCCGCTTATTGTCTAGACCAGGTGCCGTATCGTTGTTGTCTATCGCTGGCGACAATTCGTCCTTTATGGAGGAGTGACCATGCCTACCGTAAAACTTCCCCAGACCGTTGGAGCTCTCCGCAAGAGCAACTACCAAGTCATTCCCGTACGGGAAGAACTTCGTAAGAACCTAATCAAAAAGATTCAATCTGAAGAGTTAGTATTTCCCGGCATTGTCGGATTTGAACATACGGTAATCCCACAAGTTGAGAACGCCATTTTGGCCGGGCAGGACATCATCCTGCTGGGCGAGCGTGGCCAGGCAAAATCCCGCATGATTCGGAGCCTGACCACCCTTATGGATGAGGCGATACCCAAGATTGCCGACTGCGAGATTAACGATAACCCCTATGACCCAATTTGCCAGGTCTGTCGCAATAAAGTTGCGGAGATGGGAGACAAAACGCCGCTGGAGTGGATTTCCAGAGAGGACCGCTACTCGGAAAAGCTGGCAACCCCCGATATATCCATCGCCGACCTCATTGGCGAGATAGACCCGATTAAGGTTGCTGAAGGCCACTACCTTTCCGACGAGTTGGTGATTCACTATGGCCTGATTCCCCGCACTAACCGCGGAATTTTCTGTATCAATGAGTTGCCTGACTTGGCCGAAAGAATCCAGGTGGGCCTGTTCAACCTGATGGAAGAGCGGGACGTGCAGATTAAGGGCTACCGCATTCGCCTGCCCTTGGACTTGTTCGTGGTGTCAACCGCCAACCCCGAGGACTATACCAACCGTGGCCGGATTGTGACCCCGCTGAAAGACCGCTACGGCTCCCAGATCCACACACACTATCCCTTGGACCCCCAAGATGAAATCAACATCATGGACCAGGAGCGCTCCAAATTCCCCGAAGAGGACAAACTGGTAATCCCGGACTACATGAAAGAGACGTTGGCGGAAATTACCGTCCAGGCCCGCCAGAGCAGCGAGATTAACCAGCGCTCCGGGGTCAGCGTCCGAGTGTCCATCGCCAACTACGAGACGATGTTGGGCAACGCCGTGCGCCGGTCAATTCGGAACGGCGAGGAGTGGAGCTGTCCAAGGGTCAGCGACCTGGCGTACATCGTGGCGTCATTTGCCGGAAAGATTGAGTTGGAGACCTTTGAAGAAGGCCGCGAGTCACGAGTGACCGATGAACTGACCCGCCGGGCGGTGCTGCGGACGTTTGGTGGCTACTTCAACGTCGATGACCTAGACCCCATAGTGACTGCCTTCGACCTTGGCAACAGCGCCGAAACCGGTAGTGACATGCCCGCAGCGGGTTACCCGGATTTGGTCAAGAAGATTGACGGACTGGCTACGGCAGTTAAGAAATTGACCAACGACAAGCGGCCCGAGGTAATCGCTTCGGCTGTAGAGTTCATCCTGGAAGGCCTGCACCTGAGCCGTAAGCTGAACTGCGACCGTTCCGGTGGCGCGGCGGTCTACAAGCGGTAAGAAGCGGCCTCTCTGACGACTTCGTCTTGCCCTCTTAGGCGACGTAGGCGTATAATTAGAACGAATGTTTTAGTATATCCGTAGTTATACGCTGGTTGCTCGGGAGGGCTTATGGCAGGTGCCGACGTTCAAGAGATTTACTGCAAGACGCTACTCAATAAAATTGACGTTCCCCGGTTCCCCTTCCGGTGGACGATGAACCCGTACCGGGGCTGCCGTCACGCCTGCACCTACTGTTACGCACGGCCCACCCACGAATACTGGGGCCTGGATTCGGGACGCGATTTCGAGACCAGGGTCTTTGCCAAGGTGAATGCTCCCGAGGTGCTGCGGAAAGAGCTAAAGCGGCCCAGTTGGCGTCGGGAGTCCATCGCCATCGGCACTGCCTCCGATCCCTACGAACCGGCCGAAGCCGAATACGAGATTACCCGCCGTCTGCTGCACGTTCTGCGCGACTTTCAGAATCCGGTATCGATTACTACCAAGGGCGTGTTGGTGCGCCGGGACGCTGATATTTTGGCGGAACTCAGCCAGGTGGCCGACGTTCACGTGAATTTCAGTGTCGGAACCATCGACGAAAAGGTGTGGAAGATGATGGAGCCGGGAACGCCACGGCCCGAAGCTCGCTTGGAAACCATGCAGTACCTGGTGGAGAACGGCGTGTCGGCGGGGGTGATGATGGCCCCGTTGCTGCCGGGAATTACCGACAACGAAGAGAACATCCAGGCGGTGGTGGCAGCGGCTCACGAACACAAAGCCCAGTATTTGGGAGCCAACGTGCTGTTTCTAAAGCCTGGCTCCAAAGAGTGGTTCATGCCGATGCTGCGAGAGGCTTATCCCCACCTAACTCCGGGTTACAACCGGCTATACCACAAGACCTACGCGCCAGAAGAATATACCAAGAGCATATTGAATACAGTGGACCGGGTGCGGCGGCAGTGGAATCTGCCCGACAGGGCAACGGTGCAGGCGAAGATGGCGACCAAGGGCCAATTGGAGTTGGCGTTCACTGCCTAGGCTTAGTACTTGGAGACGTTAATCTCCACTAATTTGCCGGTGACCAAGAAAATCACCCGCTCGGCAATGTTGGTCGCCCGGTCGGCGATACGTTCCAGGTCGTGGGCAACCCACAGCAGGTAGGTGGCTCGCTGGATGGTCTCGGGGTCTTGAATCATGAACAAAAGTAGTTCCCGGTAGACCTGGTTGTATAGGTCGTCAACCTCGTCGTCGGCCTGACAAACAGCGTTGGCTTTCACCATGTCCCGGTTCAACAGCGAGTCGATGCTGTCGTTGAGCATGGTGGTGGCCTTCTCGGCCATACGAGGTATGTCGATTAGGGGTTTCAGGGTTGGCGCGTCGCCCATTGAAACGCTAATCTTGGCGATTCCCTCGGCGTAGTCACCCATCCGTTCCAGTTCTACGACGATGTGCAGCAACGCGATAATGACCCGTAGGTCGCCAGCCATGGGCTGCTGAGTGGCAATCAAGTCGACGCACCGGTCTTCGATTTCGAACCGCTTCTGGTCAATGTAGTCGTCGTCGTTGATGACTTCTTGAGAAGCGACCAAGTCCCGCCGTTTCAATGCGTCAACGGCGCGGTTAATAGACTTGCCCACTATCTGGGCAAGAACCTCTACCTCTTGTTGAAGCAGACCTAATTTTTGGTCGAAATCTTCTCTTGGCATATCGTGTCTTTTACGTTGGTTGAGTAAGCCAGCTTATTTAGACTTTTTTCCAGAAAGGTTCCCGCTTGCGCTGTTGGTCCAGCAGGGACGTATCCAGCAACTCCGGCTGGGACCCTGGTGGAGCCAGCTTGGGGACATTATAGCCGATGAGCTTGAATACTTCGGGATTGGTGTAATAGCCGTTGTAGGTCTGAAGGACCAACTGGTCGAAGAAAACGGGGTTGGCGGCCTCGATTGCACGTAATAGTTCGTCTTTGGCAGTGTTGGAGAGACTCCCAAATCCACCGGTGGAGTCCTGACCAGCGGCGACGCCAATCTTGGCCAGCCCGTCGTTGAGCAGGCGGGTCAGTTCAGGTTTACTGGCAGCTACGTTTTCGATGAATCCGGTTATTTCCAGATCTCCCGCGCCCGGTAGCTTGTCCTTGGCGGGGATTATCCGGTTGATAACCTCGGTCAATAGTGACCGCTGGGCTGGGGAAAGGACCTGTTTTCCTTCGCTCATCTGTGGTTCCTTTTGTACCTGCCGCGTGCACTGGAGACGGGGCGGGTTGGGGTTTAACACTGGGTCGCCAAGGGTTCGACAAGGATACTCTGTCGGTTTGAACCGAGTCAATTTCTCGGAGTTAAAAGAAGCTCGCCCAGGTTCGGTTGAACGACCGAATACGCCTGGAGTATCATGAACGGGCGCGTGAAGCCGATGGGCACACCTCGCAGCGGTACTGAAATCTAACTACGGCTTTCTTGGCGCTACGCCGGGAAACGCTTTTGAACGAATAATTTATGGTCCGATATAACCCATTCTTCTGGTGTTTGAAGGCGGCGATATACGTTGGCGAACGCTGGCTGCAGGTTAATGGCGGCGTAATCGACTCGGTGGCCGACGGTCGTCGCGATCAGCGGTTCTGGTTGGCAACCCGTTACTTTAGTTGGCGTAAGTTCTTTAATTTCATCCGTGTGGAGCTTCAACTTAGGTTCGCTCGCCGCATAATTTGGGGGTCTCCCTACGAATGGGAGGTAGACACGACCAACATCTGCCAACTGAAATGTCCGCTCTGCCACACGGGTAAAGGCACCATCCACCGGGACCAAGGGGTGATGGACTATGGTCTGTTCACCAAAGTGGTTGACCAGATAAAGCATTCTTGTATGTGGCTTACGCTATACAGTTGGGGTGAGCCCTTCTTGAACCGGCGCATCCACGAGTACATCGCGTACGCCCACAAGCAGAAGGTGGCGACGATAATCAGCTCCAACCTGAATAAGCCCCTGACTCCGGAATTGGCGGAACAGGTAATTAAGTCGGGGTTGGATGTAATGATTGTTTCCCTGGATGGTGTGACTCAGGAGGTCTACGAGGTCTACCGGGTTGGCGGGCACCTAGACCGGGTGTTGGATAACCTGCGGCTTTTGGACCAAAAAAAGCGTGAGTTGGGTTCAAAGACTCCGCACATCGAATGGCAATTCATCGTCATGCGACAGAACGAGCACCAACTGGAAGAGGCCAAGGCCCTGGCCACAGAGTTGGGGGTCGATTCGTTGGTGTTCAAGAAAGTCGACTTCCCCCACGGGGAGGACGACCCAGCCGAAGCTGAGCGGTGGCTGCCCCGCCAGAACCCGGATTACTTGCGGGCCGACCCGTTTTACAAACCCTATCAAGAGGACGGCGGCGTCTGCTGGCGGTTGTGGCGGAGCGCTGTGATTAACTGGGACGGCGGATTTGCGCCCTGTTGTTATCTCACTGACAAGACCGAGGATTTTGGGGATGCCAACGAATCATCGGTGAAAGAGATTTGGAACAACGCCAGTTACACCACGGCCCGGGGCTTGTTCAAAAAAGACTTCACGCCCGAAAAATGGGTCGGCTGTTTGGACTGCAGCGTTTACCAGGGCAGCAGTGCCGCCCGGAGCCGCGGGCCAGTTGACCTACAACCGGCACCATTTTTGCTACAGGTTAATGGCCGAATGCCTGCCAATGGAAACGGGGTAAAACCGGGCATAGAAGTGCCCGGCTCAGAGATGATTGTTGCGCAAGCTGGCCAGCAGGATGAAGCGCAGGTTGAGGCAAACACCGAAGCTCCCGACTAGAGTTAGGTACGATTGACTCTAGAAATTCATGCCGGTCTATGGCAAACTCTCAGTTAAATTTCGCGTGGCGCTGCAACTGCCTGGCCGCCGCCGCATCAAAGTTAGTGGGATAATAGATTATTGGTGGTGCGGTATTTTCCGTTTATGCGGGACCCAAGTTGAAGCGGTGATTAAGAAAGCCGGATAATGACCACAATCAGAAATAAACTCGCTCAATTCCCTCTATCCAGGTTTTGGCTTCCTCACCTAAGGGAGATTGGGATTGTTGTGGGCGGGTATTTCGCCTATATGTACACTCGCGTCCTGGTCTTTAACGATTTGCACATCACGGCCATGACCAACGCTCGCCGGGTGATTGAGTTTGAAAAGAACGCAGGATTTTTCTGGGAACCGGTCTGGCAGTCTTGGGCCATTGATAGCGCTCGGTCACTGGTCATCTTTTTTAACTGGGCCTATATAGTTACCTTCTTCCCCATTGTATTAACCGCCGCTGTAATTCTGTACGTTACCAACCGGACCCGGTACACGTATTACAGAAACGTCGTTTTGCTCAGTTTTATTCTCGCGTTGCTGGGGTTCATGTTGTTCCCGTTGGCCCCGCCAAGAATGATGGCTGAGAATTTTGTTGACACGATAAAGGTATTTGGTCCGTCGGGATACGCCAGCAGAGAATTCGCCAACTACTACAACGCCTACGCCGCCATGCCCAGCTTGCACTTCAGTTGGACCGTGATGTTTGGCATCATGTTTTTGAGAACGCACAACAAGTTTATTAAGATATTTGGTGTCATATATCCGACCATGACGCTGTTTGCCATTACAATCACCGGCAACCACTACATCATGGATGCGATTGTCGGAGGGCTGCTGATACTCGCCTCATTCTTGACCATGGAACTGGGGATTCGGCGGCGATTTTTCCTACCCGTCGTATATTCCAAAGCTTGTACCGCCTTCAATCATGCACGAGGAACTGATGCGGAAGAAAACGAACTGGCTACCGGACAGCGTTCAATCGCCGTTTGAACGGGTTTGGGTGTCTACCTGATTTGCCGCCACTCCACCAAGCCAGCATGAAAGCACCATGATTGCTGCTATCTGGGCTAAGTGCGCTGGCTTAATCGAAATTGCTCTCTACATCGGCGCGTATCTTGTTTATTTGGCCACCAAGGGCTTGGTTCATGCCGATTTTCAAGCCGTGGGATTGGATAACGGCGACAAGATAGTTTCCCTGCAGAAGGACTTGGGGTTTCTTTGGGAGCCGGGTTGGCAGTCTTGGGCCGTGGAGAACGCGAAGTCTCTGGTGGTGACGATGAATTGGGTGTATATCGTCACCTACTGGCCCGTGATTATGCTCGTAGCCCTTGTTCTGTTCATCAATAACCGGCAGGACTACTATTTTTATCGGACGGTGGTGTTCGTGAACTTGGCCGGGGCTCTGCTTACCTTCATGGTCTTTCCCGCGGCCTCGCCATTTGCCATTCCGGGTGTTGGTTTGCTGAATACAATTCAGGAATACGGGCCAACGTTCTACGGCAGCGAAGACATGGCCTCTTTCTACAATATCTCCGCCGCCATGCCCAGCTTGCACTTCAGTTGGACGGTGATTCTTGGAGTCTTGTTCTGGAGAACCCTGCGCGGCCCGTGCCGGGCACTGGCCTTGTTGTACCCGGTACTAACCTTCGCCGCCATCGTACTTACCGGCAACCACTTTATACTGGACGCTGTGGCCGGCGGGGCACTGGCTGCCGGGGCTTTTGTGATAGTGCTCTTGCTACGGTTCACGGTCTGGCCGGTCCGTAGGGCGCTTAGGTCTCCGACTATTTAAAGCCGACTACCATTGAGTCTGGGCCGATTAGGTGTTCAACGTAGGTGTCTTTGAACCCTACGCCAGCCATCCATCCCTGGCAGTCCGCTCCGGTGTAGTCGAAGCCACCCCTCGTCTCGATTAGCATGTTCAAGCTCATCAATAGGCCGAAGGCGTTTTGGGAGCGGTCGTCGTCGATGATAGTCTCGTAAACGATCAACGCGCCACCTGGGTTAAGGGCTTGGTAGGCTTTTTCCAGCAACATTTTTTTGTTGTCCAGATCCCAGTCGTGGAGTATGTGACCCATGGTAATGACGTCGGTCTGGGGCATTGGGTCGTTGAAGAAATCGCCCGGCGCAAATGAGAGCCGGTCTGATACACCCATGTCTGAGACATACTGCTCGAATGTATCTTTGGCCACCGGTAGGTCGAAACCGGTACCCGTAAGATGCTGGTTCGCCAAAGCGATTTGAACGGCCAGTCCGCCCTGGGCGGTACCCACGTCGGAGAACGTCTTGTATTTCGCCCAGGGGAACTTGCTGGCGATAGTCATGTTCGCCCCCATGCTAATACTGGTCATGCCGTGCAAGAAGCTTTTCAGAGTTTCAGGATTACCGTAGATCGCCTCGAACAAGTCTCCACCGACTTTAATTTCGTTCTGGGGCTCTCCGGTCTTTAGTCCCTCGGTTAGATTATTCCAGAATGGATAGAGGCGGGCGTTGGCCATCTCCAGCATGCCGCCAACGTATGAAGGCTTGTTGCGGTCGAGGAATACCTCGGTGTCGCGGGTATTGCTGTACTTGCCGTCTTTTCGCTCCAACATTCCCAGTGCAACCAATGCGTCTAGAAAGTCTCGGGAGCTCCTGCTGTGAATACCAATGGCCTTGGTCAAGGTCGCTTCATCTTGGGGCCCATTGGCGGCCAGCTCGGTAAAGAGCCCCAACTCGGTTGCGGTTAGTAGGGTTTTAGAACCCCAAAAGCCCAAGCCAAGTTGCATGATTCCGCTGGGTGTCGGGTGGTCTGCCATTTCGAGTACCTCCGCCTTAAATTAAATTTGCATGCTAGGGTTTCTTGCCCCACATTGGGTGTTGAAAGGTGGGTAGATTTAACCGGTCGATGGGCCGGTCCCGTGCTACTACTGGTTCAGGAGCCGGTTCTTGTTCGGTGGGTGGACGGTAGGCCCGACTCAACGCGCGGTTTGGTCCCAACGTGCCGAGGTGTTGGGCCAGGGATTCTAGGCTGTTCAGGTTGTGCACCGGCAGAAAATCGTCAACGTAGGGCAGCGCCGCTTTCATACCTTGGGTCAAGGGTTGGTAATCGGGCGAACCCAAGAGCGGGTTCAACCAGATTAGGCGGTGGCAACTGCGCTGTAACCGGGAGGTTTCTCGCGCTAGTAATTCGGGGTCGCCCCGGTCCCAACCGTCGGAGATTATTAACACCACCGCCTGGCCCCGTAGCACCCGCCGCAGCCACTGGTAGTTGAAGGTCTTAACGGCGTCGCCGATCCGGGTGCCGCCAGCCCAGTCGGGCACCGCCTTGGAGACCTCGTCAATCGATTGGTCGATGCTCCGGTATTTCAGGTTGCGGGTAATGCGGGTCAGCCGGGTGGCGAACAAAAAGGCTTCTAGTTGGTCGAAGCCCCCGGCGATGGTGTGGATAAACTGTAGGAGCATCCTGGTGTAGGGTTCCATGGAGCCGCTGACGTCGCAGATGAGCACCAACGAGCGGTTCTTGTGCTTTGGAGAACGGGCGGCCAACTCTAAGAATTCTCCGCCGTATTTCAGGCTCTTCCGCATGGTGCGGCGCAGGTCCAGTTGACCGTGGCTGCCTGGAGCCAATCGCCGAGTGCGTCGCTGGCCTAAATCCCAGGTCAGGTTGACCATCATGCTCTGTGCTTCGGCCATCTCCCTGGTTGTGAACTCGGAGAAGTCTTTTTGGCGGAACACTTCCGTTGCGCTGTAGGTGCGGCTCAGGTCAACGTTTTGGACTGAATCGTCGTCCGGTTCGCCTTCGATTGCCCCGGTGCCTTCGGATTCGTCGTCCCGGCCCGTTCCGACCTGGGGCTTGCGGAAGCGTCGTTGTTCACCCAGGGAGCGTAGATCCATGGTGGTGGCGCTGGTGGCTGGTTTGCGCCAAAACACCTTGAAGGCCTCGTCGAATATGGGCAGGTCTTGCTTACGGTGTACCAGGATACTGCGGGCCGCTTGAAAGAACTCCCCCCGCTTTCCGATGGACACGTGGTCGGTGGCGCGCACCAAATCCAGCATATTGCCCGAACCGATATCCAGACCTACTCGGCGTAGCATCTCCCCGAACAGCGTCAGGCTGTGCAGGATATGGCCGTCTGGGCCAGCGTCGTTGGGGATTATGGGAATTGGACCGGCCATAACTACCCGCGTCGGCGGCCGCCCCGGCGTGGCCCCCGGTTCTTGGAGCGCTCCAGCATGGCGCGGACGGGCTCGCCTTTAACGGCCTCGATGTCGTCTTGGTACTTGAGCATCAGGCCCAGGGTTTCGTCAATCACTTCCGGATCCAACTCTGTTTGGTTTAAGGCTAATAGTGCTGATAGCCAGTCCAAAGTTTCGGAGACGCCGGGAATCTTAAATAGTTCGGTTTCCCGCATTTCTTGGATGAAAGCGGTCACCTGCTCGGCCAGCTTCCTGGGGGCGTCTGGAATCCGGGCGGTGATGATTTGAAGCTCTTTTTGGTAGTCGGGGTAATCGACCCAGTAGTAGAGGCAGCGGCGTTTTAGTGCGTCGTGAATCTCCCGGGTGCGGTTGGAGGTGATGATTACGATGGGCGGATGCGCGGCTTTGTAAGTGCCGAGTTCTGGGATGGTTATCTGATAATCGCCGAGAAGCTCTAGCAGAAACCCTTCGAATTCCTCATCGGAGCGGTCCAACTCGTCGATGAGGAGCACCGGAGGCCGCTCTTCGGCGTCGTCAATGGCCTGGAGCAGGGGGCGCTTGATGAGGAATTTCTCGCTGAACAGGTCGGCGTTGGCGGCTTGGCGGTCAACGTCTCCCGCCGCCTCCATGAGGCGAATTTCCAGGACTTGGCGGGTATGGTTCCACTCGTAAACCGCCTGGTTAACGTCCAAGCCTTCGTAGCATTGCAGGCGGATGAGTTTGGTGCCCAGGCCAGCGGCCAAGGCGCGGGCAATCTCGGTCTTGCCAACGCCGGCCTCTCCTTCGAGGAACAGGGGCCGTTGCAGCTTCATTGCCAGAAATATGGGGACTGCTAACGCGCGGTCGGTTATGTAGACCTGGTCACGCAGCAGGTTTTGGACATCTTCGATGGACTCGGGGGCTTTGTATCCGTGGATCGTTCCAGGGGCGGGCTCAGTGGTGGTCAATCGGGTCACCGTCTCCGGGGATTCTACTGCCTAGCTAGGCACGAGAAATCATTGTATCCCAAAGGTGCAGAGCGCACCACCGGGGCAAATTTAAGGGACAAACTCAAGGCAGGGATTACTCAACCGGAGGAACGAAAATGGACTGGAAAAAGCGGCGCACCAGTTGGCCCAGCCGCGTCCAGTGATCGTTGAGCGACGCCAGCTCGTCTGGGGTGAGTTGGTTGTAGGTCTTGCCGTACTGGGGAAATGTCCAAACTGTGAAAGCCCAGAACTCGGGTACCGGGCCGGGTTCTCTGGTCTCGGCTATCATGCCAGTTGCTCCCACAAGCTCCCAGGAAGCCAAAAGACGGCCTTTGTGGGCAACGGCTACAGCTTCGGCCCAGGAAGCGTTTCTGTCGGTGCCAATGAACGGCTCCATGAGTTCGAGCAAGCGGTCCACTCGCTGAGCGTCGTCAACTCCTGGGCCAGCAAAGCGGCGGGTGTGCCGACTCTCCCAAGCAGGGCCCAAAGCGGGGATGACCAGGCCGCCGTCGGAGGCGATGGCCAGCATGGAACCGGCCTTCGACCACTCAATGGCTTTTTCTTGGGCGATGGCCTCATGGGTTTCGCCGTCTTCTTGGGTAGATGCGGTGACGCCAGCCTCCGCGGAGGTGACACAGCGGAGAGCAAGGCTGTCGAGCAGCGTCCGGAATGCGTTCTGTTTATCCCCGTTTCCGGTGGCCAACAGAATCGGCAGGGCGTCCATTACGTTCATCGTAGATGCAGGCTAGAGGACGCGAGCAACGGCCCTGGTGGCAGCGCCGTCTCCGCCCTTGAGCTTTAGCGGGAGTGCCCACAGTTCGAACTCTTTGCCTACCAGTTTGTCCAGGTTAATCAGGTTTTCAATCAGTGGGATATTCTGCCCCAGGAGTAGCCGGTGCACCGGGAAGTCTTTGATGGTGGATAGGGGCGTGTCGGGGTGCTTGTCGATTGGAAAGTCCACCGCGACGGCGTTTGCCCCGCAGTCGGCCAAGAATGCGGCCCCTTCCGTGCTGAGATATGGCCCGTGGCCGTAGAAGCGTGGGCCGCCGGATTCGGCTTCAGCCCAGCCGGTGAATAGGACTACTATTTTGTCTTTGACCGACCCAGAATTTGCGCCTGCGTCTTGTAATTCCGAGACCAGTAACGGCGATTGGCCCTTGAATACCGTGCGTAGGTCCAACAAAAGCGCAGGCCCCGCGTACTTCTCAAGGGGCATATTTTCTATAGTGGTTGCGCCGTCTACGAAGTGGTAGGGGGCGTCAACGTGGGTGCCGACGTGAGTAGCCAGGCAAAGCTTTTGGTTTGAACGAGCGTGGGTCTCATGGGTCTGGATTGGTGTGGTCTCGACGCCGACCAAGCCGGGCACCAGACTAATCCGGTCGCTGCCCAGGGTTAGGGTCAAGTCGATGAGTTCTGCCATGCCGGTAAACCTCTAAAAAATAAGCCTATGCCGAAGCTTGAATGTTGCCAAAGAAACCGAGGCAGCTAGTCTACAATCGCCTGTTCCAGTTGGGCGGCCCGCACCGATTGGGTGGCGATTTGGGGAGTAGTTCTAGCTTCGGGAGGCAGGGCGTCTTCCCAGTCGGGAATCAGCACACGGGCATTGGACTCCATGCTGAAAACCACCAAAACGCCAGTAAAGCTGAAGAACATGGAAAGGACCAACACCGGATTGAACGAACCGGTTATGTAGATTAACAGTCCGCCCAGCACCGTGGCGGTGGCATGGCCGGAAAGCGCTCCCATGGTTTCAAATCCGTACAAAGTCGCCAATGGCCCGGTGCCGAAGTACTGGCGGTTGACCACCAAGTAGGCGGACATTTCGCCACCAAAACCCAGCCCGAACAACGCGGCGAACAGGTAGAAGCTCCAAGCGTCTTGAGCCCAGAATAATACTAGAACCGTTATACCCTGCACCACCAAGGCCGTCATGATTACAGGTTTGCCGCCCATCCGCTCCGCCAATATCGGGGCCATGAAGCGGCCCAGGATGCTGAAGATGGAGATGAGAGCCAAAATGTATGACGCCGAAGAAAGGCTGATGCCTTTTTCGATGGCTAAAGGTATCGAATAAATTAAAATGATGCCGTGCCCCGCACAACCTAGTCCGTGGATGGCAGGCAGGTTCCAGAACGCTCTGGTCCGGCGCATCGCTTTATTAAAGACCTTTAGCCTGAGACGGGTTATCTCTTTGCTCCGGACAACTTCCGGTGGTTCGTTTGCCCGCGCACCAAAGGCGATGGTCTTGGCGTCGGCTGGCTTGGAACGAAAGAAGAAGGTCAGCAGGGTCAGCGTACCGCCTCCTGCTATACCGATGATGGTAAATGTGGCTTGCCAACCAACTGATTCCAAGAGGCTGGCAACGGATGGCGCGATTGCTGCTGCTCCAATTCCGCCCGAAGCCCAAAGAATCCCGGTGGCCAGGCCCAATCTTATTTTGAACCAGCCACTAACCGATGCCAACAGAGGCACCATTGCCAAGGACTGGGTTACGGACAGCATGACGCCAAAGTATAAGAAGAATTGCCAAACGTGGGTTATCGTGCCGACCAGAATCATGCTGGTCATGTAGAGGATTCCGCAGGCGAACATCAAAGGCCGCGCGCCGTAGCGGTCGCCAAGCATGCCGGTAATTGGGGCTACAGTTGCACCGCAAATGTAGTAGGTGGCCAATGCTGCGCCGATGAGGCCAATGTTCCAGCCGAATGGACCGTCGGGGTCGTTTAATGGGGCGACCATGATTCCGGCGGACATGCTAATCGACTGTGCGGTAATCTGGGCTACGGCTAGAATCGCTAGTATGAACCAGGCGCGGTGAATTCTTTTTGGAGAGCGAGTGGCTCCCTGGACTGGATTAGTGATTACCGCCATTTAGTGTCCTTGTATCAAGTTGAGACCAGACATCAAGTAAAACTGGGCGGATGATGTCCCCGCCCGCCAGTTGGTCAGTCGTTGGTTCGTAGTATTTGCCGTATTTAAATTAATTAATTAATTAGTGAAGTGGACAAGCCGTTAGTAACGCCTGGCCCCACCAAGTATCTGCAACCGCGCTTTGATTGTCCGCGTTGTTCGCCCCGAACTGACCGGCGCTGTCTCCCTGGAGATTTTCGCCGGTCAGGGTGGGCGTAGTGCCCGGCAGGCCAAAGGCCAACGTACGCTGGCCGCCCACATCTGCCGATACTGCCCACGCGCCAAGGAATATGATTAGCGCGATGACTGCGGCCAATACCAGGCCGAACGCCAGTGGAAATGGGAATCGGCTAGGAGCTGTCAGTCTTGCACCCCTGTTATCGTGATTATTATCTTGGTTGTTATCTTGCTACCGCGGCTTTAGGCCCTGACCTCTACATCGTAAGGGAAGACCATGTTGTTGCCATAGCCGCGACCGTCCCAAGGGTTGGGGAATTCCATGGGTTGGGTGACGCCTAACACATTGGTGGCGCGGGACATGATTGTGTACTTGCCCTCGGCGGGCGGATTCCATTGGTGCTCCCACCGATACCACGAGTAAGCTTCCCGGTCATGGAGCTTGTCCACCGGGTTCCACGTCTCGCCGCCGTCGGTGCTAATCTCAACTTCTTCTATGTCCTCTTCACCGGACCACGCTGCGCCAGCCAAGGTGTAGCCGCTGGCGGGGATAATCTCGCCTGGCAACGGGCTGGTGATGATGGACTTGACCTGTAACTTGCCATAAAAACGGTAGGGTACTGGGTTTCCGGGCTCATTCATGGTCATGTAGCGCTGGGTCATGTAGAACCCGTCGAATTTATGATCCAGAACGTGAATGCCAACCAGCCACTTGACCGAGTTCATGCCGTACCAACCAGAGACCAAGAGCCGCAGGGGGTAGCCGTGGTCCTTGGGCAATGGCTCGCCGTTCATCTCATAGGCCAAGATGGTGTCTTCGTGGAGGGCTTTGGCCATTGGCAGGCTGCGCTCGTAGGTGATTTCCGCAGGATCGCCAACTACTTCGTCGGCACCGTGGTCGGCACCTTCGAACATTACTTCGACTGCCGAGTCTTTGACTCCGGCCAATTCCAGAACATCTTTTAGGGAGACTCCGGCCCACTCGGCGTTGCCCATAATCCCATGGCCCTTAATCTGCTCCATCACAGAGCTGATGCGGAGGGACTTGGTGAAATACTCGGGCACTGGGCTGTTGCCGCAGCACTCAAAGGTTACTTGGAAACGCTTTTGAGGCAATTTCTTGAGGTCTTCAAAGGACAGGGTAATCGTGCGCTCGACCTCGCCGTCAATCTTCAATTCGAAGGTGTTGATGTCGATGTTAGGACTTTCTTTCCAGTGGTTGCGGATGTAGAACAGTTCGTTGGGGACTATCTCATTCTGCAAAGCCTGCGGGGGCGCGGCCCATGTCCGAAGACCAGCGTTTGTAGGAATAATTTGTGGTGCTACTTGGGTGCCGATTTTTGGCAGGGCCATTTGGGGTCCTCCTCAAGACGTTCTGGTGATTTTACTGAGATTTCCGGGTTACTTCCGGGTTATTCCAGGTGGTCGGTTACCAGCTCTGCCGACGGATAGGTAATCATTAAGAGTGCCGGCGTCCAGAGATGGTGAATTAGCTTGTGGGGTACGCCTGGCGGGGCCAACAGGGTGGTTCCCGGCCTTACTGTCCGCACTTCGTCACCCAGAATGACCTGGATGGCTCCGGACAATACCTGAATGGAGACATCTACCGGATGGGTGTGCAATCGCCCTTCCCAGCCGGGTGCAATCTCCACTTCTTTTACGGTTAATGATACCGCACCGCGGTCTTTAGATACCAGATACCGCTCTCGCACCCGTTCCGTGGTGGGGGCCAAGCGTATGTCTGAATGGTCGATTATTGGCATTGGTTTCTCCGGGTATTAGATTCGGTGCCAGTTATTAAACCGTAACTGGATAACCCTTTATTCAATAGTTACGGGATAGCCTTTTTATTCAACTTATTCAACGGTGACTGGATAACCGACTATGGCGCTGAAGTTTTTGCGCATGTTGTTGTAACGGGGTTCTCGTGACTGTACGCGGCCCACTTCGTCGGTGGCGCGAGACATTATGTTGTACTTGCCTGGTTTGTCTGCATTCCACTGGTAGGACCAACGAACCCACATGAACCGGTCACGGGGCTGCTCGATGTGGGCGGAGTGCCAGGTATCGCCGCCGTCGACGCTAACGTCGACCTCTGAGATGGCTCCGGCGCCGCTCCAAGCGTAACCACGAACCATGTGGACGCCCTTGGTCATCTTTTCGGTGTCGTCGTTGGGCTGGGTGACAATGGACTTGACGCCGAGGGTGGTAATTAACTCTTTGTTGGGGTCGTCCTTCGACTCACCGTAGTAGTAGAACTGATAGTGGTACCAGCAATCGGGCATGTGGTCCAAAATTTCCAGTTCCGTGAGCCACTTCACCGACCAGTTGCCGGACCAACCAGGCACCAGCAGGCGAACTGGAGCGCCGTGTAGGTGTTCCAAAAGCTGCCCGTTCTGGGCGACGGCCAAGAGGGTGTCTGGATGCAGCGCTTTTTGAATCGCCAGACCCTTATCGTAGAAGAAGGGGTCGGTGCCTTCGGCGGCGGTGGCGGGCACTCCCTGGTCATTGCCCACGGCCCGCACGTAGAGGGATTTATCGGTAAGACCGGCGGCGTTTAATACGGCGGCCAAAGGGACGCCGGTCCATTCGCTGGCGCTCAAAATCATGCGCTCTTGGGTACGCGAGGGTTTTGGGCCTTCGCCCTTGAAATACTCGAAGAAAGTAGCATCGCTGCCCGAGCATTCCATGACCGTGCGTACGCTTTTGCCGGGGAAGCGTCGTAGCTGGTCGAAGTTCAGAGTGATGGGATTCTTCACTTGCCCGTGAATCTTGAGCTCCCACTTGTCGGTTTCCACCACCGGAGGAACCGCGAAGTGCTGGACGGTGTAATGAAGCTCGGTAGGAGTAATTAGTCCTTCCAAGTCCATTACCGGTGTGCGGATTCGTACTGTCCGTCCTTGGTCGTCCATCAGCGTGATGGGGGTAACGTCCTTGGTGGGCCAGCCGTTCCAGTTGCCGGTCTTGTCGGCATTGGCAGGGTCCGAGCCAATTGCCTCGTCCATTCTAAGAAAATCGGGAATTGCGCCTTCCTGTTCTCTCGTCGCCATCAAGTCCCTCCTCGAGTTTTGCTGCGTAGCCTTTAGGGTGGGTTATTTCGCGGCGTATTTTGCACCTAAGTCGGTTTCCCACCTTAGGTAATTCATCATTTCAGCGTAGCTACGGTCCACGCCTAGGTAGTTGATGTCCGAGGGAGGACGCACAATTCCGGTTAGACCCTGTTCTACCGGCAGGTTAGCGCCTTTCCAAGCAGCCATGCCGCCGTCTAGGGCTGCAACGTTGGTGTAGCCCATTCCTTGTAGGGTTGCGGCGGCCAGTGTGGCACCGCCCCCGCGGCCACAAGTAACGACGATGGACGCACTCTTGGATGGCGCGGCGGCTTCAATTTCAAGCTCCAGCCAACTGCGGGAAATCCATTTGGCTCCTGGGGTGTGACCCTGGGAGAAGTCCTGGCTGGTGTCTACGAAGAGCACCAGGTCTGGCTTGTTGGAGTTTAGTTCTTGGGGTGAAATTTTCTTAACCGAAGCTTCCGCCTGGGCCATGCCGGGTATTTCTGAAGACTGGAAAGTGATTTCCGGGGCATTGCCGGCTGTCTGCCAGGCAGGAACGCCACCGTCCACGGCAAAGACGTTTTCATGACCCATTTGTCGGTACATGGAAGCAGTGATGGTGGACCTGGCCCGGCCATCGCAACAGAAAATGTAGGTGGCGTTCTTTACCACGGCCACATCGTCGGAGCGTTGCACTGCCTGTCCGCCGGGGAAGGAACGGAAACCAGGGATGTGCATGGCGTTGTACTCTGGATCGGTGCGTACATCAATAAAGTAGATTGATTCTTGATCCCGTTTGGCCATTAACTCTTGCAGTTTGGGAATGTCCAAATAGCGGACACCGTCCTCTTTGGCCAACCGTGCTGCGTATTCCTCGGCAGCGGCCCGGCCCTCGGTGGAAACTTGGGGCAAGGTAACGCGGTCTCCGCCGTATTCCAGTTCATAGCCAGCCAAAAGCCAGCCCGAGGTGCCGTTCTTCAAGCCCACAGCATTAACGCCCATGCGCTGGAGAACGCGGGTGCCCATGATGCTGCGGGTGCGTCCGGCGCAGTTAATAACCACCGTGGTGTCGGCGTCTAAATCCTTGGTGATGTCGGTAATTCGGAGGGCTAGTTCACCGCCGGGCATGCTGCGTCCGCCGGGGATACACATGCGCTGGTATTCCTCTGGGGTTCGGGTGTCGAGGATGACCAGTTTCTCTCCGTTCTCGATGCGCTGGTGGAGGTCGTCGGCCGAAATCTCAGGGACGAGATGAACAACTTCTTGCTGCTCGCCGAAGGCTTTGCTGGGCACGTTTACGCCCCATTCGGTGGGAAAGTCATCGCTGGCCCAGCGGTTGGTGCCTCCCCGCAACACAGAAACGTTGGTGTAACCGAGTTTTTCTAAAGTGGCACCGGCCAATTCGGCCCGGCGTCCGTCATCGTCACAGACGACCACCTGGACGCCCTTGTAGGGGACTGAGGTTTCAATGATGTATTCGATGCGGCGACGGGGTATGAGAGCAGCGCCGGGAATGTGGGTGGCGTTGTATTCGCCCGATTCCCGGACATCTATCAACGCATAAGGAGCGGTCCCGCCCATCAGGTCTTTCAATTCTTGTGAGGAAATTTTCTTGGCCATCTAAATTTGCTCCTTTAGCTTAGTGATGCATCAAATATTAGCGAGACGTAAGACGAAACGCCAGACGCCTCTTATCAAAGGTCTTTTGGTTGTCGGGTTGGGCTTTGAGCAGAGACTCCATGTCGTTGGTGAAGTCATCTAGAGAATAGGTTGCGGTTGCCATTTTGCTCATTTACTTCAAAGCGGAATCAAGGTTCCCGATGGCTTATTAGCGAAGTTCCGAAAGAACCCGTAAAGACACTGATGTTAGGTTACGGTGGATTATGTTGTAGAGGAATGCGAACGTCAACTGGCTCCTCTTTATGTTCAGTATCGAAATAATGATAGTATGAACGGAACCGATTTTGGGAGGCGGAATTTGGGAGCGGGCGGCTGTTAACACCGTTGTGATAAATCCGAGGCAAGGTGGCCAAATGGATATCCGAGAACTTATTAGCTTCTACCATACTGCCCGCCTATTTAGCGTATCCCAAGCGGCGCGTTTTCTGGAACTGGGACAACCAACGGTGACCGCCCATCTGCAACGGTTGGAGCTGGATGTTGGCGGACAGCTTTTCGACCGAAACAAGCGTCCAATTGTGCTTACGCCACTCGGCAGCAAGCTGTTGGAATTGGCCCGACCCTTGGTGTCGTCTGTGGAACACGGTCTAGCGTCCGTTAACAATCAAATGAACGATTTAGGGCAATCAGGCTCGTTCAGCATTGGTTCCTATCCCGACCTTGCCCTGCATTATTTGCCTCCGGTGCTTCAGGAATATCAATTGCGCTATCCCGAGGCCAAAATCAAGGTTGTGGCCAGGCCATACCAAGCCCTGATGCAATTACTTGATGCTGGCGAAGTGGACATGGCACTAGTCCATGCGCCGGAGGTGGAGGGCCCGTCTATTTCGTTCGTAAATCTATTTGATGCGCCGTTCAATCTCTTGGCTCCCACCGGCCATCCAATATTGGATAATCCTAGACCTAGTCTCGAAACCATTGCCGAATGGCCGCTAATTTTGCTTAGCCAACAGAGCTACACACGCAGATATTTCGAGAATGCGATGAACGTAAAAGGGCTGAGACTTCAAGTGGGCTTGGAGATGGACAATAGTGAATTGGTGCGTAGGTACGTCGAGATTGGTATGGGGGTCGCAGTCACAATCACCCAGATGTTTGAGCCTAGTTACGAAGATAGTCCCAGACTAGGGGCGCTCGATCTTAGCCATATCTTCCCTCCGGTCCAGATTGGGGTTGCGGTAAAGACGAGTCGTGATTTGTCCGCTGCGGCATTGGAGTTTATCGGAGATCTCAAATCCGCTGCGGCTAGTACCGGTTCGTGATTTGCTGCGCCTAGGTAAGTTGCCAAACACCGCTTGCCAACGGGCATCCGCCGAGTGATAAAATTTAGGGGAACCACTTCTTGCCGGATGAAACCCGAGTAACTGAGGCTAAGTTGGAAGACCACGAATTTATCGACCAGATTAGAGAAAAAATCGAGCGCATGAGTGGCCGCCAGGTTGAACTCCGCATCGATGAAGAAGATTCCGCCCAGATTGGGGTGGAGTTAAACGGAGAATTGCCGCTGGTCATCTTGGGGAATAACGTCATGGAGTATTCTGGGTTTGCCAGGATGGGTATTGAATACGCCGTTGCCTGCATTCGCGAGGAACGCGCCATTGAACCGGTGGAGTTTCATGTATTGCTGGCACGCAACTAGGTTCTATTTATGCCAGACCAGGAACTAATTCCAGACAGGGAAGACCGGGTGACTCCACGGGTGACTCCACGGGTGGCTCCACGGGTGGCTCCAGTAGACCAACCGCAAGAACCTTCTTTTCCCAGGCCCTGGTATTACCGGCCGGAATACATGATTCCGATGTTCGTGTTCTGGCCAGTGTGGTCAATATTGGTGCTGCGTTCCCCGTGGAACCAAAACACGATGATGGGTGGGGTCGCTTGGGCCCTGCTGATTATGGGGGCGGTGCTGGGGTTCAAGTGGATACAGGCGGAGTCGTACCAGCCCATCATGACGTTCTACGTCCCGGGCATCCTGCTCACCATCATCACTCAGGTGCAATGGGCCGCGTATCGCAGTCAATTGGCCCGAGATGAGGCGGTAGAGTCTGGTGATAGCGAATCAACTGAAAAACCGCCACGCCCCACGGCTCGGCGAAGACGCAGAAATTCTAGGACTGGCCGTTCTAAAAACTGATTACCACGTTGGCTTTGGCCACAGTTGCGCCCCCGTCTTCGGTTTCCACAACCACTCGGCACTCCACCAACCGTCTGCCATCTTCTTCAATCTTGCCCACCACGGCTCCAGACAGGCTCACTGTGTCGCCGGGCAAGAACGGGGTGATTATCTCGGCATCAACGACGGTGTCTTGGTGGTTAACTACGCTTTGCGGAAATCCCTTCATCAATATTTCTTTAACGTACCCAGTCAGCTTTTCGACGGTTACTGGGTTCTCCTGCGGGGTTGCAACCCCGTCTTTGGCTGGGGGACGAAAGTCGAACTTCACTAGGATAGGTAGGGAGTCTCCAACCGAGAGGCTGCCGAATTCCGTTGTTTGGGCCCAGAGCGTGGGCATGGGAATCTGCTCCTTGACGGTCCATAAGTCCAGGCCCAGGCTAGCATCAGAACGTCGGCACAGCAACGGCTGCCACAGGGCCTATGATACACTTCAGATTGAGCCTGCAAATAGGCTTAAATGAGGCTAAATCACCCCTCGATTCAGAGGGTTTTAGACCAGGAAATTGGGAGGAAGTAGTCCATGGCGGAAAACGAAGAACCGTTCCCGCAACCGTTTAGTCGAGGGATGGTCATCATGGCCCACCCGGATGATGCCGAGTGGAGTTGTTCTGGTACGGTGGCCAAGTGGTGCGCGGACGGCTGGGAGGTCGTCTATGTTCTATGCACCGACGGCAGCAAGGGCAGTGCAGACCCGGAAATGACCAGCGAAATGCTAGTGAAGACAAGAGAAGAAGAACAGAGGAACGCGGGCAAGATTCTGGGGCTAAAGGATGTGGTCTTCTTGGGTTACCCAGACGCCTACTTGGAGCCTACTTTGGCGCTTAGGAAAGACATTGCCCGTGAGATTCGTCGCCACAAACCCGACGTGGTGATTGTGAGCAACCCGGTTAGAGGACTGAGCTCCAGCAACTATCTCGGTCATCCAGACCATTATGCGTCGGGAGAGGCGGCCCTATCGGCGGTCTTCCCCACCGCCCGGGACCGGTTGACCTTCCCGGAACTGCTGGAAGAAGGCCTTGAGCCGCACAATGTTAGAGAAGTATGGGTGGCTGGCGGCGGCGACGGTTCAGACCAGTTCGTTGATGTTGAAGAATACATGGACACAGCCGTCAACGCCCTAAAAGCCCACACGTCCCAGGTTGATCAGGAGAACGCGGGAGACTGGTTTCGCCAAGGAAGAATCAGCACCGGCAAAAAGGTTGGCATGGCCTACGCAGAGGGTTTTAAGCGAATAAACCTAGGGTAGGGCGGCGTAGGGGCACCCCGATGCATCGGGGCCGTGCCCCTACGGGTGTGGCGCAAATTTGTAGGGGCGGGTTTCAAACCCGCCCTTTTTGTTTGCCAGGGCGGTTGTTGATATGAAGGTGTTTGTGGGAAAGCGATAGGTAGGCGTAGAGATGGTGGTTGTTATAGCAAGCGTGTTTTACCAATAACCGGGCGGGTTTGGAAACCTGCCCCTACGCCAGGGGTAGGTTTGCATACGCAAAAAAAGGACGCCCCAATTGGGGCGTCCTTTTTCTATTTCTGCCTGGCCGAAGGGGGCCTAGGCGGGTTTGTGGGCTACTACTTTGTAGCCGGCGGTGTTGGTGGGGGGCCGCTCGTCGTCGTCCTTTTTGTAGTCTACGGACTCGCTGGTGAACTCGATGTCTACGAACCCGGCGCGGACCAAACGGTCGCGGTATACATCGACATACTCTGCGCCTGCGGTGCAAGAAACCCATTCTTCGGGAGTGTTGACGCTGGGGCCGTCGGCGGTTAACGCCATCACGTCGGAGAGGTGGATCCTGCCGCCGGGCGACAGCACACGGTAGCTCTCGGTGAACACCGCGTCCTTGTCGGGTGACAGGCAGACTACGCAGTTGGAGATAATCACGTCAACGCTGGTGTCTGGGAGCGGCATCTTTTCCATCTCGCCTTGGACAAACTCCACGTTTTCGATGCCTAGCTTGGCCTTGTTGGCCCTTGCCAGTTCCAGCATTGCGGGGGTCATGTCCAGGCCGGTTACGTGGCCGGTGTTACCCACCTGCTGGGAGGCTAGGAAGCAGTCGATACCGCCGCCCGATCCCAAATCTAGCACCCGCTCGCCTGGCTTTAGTCCGGCCAAGGCAGTGGGGTTGCCACAGCCAGCAGACGCCGCGATGGACGCGACGGGCAGACCAGATAATTGGCCTTCGTTGTAAAGGCGCATGGCGTGTTCGGGGTCTTCAACGCCGCAGCAGGAGCCGTCTGGTTCCAGCTCGACGGGAGTCAGACTGATTACCCGCTCGGCCCTGGCGCCGTAACGCTCGCGGACCAATTCTTTGATCTTGTCTTGTTCAGTAGCCATTGCTTTATTCTCCCCTGATTTATTTAGTCGCCGAGAATCTACTTGCTCTTGGGTAGGGCCATTTCGATGCAATCTTCAACGGTGGGAAGCATCTGCTTCCAGACGCGGGCGGCGGCCCGAAAGGCTTCTTCGCCGGTGGGAGTCAGCCAGCAGACGCGGCGTTGGCGTCCTTGGTGTTCCTCCATGCGGCAGTCGACGTAATCGCCGTCTTGCAGTTCCTTCATGGTGGAGTAGACCATGGCCTCAGTGGGTTCGCAGCAGCCCTGGCAGGCTTCCTTAATAGCCAGGTTAATGCCGTAGCCGTGAACCGGCCCCTTGGCCAGTTGGGCCAGAAGCAGGAACCGGCACAGACTGCGCTTTACCAGGTTCTCCCAGTAAGCCTCAGTCTGCATTGCCGTTGCTTTGGTTTCTAATTTACTGGGTTCGAGTTTGCTGGGTTCGAGCTTAATGGTGGTCATTCGGTGGTGTACCTTCTCTGCTTGGGCTCTCGAATTAGTGCCAGCCCCATTTCAATCGGAGGGCAATACTCATTCAGGAATACTAAACCGGCTTTAATACTATTCCTGGTTGAGTATGGTAGGCCATCCACATCGCGGCGTCAACTCCTTGATGGCCACCGGGGCAAATTTGAGGCTAGATTATGGTAGAATCAGGCCGCTTATTCAATTAATCAATGGGAAAATTGGTCAGGAAGAATTGATATGAAGATTGCCAAGTCACAGGTCCAGATGCTGAATGCCCCCGCCGACGAGCAGTTGGTGGACGTGCAACCCAAAGCTGGCGGCACGCGCGGCTTTATCACGCTAAAGATGATGACCGACGAGGGCATTGAGGGAATCGGCGTGACTTTCGCGCCCGGTCTTGGGTTGAGCCCCTTAGCCCCAGCGCTGAAGTTGGTGGTAGAAGCCCTGTGCGACTTGGCTGTAGGCCAAGACCCCATGAACATCGAGTCGGTCATGCAGGGGTTGCGCGAGAAGACTAGCGGCTCCGGGCCTGGTGGCTTGCTGACCCTGGCGATGGCCGCGGTGGATATGGCCCTGTGGGATATCAAAGGCAAGGCCCTCAACCAGTCGGTTTGCTCCCTGCTGGGCGGCTACCGGAAGCGGGTGCCGACCTATGCCAGCGGCGCGTTGATGCGGTCGATGAACCTGGAGCAGTTGGCCGAGATTGGCCCTGCCTTGGTGCAGAAAGGGTTCCGGCAGATGAAGTCGCAGATGGGCGCCGAGGACACTCCAGCCAAAGAGGTTCTGCGCATGCGAACCCTGCGGGAGGCCGTGGGCGAAGACATCGACATCATGTGCGACATCAACCAACTTTGGAACGTGAACCAGGCTATCACCATCGGCAAGCGGGTTGAAGAATACAATCTGTTCTGGCTGGAGGACGTGGTGGCCCACGACGATTACCAGGGGTTATCTCGGGTGGCCGACGCCTTGGCCACGCCAATCGCGGCGGGCGAGTATGTCTACGGCATCAAGCCTTTCCGGCAGCTCATCGAGAACCGCTCGATCGACATTGTGATGATTGACCTGCTGCGGGTGGGCGGCATCACCGAATGGCGGAAAGTCGCGGGGATGGCCGAGGCGTTCAACCTGCCGGTGGTCAGTCACTTGATTCCCGAGGTGCATATCCAGCTAATGGGCGCGATTCCCAACGGCCTGACCGTTGAGTACATGCCCTGGACCTTGAAATTGTGGGAAGAACTGCCCAAGTTCGTTGACGGCTGCCTAGAAGTGCCGGACAAGCCGGGCCTGGGCCTTAAGTTCAGCGAGGACGCGCTCAAGCAGTACGCGGTGGCGTAAAGCTAATTGCTAACAGAGGTGAAGATTATGGTTTCACAACTACGCACCTATACCATCAACAAGGGAATGATGGACTCCTGGTTGGAGTTGTTCGACAAGGAGATTCGGCCCGTCCACGAGAGCCTGGGAATTCCCATCGTGGCGACTTGGACCAACGCTGACCGCACCGACTTTATCTGGGTGCGCAGCTTCAATAGCGTCGAGGATATTCCGAAGATGGAAGCGGCTTACTTCGCCTCGCCGGGACGCAAGGCCCTGGGAGATAAGCCGACCAGTCACATCGCGAAGATGGACGTTCGGGTGATTGAACCGGTGCTAGGCACAGCCAAGGCAGCCTAAGAAACTGCCGCCAGTCCAGCAATACCCATACGGAAAATAAAACGGAGAGTGAATGTCATGGTTGCACAGATGCGCACGTACACGATTAACAAAGGGATGATGGACTCTTGGCTCAAGCTGTTTGAGACCGGCATTAAGCCTGCCCACGAGGCTTTGGGAATTCCGGTTGTGGCGACTTGGACCAACACCGATCGCACCGAATTCATCTGGGTGCGTCAGTTCGAAGACGGTATTGATGTTCCGGCCAAAGAGACCGAGTTCCGCAACTCCCCCGGATTCAAAGCCCTGGGCAGTCAGCCCGGAGATCACATCGCCAAGATGGAAATCAAAAACATGGAAGGCGCGCTAAAGGGCTAGTAGCCCTAAGCCTCTTTGCGCATGAGGATATGGGGGATGTTGGCTTCCATGAAAGGCAGCCCCCGTTCCTCATATCCGTGGGCGGCGTAGAAGCTTTTGATGTACTCCTGGGCGTTTAGCACGTAGGTGTTCACGCCCTGGGTGGACGATTCTTCTTCTAGGAACTTGAGTATCTGGCCACCGATGCCGTGGTGACGCCATTCGGCGTCCACGGCCATGCGACCGATGCGGGCGGCAGAGTCCTCGTCGCGGTACATCACCCGGCCAGTGCCGATAACTTGCCCTTCCCCGTTTTGAGTAATAATGGCGATGGCGTGGGTGGCGGAAACGTCAAACTCGTCCAGCTCTTCTTCGGCGGGCACCTGCTGCTCGGCCACGAACACCCGGAAGCGCACACCCAATGCGCCCTCCATCTCTTCCTCGGTCTCCACCAGTTTTATGGTCAGTCCTTCCACGTTAGCCTCTCCGATTGTCTACTATCCCTATCTTACTGGAATGCTGCCACGTTTTGCCGTCATTCCGCCGTCATTCCAGCGAACGCTGGCATCCAGGATGGTTGGGGAAATAACGACTGACTGCCGCAGCCAATCTGGATTCCGGCTTTCGCCGGAATGACAGGGTGGCGGCATTTGGGCATCCCGGTTAAATTCGGCTCATGGTGAGCTCCGACCAAATGTCGAGAGTTTCAATCAAATCGGACCCGTCGAACCGCCTACGCGAAGTTAGCCTCGGAGATTATTGTCTAGCCCTATTTTATCGAAACCCTGCCACGTTTTGCCGTCATTCCAGCGCACGCTGGAATCCAGGATGGTTGGGGGAAATAACGCTCGACTGCCGCAGCCAATCTGGATTCCAGCGTTCGCTGGAATGACGGTGGGGGCGGCTTCTGGTCATCTCGGTTATGTCCCGGTCATGGTCCCGCTCATGGTGAGCCTGTCGAACCACCATTGCCACAAACCAATTGTCTCCCATCCACCGGGTCCTTCGACAGGCTCAGGATGAGCGGAGAGGATTCAGGGAGTGACAAAAATCGAGATCGCTCTAAGCCAACAGGGCCAACAAACACAACCCTCCTAGCCATAATAAAACAAAGCCCCACTGGATAGTGAGGCTTTGTCTGTAAAACCAATGTAGAGCATCCGAAAACGCGGTTGCACCGCCCGGGAACTCGGTTGCACCGCAAAACAAAGCCCCACTGGATAAGGGAGCTTTGCCTGTAAAACCAAATCAGAGCATCCGAAAACCCGGTTGCACCGGCACCGGCTAGAACATTATTACGCCGCGGCCTACCTCGCCTTTGTCCATGTCGTCGTAGGCAACGTTGATGTCGTCCAGGGAATACTGACGGACCACCAAGTCGTCCAGGTTCAGCTTGCCAGCCAGGTACATGTCCACCAACTTCGGCATCTCCACTCGGGCGGGAGTCGAACCGTAGTAAGTGCCGCGCATCGTCTTCTCGTTGCGGACAATGTCCACCGCGTTGATGCCCGCCTCGGCGCCCCAGGGGGCGATGCCGACGATGGTCACCGTGCTTCTCTTGCCGGCCATGTCGTAGGCCGCCTTGGTCGTGTCGGCCGAGCCGAAGACCTCGAAGGTGAAGTCCGCGCCCTTGCCACCAGTCAGTTCGCGCACGCGGGCAACCGGATCCTGGTCCGAGGCGTTAACCGTGTGGGTTGCGCCGAACTTCATGGCGAACTCCAGTTGGCTCTCGCGGATGTCCACAGCGATAATCTTGCCCGCGTTAACCAGGGCTGCGCCCATGATCACGTTCAGGCCCACACCGCCGCAGCCAATCACGGCCACCGTGCTGCCGGGGGTCACCTGGGCGCTGGTGGTTACCGCGCCGACGCCGGTGGGTACGCAGCAGCCGATGAGGGCGGCGATGTCCATGCCGATGGGCGTATCGATGGGCACCACTGCGGCTTCGGGCATCACGCTGTATTCAGCGAAGCAGGCGGTCTTGCCAAAGTGGAGGATGCGGGTGTCGCCTTTGTGGAGGCGGGTGGTGCCGTCGAACATAAAAGAGCCGGCGGCAGCGTGGGTATCGCAGAGATTGGAGGCGCCGGTGAGGCAGCTCTTGCAGCGTCCACAAGAAGCGACAAAGGTCAGGATGACCTGCTGTCCGGGTCTAACCGACGTGACGCCGGGGCCGACCTTCTCGATGGTTCCCGCGCCCTCGTGGCCTAGAACCACGGGTAGGCCGATGGGGGCGTCGCCGTGCATGAAGTGGCGGTCACTGCGGCAGATGCCGGCGGCGCCGATTTTCACCAGGACTTCACCCGCTTTGGGGTCGTCCAGTTCCAGTTCTTCTACGACTAACGGGGACTTGGTTTCATACAGTACGGCAGCCTTAACCATCGGAAAGGGCCTCCTCAGCTTTATTTAATTGGGGTGCGTAATCTGGGCGCGGAAATATCAGTAAAAAATCCCATTCTGGGAGCGGGGGTATCATCGCGCGAGGGTGGGGGTGGTGTCAAATGGGTGGGGCGTAAAATCGCTAATTGAAAATCGTCCGGGGACAATCTTGCTCGATGACGACAGATGGTGTAGGGGATTTTCAACAACCTGGCAGAGCGATTGTGAATCCGGTATTTCTAATCTCGCTACCAACGTAACCAAGCCGATTCGATTTTTCTAAGATGACTTTTGTAGTGAACCAAACATGCCAGTAGAAGTGGCAAAAAATATAAGTCCGTTAACGAGCAAAGCCCTAAAAGGTGAAAGGCGAATGGCTTATCAAACTTTCAAGCGAAATCAACGTAGTATTCCGAAATCTCCCAAAATCATAAAACCAAATGTATCAAAATATATCCAATCACGGCTAGGAGACCAATTAACGCAATACCAATCACATGCCAGACGAACAAATCAATAATCCGGAGAACAGGGGTCCGGCGCCGCCGCTTAATCTCTTCCAGCCGCCGTGTTAGCCATCCGATGTATCCAGTGAAAAGATGAAAAGGAACGGAACCTAATTGAAGTACCGACCAAGGCAGGGCATAAAATCCTAATGCTACAGCGTCTGGTGTCTGTTCAAAAACATCGTGCTTGCCCGCCATATTAGAACGAGAATCGCTCATCAAATTGCGGAAAATCTGTTCAAAGACATATACCCACCCATAGACCCATAAGATTAGGAGAATCATTAGGACCAGGAGATACACCGCAATCATGATTACGGACTGCAGGACGTCACCAAAATTTCGTGGAGTCGATTCCGATATACGCTTGAGGTTGTATCGTATTCCGGAATTGAACGGATTTGTTATTTTGACCGGTTCGGTTATTGGCTGCTGAGGAGGAGTCATCACTATTCTCTCGGTCATGTCGAATTCATAATTGCCGATTTAGGTAGATATGTGCCAAAATACCATAAAAGTGAGCCCAGGGATAGCAGTTCGGATATTGATACTGAAAAATTGTCAAAAACGGAGAAATCGAATCGATAGAAGGGTGAAATAAGCCAGACTGATCGCATTCTTCAAAAACATAATTCGGTTTCTATTAGCCGCCGTTGCGATGCGATTTATCTGAGCGTTTTGATTTTGATAAGGTAGGTGTGGAAGCAATGCAAGTTGACAAAGAGCACGTCAAGCTTGGAATCTGGGGACCGACGAGTGGCGGCAAGACGACTTTTCTTGCGGCGCTAAAAATTGCGACGTTCGCCAACACTTATGGAGCCAATTGGGCGATTACATCATTGGACGATCCATCCGAAGCGTATCTTAATGAAATTAGCGGCTTCCTAATGGATCAGGAATTCCCAGAAGGTACAACGTCCCAGACAGGTGTTTTGCGCTATAGGTTAACAGCTGCACCGCCAAGCGATTGGCTCAGCAATATTGGAAGGAATATATTCAAGGTATTTGGACTTTCGGGTGAGGCGGCAGTCAATATAGAACTAAACATCGTCGACTATCCGGGCAGCGCTTTTGAAAATAGTAGGCTGCAGGATTCTAGATATGAAAATCTGCCGGAAGCCCTCGCTAAATGCGATGCTCTGGTATTTTCATTTGACCCTATCCGAGAATTGGATGGCAAAAGGGAAAACTTTAGATTTTTTGACAATATTGCGGAGCGGATTCGGCGGCAAACTTTTACTGATAATCCAGATCAACTACAACTGGGGCAATTTTTGGCGGTGTGCATCACTAAGTTCGACGATTCCCGAATCCTAGAGCGATTGGAACAAGCCGGAATTTTTCACCTTCCGGATAGCATCGAAGAAGATAGACCAAACCCGACACCAGAACAAGCCAAGTTCGTCTTTGACTATTTGGCACACAAGTTCCTGAAAAATGCGATTGAGACAAATTTTCATGAAGACCGCACTGAATACTTTCTTTCATCGTCGATTGGATTTTATGTTGCCCCGGGCCAAAACTTTAATCCCGATGATTGTAGCAATCTAGAAGAGGGTAAAATTCGGGGTGAAGTCAGTCCCATCAACGTCCTAGAGCCGCTAATGTGGCTTGAGTCAAAAGTCCGGCAGCTACGGATAAAAGAATCTCGATGAGCCTAGACGTTTACTGGGCAGTAGTCAGCAAGGAAAATTTAGACACACGCGACTACCATATTCTTAATCGGTCGAGTGGACCCTTCAGCGACAATGAGTTTGAGATTCTCGCACTCAAGGATCTCAGCGCAGGTGACGTTCCTTCGCGCGGTGATGATCGAAGTGATGAAGGTGTGGTTGTCTTTGGGCCTTCACATCATGCTGAGAAACAGTTCATCTCTTGTAAAACTCAAGTTTGGACGGACAGAAGAGACAGCGGCTACCGAAGGATTCAGGAAGCTAACTGTTTTTCCTTTGAATACGAGCCAGTTTCCCGAGGAGGCTACGGGTACAGAGAACTTTGGTCGTGCATAAAAGATTTTGATTTTAGTTGCACAACAGAATCAAATGTAAGACCTGATGTAGCAGACTTGACGAAAGTTTCTTTGAATATCGCGGAACTGGGATTTAATCAAATGGCAAACTTAGCTGCATCACTCATAGATGCACAAACCCTGGTAATCAGTGCTCAGACTCTCCCCTTGGAATGGTGCGTAAATTTTTTAGATTCGGTCGCTTACTTGCTTCCATACGGAATGAGATCGCAGCTATATGTGAGTTCATGGATGAAGTCGTCTAGTGCCCACAGAGTGCATATCGGGTTTGGAGACGGAGTTCAACCAGGGCAGACTCTTGTTAAATGGCCATTCGGAAGTGATGAATTGCCGCTAACAAGTGATGGTTCGAAAAAGTACTACCAACGTCTTATGTTACTCAATGAACGGAATGGGATGTCGTCATTATTGTCCACTTTGTATGGAGAGAGAAGAGCTATTCCGTTGGACTGTGTCTTTGCCACTACTATCCTTCAACAAACATATCCGGTGTTAATGACATGGTGTGATGTCGTAGATTATTCAGCGGACAGGGAGCAAGTTCACGCGGCGTTGCAAGAATCCGATTCATCTTTCGTCCTATCGCCATCCGAGCGTTCTGACTTACTGAACTATCTATTACCACCAGTTTCGGCCGAGGATGTCACCGTTCTAACTGCCGAGTGGATTCCAGAACTTCGCCCAATGTTAAGTAACCAGATGGTGAGTTTATTTGACATTTCGGAAGATGAGCAAGTGTTGAAATGGCTATTCGAACTAGCTATATCTGCTGATGGCACTCCACTCGCATTCGTGGAGGAGATATTTGGATTAGCTCAATTATCGCAATCAGGCAGCAAAAAGTTGGATACTACGTTAGCTGCTCGAGCGATTTTGAGTCAATCCAGTGAACTGTTGAATCGGGGAATGGAAGTTCAGAACCTGTTACTTGCTGCTCCAGAACTCGCTGCTGAATTGGTGATTGAGGCAACACTTAGAAACTCGGGAGATGGCCTGGCTTGGGCCGGGCTGGTCTGTGATTCCGGAGCATTGATTGCTGAATCAGAGATTCTAGGATTCGCATCCGGTATTCGGCCAGAAATTCTTCCGAAATATGACTCATTGTTGGCCCACGCCCAAAATGTGCGGCTTACTACCGCGATGTGGCAGCTATCAACAGCTTCAGGCAGGATCAACCAAGTTGCGGCTTGGATAGCTAAGTGCGTATTGGAGGATTCGAGGCCGAGGGATATCCATGGGCCTGTAGTTACGCTACTAAAATACATCGGCAATGATGAAAGTATTATCACCGAAACGGAGGCGCTAGTAGACTTTGCGACGTTATCGATAGCAACGCAAGCGGAGGGCACCTTGCTAGATGACTTGTCGCGGGTGGAATATGGATTCTGCCTTCGAGAGGTTATATGGGATTATCATAAGAGCCCTCATTGGGCGTATGGTGCCCAAGAAATTCTATTAGCCTTAAGAAAAAACTGGCCTAATGTTGCGTCAATTACGGGATTTTGGGGACTTCTTCAGAATATTTATGAATGGTCCAACTTAAAGAGTGTCCAAGGTAAAGTACTAGACTTTGTTATCGAATGGGTTGAAATGGACATTCGGAATCTGGACGAACAAAAGTTCCGAACAACTTGGATGGCCGAACTGATGAAATCTGATGCGCATAAAAACAGGACGGATCTGGCATTGCTGAGAGGAGCGTGTCAAAGTAACGACGTTGACACGCAAGTAGCGGTATTTGCCAATATGGTTTACTACGACCAAAGGCAGATTCTCAAAGGAATGGTTATTTTATCCGAGACCGATGCTTTCTCTGGTGGTGAGAAGATTAATAAATTCCTCCAGAATGTTTTGGATCACCTATACGGAATTGAACATTGTGATCATGACTTAATCGCGGACATCGAATATACATTTATTGAATCCATAATGAGCGGATCAATTGGCGAGCAACAGGCTATCGAATACGGCAAAGTACTGTTTGTCCGACTACGAAGCGACATTGAAAATGTTGTAAAGATATTAAGTTTGGTAAGAACACGGATGACAAATTCTCAGACTACGATTGTCAAAAAAGCGGTATCTGCATTCAAAAACGCAGCTGACGGGAAAGATTCTCCCAAACGTTACTTCACTGAAAAGATTTTCGGGCGGCGAAAATCTTAGTTATTTGGTAGATTCGCTGGACTAATGGTTAATGAACTTTTGGGAATAGCCGTTGTTTCTACTTGCGATTGGGTCGGCCCCCCAAGAGATATTTACAAGCAGACATTTATCGGAGACAGTCCCAAATAGGCAAGGTTTATTCTCGATGCACACTGAGCAAATGGAATAGGCATCTAACCGACGTTTCCCAAGGTACTGGAATTCGGCGTCAAGCGTTTCAACACTGCTCCGATTTTGATTTTGATAGTGACTTCTGTGTCGGCAGATAACGGGTCGCAGGCGGTGACTACCCTTCCCGCGAAACCTCTTCCGTGCACACTCTTGTCACCCAGCCGGACATCCAGGCTGAGTGGGGTCTCCGCCTCAGCTTCCGTCTCCGTCTCCGTCTACTATTACTACGATGTTGTTGGCGGCGAATCAGGTGGGGTTCAGGTTGGTGGCGTCGGTCTAGCCATTCAGTTGGGGTTCCACCCACCTCGTACTCAATAGTTACTTCACCCCCACCCGCCAATGCTAAAATTACCCCACTGTGTGGTTTAACCCCCAAATACTAGCTAAGTTGGCTTGCGGCGGGCTTCTCGTTTTCCCTTTGTTGGTGGTGGCTTGCGGTGGTGGGGAGCAGGCTACTTTGGCGGTGCCGATTGGGGTGGGCGCTACTGCGGTGTCGACGCCTTTGGGGTCTTTGACGCCGGTAGATGGCGGCGGCGTTGGTGTTGTCGAAGAGGTTCCGAGGAACGCGCCGGGGCATGTGGCGACGGGCAACGCGTTGTTCGATGGTGGTCTTGACCTTACCCCGAAGTTAGTATCGTTGGATAGTAGAG
>JABMNL010000057.1 GCA_013204585.1 SAR202 cluster bacterium | reverse complement strand
GGTTCGAATCAGACCTATGCACATGTCACCCTGAGCGCAGCGAAGGGTCTGCCAAGGTGGTGCTTGGAAGATTCTTCGTCGCTTCACTCCTCAGAATGACAGTTTTGAGGCAACGCCCCTTGAGGGGGAAGGGACAATCCCCTCTCCCTCCGGGAGAGGGTTAGGGTGAGGGCAACGCTCTTCGCCAATCAAACCCCGACCCACACATCAAATGAAAATCCGGAATCCCTTCCCGGTATCACGCATCGTATTGGTAACACGAAAATGTAGGCCAGCCAGAGCCTAGCAAGGAGTGGCAATGGGCGAAATGCTACAACAGGGAGCCCGTCTCCCCAAGATTACCCTCAAGCTGTTGGACGGCGGCACTATGACCCTACCCGACGATGCGCCAACACGCTATACAGCCCTGCTATTTTACCGTGGCCATTGGTGACCCTATTGCATTCGGCAGTTGGCCGAGTGGGAAGCAAACAAACCGGCGTTGGACGAGTTGGAAACGACAGTCATCGCCGTCTGCACCGACACTAAAGAACAAACCCAAGAGGTAAAGGACAAGGGACTGTCCTTCCCCATCGCTTACGGAGCAACCAAAGAGGATGGCGAACTGATTGGGGCCTGGTGGTCAGACGACCACGACGGCTACATCCAGCCTTCCGAATTCTTGTTGGGCCGGGGCGGCGTCGTGCTCGGCGCCATGTACGCCTCCGGGCCGATTGGCCGGATGGGAGCAGACGAGGCCATTCGTTTTATAACCAACCGGGAGAACCGCCGCCGCGCAGAAGAAGGCCACTAACCCCAGCCTTGGAATCCATTAAGTTCTCAGGCACTAGAAGCCGTCGATTTAGGTCGATGAATTCTTACTATTACTGCTCCAGGAACTCTTGGACCCATTGGCTCATCGGTTCTTTGTCGTAGCGGGTGTTCATCAATACGACGTTCCGGTTTCTATCGCCTTGGAAGAACCGCTCGTAGAGAATCTGCCGCGAGCCGAAGGCGCTACAACACGTGTCCCACGCCAACCTAAAGAGGCGCACCCGGTCCCTCGCGGGCAAGAAGTCAGTTTCTAGATACTTGTTTATCTCGTCGGCGAGGGGTCCCTCGAAATCTTCTTCTGTAGGTAAAGCCATCAGGCTGCTGGACCCCAGCAAGTGCAGAATCTCGCCCATCCTCGGGTACATTTTGATAAACGACTGTCGGGCCACCATCAACGGCATATCCACAGGACACATCACACCCCACTCATCCAGTTCGGCGTCCACTTCCGCTGCTCGCAGTAGGGCCTTGGTGATTTCCAGGTTTTCGATAATCTCCGCCAACATGCCATGCACTTGAGGCAACTCCGAGGAGCCCAGGGTTTTCACCATCAGGTTAGCCAGCCCCAAAACAAACTCGCACTTGACCACGTTCTTGGTCACCACTTGATGTCCCGAGTGGATGAACTGGTGCGTCCTTAGCGACATGTTGTTGCACATGTCAACGTCGCCATAGAGGAACACCCGCTCCCAGGGCACCAACACGTTGTCGAAAAATGCCAGGGCGTCCATCTCTTCAAAACGAGAACCCAGCGGGTGATCGAAGTTGGAGCGCTGCAGGTCAAATGCCTCCCGGCACTGGAACTTGAGGCCGGGGGTGTCACACGGTATGGCGAAAGCGAACGAGGTACGGCCCGGCGCGCCAGTGGGCAATCGGTGGGAGCGGGCCGGGTAAACTGCAATCTCATCGGCGATGGGCAAGGTCGCCAGCACCCGGGCTCCGTTGACGATAATTCCCTCGTCGGTCTCTCTGACGACTGACAGGGCAACGTCCAAGGAATCATCCAGCGCCGTGGCCGCCCCCGCACGGTTCCGCTGAATGTTGACCAATGTGTGAGTCAGTACCAGGTCTTTCTCCCGCACCATCTCGTAGTAGTCCTGAATGTTCTTCTCGAACTCGGGACGGTTCTGACCAAAGAATTTACCTGCGGCCGCCATGGACATCAGGCTAACGTTCAGAAAATCGGGTGTGCGGCCCATCATTCCGCAGGTGATTCGGGCCCAGTTCCGCATCATCTGATGCCGCCGGTCTAGGTCTTCGTGGGTTTTGGGCGTCAGAAAGGACATGCCTACTTGGTCGCCGGAGGTTGGCGACCTGTAGGTCATCTCATTGCCAACCTTCGGGTCATGTTGCAGGTCGTACAGGCGGGCCATGGTGCCAATACCGCCCATCAGCCCTGGCTGCTTGGTGGCATCCTTGACCTTTTTGCCAGACATGTACAGGTTGGGGGGCCGCTCCCTCAGGCCGTCGATATACTGCTTACCTGTTCTGGCTGGCATACCTTACCCTCCTTACGTTACTTGGCGATATTAAGTGTCTGGCGATGAATGCCGACATTCTGCGTTATCGCTCTTGCTTTGACCAGACCTCGCCACCGACGTTAATACGACCTCAATATTTCAATTGACAGGGTGTGGTGATTCCCCTAGTGTTTGCCGCACAGTTCGGCAGGAGGTTCTCCACCCATGTCTCTCCCCCCGCTTCGAGTCGACTACAGCCCCATCATTGAACGCCCGCCCATTAAGTGGCCCAACGGCGAACGGGTGGCGCTGTGGATTTCTCCCAACGTGGAACACTACGAATACATGCCCATTCAAGACGGCCCCCGCAACCCCTGGCCGCGCACCGCCTACCCCGACGTGCAGCAATACTCCTACCGCGACTACGGAAACCGAGTCGGGTTCTGGCGAATGCTTGAGGTTCTGGACCAGCACAAGGTCCGGTGCTGCGTGTCACTAAACATGGCTGTCTTAGAACACTTCCCAGAGATATGCAAAGCAATGGTTGACCGTGACTGGGACTACATGAGCCACGGCATCTACAACACTCGCTATCTCTACGACTACCCAGAGGAACGGGAGCGCGAGTTCTACCAAGACAACATCAACACCCTGAAACGCCACACCGGCAAACAATTAAAAGGCATGCTCGGCCCCGCTATTTCGGGAACCGACCGGACTCCCGACCTGATGGCCGAAGCTGGGCTGATTTACCACACCGACTGGATGCACGACGACCAACCGGTGCCAATCAACGTGAAGTCTGGCAAATTAATATCAGTCCCCTATTCAATAGAGCTAAACGATTCGGCGTTGTTTCGGTTGAATTACGAAGCCGACTACTTCGTGGATATGTGTAAACGACAATTCGACCAACTATATAAAGAAGGTGCTGAAAGCGGCCGGGTAATGTGCATCGCCCTGCATCCATTCCTAATCGGCCAGCCCCACCGGATTAAGTTCTTGGACGAGATACTCAGTTACATAAAGTCGTTCGACAATGTCTGGCACACCACCGCCGACGAGATTGCCGAGTATTACATTGAGAATTACTACGACCAGGCGGTGAGCCACGCCCAACAGTTCAAGGCTTAGGGAGTTCTACACGATGCCCGCTGAAAGACGACCGGGAACGGACCACGAACACCACGAATGGTCTCCCATCTCCACTCGCGGCAAACTTAGTTGGCCCAACAACGCCAGGGTCGCGCTCTGCGTCATAGTCACTCTGGAACACACCGAATGGCAGCCGCCGAATGATGGGTTCAACTCCGCTGCGTCCGGGGGTGTGGGCGTACGGCCATTCCCCGACTATCCCCGCTATTCCCACCGGGACTATGGCCACCGGGTTGGCATCTTCCGGGTGCTCGACCTCCTGGAACGCTTGGGCATTAAACCCACCGTGGTCATGGACACCCAGACCGTCCAAGGTTATCCCTACCTGGTGCAACACTGCCTGGGTCGGGGCTGCGAAATAATTGGCCACGGCGAATCTGCCAGCCAGATGATTTCCGGAGACATGTCTTTGGAACAAGAAACGGAGTTCATCCGCTCGGCCATCGACGTTCTTAAAAAGGCCACCGGCTCCGCCCCCAAAGGCTGGTTCGGAACCGACTATGGGGAGTCGGAGCGAACCCCCGACATACTGGCCCAGTTGGGAATCAGTTACGTCTGCGATTGGGTCAATGACGAGCAGCCGTATGAAATGAAAGACGGCCTATTCGCGCTGCCGACCATGCTCGAGTTGGACGACCAATTCACCATGTCGAACCGCCGTGTAACCATCGACCGCTACGCCCAAATGTTAAAAGACGGGTTCGACGTCATGTACCGCGACGGTGCAGAAAACGGACGTCTTTTGGCCATCAACATCCACCCCTGGCTGTCGGGCCAACCCTTCCGTATTGGCTACCTGGAAGAAGCCTTGGGTCACATGATGGGACACGATGGAGTCTGGGCTGCATCCGGCTCGGAAATTATCGACTGGTACCGCAGCAACATGCCTGTTTAACAGCCCGGTACGCATTACTAAAACAAAGAGCCTCACAACACCGACGTTGCGAGGCTCTTTCATAATCACCGTCTAGCTTTTTAGACTGCTGTGCGCCAGGCCACTTTCAAACGGTCTTGAGAGATGGGCTCCAGTTCCGCGCCTGGAAGCCGCTGCAAAAACGCGGCAATATTCAGTCTAGATTCATCCAGGTCCAGTGTCACTTGTACGCCTGCGTCTCGTGAAACCAACCGGGTGTCCACAATGACACCAGTGTTCGCTGCCTCTTCCACGGCGTCCCAAACGGACTCCAGTCCTTCCTGGGTCAGCGATGAATCAAACATCAGGTAGATTCGTCCACCATAAGTCCGCGCCAGTCCGGGATCTGATGCAACCGGTCGAGCGGGTGCATCCAGTACAGCATCGGGAGTGGCAGCGATTTGCGCCTCGTCTGCATCCAAGTCATCCTGCCCAGCGTCAGGCAAAGGTGCCAGACCAGCCATCTCCCGTCGAAGGGCTTCTGCAGCAGATGCGCCAGCAAAACCAGGGAAATCGACGGCCGCCTGAGCGTTGGCAATCTCCAGGTCCAACGCGGGGTCTCCGGTAAGCGACTCTACTTCGTGAGGAGCATGCTGCTCGTTAAGTTCAGACTCAGAATCGATGCGGTCTGCGTCTAGAATTTGGTCTTCTATCTCTTGCCCGGACAGTCCAGGAACCAACATGCCCGCCGCCTCGGGAGAAAGCCGCTGACGGACGATGTACGGTTCTTCCAGTTCATTGGAAGAGCTTTCTTCAACAGGGGCTGCTTGGCTGACCGGTCGAATGGTCTCCACCGGCACCGAGTGACCAGGCTCGGGCGCAGGCTGGGCTAGAAGCTCTTGCCTTAGCGACGCAAGTTCGCTCCAAAAAGCCTGAACGGCGGCCAACTCCTGCATGGCCGATTCCTTAGTCGAATCGGCCATCGAAGCGGCTTTCGCAGATTCCTCCAACTCCTGGGCCACATTTGTGACCGCAGAATTCATGGATTCCACTGCCGTTATTAGGTCTTGAGTCGCTTTTTCTTTCATTCCAGCGGCTTGGCCTAATACACTATGAAATGCAAACTGGTTACTGCTGAGCCGTGACCGAAGATACTCCGCTTTCTCACGAACTTTGGCGATGGCAACCGCATTCGCTTCAGAATTGGCGGCAAAGCCATCTACGTAGGCCCTACTCGCGGCCTCCACGGACCGGATGGCCTCTTCCATGATGGATTCGCCTTGGGCGAATACCGATCGGGAATTATCTCTCAGTGTCTGGGCTTCTTGGTGCTGTTGCAATGACGACTGGACTCGTTTTAGGTTGAGTTCGATGCTGGCCCGGAAATCCCCGGATTCCATCATCACTCGTGCTTCTTCGATGTCCTCGACAGTAACCGTCGCGGTCGCTTCTTCACCATTTCGATTATTGCCTCGACTTCTTCGGCTTTTGGCCTGTGAATCTTTTTGATTTTTAGGTTCCACCTGGGCTTCAGGCTCAATCAGGTCAGCTCCGGAGTCCTGTTCAGAACGCCTACCTTTACGTGCAGAGCCGCCGTCGGAACGTGTTCCGCGATTCTCCTTAACGCTCTTCGCCTTAGAAGAAGACCGAAATATGCTGCTTAACCAACCCATGGAAATCCCCTTGTGCGCCAGTGCCGGGATTTATTTTGTGCCGTGCCTTTTTTCCTAATCCCGCAGGCGCATTATAGATTCCCTGAATTTTGAGGTCAAACTCATTAGCCTTAAGTTAATGGCAATGCTGCCTGAACTGGTATGGTAACGCGCCGTGCATTACGCACTTCGTTACGCCACTTCGGTGAGCCTGCATCCGTGCGTATCCGAAGCTGAAATAGCTTGACACCCATATAGCGTTGTGATATTTTTCACCTGGTCTCTTAACGGAGGCTTTTATTAGGCACGTTTTCCTTCGTGAAATCGTTATTTTCTGGCCACCGATAGGTGTCCTAATGTTTGATGACCCAAAAGCTTTAACCAGCGTCGAATGGAACAACATCCACATGTTTCTCCAGTGGTTCTGGATATACTTTCCTATTGTTGTAACCTTCGGGCTCACCTTGCTGACCGCCCACGCATTCATTCCATCGTTGGTGAACACGGGTCAGCTTCCAGAATCGATGCAACGCCTGCGTGTACCCCTCACTGGTTTCGCCGCATTACTGTTCGTTGCCGGAGCGGTCATCCTAATTCTTGGAATCAACGCTACGTTGGACGTGCGACAGGTCTACAACCGCTTCTTAATCTAGCCCGGCATAAGACTTAAAGGGCTCGTCAGCGGCCTAAGGTAAAACTACCAATTATGAACGGAACAATTAAATAGATGATGCCAAGCGCCAAAATGCTGCCTTTGATGGTAGCCGGAGGAGTCGTAACCGTAGTTGTCGGTTTCGTACTCGTAGTTCTAATCATCTCCACCTTTTCCAACCCTCCGTTCGGACTTGGGAATGCCCCGGCCCAGCCAGTGGCATTCCCACATAGCGTCCACGTGGCCGAAAACAACATTCAGTGTGAATTTTGCCACCGGAACGTGACCAAGGGCGAAGCCGCCACGGTGCCTGCGGTAGAGCAATGTCTCTTCTGCCACCAGAACATCGACGGGACATCCGACACTGCCAGCGCCATTGCCCAGACCGAGATAGAGAAGGTCAGGACGGCCTTCGAAACAGACCAGCCAATTAACTGGGAGCGCGTACATCGCCTCCCCGATCACGTTCGCTTCATTCACGAGGCGCATATCAGGTACTTCACCGATGAGACCATTCCCGTTAAGTACGGTATCAACGGCGAAGAAATTGTGGAGTCGCCCGACGTTGCTCAGACCTGCACCATCTGTCACGGCGATGTCGGCAATAAAGTAGAAGTTCAACCTAAAACCGGTCAGTCCTTGAAAATGGGAACGTGTCTCGATTGTCACCGAGAGAATAGCGTGCCCACAGACTGCACGGTCTGTCACAAGTAATGGATTGCAAGGTCATAGTTAGATGAAATTAACCCGGCGAAACTTTCTTGCCTGGGCCGGCATAGGAGCGGTGGGAGCCGTAGCCTGTGAGGGATTTGGCATCCGTTACGGAGAGCTGGACATCCAGAGTCCGGTGCGCCTGCCCGAAGACCTAGTCAGGGGAACCGACAACTGGTACGCCAGCTTATGTCGAGTATGTCCTTCTTGCGAGGGCATCGTCGTCCGGGTCATGGAAGGCCGGGCCAAAAAGGTCCAAGGCAACCCCTTCTTTCCGACCAACCAGGGTAAGAGCCACGCCCGTTGCGAATCTGGGCTCCAGGCCCTTTACCATCCAGATCGGATTCCCTCGCCCCTGCGACGCAGCGGACCCCGAGGCTCCGGCCAGTTCCTGCCCGTTAGCTGGCAACCCAACGGTATTGACTCCTTGCGCAGCGCCCTTCAGGCCCGTGGTTCGTCATCGGTGATGATTACCGAGCCGCTACGGGGGCATTTGGGACTGCTGGCCAGCCGATTTGCCTCTGCCATTGGCGGAGAACAACTTGGCTTTGAATCCTTAGACAACAACACCTACCGGGCGGCGGTGAAGAACGTCTTCCAACAAGACAACCTTCCCGACTTCGACCTGGAAAACAGTAAGTTCATCCTTTCCTTCGGCGCGGATTTCCTATCTACCTGGATTTCTCCCACCCGCTTCAACCGTGGGTACGGCGAGTTCCGGCAGGGCGAACACCGTGACCGGGGCATGTTCTATCAGATAGATTCCCGTTTCTCCATGACCGCCGCCAGCGCCGACAAATGGCTGCCCGTGCGACCCGGTTGGGAAGGACACATCGCCCTCAGCTTAGCGCAGGTGATTGTCGCCGAGAACCTACAAGCCACCGGCGTCAACGTTGACGCTTTGGTTGGCGGCGCGGCTGGCACCCAGGCCTTGAACAACTTTCGGCCTGAGCTGGTAGCCCCCATGGCTGGTCTTACCTCAGAGATGACCGGCGGCGACCCCGTCGAGTTCCTAAAGAACCTGGCCCGCAGCTTCGCCAAGACCCGGCCCGCAGTCGCCATCGGTGGCGGTTCTGCCGGTGCCACCGATAATGGCTTGTTTAATCTGGAAGCCATCTACGCCCTTAACTACCTGGTTGGTAGCGTCGGCGTCGAAGGTGGAGTGACATTAAATCCGGGCAGCCCCTGGGACAACGTCCCCGCCGCTGGCAAAGTCGGCAGTCTGGCCGACTGGACCCGTATTACCGAACAAATTCGCAGCGGCCAAACGAAAATGCTGATGCTGCACGGAGCAGACCCGGTGCACGGTCTTCCCGAGTCTCTACGACTACGAGATGCCATCGCCCAAGCCGAAGATTTGTTCGTGGTCAGCTTCTCGCCTTTCTTGGACGACACCAGCGCAATGGCCGACCTGATTCTTCCTGACCGTGTGTACCTAGAAGACTGGGGCGACGATATTTCCGAGCCGGGTCCAGGGTACCAAACTATTGGTATGCAGCAACCAGTGGTGAATCCACTGGCTGATTTAGACCCTTTGAGCTTCCCCGATGTTTTGTTGACCATGGCCCAAGAATTGGGTAAAGAGTCTCAATTGCCATGGTCCAATTTCAAGAGCATGCTACGCGAGGGTTCCGATGCCCTGTTCGCGTTGAACCGTGGTTCGATTGATGCCGCATCTGCCGATGATTTCTGGAACCGCCTGTTACAGCGCGGCGGCTGGTGGGACGAAAAATCTACCGGGCCCACCAAAGTCCAAGCGCCAAATGGTTTACTCCGGTCCATCGCCGAAAAGGCGTCTGACCCTGAATTTTCAGGAATCGGTATCGACTCCGATTCTTATTACTTAGTACCCTTCTCCCACAACACCCTGCTAGACGGCTACAATGGCCACCTTCCGTGGCTTCAGTCCGCGCCGGACCCATTGACCACCGTCACCTGGCAGACATGGGTAGAGCTTGGCGACAGCACCGCAGAAAAATTAGATGTTAAAGAAGGCGACATCATCCGTGTTGAGTCCTCCAAAGATTCAATTCGGGCCGTAGCCTACATATCGCCAGCAGTCCCGCCAGACGTCGTGAGTATTCCGCTAGGACAAGGCCGCCAGCATGGTTCCGACTATGCCACCGACCGTCCCGGCAGCGAAAGCTCGAACGTTATGGATATCTTGGAGACGACCCAGGTCAAGGGGACCGGCTCTCTAGCATGGGCTGGAACCAGGGTCCGGTTGTTCAAGACCGGCGAAAGCGTTAGCATCTCCAAGCTAGAGGGCGACACTCGGGCGGAAGAAATTGGCACCACGCCCGGTGAGGAAATCATTAAGACCATCAAGCCGGAGAACCACTAGGAATGTCGGCTTTAAAGATTTACCAAGAATCGTATAGACAGGAAATCTAAATGGTAGCTCAACGCGTAGACCACAAATGGGGAATGGTAGTGGACTTGGACCGGTGTACCGGTTGCCAAGCCTGTGTTGTTGCCTGTCAGGCAGAGAACAACATACCCATCAACACCAAGGATTATTTCCAACAACGGCGGGCCTACGAATGGATTCGCATTGAGCGGTATTGGGAAGGGCAGTTCCCCAACGTAAAGGCCAAGTTCATCCCCATCCTTTGCCAGCATTGTGAGAACGCGCCCTGCGAGCCGGTATGCCCGGTGTTCGCCACCTATCACAACGACGAAGGGATGAACGTTCAGATTTACAACCGTTGTGTCGGAACGCGTTATTGCTCCGTCAACTGTCCCTATACCGTCCGGTTCTTCAACTACTGGGAGCCGGTCTGGCCCGAGCGCTTAAGGAATCAATTGAACCCCGACGTGACTGTTAGAAGCCGGGGAATCATGGAAAAGTGCTCCTTCTGCGTGCAACGTCTGCGTCGCGGCGAGGTTAACGTCGAGCGGCGTGGCTTGGAGCCTCTGACCGGCGAACGAATCCCCACCGCCGACCGCAAGCTCAACTACCGACAAATGAAAGAAGGCAATTACCTGCCCTCTTGCGTTCAGGCCTGCCCGACCAACGCTCTACAGTTCGCCGACCAGCATGACGAGACTGGTCCGGTGAAAGAGCACTTCGACGAGGCCAACGAACAGATTGAAACCCGTGAACATGGCGGTCACGTTGATGAATCGCACACCCGCGTTTACCGGTTGTTCGAAGAGATTGGCACCAAACCCAACGTTGTCTACCTGAAGAAAGTTGAACCATTCCCGGTGGAAAAGGCCTAGATAGATGGCGGCTAGCGAAATACACGGACACGGACAACACGCCGGCATGTGGGTATTCCCAGATGCTACGGTGATTAGTCAAGATATTTCGGCAAAGACTAGGTCTATGCCGAAACCGTTCACCATCGCCCTAGCGGTGACGGGTATCTTGTTCATTCTTGGCGTAGTTGGATTTGTGGCCAGGGCCGCCGACAGCGGTTTCGATGAGATAGCCCCTTGGGGTTATTACATGGCCATGTTCTCCATGGTGTTCATGGTCACCAGCGCCGCTCCCTTGGCGGCCGTTGCTTTCCGCTTTACCAAGAGTCACTGGCGTCGGCCCCTTTCCAGGGTCTCCGAACTTTTCTCGATAATCGGAATATTGAACGTCGCAATGTTCATCCCACTAATGCTCGTTCTGCCATCGTTGGACAATCCAGCCGGTGTGGTGGAAGGACAATTGGAGCTCCGTAGAACCATTTGGATAGAGGGTCCGATTGGCGCTCCCCTCGCTTGGGATTTCCTTGGAGTTCTCTTCTTGGCATTAACTTCGATGGCGATACTATGGGTGTCGGCCATGCCTGATATGGCCGAGTCCCGAGACACCGCCACTGGCTTCCGTGGCTGGGTCTACCGCCGGTTATCCAGTAACTGGTACGGCACCAAGCGACAGTGGAACGCGCAAAAGGCGGGGTTAGCCCTGCTCGGTGCCTTCTACTTCATGATAATGATTTTTGTCCACTTCGAGATTAGCTCCGACTACGCTCAGAGCCTGATTCCTGGGTGGAAGGACTCCATATTCCCAGTGATTTACAGCGTTACCAGCATCCAAATGGCGTTGGGCGCGATACTCATCACGATGTTCATCATGCGCCGATGGGGCGGCTATGAAGGCTACTACGGCAAAGCGCCTTTCTGGTCGGCCAGTAAAGTCCTATTGGGCGTAACGTTACTGTGGATCTACCACCTGTTCGCATTCTTCATCACCTTCTGGTACGGCCGGATGGAGGTAGAGCAAAACATCATCAAGTACTTGATAACTGACACTTACGCGATAGTGTTCCTAGTGAACTTAGTGTTCACCTTCGTAGCGCCGTTCGTAATACTTATTTGGAATCCTGTCCGTCGCAGCGCCTGGGGCCCGTCCTTAGCCGGGCTGCTGGCATTAATCGGTGGACTAGCGTTCAATATCCGAATATTCGTTGGCTCGGCCAATGCTGCACCAGGCGCAAAATTATACGACTCATTCATGGAACACGTACCAGCCCCGGTTTACCCCGATGTTTGGGACGTATTCATGGTGATAGGTGGAATAAGCGCCGCGATATTCATCTACCTGGCAGCCTCCAAGTTGCTGCCCTTGCTCTCCCTCTGGGAGGTTAAGGAAGGCACCATGTACCAAAAGTGGGGCAAGCTGTTCCGCGGCGAATATCTGATACTAGCCAAACCTGAGTAACCGAGCCTAAACAAACAGACTAATATAGACCAGCGTTGGAGGCGGTTCCACGAATTAAAGGGACTGCCCCACGGAGCATCATGCAGGAAGGCACACCACTACAATCTAGGCAGATAAACGCGGAGCTACTCAGGACAATCCTGAACTCTCCGAAGTGGTTCTGGATTGCCATATCCATCCTCGGCCTCATTGTGCTTTTCGCCATGGCCGCCGCTGGAATAATGATTAATAAGGGTATGGGCGTTACCGGCTTGAACCGCCCGGTAATGTGGGGATTCTTCATTACCAACTTCGTGTTCTGGATTGGTATCAGTCACGCAGGCGTAATGCTCTCCGCCATCTTGCGTCTGTCCAAAGCAGAATGGCGGCGTCCTGCCACCCGGGCAGCAGAAATTCTGACCGTCTTCTCGCTGATGACGGCCATGATGATGCCCCTGATACACACTGGCCGACCTTGGCGTTTGGTCTACTGGATTTATACGCTACCATTTGTCCCTTACGACTATGCCCGTGGCATTTGGCCCAACGTTCGATCACCGCTGGTCTGGGATCCAAGCGCTGTTTACACGTACCTGACGTCCAGTATTCTGTTCGTCATTATCGCCCTGGTGCCCGACTTCGCCGTCTTGCGCGACCGCACCACTGGCATGAGCAACCGTATCTACGGAATGCTGGCCATGGGCTGGCAGGGCAACCCCCGACAATGGAAATTACAAATCATCGCCGGAGTGCTACTCTCGGCCCTGATTCTTCCGGTGTTCGTCTCTGTCCATAGCATCGTTTCGTGGGACTTCGGCATGGCCGTGTCCGTTAAGTCCTGGCACTCAACAATCTTTGCCCCTTACTTCGTTGTCGGCGCGGTCCACTCCGGTGTCTCCGCTGTTGCCTTCGTACTAATTATCTTGCGCTACATCTACGGCTGGCAGAACTACATCCGCCACGAACATATCGATGCCCTCGGCCGCCTCTTAATCGTCGTAGCCACCGGATGGTTCTACTTCCTGGTGATGGAAATTATCTTCGGTATCTATGGTCGTGAGGCTGATGAGATCGCGGTAAGAAGCCTCCAGTTCACGGTGAACCCTTGGGCTATTTGGATGCTCATATTTGTGGTGATAACCTACTTCCTGCCGGTTGCCATCTGGCTCAGTAAAACGGGCCGTCGCAACCTGTGGATTATGTCCTTCGCCTGTATCTCAGTAAACATTGGCATGTGGCTAGAGCGGTTCTTAATCATCGTGCCCGGCCTAGCCCGCAAACAACTATTGACCTTTGACTGGTACACCTACCGGCCCAGCGCAATCGAATGGATACTTGTTGGCGGCACCTTTGCCATGGTCTCCATGCTAATGTTGTTCATTGCCCGGGTGGTGCCCCTTATCCCGCTGTATGACATTAAAGAGGCCGAGATTCTACGGACCTCAATTAAGATAGGCCGGGTCAGTGTTCCGGCGACCTTCCGGGAAGATTAATCCGGATATTACCCAACGGAAATCCAGAAAACTAACGGAAGCCCAGGCAACTAAAGACTAACCAAGAGTAGGCATCTCGAGGAAACAGAAAATGGCCAATCGACCAATATTGGGGCTGTTTGAGAAAGCTGACGACGCTGCCGATGCAGGCGACGCCCTTAAGTCAGCCGGTGTTGACCAAAAAGATTACGACTTTCTGACGGACGCTCCCTACCCTGAGGGCGCATTCGGGGAACGGCATGAGAGCCACCGGCTCTACATATTCCCCTTCGTCGGTGCATTAATTGGACTCACCGTCGGTGTAATGCTGACGTCCATGACTCAAATGGCCTACCCCCTGGTGCAGGGCGGCAAGCCGATTTTGGCCCTGCCTCCGATGGCAGTGGTGACCTACGAAAGCACCATGCTCACGGCCATCATCTTCACGATTATTGGTATCATCTTCGAGTCACGGCTGCCCTCCTTCAAGAAGGGTCTGTACGACACTCGAATTACCGAAGGGTACATCGGCGTTTTGGTAAACGTGGAAGAAGACCAGTTGAATCAGACTCAAACCCTGCTCACCCAAGCCGGAGCCATCGACGTCGTACGCCAGAGCGGAGGCTCAGCGGCATAATGATTAACCGGGTCACATCGCTCATATCTAAAACCGCGACCGTAGGACCGCAGACTGCTGGACGCAAACGCGGACTGAAGGGCTGGTTCTTCGGAATCACGTTGCTCTTTGGGCTACTGGTGGTCGGCTGCTCCCAGGGTACTTACCCATTAGACATCTTCTACGAGCAGCATTACCAACAATCCTACCGATCCCACGAACCGCCTCGTATGAATGGTGTGGCTGATGCTGTGGCCTTCTATCCTGGCACTACATCATCTGTAACCGACACTGGTGCCGAACTTTACCAGGTCAATTGCCAGATGTGTCATGGCGCCGACGCCAAGGGAACTGGCCCAGTATTGAACATAATGCGCGACAGCTATGCGTATACACCCATAGTAGATCCCAACCTAACCACGAGACCGTCAGCACTTATTGCTGCTCGGCTCGAGGCTACCGCCCGGCCCCTTGGGCCCACTTCGGTCATGCCACCTTTCGGCAAGCTGTTGAGCGCCGAAGAACGAACCTCCATCGCCCAGTACATCAGCTCCCTACCCAAGTAACCTGACCACACCATAGGCCGGAAGTGTATTGGGGTTGCGCTTCTGGCCACGGTTAATATATGAAACCTTCGTTACAACACCCCTTAAACCCAGCTTCAGCCAAACCTCTTCCCAGGGCCGTTTTCACCTCGGCCTTCCCTATCGTTCTCTTCGCGGCTATCGTCGTCTTGGCCCTCTCCCAAAGCGGCGCTCTCCACGCCCAAACCCCAGAGCCGTCTTACAGCGAAAGCGAAGCCCAAACCATTGACCGTATGCTCATGTGCCCCGTCTGTCCGGCCCAGACTATCAACCAATCCCAGGTCGCTATCGCCCTCCAGATGCGTCAGATAGTCCGGGAGATGCTGGCCCAAGGCAACGACCGGGACGAAATACTAGACTTCTTCGTGGAACGCTACGGCAAAGACATACTTGCTGCGCCACCCAAGTCTGGGGCCAATTTGGTGGCCTGGCTGCTGCCCATTGGTGGCTTCATCGCCGCGATAGTCGGTGCGTTCTTCATCATCCGCTCCATGGCCCGAAGGGAAACAACTCTGCCTACTTCGGCACCGAGTTACGACGCGGGATTAGCACCCTACTTGCAGCTGGTTGACCGCCACTTGGATATGTCCCGTGGCGGCACATCCACTTTGACCACGCCAGTCGTATTAACACCGGGTACGGCACCCAGTACAGAAACACCCAATACGGATGAGAGCAGTTAAATGGCTGACCTAGGAGCAATAAGCCTCTGGATTGCCCTGGCCCTGGCCGCCTACTCAACCATTGGTTCAGTGGCGGGGAAACTACGCTCATCCCCGGCCATGGTGGAAAGCGCTCAGTCGGCCATGTACGCCGCCGTTCTGGCCCTGCTCGTCGCCACCTTTAGCCTAATCATTGCCTTCATTAGCAGGGACTTTGAGATAGCTTACGTGGCCGCCCACAGCGACCTGGCAATGGCCGACAGGTTCACCTGGGTGGCCTTTTACGCTGGCAACGAGGGTTCGCTGCTGTTCATCGCCGTCACACTGTCGATAATGTCGGCCATCGCAGTCTGGCAGTCTCCAGAGCGTTTCAAAGACGCGCTCCCTTACACCACCGCTATCTTGATGCTGACCCTAACCTTTTTCGTAGCCGTAACCGCTGTAATGGCCAACCCCTTCGACAAACTGCCCTTCATTCCAGCAGATGGCGAAGGAATAAATCCACTGCTGACCCACTTCGGCATGTTCTTCCATCCCCCGTCTCTAATGGCGGGCCTGATTGGAATCACCGTTCCCTTCGCTTTCGCCACTGGTGGCCTGCTGGCGGGCAAGACCGCCGACGAATGGGTGGACGCCGGACGAGTCTGGGGAATCATTGCCTGGGTGTTATTAGGCGGCGGTCTGCTCTTAGGGTCCTGGTGGGCTTACACCATCCTCGGCTGGGGCGGGTTCTGGTTCTGGGACCCAGTGGAGAACGCCGCCTTCATGCCGTTCCTTGCTCTGACCGCTTTCATTCACTCGATCATGGTGCAAAAACGGCGGGGTATGTTCCGAATGTGGAACATCGTCCTGATTAACGTTTCCTTTGGGCTGGCGTTGTACGGCATGTTCATGAACCGGGGCGGTTCAGTGCCATCGGTCCATTCTTTTGGGGCATCTTCCTTGGGTTGGATATTCCTGATGTTCCTAGCCATCGGTGTGATAGTTCCATTTATCATCTTCATCTGGCGTTATCCGCTGCTGAAGAGCGCCCGAAACCTGGACTCTATGCTATCCCGAGAAGCGGCTTTCCTGATCAATAACCTGCTGCTGTTGGCCATTGCCTTCGTCACCCTTTGGGGCACCGTCTACCCACTAATATCCCGCTTGACCAATGACGAAGAGATTACGGTGGCCCGCCCCTTCTATGACCAGGTAAACGGACCGTTGATGCTGGCCCTGATCTTTTTGATGGGCGTGGGGCCGCTACTGCCGTGGCGTAGGGCTGGCCTGGCTGGAATTAAGAAATCTTTGCTGCCGCCCGTAATTGGCGGACTGGCCACCGTGGCGATTCTGGCGTTACTGGGCCTGCACAAAAACTACGCCCTGATTGGCTTTGGGCTGTCAGCTTTTGTCACCACCGGGATTTTGATGGAATGGTACCGGGGCACGCGTTCCCGCCACCGCAGTTCTGGAGAGAATTACGCCACCGCCTTCCTACGCCTCATCTGGGCCAACCGGCCCCGTTACGGCGGCTACATCGTGCACCTAGCAGTAGTCATGGTTACGCTGGGCATCGTAGGGACATCTTTCTTCAACACCCAAGTCGACGTGGTCCTGAGCCCCGGCGAGCGAATTACCGTCGAGAACTATGAGTTGGTCTACTTGGGAAGCATCGAGACCCCCATGAGCAACCGCACCGAATTCACCTCCACCGTGCAGATATTCCGAGACGGAGAACTTCTGGAGACGATTCGTACCAACCGGGCCTTCTACCCAAACTTCAACATGGCCGCCACTCGGGCAGCCATCCGGTCAACACCGGTTGAAGACTTGTACATCGTCCCCAGCGAGAACTTGCCCGACGGAAGCGTGGGGTTCCGCATTTTGGTCAACCCATTGATCTGGTGGATGTGGGTGGCCGGTCCGGTGATGCTGGTCGGCACAGTGATTGCGCTATGGCCGCAAAGAGTCCGTTCCCAGGTTCAAGTTCCAAGCCCTAGCCGGTTAGCCGGGGCTAGGCCCAAGCCCACGGTCGCCTAGCCAAATTGCCTCTCCTGATACACTGATTTCAATGGACGCAGAAACTGCCCTATCTATTTTTTTTGGCGCGATATTAGCAGCCTTCAGCATCTTCTTGGTGGGGTATTCTTTTGTCCGGCGGGACAGCCCTAATCTTGCCTCCCAAGAAAGCGGATTGTCGGAAGCCGACGACCCGGCGCTAAGCGATATCTTCGACGCCATTAACACCCTGGAATTGGAATATCAGTTGGGCCGGATGCCTCAAGAGGATTTTCAAACCCAGTTCCAGGCCTACCGAATACAGGCGGCGACCGTGCTTCGAGACCAACTTGAAGCGGGGCGCGGCGACCCGACCTGGGTTTTGGAACAGGAAATACTCCTGGCCCGCGACACCCTGGAACGCTCCAGCAGTAGGGTTATCCTCTGCCCCGATTGCAGCGCAACCGTCCCCGAAGGCACAGCCAATTGTCGCCAATGTGGAGCAGAAATGGAGCCACAGTCGTGACAATTAAGCTAATTATTTTGGCGGCGTTGGCCGTATCATTATTCGCATTTCCCGTTGGCAATGGCCCTGTCCAGGCCCAACAGACGACCGACGTTCACGGCAAAGTGGTAAACGGAACTGAAGGAGCGGAGTTACCCGGTGACCTCAGTGTGCTGATGTTAATCACTGGCGCGGACGGTCGGTTGGCAGGAACGGGACAAGCAGACCTCGACGCCGATGGTCAGTTCGTTTTCAAGAATGTCGAAGTATTAGACGAAGGGTCTTACGCAATCAGCGTCGACCATCTGGGCGTTTTTTACGGGACTTCGCTGGCCGCTGATAATCTGGCCGATGATTTAGTTGTAACCGTCTACGAGACCACCAAAGATGCCTCGATTATCCGGGTCGAACAGCAGGTGATGGTAATTGCGGGCGTGGACAAAGACAAGCAACAAGTCAGCGCCATTGAGTTTGTCCGAATATTTAATCCCAGCGACCGGACGCTGCTGCCCGACCTGACCAACTTTGATCAAATCAGCTTTCTCCGCTTCGCTCTTCCGCCTGGCGCCAACGACCTAACCGTCCAGTCGGACCTCCCCGGTGGAGACATATCGTCCATCGGGACCGGGTTCGCTCTGACTTCGCCGGTCATCCCCGGTGCCCACAGCATCGATTTCTCTTACATCTTTCCCTACGACGTTGAGACGGTCTCCTACCGCCAAAGCCTGGTCCAGGGTGCGGACGTCTTTCAGGTGCTGGTTCCAGAAAAAATTCCGGGCATGGCAATACTGGCGCTGACCAATGTTGACCCGGTTAATATCCAGGGAACATCGTACCGGGCCTACGAAGGACGAAACTTTCCACCGGGCCAGGGCCTGCAGTTGGAGATTACTGGCCTGCCGCTGCCCGGGGTTTGGGCACGGTTTTCCAACTCAGTGACCAGCGGCGCATTCTGGCAGATTGCCATCCCCAGCGCCCTGGGAATTACTTTGGCCGTTATCTTGCTGTGGGGCCTGATACGTGGCTATCGCCCTGACTCTGCCAACGATGACCAACCGATGCCCTCCAAGGGCCTAAATCCGGCTGAGAGGGCCGCAGTGGTACAAGCGGTGGCAGCCCTAGACCAGCAGTTCCAAGACGGCGGCCTACCGGAAACCGAATACGGGTCCCAAAGGCAAGAACTGATGGCGCGTGTTTTAAACCCCGATGCTGACCTGGCCGGAGCATCCCAGTCGGAGCAAATAGAATGACCAAGCGGAGCTGGATAATATTGGGCGGCGGTGTCCCAATACTGGCGCTCATTGCCCTGTTGGCTTGGGCATCCATCAAGTCCGGCGGTAACCCCGGCGGACTGGCGGTAAACTCCGATTTTGCTGAAGCCAAGGTGGACGCCAAGGCAGCCAGGGACTTCGAACTGGAATTGATTGCTGGTGGCACGCTGAAGCTATCCGACCTTCGAGGCAAGATTGTGATGGTAGATTTCTGGGCCTCTTGGTGCCAGCCCTGTCGAGTGGAAGCCCCGGTCCTCCGCAAGGTATACCAGGAGTTTCAGGGGCAGCCGGTGGAGTTTGTCGGCGTGGCCATCTGGGATAGCATCGGGGACGCCGAATTTTTTATTCAACAAGAAGGCGTTATTTACCCCAACGGCTTCGACGGTGACGGCGTGATTGCCATCGACTACGGCGTCCGGGGTATCCCGGAAAAGTATTTCATCGGTCGGGACGGAGTGGTCGCGAAGAAGCTGTCCGGCCCATTGACCGAAACAGCGTTAAGAGACACCATTAACGAACTGTTGAACAAATAGCGGCACTCCAAAAGGGGTTAGGGATGAGTACGCCACAGGTTGCGGTTGCCATGGACTGGGGAGGGACTTGGAACCGAACCGCGCTCATCAATCGGCAGGGAGATATCCTCTGGCAATCACGCCAGCCCAACCCCCAGGGCGGCACCAGAGCGGAGTACCTAAGCGTAGCTGAAAGCCTGCTGACCGCCGCCATTGAACAAGCCAACGGCCCCATCGCCGGTATTGGCGCCGCCGTCGCGGGACCGGTGGAACCAACCACCGGCACCTTTCACCAGCCGCCCAATCTGATGGCCCTCGACGGAGTTTCATTCAAAGCCCTTTGGGAATCGGCTTTTGGCGTACCAGTATGGGTGGGCAACGACGCCAACCTCGCCGCCTTCGGCGAGTATCACTTTGGGGCCGGTAAAGAGTCCGCTGACAGTGGCCGTCCCATCAAGACCTTGTTCTACGTCACAGTCAGCACCGGTGTCGGTGGCGGAATAGTGGACAACGGCTCGGTGTTCTTAGGCGCCAATGGCCTCACCGGCGAGATTGGTCATACCGTCGTTGACCCAACAGCCGCGGGCCTCATCTGCCAATGCGGCTCCAGAGGATGCCTAGAATCGTTGGCGTCCGGTACCGGCATTGGTCGCATCGCCAGGGAAAAGTTGGCGTCAGGCGGGTTCCCCGATTCTACATTGGCCTTATCGAACGGCAACGAGGTCAATTCAGAGTCCGTCTTCGACGCCGCTGCGGAAAAAGACCCGCTGGCTATTTCAATATTGGACGGCGCAGTTGCCGCCCTGGCCATCGGCCTGATCAACGTAGTGCACTTGTTAAACCCGGACATTATTGTGCTCGGCGGCGGGGTGACCGACGGGTTGGTACGAATGAATCTGTTGCCTAGAATCAAAGAGCAAATCATGGAGCGGGCCATGAGCGAACTCCACAAGGAATTCCAACTCACATCATCACGGCTGGGCGATTCAGTTGGCCTAGTGGGCGCGGCTGCCATGGTCTGGGATCAGTTGGACGCTTAGAGTTTGCCTGAACCCCGTATTCCAAGTTCTTCGACGGTCTAACTTGAAGCGGGTCCAAAACAACGAATCTGGAACAATGAAATTGGTTTTTTGCGTCGTAGGGGCGGGTTTTAAACCCGCCCCTATAAACGTTCGTCAAACTTCAAGAATTAATTCCAGTTGCTACGCGCACCCAGAAACGCGGCTGGGCCAGTTAGTGGATGTATCGGCCGCCCATTACGTTCAAGCTGTCGCCGGTGATGTAGCTGGACTCGTCCGAAGCGAAGAATAAGCAGGCGTTGGCAATGTCCTGCACGGTGCCCTGGCGACCCATGGGAATCTCTTTTAGGTGTTCGTTGGACCCTCGTTCCACGCCCGCCTGAAACTCGGGATACCACTCGGGGTTACCGCGAGAGGTGTCGGTGGAGCCGGGGTTGACCATGTTGGCGCGTATGTTGTGGGGAGCCATCTCCGCCGCCACGGCCCGCATCAGGCCCAGCACCCCGGTCTTGGCCGTGGTAACGATACTGGTGCCGGGACGTCCGGTGATTGCCGACTGCCCGCCCAAGGCAATGATGCTGCCGCTTTTGCGTTCAATCATCCCCGGCAAAACTGCCCTGCACAGGTAGAATGCCGCGTGCATGTTAATTCCCAGCGTGGTGTGCCATTCCTCGTCGGTGATTTCCAGAATCGGCTTATGGGGGCGAATAGCCACGTTGTTGACCAAGATATCAATCTTGCCCAATGCCTGGATGCCTTCATCGACCATCTTTTTCACACTGGCCGAGTCCGAAACATCGACAATCGCTGTGTGGGTTTTGACTCCCATCTCCCGGCATTTGGCGGCCACTTCGTCGAGCTCGGCGACGCTTTGCCGGGTATTGAGTATCAGGTCGGCCCCTTCGCGGGCAAATGTGAGCGCAATCTCTCTTCCGATGTTACGGCTGGCACCGGTAATAAGGGCTGTCTTTCCTTCCAGTCGCATGGCATTACCACCTTAATTGGTCGGCTTTTGACTCGTCCGGGTAGGCCCGGCGGGCTAGAGTTTACCACCTTCGGTAAACGGGAGCTAAACGGGCGTCAATGGACATCAGCTTGACCAGGCTAGAGTGGGGTGCAAAAATGGCCTGCACAGCGCGCGGCCAAAGCAGCATAGGGGCCGCCAATTAAGGAGAAATAAACATGAAATGGTGCAGATTTTCCACCGGGGGACCCATATCCTACGGCATCATCGAGGATGACACGGTAACGGAAGTCGAGGGTAATCCTTTCGGCGACTACAAAAAGACTGCCAACACCCACAACCTCAGCGCCGTGAAGCTTGAAGTCCCGGTAATCCCGCCGACCTTCTACGCCGCCGGAATTAATTACCCTGAGCACGTTACTTGGGCTGCCCAGATGCGCGGCGAAGAGCCCGTATTGCCCAAACAGGCCGACGTTGGCTACCGGGCCATCAACGCTCTAGTGCCCGACGGCCACGACATCATCGTGCCCAAAGACGCTTCAGAAATGCTCCAGTACGAGGGCGAGTTGGCCGTGGTAATTGGCAAGACGTGCCGCAACGTCACCGAAGCACAGGCCCTGGACTATGTGTTCGGTTACAGCATCGGCAACGATGTCAGCGAGCGCAATTGGCAGCGGAACGACCGCACCATGTGGCGAGCCAAGAACACGGACACCTTCAAGCCCATGGGCCCTTGGATTGTCACCGACCTGAACCCAGACGACCTGCACGTAATCATCAAGGTCAACAACGAGATTGTCGGTGAGTACGACGTAGCCACGGCTATTTTCGGAGTGCGCACGTTCATCAGCAAGATGAGCCAGTACCTAACCCTGGTGCCAGGCGACATGCTCTGGATGGGCACCGACGGCGCCACCCAGAATATGAAGGACGGCGATGTCTGCTCGATATCGATCAATGACATCGGCACCCTAACAAACAAAGTAAACTGGCAATCGGCATAGCCGGCGCAGCCGGGTTTTCATGGGGCTTTTTGGATTCAGTAAAGGCGCTCTGGTTTTGCCAGAGCGCCTTTATGATTTATTCCTACTTTTCTAGGCCGATTCCGGTCTCTGCGGACCAGGCTTGGAGGCCGCGCCGGTAGGCTAATGCGCCCATGGGCATGATTACGCACTGCATTGCTTCCAGCACTTCCATCGGCGTGGCGCCTTCCTGAATCGCCACATGGATATGGGCTTGGATTTGGTCCACGTCGGCCCTGAGAGCCGCTTCCACCGCCACTTGTAGCAATTCCTTGGTCTTCCGGTCCAACAACCGTTGTCCGGTATAGGTGGCGTCAATAAACTGGTTGTAGCTACTGACCCAGTCTAGGTCTACTTCAGCCATAATCCGGTGCATCTCCAGGGAATACCCCCGTTCCTTGCTCACCCGTTGCAACATCTCTTCTTTGTCGTTCGACGCCATAATTTACACTCCTTAACCTATCCGAATTGTCCAAATGTGCGGGGATTGTAATCCCTGCGTGCCCACGCTACCACCCGACCTAGAACGTCTAATAACGGCCCAAGAGGGCGTGGTACAATTTGCCGGTGCCTGGGGCACGCCTAAACTACCCCCTCTGGAGGCTCACTACGGAGTCTAGACTCACACCCGATTATTTCCAGCGCGAGGACGAAGAAGACGATAGCTTTTTCTACGAGTCGCCGCGTCTGGTGGTGCATATCGACGAAAGGGCCATCGCCGCTGTTTCGCAATGTTTCAAGGACCAGATTCCGGAGAACTCCGAAGTGCTGGACTTGATGAGCAGTTGGCGCTCCCATTGGCCAGCGGGCCACGCCAAGAAACGGCTGGTCGGCCTGGGGCTAAACGAAGTCGAATTACGGGAAAATCCTGACCTGGACGGGTATGTTGTTCATAATGTGAACAACAACCCGGTTCTACCCTTTGAGGACGAATCATTTGATGCTGTGGTCATCACCGTCTCGGCCCAGTACCTAACCAAGCCCATTGAGACGTTCCAGCAAGTGAACCGCATTCTGCGGCCGGGCGGCGTCTTCATCGTCAGTTTTTCCAACCGTATGTTCGGCACCAAGGCAGTTTTAATCTGGCGCAACTCCACTGACCGAGGCCGGGTGGACTTGGTGGGCACCTACATGGAGGCAGCAGAGAATTTTGAAGATATCCACGCCGCTTTCCTGAACCCCGAAGACAGCCCGCCGGGCGACCCCATGTTTGCCGTAGTCAGCCGTAAGGCTCAGGCGAGCTAGTTTCCGGCAGGCTCCACCATCGTCGGCGTCACAGCGGCACCAACCGGCAGAGGGCCAGGCGGACGAGCAGCCAAGACCATCACTGCAGCAAAGGCCACTAATATTCCGAAGACCGTGAACGGCACTTGGTAATTGCCGGTTGCGTCGAACATGAATCCGGCAATTATCACCCCGGTGGCCTGACCGGCAATCTGAGCGGGCAGCGTCAGCCCTCTAATACTCCCCAGATGCAGCCTTCCGTAATAGTCCGCCCAGGTTAGCCGCAACAGTAGATGTATCCCCCCAACGCCGACTCCGAGACAGAACCCCATCGGTATGCCGACGGACAATGAGGAGCTGTAACCCGTGCCGATGGCCCCTACCGCCATGATTGCGCCCGCCGACGACAACAATAACCGGAGCGGGATTCGCCGGGCTAAGAGCGACCAGGCAAGTCCTCCGGGCACTTGTCCAAACGCGAACACGCTGGCCGTCAACGCCGCCAGATGGGTGGGTACGCCCTGCTCTATGTAATGGGGAACCTGATGCAGGCTAACTCCGGCCTGGACTATGAAACCGAATACCGAGAACAGGGCCAATATCCAGAACGCCCTGGTGGCCAAAGCTTGCTTGACCGTGTAATCAGACTCGGTGTACCGAGCGGGAGCCGGTTGCTCCTGATTGGAAACATCGGGCGCAACCCCAGCGGTAATTTCACCAGTAATTACAGCGGTGCCCCCACTGGTTCCAGCAGACTTACTGCCTTTCTCGGGGTCGGGCTCCAAGCCCATGTCCTCGGGCCGCCGCACCATCAACAATAAGATTGGCGCAATTCCAGTACTGAGGGTAAAGATTCCCAGGGTTAGCCACGCCGTCCGCCAACCCCAGCCGTTAATCAACACCTGCGCGATAAACGGGAAGATTGTCAGGCCGATTCCTTGAATAATCCCCATGTAGGCCAACGCCATGGGCCGGCGGCGGATGAACCAGTTACTGACTGCGGTGGAAGTGCCAAGTTCCAAGGGGCTGGAAAACGCAGCGCGGCCAGGAATATACAGTGCATAGAAGGCCCCAATATTGCTAATCATCGAGAGTCCAATGGCGCAACAACCAACCAGGGCCGCAGAGGCTGAAAGCAAAACTCCCGAGCCGTACCGGTCGATTAGCTTCCCAGCCAAGGGTGAAACTAGCAGACCACCCAGCGCCCCCAGGCTCACCGCAGCGGAGAACTGACCCCGCGACCAGCCAAACGCATCGGTCATGGGCACAACGAAGACAGAAAGGGTGGCGACGGCCATCACTGGCCGCGAGCCAAAGCTGGGCACGGAGGCAATGGTCAAGATTACCCACCCGTAATAAAAGGGCAGCCGATTGGCCAAACGAATGCGCATTCCCATGAGGTTCAAGGGAGCGCGCTCCCTTCCGGTGGGGTCAGGTTATTCCTGCCAATCGTTTCGCCGGGGATTGAGGGCATAGGGCCGGTAGTGTCCTGAGGGAGATTGCCCTAGGAAAGCAGGGCGCGACTAGTTTACCATCCTGGATTGGAGCCTAACTAAGGGGCGGACTAGTCTTGGGGTACCTGGGGTAGAGAATCACCCAATACGTGCATCAACCGGTTGGCCCACCCGAACAGGGATGCAGACAAGATTAGGTCCAACACTTCGTCCATGCCCAGGCCATTCTCGACCAGACGTTCCATGTCCTCTTTGCCAGCCTCGGACGGGCACTGAGAAAGCTTAGAGGCGAAGTTCATGATGGCCTTCTGGCGCGGGTCAAGGTCGGCATCTTCACCGGACGCGAAGATGCTGTCCATCACAGTCTCGTCTTTGGTCAGTTGGTTGTAACGGTTGGAGTGCACCGCCGCGCAGTAGATACACCGGTTGACCACCGATGCCGCCACCGCGCCCATCTCAGTCTCGGCACGCGATAACCCACCACGGCTGTACATGATGCCGTTGAAGAGTGGCGTGCGCTCGCTGAGCGTCTCCGGGTCGTGGGCCAGCACCAAGGTGTAAGCGCCGATACCGGTGTTGGAGACCGTCACCTTCATGGCCTCCAGTTGCTCCTCGGTTGCTGTCTCGAGTTCAACCGGCGTCACGCGGGGCTGCCAGTATGGAATTACAGTGGTTAATTCCTTGATTACTTCACTCATGACACTGCCGCCATGAGCCTCAGGCCAGCTACGACCCTTATCTGGTAGCTAACGTAGGCGATAAGCTCCGACAGCCGGACGATATCCGGCTCATCGATTCCGACTGCTTTCAACGCCGCAATATCGCCTTCGACCGCCTCTTTGGGGTCTACCGTTACCAGGTCGGTGTGCCGGAGTATGGCCTTTAGCCGAGCATTATCACCGCCATGAAACCCGGTATCTGCAACGGCGTCGTTGTTGCCGTCCATCAGATTTTCATAGTGGTTAGCCAGGACTGACTCGTTATTGAGCTTGGCAATACGGCACGCTAGAGCAGACCGCTCGGAATGGCTGAGCCCGCCCGGTTGCTTGGGCCTGAGGGCGGCGTCATGGGCCCTCTCCGTCAACTCCAGCAAGTCCTGTCGCCCGGCAAGGACGCTGGCCAACGGACTGGCGGCTGCAATACCGGCCGCCTTGGCCGCCACTGTTTCAAAGATATCCAAACTTTCTCCCCTTAGAGGGATCCGTCGATAACTATGTCCAGAACCGCTGGTTTGCCAGAGGCTAGAGCCCGCTGCACGGCAGGAGCAATCTCGTTGGGGTCGGTTATGCGCTCGCCGTGGACGCCCATGCTGGTAGCGATTCCAGACACGTCGAATGGCGTTGGGAAATCCGAGTAAGGAAGATTCGCGCCAGCCGATTCCTTTTGTTGCAGAATGTCCCGTTGGTAAACATCGAAGTTCACCTTCAAGATACGGTACATGCCGTTGTTACAGATGACGAAGATGCAGGGGATGTTGTCGTTGGCGGCTGTCCACAGTCCCTGGATGGTCATCATGGCGCTGCCATCGCCGATGATGCCGAACACCGGCCGGTCTGGGTTGGCGACCTGAGTGCCCATGGTCGTGCCGATACCGCCGCCGATGGACTGTCCTCTAAAGGCCCTAAGGTCGCCCCGTTTCTGTCCCTGGAAGTAATGTCGCATGGTACCCCGGTTACTGATGGAGTCGTCCACTACGATGGCGTTATCCGGGATGGCGTTGGCCAACTCAAACATCATTCGCGCCGGAGTCATGGGTTTGTTATCCCATTTTAGTGCCGCAGTGTCATCGATAGCCTTTCGATTGGCTTTTGCTTCTGACTCAACGTCTGCCTTACGGCCAGCAAACTGCTGCGCCAATTCAGGCGTGATTTGGGGTTTGAGAGCGCGGATAAGCTCCTCAATGCCCAGGCGGCAATTGGAAATTATCCCGACGTCCGTGGGTTCCGACCGCCCAACACGGCCTGGGATTGGGTCGATGTGAACCAGCTTGGTATTAGGGCCTAAGATTACGTCTCCCCAGTAGAACAGCTCGTCCATGGCGTCCATACCAACGGCCACAACCAGGTCCATCTCCTCAAGCATCTCCCTACTCCGCTTAACCCTGAGAGTATGGGTGCCCAAGAACTGGGGATGGGTGGTGGGAAAGGAAACCTCTGCGCCACGGGACAGGTACACCGGCAATCCCATCAACTCAGCCAGCTCAACCGCTTGGTCGTTGGCATGGTCCTCTGATACCCGGTCACCAACTATCAACATTGAGTTCTTGGCGGCCAACAGCAATGCTGCCGCCTCTTTAATGCCCGCAGCATCAGGACGATAGGCGTCATGTATCTTGCTGGAAGGCACAATGTTCATCTCGGCCTCGCCCTCCAGGGCGTTCGCCGTAAAGCCTACGTACACTGGCCCTTTCGGGTGGCTATTCGCCTCGTTAAATGCGCGCCGCATGACCGACGGAATTTGGTCGGGAAGGTTGATTTCAACCGCCCACTTGGTTACCGGGCGCACCAACTCCGCCAGGTCGGTCTTGGTTTCGTTCATCTTGCGGGCATCGTAGTTGGCCGATGTAATCACCATCGGCGTTCCGGTGTTCAGCGCGTCCAGCATCAGCGCAATACCGTTGGCCAGTCCACTGTCCACGTGCAGGCTAACAAAGGACGCCTTCTCGGTGGACCTGGCGTAGGCCTCACCCATGCCCATGGCCACGCTTTCCTGCAAAGTGAGAAAGTACCTAAGCTCTGGATGGTCGCCCAGCAGGTCGATTATGGGTGCCTCGCTGGTGCCAGGGTTGCCGAATATATGCGTAATTCCCTCTGCCTTCAACATCTCAATAAGGGCTTGTTTGCCAGTCATCTTTTCGGACATGGATTTAAACCTTCCAAATAATTATTGGCCTGCTGATTTTTCTCCGTTGAACTTAAACGGAACTTAAACGGAACTTAAACGAATTTAAGCGGCCTGAACCAACTCGATAATCACGTCGTCCGGCCCCTCGATATAGGCCAGTTTGATACCCTGGGGAGTCACTGTCAGGGGCAAAACGACGCGGATGCCCTCAGCTTCAAATCGGGCCATTTCCGCCTCCAAGTCTTCGACATGGAACCCGAAGTGCTCCAACCCAAGCCGATTGAGTTCGGCGACAGCCTTTTCGGGCGACGACCCTGGTGGCTGGGACGATATGTTCAGGCGCGTCGGCCCGCCTACTTGCATACCAATGGTGATGGTCCCCGGCATTACTTCGCGTTCGGTAACAATCTTGGCATTGAATATTTTTTCGTACCAGGCAGCCGACGCATGCGGGTCAACAGCCCTGATATGAACGTGGTTAATTGCGTATTCCATGAGTTTCTCTCCTTACTAACCGGGCTCTGGACTAACCGGTCTCTGGACTAACCGGGCTCTGGACTAACCGGGCTCTGGACTAACCGGGCTCTGGACTAACCGGGCTCTGGACTAACCGGGCTCTGGACCAACCGGGCTCTGGACTAACCGGGCTCTGG
>JABMNL010000056.1 GCA_013204585.1 SAR202 cluster bacterium | reverse complement strand
GCAAATGGCTCCCCAGCCGCCGCTTTGGCCTCAATGTATTCTTTCATCCGAACCGCTTCGTCGGCAGGCATGAAATCATAAGCCGTCTGCCCAATCATCTCCGACGGTGAGTAGCCCAATATCGTTTCGGCGTTGGAGCTACAGTAGGTGTAGGTACAGGTCTGGTCAGCCTCCCACAAGATGTCGCTGGAACCTTCAACCAGGTCACGAAACCGAGTCTCGGTTTCCATCAGGGCTTCTTCCGCCCTTTTGCGCTGTTCCAGCTCGACGTTGACCTGCTGGTAGAGATTGGCATTCTCCAGCAGCGCGCCCAAACCGTCAACGATGACGGTCAGCAAATCCACTCGTTCCAGATTGAAGTGGTTATCCCTTTGGGAAATTACGCCAACCACGCCCATGACCTTGCCTTGGGCCTTTATGGGAAGCACAACAATGGACTTAATGCCCATCTCAATCTCATGGGGGTCGGCAAGGGGATGAGAGGCGTAGTCATTAGACACCACCCGTTGCTCCAGGCGCATGGCCTCAGCAGAAACGGAACGCTGGATAGAAAGGACCGATTGACGGCGGACACTGGAGGTGCCGCCTTGGGCAACTAACCTCAAGCATTGGTTGTTCTCATCCCAGATGCGAACGGTGGCACAATCGGCTTGCACGGTGTCGGTCAGCACCTCCAACACCTCGGTGCACTTAATCTTCAGCTCCCTGGGTTGGACCAATATCCCGGCAATCCGGGCCAATGCGTCCAATTCCCTGGCCCGTAGGCGCTCGCCGTCTTCAGCCTTGACCTGGGCGGTTACGTTTCGAAGCGATGCCAGATAGCCGTGCTCCCCGTCAATCTCGGTCTCTACAACACGCAGGTCGTAGACACTTCTCTCTTCGCCCGTACGGACTATGTTGAGGCGTTTAGAGGTGCCGACCTCTAGCGGGTAGCCGAAAACCTGGCCCACCATGTCTTCGGAGCTTTTACCAAACATCACTTCGGCGGCCGGGTTAACAAAGCGAATTAGCCCGTCTTCATTAATGATGGCGATGCCGTCGGCATTGTCTTGAACCATGATGTTGAGACGTGCTAGGCCCGCCTCAGCAGGTTTGGTCCTTCGCCATAGCCTGCCAGCAATGTGACTGGTAATCGGTCGCTTCATTTACCGCGCTCCCTAGGCAGAGAAGTGATGGGCCGTAAAGGGGTGACGGTAAATGCCACAATAACAAACCTGGCCGATGAGAACAATGCACAGCGGAAGATTTTCCGCTGTGCATTCAACGACCTATGTGTCCCTTTGTCCGAAGGCCGACTAGAACCAGCCCTAGTGTTGTCCCATCCCAAATCTGCGCTATTTTGCCGTTGGTAAGGTATCCACTTTGCCAAGCCCGTTTCCCTTCGGACTCGGCCAGAAAACTATCCCGCGGAGGGCGAGGTCATCCAGCTAAATTAGTCGATAAGAAGAACCCTGCCAGATGCCGTCATTATGTCCGCAGGCTTGTCATCTGTATTCACCCGATAGGGTGAGAGAGCGGGTGATAATAGGGCTAGCCATTGTTAGCGCCCGTACCACCCGCCACGTATTTTAGTCCTTACGCATCTGGATGAGTCGTGATGAACTTTGCGGATTGGACGACATCGATGTTGGCCCTAATCTCAACATCCGCCATCTCTTCTTGAAGCCTCACCACCACCGTGCTGTCCATATTTCCCCAGCCACGGTTCATCGCCTGTATCGCCAACTGCTCTGCCAGGTTGGCTACCGGCATGGGGACATTGAACTCTTTGGCGAGTTCTGTGGCCAAGCCAATGTCCTTCCGGGCCAGGTTAAGGGCGAAACCGGCCGGCTCGTACTCTCCCTTGAATACGGTCCGAACAAAGCCCTCGTGCAGAACGTTCATCCGGCCCAGAGAACCACGGCGGATGCACTGCCATAGCGATTCGGTATCAACCCCGGCCTTTACTCCCAGGGTCATACCCTCGGCGATGGCCTGGCGAACGCCGTGGCCAATCATGTTGTGGACCAATTTGGCCACCGACCCGGCTCCAATCTCCCCAGCGTAAAAAACCTTGTCTCCGAAGGCTTCCAGCAGCGGCTTAACCCGCTCAAAAACCTCTTTGTCTCCGCCAACCATCACTGCCAAGTTGCGGCTCTGAGCGCCAGATTTGCCGCCGCTTACCGGAGCATCCAGCACGGAGATTCCTTTGGCACGGAACCTGGGTTCAAGCTGGCGGATTAACGTTGGCCTGCTGGTGGAAAGGTCGATGTAGACGGAACCGGGCTTGGCCCCTTCCAGCACTCCCTCTAGACCGACAGCAACAGCCTCGACCTCCCGGGGGCCGGGCAGAGAAGTGAATGTTACATCACACTGACTGGCCACATCGGCTGGCGAGTTGCCCAAGCGAGCGCCGCCCTCCAAGAACCTCCGGGTTGCGCCTTCGTTTAGGTCGTGAACGACCATCTGGTATCCGGCCTTCTGAATGTTCCCCGCCATACCGCCGCCCATGTTACCTAGACCAATAAATCCTACGGTTTCCATTTGTGTCTCCTTTGTTTTAGGTCTTCCGAAATTTAATTTTGGCGCTGGTCATTGGGCCAGCGCCATTTTGCACACTTGGTTGTTGCGCCCAGCTTACCCGCTGGGCGTTGCAACGCGGATTATATACTCGGCGGTATTCCTGCACCACCGAGCCATATGTAACACCGCCAAAGCAGGTTAGTGTTTGGGATATACTATCGGCAATCTAGACCCTAGGCAGGCTGAGGTCGGTCTTTAGGGCCAACCGGCCCCCCACATTGAGGGCTGTTGGGTATTTTTGCCGCCCCGACGGCGCGGTAAGATACCGAAAACTTAAAATGGCCTTTATCTAAATCGGCTACCACGCGAGGAGACAACCGTGATTACGCAATTCTCTACCCTGTACGCCGGACACGTCCTGGAAGGCGAGGGAATCGGCTTTAAAGGTACCCCCCACGACGACCGTTGGTACCCCAACGAACGCCTAATCCAGGCGTTCGACATCGCCAAAGAAGCGGCCATCTTAATGGATGACCTGGGTTATGACGTGCTATGGATGGCGGAGCACCACTTTCAACGGGAAGGCTATGAGTGCATCCCCAATCTGTTAATCCTGAGCCAGTACCTGAGCCAGTTCACCAAGAACTTGAAGTTCGGTTGCGGGTTCAACATTCTGCCTATGTGGCACCCGGTCCGGCTGGCTGAAGACTACGCCATGGTTGATGTTTTGACCGGGGGAAGGGTGGTCTTCGGGGTGGGCCGTGGTTACCACACCCGCGAGATTGAGACCTTCGGCGCACCCCTGCTCGACCCGGACGCCAACCGGGAGTTGTTCGAAGAACAGTTTGAAATCGTCATGAAGTGCTTCAATGAGGAATCCTTCGCCCACAAGGGCAAGCACTACACCATTCCGCCCGAAGTCCCCTACCGCGGCTACACCCTCAAAGACATTACAGTAGTGCCGCGTCCGGTCCACCCGGTGGAGGTCTGGCAGCCCGTGGTTTCGGGCAGCGAGCGGGGTATGGACTTCATGGCCAAGCACGGCATTAAGGGCCTGATACTGGGCACCCACGCAGACTACGTTGACGAGTACATGCACAAGTTCCAAGAGGCCAACCGCAAGTATGGCCTCGAACTGCCCCTGGGCGGCAACTTGGGTATCGGCCTTTGGGCTTACCTGGACGACACGGTGGAGAAGGCTGAGAAGGCCCTGGAGCCCTTGTTTGAAGAGCACGTAAAGTTTGCCGCGCCCTTGGGCATGCTCCGCTACACCGACGAGCAGATGAAAGAGGTCGGCCCCGGCGGCGTGGCCCGGCACATTGCGGCGGGCACCGACTTCCGCGACGTGCTGGACAAGAAAGCCTGGTTCGCCGGCGACGCTGACACCACCATTTCCTACCTCAAGGAAATCGAGCACAAGTACCCCGGAGTGGAACAGATAATGATTGGCTTCCCCATGGGCGAGACCAAGTCCCAGTTCAAGGAACAACTAACCCGGTTCGCCAAAGAGGTTATTCCCTCGTTTAAACCCCAGGGTGTAACCGCTTAAACCGAAAACGATTACCACGAAAAACTGCTCGTCCTGGTTATGTCGAATGACGGATTGCTGACCAACGAGCAAGCGATTAGCCTACCAACCCGCTCATGGTGAGCCTGTCGAACCACCGCTGGGGTAAGCCATCTCCACCACAACGTGACTTACTCGCATCTTTCGGCGGGCTCAGGACGAACGGGTTCGTTGGCCGCTCGGCCTGGTAATGGTGACCTCCCGGCTCGTTCGTCCTGAGCCCGTCGAACCACCAGCCTGCTTAAACCAAGTTTCCCCGCCCAAAACATGACTGCTGCACGTCCTTCGACGGGGCTCAGGACGAACGGTTGGCAACGCGGTCGGGAATAATTCTCGGCTAACCTATCCGCCTAGGGACACAACCTCGTCGAATTCTGCTTTGGTGATTGGTTGGATGGATAGCCGCATGCCTTTGCGGATTAGCAACATGTCTTGCAGCTTGGGATTTTTCTTTATTTCATCCAGGGTTACTGGCCGGGCCAAGGGCCGTTCTCCCTTGATGTTGACCATGGACCAGATGGGGTTTTCCGGAGTGGCTTTTGGGTCGTAGTGTTCGTCATTGGGATCGAGTCCATGGAAGTCGTCATAGCCCTCTTTTACGACACTGGCGATACCGACCACCGCCATCGGCTTGGCGTTGCTGTGGTAGAACAGGATGCTGTCGCCCACCTTCATGTCGTCACGCATCAAATTACGGGCCTGGTAGTTGCGGACGCCGTCCCACTCGGCCCAGCCGTCCGGATCGTTCATCAGGTCAGTGAAGGAATAGGCGCTGGGCTCAGACTTGAAGAGCCAGTATCGTTTCTCGGCCATAAATACTCCCCGAAATTAGCTGTTGGCTTGCTACCCGCTTACCGCAGTTTTATTCCCGCCGCTTCCCGGTCGAAACAGCCTGCTATTAAGTCTTCCCGCTCATTGCGCAGGACGTCTTTGCGGACGCGCAGGCTTGGGGTGCGGGGTAGTTCGTCTCTGATTTCCCAATAGCGTGGGACTTTGAAATAGGCCAGGTAATCGGCGCACCAATATACTAATTCTGATGGGTCCGGCGTTGCTCCCTGCCGGGGTGTTACGTAGGCCTTAACCTCGTCTTCGCCCAACTCCGAGGGCACTGCCAGCACCGCGCAGTCCAGCACGTTGGGATTGCGCTTGATGACGTTCTCGACCTCTTGCGATGAGATGTTCTCGCCCCGGCGGCGGATGATGTCTTTCTTCCGGTCCACAAAGTAGAGGAAACCATCGGCGTCCACCCAGCCCAGGTCGCCGGTGTAGAGCCAGCCGTCGCGCAGGCTTTCTTTGTTCTGTTCGTCGTTGCGCCAGTAGCCGGGCATGATGGCTGGGTTTTTAATAGTAATCTCGCCCACCGTGTCCAAGCCCACATGCTCGCCGGTAACCTGGTCGGCAATGCGCACCTGGTTCTCAAAACCAGGTTCTGGATGCTGGCGGGGCCGACCCGACGAACCGGCGCGGCGATCTTCCCTAATTCCCTCAATGGTGCCGAAGCAGGTCTCGGTCATGCCGAAGCCGACAATAATGTCGGTGGCGAACCGCTCTTCGAACTCGGCCAGGAACTCGGGAGGGAAGGACGGCGAGCCGTAGAACAGCCGGACCGTGTTGTCTTTGTCGTCGGGCGACGGAGCGTTCTTGGAAAGCACTGGCATCATCATGCCGATGAAGTTCACCACCGTGGCCTGGGCGTCGCGCACCTGGCCCCAGAAACGGGACGCGCTGAAGCGGTCAACCACCACCAAGGTGCCACCGGCGGCAATCGCGCCCATGGTCGAGTAGTACTGGATGTTGGCGTGGTAGTAGGGCAGGCAGGTGAAGAACCGATCGTCGGGCGTGGCCTGGGTCCAGTGGGCGAATCCCTGCCCGGCGGCCACGTACATCAGGTGGGTGACCTGGACGCCCTTGGGGTTGCCGGTGGTGCCGGAGGTGTAGACGAGCATGGATACGTCTTGGTGCGAGACCTCGGGCAATGTCTGCAAGGGTTGAGCGTTGGCGTGGGCGGCGTTGAAGTCGGTCCAGCCGTCGCGGGCCGCACCGTCCGCGCCGCGCAGCAGCCTGATTGTCACGCAGGGCGCTAAGTCGGCGGCAGCGCCCACGACGTCGGCCAGCGTTGGGTCGGAGACGACGCCCTTGGCCTCGGCGTTATTCAATATGTAGGCCGTCTCGTCCCGCTTGTAAGCGGTGTTGACTGGAACGGCGATGGCCCCGATCAGCGATAGGCCGAACCAGGAGTAGACGTATTCGATGCAGTTGGGCAGGAACAAGCAGACCCGGTCGCCCTTCTCGATGCCGAGTTCCAAGAACATGGTGGCGGTCTTCAACACGCCGTCATAAAACTCGCCGTAGGTCTGGCTTTGGCCGCCAATCTCGATGAATGTCTTGCTGGGATTCCGGGCCACCGCCTGCTCTAGGAACTGACCCAGAGACATCTCCCAAGCCTTGTTTGTGTTGGTCGGCATAGTCTGGAATACCCCGCAAAAAGTGGTCGTTTGATGATGTATTTAATGCGCCTGCCAGGGTCGGCAGGCGAACTCAAACTATCATGCAGCGCAGGGCGGGTCAATGGCCCGGCAAACAAGCGTTGTATAATGCCAATTATGCCTGAGATAAATCAACCCATGACCCCGGTTTCGGTTGACCCAAACCGACTAAAATTGACCAACGATGACGCCGCTAATGGCCCTCTAGCTGGCACCCTCATTGGCTTCCGGTGCAAGGAGTGCGGGACCTCGGTGTTCGGCTACTCAATCTTCTGCCAGTCGTGCACGTCCTCGGAACTTGAGCCGGTGGACCTGGGCACCAAGGGCGTTCTTTTCAGCTACACCATTGTGCGCATTCCCCCCGCTGGCTGGCCGGGCGATATCCCCTACGTGTTGGGCCAGGTTGAACTGCCCCAAGGCCCCCAGGTGCTGGCGGAAGTAGTCGACTGCGAGCATGACGACCTCAAGATTGACATGGCGGTGACGCTGACGGTCCGGGCGGTGCCAGCCGAGAACGGCGGACCGGAGAAGGCCGTTTATAAATGGCGTCCGGCCAAATCAGGAGATTAAGAGTTGAATAATATACGACCGGGCCGTGAAGTCATGGTGGTTGGCGTGGGCCTGCACCCCTTTGGCCGCTTCCCCGACAAGGACCTCAGCACCCTCGCCGTTGAGGCGGTGCTGCCAGCCCTGAAAGACGCCGGGGTTATGTGGAAGGACATCCCCATCGCCTACTTCGGCCACGTCTATTACCAGGGCATGTCGCTGGGCGAGACTACTCTGTCGAAGCTGGGCCTGACCGGCGTGCCCATCGTGAATGTGGAGAACGCCTGCTCCAGCGGCTCGACGGCCTTTTGGCAGGCTTACTGGGGCATAACTACTGGTTTATATGATATGGCTTTGGCATTTGGTGCCGAGAAGGTTCCCAGAGGGCCGGTGACGGTGACGGCCGAGGATAGCCCGGAGCGGTATATCGGCGGCGACCACATGATGGCCGGGTATGCCCTGCGCGGCAAGCGTTACATGGAGGAGACCGGCGCACCGGCCACGGCCTTGGCCCAGGTGACGGTGAAGGCCCGACAGAACGCGACCATGAATCCCTTTGCCCACCGCAAGGACACCTACACCATCGAAGAGGTGCTGAATTCCCGCATGGTGGCCGACCCGTTGACGCTGTACCAGTGCTGCCCCACCAGCGAGGGCGCGGCGGCGGCGGTGCTCTGCGCGAGGGAAGACCTGGCCAAGTATGGCATCGACGAAAGTCGGGCGGTGTCGATTGCGGCGGCGGTGCTGACCTCTGGCGACTATAACGGGCGGGGGGCCGACCATTCGGCGTTCAGTCCCTACCGCACCGAGCCAGCCGCGCTCCAGGCTTATGATATGAGCGGTCTGGGCCCGGAAGATGTTGACTTGGTGCAGGTGCACGACGCCGCAACCATCGGCGAGTTGCAGCAAATCGAGTCCCTACATTTGTTCCCCTTCGGCGAGGCTTGGCAGGGGACTGTGGAGGGCCGCACTGCGCTGACTGGGGATATTCCGGTGAATACCGACGGCGGGCTGCTGGCCATGGGCCACCCCTTCGGCGCGTCGGGCATTCGCATGATTCATGAGACGGTGACCCAACTGCGCGGCGAGGCTGGCCCCCGGCAGGTGGCCAACGCCCGAGTCGGCGTGGCCCAATGCTCCGGCGCGGGCGATGTCACGACAGTCCACATCCTGAAGCGGGGCTAACGCGACCAATGGTCGTCTTACATGCCCCCTGGCTAGCCGCTGAAAGTCCTCGATGGAATCGGGACTAAGATGCCCGCATACGTTGTAATGGCTGCCATGAAAGGACGGTTCCTATCGGAACGGGGGAACACCTACGACAACTTTCAGATGCTGGGCTACTCGGACGGCACGAACCCCATGACCGCCGTCTCGGCTTTCTTCGACTCCCCCCAATACCCCATCGACTGGGCCGACGTGGACTACCTATGGGCCGAACGCCTAGCCGACGACGCGGCCAACGGCCATTTGGGGGACTACGAGCGGGTTTATGTGGAGACGCTTAGGGCGCGGTGGGGGGATGGTGGGTGAGTCAGATTGACCCCAAAGCCAAGCACGAACAAGGTTTAATTTCCAGTAAATTCGCAAACTGGCAAACAGCCTTGTCGGAGTTGGGCGGGCAATCCGGTGGTTGCTTGAGAAGGGCAAGGCAATATTCAAGTTTTTTGTTCCTTAAATTGAGTTGACAATATAAACTATCGTAACCTATCATTTGATATCAATTAGTAGGTGAAATTCATGACAACAGATAGCAAATGGCTTTCCTTGGAAGCGACGGCGACATATTTGGGCATGGGGAAAACAGCTCTATACGCGGTCGCGCGTGAGGGCCGAATACCGGCCCAAAAGATTGGCAAGAAATGGGTTTTTGAAAAATCGGAACTGGACGCTTGGGTCCGGGCCAAACTGCCACTAGAATCCTTCTTTCTCAACCTCGACTTTAATATTGAAGACAACGATTTGTTGCGGGAGCCTCAAAGAGACGGGTATCTTCGCACCTACGAATTCTTTCGTTCCGGGAAGAACAAAGCGATTCTCCAGATACCAGTGGGTTGTGGCAAGACGGGTCTAGCGGCCTTGCTACCCCTCGGCCTCGCCGAAGGACGCGTCCTTGTAATAGCGCCTAGCCTGACCATCAAGGAGGGCCTTTACGAAGCGTTGGACATAACCAACCGCCAAAAATGCTTTTGGCGTAAAGCAGATGTGCTGAGCAACGATCAAATGATGTCCGGTCCGCTCGCATGCACGCTCGACAGCGGCAACATTTCCGTTGCGAACAAATCTCACATTGTCATCACGAATATTCAGCAGCTCTCCACAAATGTGGATAAATGGCTCATGCAGTTTCCTGACAACTTCTTCGACATGATTGTTGTTGACGAAGCGCACCACAGTGCAGCTGCGAGTTGGCAGAAAGTAGTTGAGCGATTCCCGTCCGCGAAAATTATTCTCCTGACAGCGACGCCATTTCGGAGCGACCGGCAAGAACTCGATGGCGAACTGGTCTTCCGGTACTCGTTCAGAAGCGCCATCTTGAAGGGCTACATCAAGAGGCTTAAAGCCAGCTATGTAGCCCCTTCGGAAATCGAACTTGGCTTTCGCGATGAGCGCGGTCGGAAATACAGCCTAGACGAGGTCTTGAAACTGAAAGATGAAGAATGGTTCAGCCGGGGCGTCGCGCTTGCTCGTCCCTGTAACCAGCACATCGTCGATAGCAGTTTGGAGAAGCTAGAGGAGCTGCGGCAAAGCGGAACACAGCATCAACTGATCGCGGTGGCGTGCTCAATTAACCATGCACGGGAAATCAGGTCGTTATACCAAGAGCGCGGATTCAATGCCGACGTTATTCACAGCCAACAAACAGACGACGAGCAAGCGACGATTCTCGGAGCGCTTCGTAATGGGACACTGGACTGTATCGTGCAGGTTCAGATGCTGGGCGAGGGCTTCGACCATCCGAAACTGAGTGTTGCGGCGATTTTTCGGCCATTCAGAAGCCTGGCACCGTATATTCAGTTTGTCGGTCGTATCATGCGCGTCGTAGTGCAAAACAATCCCACTCACCCCGACAACATCGGCCACATCGTGACGCACCTCGGCATGAACCTCGACGAGCGCCTTAAGGAATTCAAGGAATTCGAAAATGACGATCAGGCCTTCTGGATCAAAGTTATCGGCGGCGACGAACCCGAATTGCCAACGGCTGTACGAGACGGCTCGGCCAGACTGACTGCTGCGGAAGGTGTCGTCGTTCATGGAGAGGTTGTGGAATCCCTGTGGGAGGAGGATTTCACAACCGTTGAAGATGCGCAAATAGTGGAAGATTTCCGAGAGCGGTTGAAACTATTCGGGCTCGATCCAGATCAGGCTGAAGAGATGGTAAAGCAAGCGCGCGTTGCGCCCATGCGAAAGCGGGATCCCGTAGAGCCGTTTATGGTGCAGCCGCAAAGGGAATGGGAAGAAGCCAGGAAGCGCCTGTACGAAGAGGCAAAGAGATTAGCCAACCTCCTGCTCAACAATGTCGACCTGTCAATATCAGGGACCGAACTAACATACAAGTTCACGTCCCTGAATATCGATGGTATGAACAACTATGTGTCGGCTCTAATGATTGTGAATCACGAAATCAATAAGCGACTTGGGAAAGATCGTGCACAGGCGAGTGTCGAGGAGTTCAGGCAGATATTAGATAATCGTGACGAACTCCTACAAATGCTCGTCAGGCGCGTTCTTAAAGCGAAGGCCGAGTATGAACAGAAGGAAGCCTAGAGGGCCCGTACCCTCGCTAATCGGCAGTACAAACGGCAGACCGAAGCGAGCGACGGTAAAGCGGAAAAGCAAATGCTCACGGTGCCATGTGCCAATCGTGGCCGGAGAGAATTGTATAGAAATTCCAAATTTAGGCCGAGCATACGCGTCAGCTAAACGGGTATGTGACGAGTGTTTTAAGGAGATCTTGGATAAGACGATTGAAGACATTCAGGCAATCAAATCTCTGTAGCCATCAGAAAATAAAGAATCTGACCAACAGTCAGATTACTAAGCCGTCTGCCGCCGATACATCCACGTTGTATCCACCAACAACACCGCCATCATCATTAGGGCTACCCAGACGCCGGTGATGATGGTGGGCCAGTCCCAGCCTTCGACGACGATGCGCTATGTTGGTGCACCGTCGATTTCTCAGTTGCAATCCCCTGAAATCTTCAACATGTTGTACGACCTAGGTTCACACTCAATTTTCTAATATGGCGGTGAGAAGGTGGGCGACCGTGGCTTTTTTACCCTTCGGCGACGATTTAGGGGTGGCAATGCAGTCGACAACGTCCACAATAGAACCCCTGCCGCCAAACTAAACGTAACGAACGCTATCATTACGAAAAATGCATTCAAGAATTTCAGTGGTTGGTATATCTGATTATCGGGCTTCATGTCTTTGAACGGTGGGAGCAGAATCGCGACGAAGACAAAAGCCAAGGTCGCGACGATAAATAATATCCCCACCCAAACCACTTTTCCCTTTTGAGAATCGGTAAGATAATGCACCGGCTTTCCAGGTAAAAAAAACAACCCAAAAGCAGTGGAGATACCAGCAAGAGCAATCGGTTCGACCCCTGTACCGTCGAAATCGCTAATCAACCACAAAACAGCCGTAAACACCGCTAAAATCAACAGAGCAAAAAATAGAATTCCGTAGGTTATGTTCCTTACTATTGATTTAATTGCATCACCCATAACTACCGAAGTATAAGGGTTCGGAACACTACACGTGCAATCCCTAACTTACCCCCTAAGCCGTCTGCCGCCTGTACATCCACGTCGTGGCCACCAGCAGCACCGTCATCATCAATAATGCTACCCAGACGCCAGTGATGATGGTTTGCCAGTCCCAGCCTTCGACGACGATGGCGCGCATGGCCTCCATGACGTAGGTCACCGGGTTGAGTTTGACCGCTACTTTGAACCAGCCAGAGAGTTGTTCCTCGGGCATGAAGGCGGTGGTCAGGAAGATGAAGGGGAAGAACAACACCCCCGACGATTGCGTCGCCTGGGCGTTCCTGGTCTTGAGGGCAATCATTATTCCAATGCAAGACCACACCAGGCCAAACACCACCGCCAAGCCGAGCATCGCCAATATCCCGAGCGGCCCGCCCTGGAAATCAACGCCCACGGCCAAGGCCAGCAGCACCACGACCAGGGCCTGCAATAACGCCCTGGTGCCGGACACCATCAGGCTGCCGAACAGAATCGAGAAGCGATTAATAGGGGCTAAAAGCAGCTTGTCAAAATAGCCCGACATTATGTCAGTTAACAAGGCGAACCCCGAGTCCGCGCCGCTGAAAATCACAACTTGAACAATAATCCACGCCACCAAGAAGGCCCGGTAATCCCCAGTTCCGAAACCGCCCAGGCTAATGGTCTTATCGAACGTGGCCCCAAAGATGATGAACAGCAGCCCGGAGATGAACAACGGCGCGAATACGTTGGCCGGAACCGCCAACCAAGTCCGCAGGTTTCTCCGGTAGATGAAGTAGATTTCCCTAAACGTGGCCAGCATTAGCGTCTCCCGCGCAGGCCGAGCATCGGCCGGAGTGACTCGCCATAACCGTCACCGCCGCCCTCATCAGCCCGGATAGTCCGCCCCGTGTGCTTCAAAAAGACGTCATCCAGGGTGGGCTTAGAAACGGCCAACCGGGCGATTTCGATATTGTTCTCGACCATGAGCTTCAAAAGATTGGGGGCCGAGGCGTCGCCATCTTTGACGTTGACCACCAAGCCATCATCGCCAACCGCGCTGCCGGTGACGTAACTCTGGCTGCTCACCAACGCCAAGGCCCGCTCGTAAAGTTCTTGGTTCCCAACCCCATCTGAACCTCCGTCATTTCCGCCGCCGTCTCTTCCAATAGAAATACGCACCAGGTCCCCCCCCATCTCGTTCTTCAAAGAAGTTGGCGTGCCCTCGGCGACAATCTCGCCGTGGTCGATGATGGCCAGGCGTTCGCAAAGCTGGTCGGCCTCGTCCATCATCTGCGTGGTCAGCAAGATGGTGATGCCCTGGCGATGGAGTTCGTTCAGGTGGTCCCAGATGGCCAGGCGACTTTGGGGGTCGAGTCCAGTGGTCGGCTCGTCGAGAAAAAGTATCTGCGGACGATGTACCAGCGCTCCGGCCAGGTCGATGCGGCGTCGCATGCCGCCCGAATAAGTCCCCACTTTGCGCTTGGCCACGTCGGTCAGACTGACCAGCTCCAGCAGCTCATCGGCCCTTTTCGCCGCTTCTTTGCGACTCAGCTTGTACAGCAGGCCCTGCATGACCAGGAAATCCATCCCCGAAGAAAGGTCGTCCAGGCCCACCTCCTGCATGGCAAAGCCAATGGTCTTCCGGACTTCTTTGGTACTCGGGCCATCGTCCAGGTTAAATCCAGACACGCCCACGCTGCCGGAAGTCTTCTTGAGCAGGGTGCTCAGAATCTTGATAGTCGTGCTCTTGCCAGCGCCGTTGGGGCCCAAGAACCCGAAGAACTCGCCCCGGCCAACCGAGAAATTGATTCCTGAAAGGGCTTTGACATCCCCTGGGTAGACCTTAACCAGGTCTTGGACCGCGATAATACTGTCCCGGATGTTATCCTGGCTCAATCCTTGGGTACCTCGGTAAAATTAGGGGTCTTGTAGCCTGGTTTCTGGTAAATTGAGGCAACATTTACACGTTATCAGATTGCGCTGTTTAGTTACGCGCCGCGAGCGCGACAGAGAAGGAACAAAATATGCCCTACGCAGATATTCCAGGCGTGCGAATCTGGTTCACCGATACCGGCGGCGATGGCACGCCAATCGTGTTGCTGCACGCGGCATCGGGCACCACCGAGAGTTGGATCTACCAAGAGCCGGTGTTCACTGCGGCGGGCTACCGGTGCATCGCCTACGACCGGCGCAATTGGGGACGCTCGGAGATGATTAACCCGACGACTGGTAACCCGACGACTGGCCCAGCAGGCAAACCCGGCTCGGCCAGCGACGACCTGGAAGCCCTGGCGCAACACCTAGGGCTAGACCGGTTCCACGTTGTGGCAACGGCGCTGGGCGGCATCATCGGCCTGGACTACACCGTCGAATACCCGCAGCGGGTGCTTAGCCTAACCGTATCCAGCAGCTTCACCGGAGTCCAAGACGAATCCTACTTGGCGGTACAGAAACAACTGCGGCCGCCGGAGATTTCGAACCTGCCCATTACTTTGCGGGAAGTGGGGCCGTCGTACCGGGCCATCAATGTCGCAGGCACGGCGCGTTGGCTGGAGATTGAGGAAGGGAGCCGCCACAAAATCAGCCCCGAGGCCGCGCAGGTGGCCCGCAGTCCCATGACCTACGCCCGACTGGAAGCCATGCAAACGCCGGTGCTGATGCTAGCGGGCCAAGCGGACCTACTCTCGCCACCGGCAGTAATGCGCTTGGTCGCCGAGCACATCCCCGGCTGCCAGTTCGACACCATCCCCGAAGCTGGCCACGCCGCCTTCTGGGAACAACCAGAAATATGGAACGGCCTGGTGCTAGAGTTCATCAAAAACCACCCAGCGTAAGCCCTTCACAGCCGTGAGTCTCGGAAACCCGTAGGGGCGGGTTTCGTCATTCCGGCGCAGGCCGGAATCCAGATTGGTTGCCGCAGCCAAGATCCATTCCTTCAAAGCATCCTGGATTCCAGCTTTCGCTGGTATGACGGTTGGCAGATTGTCGTGTTGAAGCATCACGGCCATGGGTCTCGGAAACCCGTAGGGGCAGGTTTTAAACCCGCCCTAGCAGCCGTAAACCACGCTCGTTCCCGCAAAAGATTCGCGGCCCAGCCTAATTTCCCCCGGAGTTGTCTTCGTTTCGACAACCATTCTGGCGAAGAAGCAGGGCACCCCGATTCATCGGGGCGCCCCTACGAACCTCGTAAGAACCCCCAAGAGCGCCGCCTTCCGGCATTCGGGTGCCAGGCACTTTTCTCACCTTCAACGAGTTGGCATCAGGATAGCTACCGACCCGCTCAAGCTGGGCCCGTCGAACCACCTCTGTGCATAAACCGAGTTTTCCAAATCAGAGCATGGCTGCTGCAAAATCCTTCGACGGGGCTCAGGACGAGCGGGGGTTCTAGGTAAGACCAAAGGCGTCATCGCTCATGGTGGGCTCCGACCGCAGATCGACCCCGACGCATCGGGGGATGAAATCGAATCTGTCGAACCACGTTCTTACCAGGCGCTTACTCTGAGAAGCGGGCGTCGCTGTCGCGGAGCCTTTGGGCCATGATTTGTAGCATCCTGATGGTGACCTTGGGTTGCTGTTCTAGTTGGGACAAGAACACCCATCGGTCGATGCCGAGGCACTGAACCGAGTCCAACGCCCGCACGCTGGCCGTCCGGGGCCATTCGCCGAGCAGGGCCATCTCGCCAAACACATCCCCGGCACCGCGCTTGGCCAACACCTGGGGAGTGGCCGTGACGTCGCCCTTCAGAACTTCAACGTTGCCCGAGACAATCACGTAGAGTCCGTTGCCCGTTTGGCCCTCTTCCACGATCAACTCGCCGGGGGCAAAGGTCTTTTCAAAGGTGAAGCTGGACATGCTTTCCAGTTGGTCGTCGGTCAGTTCAGAGAACAACCAGACTCGGCGTAGTGCATCAGCAGACATAGGTATTCTCCGTTTAATGTTTTCTCACCCACTCATGGGGAGGTGGGGGCTGTTAGATGCTAGGTTATCTGGATAACCGGACTGGTATTGATCCCGTCGGTAAACCCAACTTCTTTATGGGCCCCGTCGCAGAACGGCTTGTTGGCCGACGCGCCGCAGCGGCACAGGGTAATCCGGTTGCGGGTCTCCACGGGCTTGCCGTCACGGCGTTCGATTGTAATTCCGCCACTGACCCATAGCGGCCCGTCGGTAATTACGGCCACCTCTCTGGGTAGGTCTGGCTCGACCAACTCGGGGCTGTTATCCACCGAGAAAGCCAGCGTTCCAGAAGGGCACTTTTCAATCATGGCCATCATTTGGGCGCGTACCTGGGTGTCGCCCGACTCTTTGACCATGTTCCAGAGGTTGGTTACTCGGTTGCCGCAGAAGCCGGAGTGGACGCAGAGCGAGTGGTCGTCTTTCATGACAATCTTCTCGCCCTTGAACTCTTTTGCCCGACTGGCGATGGGCGCGGGGTCCGCTGTTTCAGTGCCGTCAAAGGCGACCAGCGTATGGGAGCTGTCGCAGAACGGTTTGGTCTGGGACTTGCCGCAGCGGCACAGGCGGGTAGTCTCGTCCGATTCCAAGACGCCGTCCTTCTTCCAGGTCAGCGGCTCACCGTGCTCGGACATCACTTCCGACTTGCGGACCAACGGAATACCGCCCCTAAGCAAGTATGGTCCGTTGGGCCTAATAGTTATCTTTTGTTCGTCACCGGCCATCTATATCCTCAGGGGCTCGTGGGCTCTTGGGCTAAAGCCAATTTCCAGCCGCAAGCAATTATGGAGAATTCATATAGATAGTGCAATTATTACCGGCACAGCCGGGTTGTCATGGGGCCAACCGATTGGCGAACGTTATGTCGTGTCACCCCCCACGTAGGGGCACGGCACTGCCGTGCCCCTACGTGGGAGTGGCCGATGCCGGTGGCAATTATTGCAACCACGCGCCTCTACAACGCCGCCTGCTGGGTTGCGCCGGAGGGTGCCTGTGCCTATAATTTAGCGTGTCCCGATGGCTAGGGCGGTTAGCTCAGTGGTTAGAGCGCCTCGTTCACACCGAGGAGGTCGGAGGTTCGACCCCTCCATCGCCCACCATGCTGTTTGGACAACCAGAGTCGAGGCGATTAGCCTAGCTCTGACACGGGCCGAGGTGGCGGAACGGCAGACGCGCTGCGTTCAGGGCGCAGTGTCCTTACGGATGTGTGGGTTCAAATCCCTCCCTCGGCACCATTATAATAAACGGCAACCATAACCATTTAATGCGTTCGTAGCTCAGCGGATAGAGTACTGGCTTGCGGAGCCAGGGGTCGTGGGTTCGAATCCCACCGAGCGCACCATTTTTAAACGCAGACGGCCCCGGAACTTTACCGGGGCCGTTATTTTTTGGAACGTTATGTCAGCCACGCTCAGGTCGTTCATGAGGCTAAAGAACCCCCTAATTGAATAATATCTCCCTGGTAATCGGCCGTTACCTCAGCGCCCGTTTGCCCTTCTACTATGGATGGGTCGTTGTATTCGCTGCTGGCACCACGGTCTTTGCGCGGATGGCACCCTCGGTCTTCGTGCTCGGCATCTTCTTGTCCCCCATGGCCGACGCCTTTGGGTGGAGTCGCACCCTGATTGCCGGGGCGGTCAGCGTGGGGGCAATCTCGTCCATCTTCCTGTCGCCGGTCATCGGTTGGGCAGTCGACCGCTACGGCGCGCGCATCATCTTGACGGTGAGCATGTTAATCCTGGGCGTGGCGGTGACGTCCCTGGCCTGGGCGACGGTCCCGATCTTCTTCTATATGGGGTTCGCCACGGGCCGCATAGTCTTCCACGTCCCGGTGCAGATTGGCTCCGGGGCGGTGGTGTCTCGCTGGTTCGTCAAGAAGCGAGGCCGGGCCATCGGCTTTCTCTATCTGTCAGGCTCGGTTGGCGGCATCGTCTGCATCCAGGTGGCCGCATTTGCCATGTCCCAATGGAGCATCGGCGCGGCGTGGATTGCCCTGGGTATCACAGTGTTTGCCGTTTCGGTGCTGCCGACGCTGTTGCTGATTGTGGAACGCCCCGAGGACATTGGGCTGTTGCCTGACGGCCTCCTCGAGCCCGAACCAGATAACGTACCAGGCACGGTGACCGTCAATTTGCAGGCCGCTCCCGAACCAATCGAAGTTGACTGGACGCTCCGGGACGCCATGGGCACCAAGTCCCTCTGGGTAATGGTCGGAGTGGTTGGGACACTGTTCATGATTCAGGCTGGCGTCTCGGTGCACGTGGGCGCGTTTTACCAAGACCGAGGCCTGGGTCTGACGGCCGTTGCCACGGCCATCACCATCAACGGAATCGTCAGCGGACTGGGCAGTCTGGTCTGGGGAGCGATTATCGAGCGGACGCCTATTCGGTGGGCGATGGCCTTTTTGATGGCCCTGAGCACGGTGTCGACCCTGATGCTCTTCACCGTCCACACCCTACTGGGGGCGTTTTTCGTTTCGGCGGTCATCGGAGTCGTGGCCGCAGGCGGCAACGTCATCCCGCCAGTGGCCTACGCGTCCTACTTTGGCCGCCGTTCCATCGGCAGCATTCGGGGCATCGGCGAGACCGGAGTCCAAATCGGCCAGACCATCGGCCCCCTGCTATCCGGCCTAGCCTTCGACCTCAACGGCAGCTACCAAGTAGCCTTCCTAACCTTCGCCATCATCGCGCTCATAGGCGCAGGAGTGGTTAGTTTGTCGAAGCCGCCGAGGTGTGATGGGAGTGCGGGGATTCGGTGAGGGTGGCTTGTAAGTGACATGACCTAAGAATAAATGCCGAAAGGCAACCAGGCTCGAATGCCAAAGTTTGATTAAGCTATTCAGCGTATTTTTCGGCACCGAAGCCATACATTTTGTTTTGTTGCTACATAGGTCTCTGGTTTTTAGCAAATGTCCATATAGCCAAATTAGTCGTAGTCTTCATGTTTTGGTTTGCGTCCAACGAATTCCTCCCAACGCGGCCAGTCACTAGTAGCCACCGAGTGACCGTCAAGATTCGCCTTCTCCCACAGTAAGAGTTCCGCCATTTCTGCGTCAGTAAAGAACTGAGCAGCCACATGACACCGGTACATCCAGTCGAAGTAGTCTTGCTGGTATCCGGGTTTTAGACCCCGATCCTTCCGCCATCCTGGTCGGCGGTCTCTGAGGGTCATTACCCCGGAGCCGCCATGATGTTTCTTGATGAACTGATTGCTTTCTCGTAATGTTCGGTATGGCCCGTAGACTTCGCAACTCATGCAGAACAATAGTCCGCGAGGATCATAGGCTTCGGATTCATCAGGTCGTCGCATCATACAATCGGTACATCTCTTCAGTTCGTCAACGACCTGGTTGCTTAATTTTGGATATAAATCTAAAGGGTCAACCATAGCGCGCCCACATTCTTGACAGTCCATCACCCTCTCCTCACACCTTACTTTGGAGGCAAGCCGCCCGAGCCCTAAATTACGTCCTTTTAGTATAATCTAACAATTGATTCCGCTGGGAAGTGCATTTCTATGCCAGACCTAAAGTTCATCAACAACGTAATTAAGCCGTGGGATGACCTCAACGATTTATTGGCGTATCGGTACGCTCTAGAACCTGGATTATCAGATGTTACTCGAATGGCGACATCTTTAGCATCGTCCATCAACCACTATGGAGAACCGGACATCAGACCTGAAATGTTGGCACAAGACTGTCCCGACATGGGCTTGATTCGGGATATCGCCGATGCCTCGAAACACATCAAATTGAGGGATGCCAGAAGACAAAATGAAGTTTATGTCAGATCAAATTTCGAGGTACGAGATGACGGTCAATTTTGCTTTCTCAGAAATAGTATTCTAGTTGAACATGCCACAGCAGGTGAGCTTGATTTCATGACAGTAGCATTAGCGTCGATACGGTTTTGGATTGGTCGGCTAGGGCTCGATGTGGGCGTTTGGTCGGGCGAGATAAAGGAAGCGAATCAAGAGTTTTACCCGACTGCATGGTTGGAGTTCGAGCCCAAGTATTGTATTAATATGCGCCGCACCAGCGTCCGAATGTTGAAGAGAGAAGACGGGGTCCTTACGAAATTCGACCCTCAAATAGAGATAGTTGAGGTTTATCGGGATTGAGGTGGACCCCATTAGTTGGACAGGTTTGGTGCGAAATTAAGTGAGAGTCCCGCCATCTTTCCAGGGTCTGCCAATGCTCTGCTCGGTGTCCATTTCCCGTTGATTGACCGTTCATCTGATGGCGCCAAGTCCTCGTTGAACACTTCAGCCGGGGTCCGGTAACCCAGGGACTGATGGGGCCTCTGGGTGTTGTAGAAACAGAAATAAGCGTCGAGTCCGGTTTTGGCCTCATGTCCGCCTGAGTAGGCCTTCAAGTAGACCTCTTCGTACTTCACCGTTCGCCACAGCCGTTCCACGAAGATATTGTCTC
>JABMNL010000055.1 GCA_013204585.1 SAR202 cluster bacterium | reverse complement strand
TGTTCGACTTGCTCAAAGCGGCTCTACGGCAGAGACCGAACGAGATTCTGATCGGTGAGATTCGCGGTGAGGAGGGCCTGATCGCTTTCGGTGCCATGCAGACCGGTCACGCCTGTATGGCCACGTTCCACGCCTCCTCGGTTGAGAAGCTAATCCAACGGCTGACGGGAAACCCTATCAACATTCCCAAGACCTACGTGGACAGCCTGAACCTGGTCATCATCATGAGCGCAGTCCGGTTGCCTGACGGCAGCACGGGACGCCGGGTGATGAGCATCAACGAGATTGTGTCCTACGACAGCGAGACCAACTCGTTCAACTTCATTGAAGTTTTCCGGTGGAACCCGGCCACAGACAAATTCGAGTTCCCCGGCTACAACAACGCCTATCTATTGGAAAACGTGGTGGCCATTCAACGGGGCCTGCCACCGAAAGAGACCCGGCGCATCTATGAAGAGATTGACGCCAGAGCCGTAATACTGCGCAAACTCCACGAGCGCGGGGTAAACAATTTCTATGAGCTCCACGGAATACTCTCACAAGCATATAGACAAGGTCTCTTCCGATAACCTGGACATCGGTTTCGACCTGCTCTCCAACCTGACCTATATGTCTGTCCTAAGTCTGGGCAGCCTACCCAGGGATCAGGTCTTAGAGCATTGCGCCCGGCAACATTTCAAGACGGCCGTATTTTTTGATTTTATTTACGTCATGGCCAAACGTGTTGGCATGGAATACACCCACGCCTTCCAACTGGCAGCGGAAAAGGCGCGGGCCTCCAGTGTTAAGAGCCTATTGCTACGGTTCGCCGCTTCCATATCCTCGGGAGAATCCGAGCGGGAATTTGTTATTCAAGAGGCCCACACCGAAGGGGAGCGTTACGGCAACGAATACGAACGCGGCGTGGAGAACCTTCGGAAATGGACCGACGCCTATGCTGCCATCCTAATCTCAGTGACGCTAATCATGGTGGTCTCATTGGTGTCCACTATGATGGGTTCTCTCGACCAAAGTTTCATCATTATCATGGCCTTCGCCCTATTCTTCATCACCGGGGTGGGCGTCTACATCATCCACAAGGTCGCCCCCGTGGAAGCGGTTACCTACGACGCTAAAGGATCCCTCACCAAGCACCGAAAAAAGTCCCGACTGTTGTTATTGCTGTTGGCTCCCATTGGAATCGCAGTGGCCGTTTTCTTCGGGCCTCAGTACGACATGATGATGGGCAGCGCCGTGGCATTCTTGGCGATTGGAATATCGATTTTGCCCGCCGGTTGGTACGCCTGGAAAGACGACGGCAGCGTAAGCAATTTGGACGCCGAGTTTCCAACCTTCGTCCGCAGTGTGGGCACCATTGCCGGGGCATCGGGAGTCACTCTCACCCAGGCCTTGAAAAAGATTGACACCAAATCCATGGGTTCTCTGCAACCACATATTGACCGGCTGAACGTCAGGCTGGGAGCCCGCCTGCCCACCGAGGCCTGTTGGGATGCGTTCCGGGCCGAGACCGGCAGCGAATTGGTCAGACGTACCACGCACATGCTGGAAGACGGGGCCGAGTTGGGTGGTCGGCCAGATCATGTGGGTAGCATCTGCTCCACGTTCGCCCAGACCATGGTGCAACTCCGGGCCAAGCGAGCCCTGACTGCGTCGACGTTTTCATTTCTGACGCTCCCAATGCACGCCACCATGACCTTCATATTGGTCTTCGTGCTCGAGATTATCACCAACTTCAACACCAAGCTGACCACTGCATCGGCTGGGTTAGAAGGCGGTGAAGGAATGAATTTTACCGTCCCCGACGGACTAACCATCCCGCCCGGGGTCTCCCTACCAGCGCAAGGGGAATTGGCCGGTGGACTGGAATTGTTCGGCAACCAAGATATGGGCATGGTGACCCTGATGATTGTGATTGTGGTGGCAATTTTAACCATTGCCAACTCCCTGGCGCCCAAGGCAGCGGCTGGGGGCAGCAACCTAAAAATAGTGTCCTACTTCGGGCTGATGAGTCTGGTGTCGGGGTTTATTCTCGCCATCGTTCCAATGGTCACCAGCAAGATCTTCGGAATTTAGAAATCAAGAGCCAAGTGAGCAGGCCAAAAGCCCGCCGAGAGTGTTAATTATGAAACAAACCAAAATTGCCAAAGCTAAAACGCTGTTCCGCCGAACCCGCCAGCAAGCGCCGGGATTTTTTAGCCGGTTGCTGGCGGATATCCAAGACAAGGAATACGCGGTGTTCTTGGAACCCGTACTGCGTCCCTTCCAGGGTAATTCCGATTCTCACAAGCCTGGAATCGATGAGGCCGCTGCGGCACTGAGGGCGCTGGACGCCATCCCTCCTGTATCATCATCGGCTCCGGTGTTGGACGTGGCCGCGTCTGTTCCTACCGAATATTCGGGCCGGTCAGAAGAAGAGGTGGTTGACCCCAAATTGGTCGAAGAAATATTCGCTCGGCCCGCTTCACCCGAAGGTATTCCTGCGGATGAGCCAATGGACGAGCATGAGCTTGGCGACTGGGACGCCAACGAGGTAGTCGCAGCCACAGCATCTTCTCCGGCTCCCACGTCGTCAATCGATACCGAAGAACCTGCTGCCGCAATCTCTGGACCTTCCACGAGCAGCCAGCCTCGTCCGGCCACTGCGCCACGGGTACGTACCATGGTGGAAGCGTTTTCGGAGGGGCCAGTGGGGAACGACGGCAGCACCGGCGCCATGGGCGATTTCCTATCGGAAGACCTAAAAGATATCTTCAACACCGTCGATCACACCAACCCCCGTACCAAGGCGTTGCTAAAGAGCCGAGAGTATGTCGACGTTCACGAGTTAGCCGAGGAGTTGATGGAGTTCGCTCGCAGCGTCGGCGCGATTACCGAAAAACGCTAACTCCCGCTAACTTCATAGTTGTAGGGTCAACACTAGGCTCGGTTGACCGTCTATACCCCCGCTGGTAGAATGCGCCCAACCTGCCCACCAGGCAGGATTCCCGGCAACCTGACTCAACTTTAAGACTCTATCAGCGGGGTAACCCATGGCACGAAAGCTCAAGCTGTCCGTGGACCATGATGTCTGCGTGGGCAATGCGATGTGCGTAACAATTGCCACCAAAGCCTTTGTGTTGAACGACGAACGGCAAGGCACCCCCGCCGACCCAGACGGCGATACCGAGGAACTGATTTTAGAAGCCGCCGAGAACTGCCCGGTAGCGGCAATATCGGTGGTGGACGCCGACACTGGCGAACAAATATTCCCGTAGCGCTAATCGTGCTCTGAACACGTTCTAATAGTCCTCCTTTGCCACCGCGTAGAGGAGGACTATTGATTTGGCCCATCAAAAAGAATTTGCAATAGAGGAAACTATGAACATCGGCATCGCTCTATTAATGACCCAACACGACTTCAACACCATCGACCTCGCGCGAAAGGTCGAGGAATTGGGCTTCGAGTCCCTCTGGGCGCCGGAACACGGGATAGTGCCCATCGACTTCAAGGTTGCGCCCGCCATCGGACGGCAAGGCGGCATACCCAAGTTCTACGCTGAGGGCGGCATCAACCAGATTATCGACCCCCTGCTTTTTCTGGCCGGGGCGGCCACCGTCACCAAGAAGATCAAGTTGGGCACCGGCATCTGCATCGTGCCCGAGCGCAACCCCATCCGCCTGGCCAAAGAAGTTGCTACCCTGGACAACATTTCGGGCGGCCGCTTCCTCTTCGGCGTCGGCGCGGGCTGGCTCAGGGGCGAGTCTGAGATTCTTGGCGCGGACTTCCCCCACCGCTGGAAGCAGACCCGCGAATACGTGAACGTCATGAAGGAACTTTGGACCACCGAAGTCACGGAATACCACGGAGAGTACATCGACTTCCCGCCGTTGGTCTGTGCCCCCAAGCCGGTGCAAAAGCCCCACCCGCCCATCTTCGTGGGCGGTGAGTTGGAAAGCGCAGCCCGACGCATCGCCGCCTATGGCGACGGTTGGCTGCCCCGCGCCCGCAACACATCTCAGTATGAAGACCCAGACAAACTGGTTGGCGCACGCAAGCACATTGAAGAGCTAATGACCCAGAATGGTCGCGACGCGTCCAAGTTTGACATCACCATGTGGGACGCGCCCAAAGACCGGGACATGAACCGCCGGTTCTTCGACGCCGGGGCCAACCGTGTTGTTCACATGCTGAACACAACCGACGAGAAGTCAGCCCACGAAGCCATAGAAAAGGTTGCCGAGGCGGTTCTGTAGGCCGACACCTAAACCACGGGCGTAGGGGCACGGCAGTGCCGTGCCCCTACGCCCGTGGTTGTTACCATCAATCCTCAAATCGGAGAAGCGCATGCCATTGGATGACCTAATCTCCAGGGCGTTAGACTTGGCAGCAGTCAAAGGCGCAGCCTACTGCGACGTAAGGATGGTTGAGACCCATCAGGAGCGGTTTGTGGTGCGTACCGGCGTGGTCGACACCCTGAGCAACGACGAATCTTTGGGCATTGGCGTGCGGGTGTTGGTGAATGGCTCTTGGGGTTTTGCCTCGACAAACCTCGTGTCTCCAATCGAGGTTGACCAGATTACCAGCCTGGCCGTAGAGATAGCCAAGGCATCGGCCCATTCCAGCAACGGGCCGGTTTCCCTGGGCCCGCCGGTGACTAGTCGTGGGGTTTACACCACACCAGTTCAGACCGACCCGTTTACAATCTCACCCCAAGCTAAGTTGGAGTTGCTGCTGCAAGCCGACCGGCAGATGGGCGCGGTGAAGGGCATCTCGGCCCGGACAGGCAACCTGGTTTTCATCAAAGAGCACAAGACCTTCGCCAACAGCGAGGGTGCCCACGTCGAGCAGACCATCTACGAGTCCGGTGGCGGCATCATGGCCACCGCCAGGGGCAACGGCGAGGTGCAACGACGTTCTTACCCCCAGTCCATGCGGCAACAGGGCTGCGCGGGCTGGGAATTCGTGGCCGCCATGGATTTGGCCGGGAATGCCGAGCGAGTCGCCACCGAAGCAGTTGCCCTGCTATCGGCGGACCAATGTCCGTCGGGTGTCACCACGCTAATCGTTGGCGCGTCCCAATTGGGACTGCAAATTCACGAGTCTTGCGGTCACGCCATCGAGCTAGACCGGGTGCTGGGCTCTGAAGCCGCCTACGCCGGAACATCGTTCCTCACCACCGACAAGCTGAACAACTTCCAATACGGGTCGGAGCACGTTAACGTCACCGCCGATAGTGTCCGGCTGCCCGGCCTGGGCTCCTATGGGTGGGACGATGAGGGTGTGCCAGCCCAATCGACACCAGTGGTGCAGAACGGGCGGTTCGTGGGCTACCTGACCTCCAGGGAGACAGCATCTGGGCTCGGCCTGCCCCCCAACGGCTCCATGCGAGCGTCCTCGTGGAACCGCATCCCGCTGATTCGCATGACCAACGTGAGCTTGGAGCCGGGCAACTGGAAGCTGGACGATTTAATCGCCGACACCGACGACGGCATCTACATGGAAATGAACCGGTCATGGTCGATAGACGACCGCCGTTTCAATTTCCAGTTCGGCACCGAGGTCGGTTACGAGATTAAGCACGGCAAGCTGGGCAAGCTGCTGAAGAACAGCACCTACACCGGCATCACCCCCGAGTTCTGGAATTCCTGCGATGCTGTCTGCAACGAGGATTCCTGGACCATGTGGGGCATCCCCAACTGCGGCAAAGGACAGCCCGGCCAAATTGGCCACACCGGCCACGGCGCCGCGCCCGCCCGGTTCCGAGATATACAAGTTGGGGTTATGACATGATGGGGCGGCAAGCCGCGCAAGTTGGGGTGATGACATGATGGGGCGCGAGGCCGCACTGGCCTTGTTGGATAAGGCGCTAGGTTACTCAAAAGCCCAAGAGACCGACATCTTTCTGGGCGCCCAAGACCTGGGACTGTCTCGCTTTGCTGGCGGGGCCATCCACCAGAACGTGGCCCACAGCGACGTCACGCTGAACATTCGATCGGTGACCGGCAAACGCCTGGGCCGGGCCACCACCAACGACCTTAGCGATGCCGGCGTCCAGAAGGCAATGGAGCTAGCCCACCAGAACGCAATGCTGATGCCCGAAGACCCGGCATTTAATGGCCTTCCCGACCCTTCTGACGCCGCTAACGTCGACAGTTGGGACGAATCAACGGCCCAATGCAGCCCCAAAGCCAGAGCGCAGATAGTGCGTGGTATCTGTCTCCAAGGCAAGGAGCACAACCTGAACGTGTCGGGCGCTTGTCGGACGGGCGTGCAGGAAATCGCGGTGGTCAGCAGCCGTGGCACTAGGGCCTACCACGCCGGGACCTTCGCCGGGTTAATCATCAACACCATGAGCGAAACTTCCGCTGGCTGGGCCAAGGGCGGGTCATGGCGTCTCTCCGACCTGGACACGGAAGCATTGGGAAAAGAGGCGGTGTCCAAAGCCGTTGCTGGCCGGAACCCGGTAGCCATCGAGCCGGGCCGCTACCCGGTGGTGCTCGACACCTACGCCGTGGACGACATTCTCGAAGCCCTCAGTCTCTACGGCATGGGCGCGCAGGCCGTACAAGAAGGCCGCAGTTGGATGAACGACTTTATTGGCCCCCAGGGTTCGCTGGGCACCCAGGCCATGAGTCCCGCCGTGACCATCTGGGATGAAGGCTCATCGTCCCACGGCTGGCCGGTGCCATTCGACGCCGAGGGCGTACCCCGACAGCGAGTGGACATCATCACTAAAGGAGTGGTCAACACCCCGGTCCATAACTCGTACACCGCAGGGAAAGAAGGGACGGTCTCGACGGGCCACCAGGAAAATTTCACCGGCCCTCCGGTCGCCAGCAACCTATTCATGCTAGAAGGGGACTCATCTTTGGAGCAACTCATCGGCTCCACCGAGCGGGGTATCTACATCACCCGGTTCTTCTACACTCGGGTGGCCCACTCCAAGGGCTGCGTCATGACCGGTATGACCCGCGACGGTACCTTCATGATTGAGAATGGACAGATTACCCACCCGGTAAAAGACCTGCGTTTCACCCAGTCCTACGTGGAAGCCCTGGCCGCAGTTGAGCACGTCGGCAGCGAGTCCAAGCTAATCCTGAACGAGGTTGGGTTCGCCACCCGCGTGCCGGCCTTGAAACTGAGCAGCTTCAACTTCACCGGGGTAACGGTCTAGATGGACTAAAGGTTCTGACGGTTTAGGGTTGAACCGTCAACACGTCGTCCCGGCCATTGATTAGCTGCCGCCAGGTTAGGCCGGCGTCGTCGCTGCGATAGAGGATGTAGCCATCGGCCTCAGCGTAGACCATGTTGGGGTGCGAACGGGAGAAGACAATTTCCCGTATCGTGTTGGGCGTCGACAACACACTCTGGGACGTCTTGAATCCATCAGTAGAACGACTTAAATGGGAGAATGACGAAAACACCACCAGATTGGCATCGCTGGGAGAAACGGCGATGGGTCCGTTGACCTGGACCGCCTGAGACTCCGACCAAGTCACGCCACCGTCCTTGGAATACCAGCCAGAGTATTCATCCCGGACGCTGACATAGATGGACTGCCCATCAGCGGACACATCGAAATTGTCGATGAACTTGTTCCGCAATTCTGGGGCAAAGAGTTCCCACGAACTGCCCATGTCTGTACCACGCATAAAGCCGAGGTTTTCGCTAAGGTCGTTGTAGTTCATCCCGAACGTGATTATCTCTGCCGGACTGGTCTCCACAACTCGAAGTAGCCAGTAGCCATTGCGCCCATCATCGGGGGCAACCACCACTTTCTGCCAGTTTTCGCCTCCGTCTTCGGTGCGGAAAATTCCGCCTTCATAGTATCGATTGTCGCCAGTATATGACGGTAGCCCGCCTTCAAGCCCGACCACAACAACATCCGGGTTTAATGGGTCGAACCGGACCGAAACGGACCGGGAAGTACTGAATCCACAATTCATCAGCATCCAGGACTCTCCGCCGTCGGTACTCCGATATAGACCCTCGGCAACCTCCGACCCGGAGGCAGGGCCGGGGGATCCCAGGGTAGCGGCCATGACAAGCTGGGGGTTGCTGGGCGCGAAGTCCATATCCCAGACCTCCGAGTATCCCCAATCCTTCGGGACGAGGCCTTTCCGGTAACGCGTCCACGTTTCTCCGCCGTCGTAACTCCACAAGAAACCATTGCGCTCTGTGCCCAACGCCACGATATCTGGGTTGGTTGGGTGTACGGTCAACGACCGGAACACACTATCGTTGTCGTGGGGCCGTGCCGGTTCGGACGGGCCAGATATGATGGACCCGGAGTAAGACGACGTGCAGGACTCGGTTACTGCCGACGGCTCAGGGGTAATGGTCGGCGGCGGCGAATCCGCCACCTCTGGCCTGGGTACGGGAGAAGACGCAGCACTTCCAACATTAGTCGGTTGTGGCTCGGTGGTGGGAACTGCCACAGTGGAGCGGACGGGAGCCGCCTTCGTCGCCCCAGTAGTTTCGGTGGCAGCCGCCTGCGTCGCCTCGATAATTTTGGTGGCAGCAGAATTTGGTGCCGGCGAATCGATGGCCGACGAGCCAGCCTGACAGGCCAGGGCAAACACCAACCCAACCACCGCAATAAAGATGGCAAAACGCGTTAATATCATGCAACCATCGTCGGGGAAACCCTGGCTTGAATCAAGGTAACTAGAAGAGCAACTATCCCGTGCTAGCCCAATTAATTAGCCAAATCAGGCCGGTTGGGCATAATCATCATGGTGGTGAGAATGGTGGCGACTAGCGTTTCTTGGCCGTTTTCGTAGGCCAGCACGTCACCCTTGCAGACCGAGACGGTGGCACCGGGGCGGACGACTTCTCCCCTGGCCAACAAACGCTCGCCCTTGGCTGGGGCTACAAAATTGACCTTGTATTCCAGAGTAAGTATGGCGGTGTCTGGGGCGCAGAGACTGAAGGCCGCGTAGCCGCAGGCGCTGTCGACGATGGCTGTAACGATGCCGCCGTGAATGAAGCCGTGCTGTTGGGCTAAATCGGCCCGGTAGGGCATCTCGATTTCAACTGACCCTGCCTTAACCTTGCCCATGACCGCGCCCAAGGTCTGCATGGCCGTCTGACGACCAAAACTGCTGCGGACCTTGGCTTCAAAATCCGGGTCTCTAGGCTCGAAATTAGCCATTAATCAGGCTCCCGATAGGCCTAGAACTTTAAATCCGTGGCATCCTTGAACCGGCGCATGGCCTCGATGTGCTCACCGGCGGTCTTTAAGCCGCCCTGCCGGTTCTCAATGGACAGGAAACTCGCTCCCATCTCCTGCCAAGCCTTGGCCTCGTCCATCCAGTCTTCCGGTTGTTTGCCGCTGGCACGCAGGCGGCCGTCAAGGGCGAGGGTCTTGGGGTCGCGGCCCATCTCTTTCATGAAGCCATCAACCCTTTCCACGATGGCGCGGCCCGCGTCGTCGGGCTTGAGGTTGGGGCACCAGCCGTCCGCGATTCGGGCCACCCGCTTCAGCACCGAGTCGGGAGGAGTGGGGCTGTGGGAACTGCCTGCGCCCAGGAACACCGGTATCGGCTGTTGGACGGGCCGGGGGCACAGACCGGCGTGGCTGATGTTGTGCCACTTGCCGTGGAAGTCCACCACGTCTTGGGTCCACAGCAGCCGCATGACCTCAATCTGCTCGGCGCTGCGTGCCCCACGGTTGTGGAAGTCCTGGTCCAAAGCTTCAAATTCGACTGTGTTCCAGCCAACGCCGACGCCCAAGCGCAGCCGTCCGCCGGAAAGCACATCAACCTCAGCGGCCTGCTTGGCCACCAGCACCGTCTGGCGCTGGGGCAATATCAAGATACCGGTAGCCAGGCCCACTCGCTCGGTGATGCCGGACAGATACCCCATCAGCGTCATAGTTTCGTGAACCACCGATTTGTGGTTGTAGACCCCGATGGACGGAAAGTCGTGATGAGCAGAGTCTGCGCCTAGCACGTGGTCGGCAATGAAGATGTAGGAATAGCCCATCGCTTCTGCGGCCTGGGCAAAGTCTTTAATCGCCGACGGGTCCGGCTCAATCTCTGTCTGGGGGAAAATTACTCCAACTTCCAACTCTAGCTCCTAAATGAATCGCCTATTTTCTCGAACGTTTCAGCCTAGCCCGGTTCTTGCTGGCCCTTACTGGCGTAAATATTTAACCAAGCGGTGGCCTTCCACGTTTTGGTTCACGTAAATATCGCCGTGGGAGTCCACCCAGACGGCGTGGGCGCCATTGCCCCAGCCAGCGTCAAGAGGACTACCCCAGGTGGCAATAACATCCCCGTCGATGCTGAGAATGCTCATGAAGCCATCCAGCTCGGGGACATAGATAACGTCGTCTTCATCAATGAAGATGTCGCAAGGACGGGCCAAGCCGCCCCACTGTTCCAAGAACTGACCGCTGGGGGAGAATATCTGGATGCGGTTATTCTCCCGGTCGGCGACGAACACCCGGCCATCGGTATGCACCCAGACTCCGTGGGGAACATGGAACTCGCCGGGGCCGGTTTTGCCCGGTTCTCCCCACGAGAACAGCAGTTTGCCATCGGCAGAGAACTTGTGGACTCGGGAATTGCCGTAACCGTCGGAGATGTACAGGTCGCCCATCGCGTCCAGCGCAACGTCGCTGGGCCGGTTGAAGGGGCCAGCGGCGCGTACGGCAGGGTCGCTGTACTTGCCAGACCAACCCGTGTCCGAAGGCTTATCCCACTCGCCCAAGGTCATCAGCAGATTGCCATCGGGGTTGTACTTCAAGACCACGTGACTGTTCTTGACTGGCATGTAGAGATTGTCTTCGCCGTCGATGAACATGCCGTGGGCGTCTGGCAGGGTGCCCTCACCCCAAGAGTTTAAGTAATTGCCATTGCGGTCCAAAATTATTAACGGATGGTCACCCCGGTTGAACAGGTACACCCGGTCTTGGGAGTCGGTGACAATGGCGGTCTGACCCAAAACCCAGCCCTCAGGCAGCTTCTCCCAGGTTTCCAACTGCTCGTACACGCGAATGCTTGCGCCGACTCTGACCATTGGTTTCTCCTAATAAATGAGCGGGAGCGATTTTGCTCCGCGCCTGATTTTTAATTTACTCGCCCGTGGTTAGGGCATCGACAATCCGCTGCTGCAATTCCGCTGCCCGCTGCGAAACGGCCTCTGGAGTTATCCCACCCAGGGGATGGGGTATGCCCAGGGGTTGGAACCCCTTGCGCCCAAAGATAGTGGCATGGCGGTAGGCCGAATTCAAGAACGGGTCGGTACATATTACTATGGTCGGGACTCCCCGGTTTTCCAGGGCCATTGCGTCGTGCACACTGCACGCGGCGCAGGAGCCTCAATCCGCGATGGCGGTGACCACAAAATCGCACCGGGATGCTAGCTCGTCGATGATATCATCGGCAGCCGGGCGGGAGTAGACGAACTTATCGGTGGCGACTCCTTCCCGAAGTTCAAAGTCCTTGTCCAGCAGTTCCTTCACTCCCTGGAGCAGCAGGCTGGCGTTGGCTTTGCGGTTACCGAGAAAGCCACCAACCTTGCCGTGAATGGTCTCAAGACGCGGCGCAGGTCTCCAGCGCGAGCTAGCCTCGGGATCTATCGGCGAAAGCAGTCCCATCTGTTTCAGGCGGGCCTGTATGTCTGCTCCAGGTGCGCTAACCATTATTTGTTACTCCTCAGAACTACGCCCCTACGCCCTAAGACGGCCGGTCGATCTTTCGGGTGACCCGCCGGGAACCCCAACCGGGAAGATAGACCGAGTGTGCGCCGCCACTGCCCCCGGCCACCATGATGTGGATACGGTCTGGGGCGCGGACCACCGGCACCATCTGGTCATCATCGTCTGGATCCACAAACTTGGGCCAGAAATGTCCGCGTCGAGCGTCGCCCTGGGGCGGGCCGCCGCGTCTCAGTTCTCGTACCGACTTCCTGGCGTGCTCGAAAAGGAACTGGCGAATGTCCTGTTTGCGCCAACCGGCTTCATGAAGAAAGCGAGCGTGCACGGGGCCAATAACCACAAAGGTGTCTCCCGCCACGTACATTTGGGCGTTACCCAAGGTGCACATTGTGTCGGCCAACACCGTGAGGAAATCACGGTCGTTGCTGGCATGGTACATGACATTGTGGGGAGCTTCGGCGGGGAAGACCGTAACCGCGCTGTCCGATGGCTCCAGACCAACATCGGTGTGCAGCGGCTCCCAGGGGTTGGCATCTTGGTCTTCGGCCACGCAGTAGGTGTAGGAACCCGGATGCCCGAAGGTCGCTTTGTTGGTCTCGCCGGGGATTGCCCCGCCCAGGTTCACCAACACCAGCTTAACGGCTCTGCCAATGGTGGCGTTGGCCCGCCAACCCGAGCCGAAGCAGTTGTAGCCGCTGTTGATGTCCAGTTCCTTGGCGATGGGGCCGCTGACAATTACCAACGGTGTGTGGATGCCCGTCGAGCACATGACCCCGCGCAGGTTGAAAGGCTCTTCCATCATTGCCTGAAGCGCGGTGATGACCACCGGCATGTGTTCTGGCAAGCAGCCAGCCATTACGGCGTTAACCGCGATACGCTCCACGGTCGCCTTACCACCCAACGGTGGCAGTTCAGCAATCAACTCCGAGCCATCCCGCCCGGTGTAGTCAACGAACTGCTTGACCCGGCCTTCGGTGGGAGGCACCACCGGCAGACCGTCAGTCCAGCCAGTCTCAAACATCAATTCGATGGCATCCGCCAGGCCCGCGGCATCCGCCAGGCCCGCGGCATCCGCCAGGCCCGCGGCGTCGCCAAGGCTAGCGGCATCGCCAAGATTTGTGGCGTCAGATGAGACCATACTTGTTCGCAAAACCTCCGGGACTGGCCTCACCGGAGTTTAAGGTGGGCGCCAATTGCTGTCAACGCGCACCATAGGGCCGGGGAGTTCTAGGCCGGTATGCGAGCGTCATCTGCTATATGTCACCCGCAGCTTGTCGAAGGGTCTCTTTGCTACTGATTGGTCTTGCACTTGCAGCAACGAGATTCTTCTGCCGACGCCTCAGAATGACAATTCGATTGCAGATTATTAGAAGTTCCCCACCGGCTCCATGCCCATAAAGAACTGGCCGGCGGTTTCGTAGTGGGTGGCCCGGCCTTGGACGTGCTGCGAGACTACGTGAATGTCTTGAAACTGGCGTTGGACGGGATTGGTGCTCAATATCGCGTTGGAACCGCACAGGCTGTAGGCGATGTCCACGACCTCGGCGGCCTTGCGGATACCGTGGGTCGCGGCCAGCCTTAGCTTGACCCGCTGCTCTATCGTCAGGGGTTCTTTGGCCGTCGCGCTGTTCCACACCGATGTCGCCGCTTCCCGCAAAAAGGCCTTCGCCGAGTGCCAAATCGCCTCTGCTTCGCCGATAAGTCGCTGCGTAGTCGTCTCCTCTTGCAGCAATCTGGTCGCCCGACCGGGAATCTTGATTACCGCCAGGTCCATCGCTGAGCTTAGGCTGGCTTGGGCAATGCCTAACGCCACGGTTGAGAACCCGGTGGCGAACAGCAAGGTCGATGGAATCCCGTACAGGGGACCCTTCTCCCGTGGGGTATCTGTTGGGCTGTAACTCCGTTCGCTGGGCACAAATACGTCATCAAGTTCGAAACTGAAACTGGCAGTGCCACGCAGACCCTGGACGGGCCAGAAGTCCAGAACATTGACTTCCTTCTTGGGTATTAGCATCACCCGGCCACTTTCCCGCACGAAAACGGCGTCCTGTTGCTCCCCTGGTTGCACAACCGGGGCCAACGCTGCAATCCAAGTCGCATGGTCAATGCCACTGCTGAAGTCCCACCGCCCGCTGAGCCGGTAACCACCGTCACAAGCGATTGCCTTTCCAGACGAACTTGGTGGGCCATTGGTTATTACCGCCCGTTCGTCGGCATAAATCTCTTTGGCAACCGCCAGCGGAAATCGCGACGCGTTGGTGGAGAAAACATTGTTTTGGTTGATGCACCAGCCGGCGCTGCCATCCACGGCAGCGAATATCTCCAGTATGCGGAGAAAATCTGGATGCTCAATTTCCATGCCACCCAGCGACTGGGGCCTAAGCAACCGGAAGAATCCCTTGTCCGCAAATTCGTTGGCCAGTTCGGTCGGAAATTGCCGGTCGTTGTCGATTTGGTCGGCACATTCGGTGACACGCTCAGCCAGACCGCGAGCAGTGTCTAGGATTTGTTCGATGTCGTACTGCGATTTTGCCATTGTTTTCTCACTTCATGATTGATGTATTTCACGGCCACAGAACCACGGCCCTGAAATACACGCGTACTAGCTAACGATTTTCTGAATGGGGTGTTAGGTGGAAGCCCCCGCTGTAACAGGCCGGGTAACGTGCCTGGAAATAAATAGACCGATGGCGGCCACTATCGCCCGACTAAATTGGGGGTCGGCGTCGAAGGAATGGTCCTGGCCGGCGTAAAGCTGAAGGTCGACCGGAATCCCGGCATTCTCCAAGGCCTGGTACATCTGCATGGTCATGGAATGGTGAACCCGGCTGTCCGATGTGCCATGAATCAGCAGCGTGGGTGGGTAATCTTTGCCCACGTTCCCAACCGGGCTGGCGGACTGCACCAATTCTGGAGACGGGTTGTCGCCCAGAAGCGGCGCCAAATCTTCGCGCCCGATAACCTGGGAGATGTCTGACACCGCAGCAACCCCAACGGTGGCCGCGACTTCGCTGCTCACCCCGCTGTTGCCCCCATCGCCTTCAAACTCCGCAACACCCATTGTCCCTGCCGCCAACAGGGCCAGGTGTCCACCCGCTGACTTACCCGCCACGACAATGGCAGAGGGGTCTATATCTAGTTCAGAACTGTTGGCCCGCATCCAACGGATGATTGTCTTCACGTCTTGAATCTGGGCTGGCCAAGGCGACTCTGCCGTGACCCGGTATTCCCCGGCAACACAAACGTAGCCCAACCGCGCCAATGGAATGCCGAACCGGTCTTTAATGCCGCTGCGGTTCGCCGTCAACCAGCTGCCGCCGGGTAAGAAGAGAATGCCCGGCACCGGCCCGGAGAGTTGGGCGGGACGAAAAACGTCCACTTGCAACTCCCGGTCACCGGCTTGTCCAACAACTACATTCTCTTCGACTCTAATGTCGCTCATCGGGGTCTTCAGCCGTTAGCCCTATTCGTAGGGGTGGAGCTTGATCTCCTTCAACGCTGGGATTACTTCCTTGCCCAGCAACTCGATTGACCGCATGGAGGCTTCGTGGGGCATGGGGCCTTCATTGCCGTAGATTAGCAAATAGCCGGGGTTAAGGTTCTCAACCACGTATTTCAACTTCTCGATGACCGTGTCCGGCGTGCCGACGATGACCACCCGGGCTTCTTGTTGGGTTTCGTAGGACATGGCCGCACCCATGTTGCCAGCGAACACGCCGGTGGGGCGGGCGCGCTTTACCGCAACCGCTTCCCGTGACTGGTAACCGGGCGGGTCATTGTGTTCGCGGGGGCCTCTCTGGCGATGCCCTTCAGTCCAAACGAAGTTCCGACCAATCTCTTGCGCCTTTTCCTCGGTGTCCGCCACGAAGACCTTGAGCAGGTAACCAAAGTGCTCCGGACCGGCCTTATAGCCAGCTTCCTCGGCGGTGTCGATGTAAATCTGCTTCAGCCATTCGGTGGTCTCCATCACCGCGCCCAGGTTCATGTAAGGGTGGCCGTGCTTGGCCGCCCAGACCACGCTCTCTGGGCTACCGGTGCCGGGGAACCAGATGTCGGGCATGGGTTTCTGCATGGGCAACACCCAGGGATTGACCACCCGGTACTGGTAATGTTTACCCTCGTGCCGGAAGGGGCCTGGCTCGGTCCAGCAGCGCACTATCAAATCGTGGGCTTCCTCGAACCGTTCCCGGTTGGTGGTGGGGTCGATTCCGGCTTGGAGGGTCTCGACCGCCCCGCCTCGGACGAACCCGGAAATTATCCGGCCACCGGAGTAGCAGTCCAACATGGCAATTTCTTCAGCCATTCTGACGGGGTCGTTGACCGCTATCACATTGCCGAGAATGGCGATTTTGACATTCTTGGTTATCTTGGCGATGACGGCAGCGTCCAGGTTGACCGCTGGCTTTCCACACCAATAGGCGGAGTGGTGCTCGTTGGTCATGATTCCGTCGAAGCCCACCTCGTCGGCCAGGGCGTACTGCTCGTGGTACTGGTTGTAGAGCTTGTGGGCTTTTTCGGGGTCGAAGTGGCTATTGGGGAAGGCTAGGCGTCCTGACTCAAATTTTTCGATTTGGCCATCGGATATATATCCTTGAGCCTGCTCCGAAAACCAATAGACTTCCATCTGGTCTTTGGGCCGAGCTAATTGATCAACCATGGTCGCCTCCGCAATTTTGTTTGAGACACTATAACCGATTGGCCCAGCCATGGGGCCAGAAGTAAGTGTGCAATTCCCAATCTCAGGAGTGCCGGACAGATTAAAAAGAAGACGCCGACGGAGCAAACCTCCACCGGCGTCTTTATAACCAATTCACGGAAACGCGGCAAGCCGCCGAGCCGCCGAGCCGCCGCCCTGCCTAGCTTTTGAAGGCGGGCATTACCTCTTTACCGAACCATTCCAGTTGCTCGGTGATTACGTGCTGGGGAGTGCCCATGGGATGGCTCATGCCGATTCGCTCCAGGGCGGGATACTCCTTCTCCACAGCCTTGAGCTGCTCGATGATCCGCTCCGGAGGGCCAGCCAAGAAGGCCTGCTTCTCAACGGCGCTCTGGATGGTGGGCAGGCCGCCGGTGGGCGCACGACGGGGGTCGCTGATGATGTCAATCTGTTCGTCCGTCATGCCCCGGTGTAGACGCAGCGGGCCAAACATCTTGAGGTTCTCTTCGAAGAACCCTTGGGCCTCGTCCATAGCCTTCTCCACGGTTTCAGCCATGTGGAAGTGGAAACCAACGCTCAGACCTTCGCCGGGTTGCGCGTCTTTCTTGCCAGCCCGGACCAGGGCATCGCGGTAACCGAATACGATGCTGTCCATGACGCCGCCCTCGGCGACGCCACCACCAAGAATTCCCTTGATGCCATGCTTGACCATGAAGTCCAAGGCCCTTTCGGAACCGCCCTGGATGGGCTGGTAGCACTCCACGGGCAGGTGCTTGGGACGGGGCACCAAGGTCAACTCCTTGAGGGTGTAACCACGGTAGGGCACCTCGGGAGGCAACGTGTAGTACTTCCCTTGGTGCGAGAACGACTCGTTGTTGAACGCTTTGAAAATAATTTCGACGGCTTCTTCAAACTTCTCGCGGTTGGCTACCTGGTCAGTCATGGGCGAACCGAAGGTCTCGACCTCGCGGGTATGGTAGCCGCGACCAACACCGAAGATTACCCGACCGTTGGTCAGAATATCGGCGGTGGCGAAGTCTTCAGCCAAGCGCAGCGGGTGCCACATGGGGGCAATGTTGAATCCGCAGCCGAATTTGAGGTTCTTGGTTAGATGGGCTAGGTGAACGTTGAGCATAATCAGGTTGGGGATGCACTCGTAGCCTTCCGGCTGAAAGTGATGCTCGGCCATCCACATCGTGTCGAACCCGTTGGCGTCCATGGTTTTAGCAATGGCCTCAGCTTTGCTGTAGACGGTCGACAGGTGCTCGTTGTCGAATTTACGGTCGTTTACTGCCGTGCCGCCGTAGCCGATATCGGTCATATCAACGTGACCGGCATACAGGCTGTCGAACTTCGTAATCATCTTTTACCTCTTGTTTCGTAATGACTCTGGGGGGGGTATCTGGTTGCTATTTTAAGTGATGGGGGGTTGCTGTCAACCAAGACCCATTTCCCAGTCTGGTATGCCTTCTAACCGGGTATGCCGTTAGTCGGGTATTCCCCCTCGCTCGGTACGCCCTTAGTCTGGAATTCCCATAGAAACCGAGGTATATGAACCGCCCACGGACCTGGTGAGGTGACCTTGGCCGGTCATGTCTTCGGCCAGCAAGACATCTCCCGGATTGAAAACCAGGGTTGTGCCGTCTTTTACCGAAACTTCCATCTGGCCCTCAAGGACAAATAGGTACTGACGGCGGCCCGGATTGTGCCATTCGCTGGCTCGGTTCTCTTCGAAGGTGCGGAAGATTAGGTCTTCGCCCGGCTTGGTGGCGATTCGGTGGGTAGCCTCAGCGGGGGCATCCATTTCTTCCAGATGGGACTGGCCGTCATCGCCGGTATAAATTCGGACAAACATGCCTACACCCCGGCAAATTAATATTCAAGCTCGGCGCAGTATACACGGATTAGGCGGGCCACCGAAGCAATATTAGCTTTGGAAGACAATCACGCCGTCTACCAGGTCCATGCGCCGCTGGGCCGTGGCAGCCAATTCCAAGTCATGGGTGGCCACAATCACTGTCGCCTGCCGGGATGATGCAATCTCCCCCAGGGTGTCGGCGATGGAGCGGGCGGTGGCGGTATCGAGTTCTCCGGTGGGCTCGTCGGCAAATACCACTTCTGGGCCGGTCACCAACGCCCTGGCGATGGACACCCGCTGCTGTTCGCCCCCAGATAGCTCAAAGGGACGGTGCCGGGCCCTGGTGCCCAGTCCTACCGCCTCTAGCGCCTCATGGGCGCGCTGCCTCCGCTCTCGCCAGGACACGCCGCCAATATGCAGCGGCAATTCAACATTCTCCTGGGCCGATAGCAATGGCATTAACCCAAAGGACTGAAAAACAAACCCAATCTTGTGCCGACGCAGTTCCACCAAGTCGGACTCGCGCAGTTTGGCCAGGTCGTCGCCGTGGAAATGCACGGTGCCGGTACTGGGGGTGTCCAACCCAGACAGCAGGTTGAGCAAGGTGGTCTTGCCGGAGCCTGACCGCCCGGTTACCGCCAGAAAATCACCCTTCTCCACAATAAGGTCGATGGACGACAGCGCGGCCACAGATGTTGCGCCCGAACCAAATACCCGGCTCACACCTTTTGCCGAGATGACCGGGCCATTAGGTGGGTTCGAAATTCGTTCAGTGCTTCCCAAATATTCCACCACTTGTTAACTCCTATTCTGGGACGGGCGGGTCCGGGACGGGCGGGGATTGGAGTCCGGCGGCTCGATGATAATCTTCCCGCCATCAGATTGAATCCGGGCCAAGCCTCCATGCCGGAAGTGGTCGGTGTACTCCAACGGGAGTTGCAGCCGTCCGGCCTGGTCAACCACCACATACTCATCTTCCACCGTGTCTCCGTCGCGCCGGTAATCAGGCCGGGAGAAAGTCTCGGACCCAATTCGACCGTCCCGAATATGGACCACGCGGTCAACGAACCGGGAAACGCCTGGATAGTGGGTTACGGTGACCACCGTGACACCGAAGGACCGGTTCAAGCCGCGAATCATCTCGAATATGCTGTCGGCGTTCTCGGTGTCCAGTTCACCAGTTGGCTCATCGGCCAACAACAGGGGAGGCTTATTGGCCAGGCCCACGGCTATGGCGGCCCTTTGCTGTTCTCCTCCGGACAATTGGTAGGGAAATCGGTAACGCTTTTCAATCATGCCCAAAGACTCCAACAACTCCCCAGACCAAGCACGGCGAGCTTTGGCCGGCTGCCCCGCCAGGGCCATGGGCAGTTCGATGTTGTCGGCCACGGACAGATAGGGCACCAGGTTCCGGGCCGTCGCCTGCCAAACAAACCCCACCTCCGATCGCCGGTACTTCACCAGGTCGCTGTCCGAAACGTCCAGGAGATCCCGAGTGCCGACAATCACCTGCCCAGCCGAAGGACGGTCCAGGCCAGCCAAAATATTTAGCAGCGTGCTTTTACCGCTGCCGCTGGCACCAATTATCGCGATTAACTCGCCAGGCTCTACGCTCAGGTCCAGTCCCCGCAGAGCAACCACTTCCAGCTCCGACCGCTTGTATATCTTAAAAAGGTCTCGGCAATCGATATAAGGCCCCGAATGCTGGGCCGCTGGGGCGTTTTCTGGGCTATAACTACTGAACTGGGTCATCCTGCGTCTCCCATCCTAAGCACCTGCTGTACCTGTATCTTGGCGCTCAACCACGCCAGCCAGACCACCGTCACTACCGTGACCACCGCCAACACCAGATAGACCACCAGCAACGACGGCCAGTCGGTGGTTAACACCATGGGCGGCGTAACCCGCGCCCCTTCTTCCGCCACTTCCATCAGCGGCAAAATACTTGCTCCAATAAGTTGGCCCACCCACGTCCCCAGGCCAACACCGCAGGCCACAATCAAAAACAGATTAAACCATACGATGCCCCGCAACTGTCCGGCAGACGATCCCAGGGTTCGCAATAGGGCGAACTCGGTCTGACGCTCTTTGGTGTCGAGAAACGAAAACAGCATCACCCCCGAGGCGCTGGCCAGGGCCACGGCCAGGAACAGCAACACCAATAGCGCCCCCCAACCGGCATTGACCAAAGGACGGTCTACTCGCGCCAAAACCATGGCCTCGGAATCATAAACATCCCTTGCCCTAACGCCTAACTCAGCCATCATATCTAATACCTGTGCTGCGTCCGCTGACGCGCCATTGGCAGGCGCTCCATCGGGGGAAAGCCCGTCTAACGGGGCCAGGTCGACCCATAGCTCGTTTGCTCCAACCAGGGGCACTGGGCTGTGCTGGTTGGACGCAGCCTCGAAGCTATCCAAGTCGACTACGACAAACGGTTTGTCCCCAGGGTCCAGGGTTGGGAAATAATTGGTTACCCCGGCGACGTTGACCACCAAAGAGTAGGTAGACAACCCCAAAATTACGTCGTCGCCGATCGATGCGTCGGCCACTGCCAAGAACTCTTCGTTGACCAACACTGGGATTGGACTTTCCGTTGCGCCGGGTCTTATGCCCCGCAGGCCGATGCCGCCGCTGGCCCAACTGAACCGGGTCGAAGACTGAAACTGACTGCCACCAGCCGATTCGCTGGTCTCCAGGGCATACAGGCCGGGCCGGGAGAAATCTTGGATGACCGACCAACCTTCCGCCGACCGGAAATCGGCCAGGTTAACCGTGCCCGTGGGTGTCAGCGCGGCCAAATCTCGGATGAATATGGCCCCTAAGTCGTCTACACCAAAGGTGCCGAACCGGTTGGTAACCTGGAAAGACTGCAATGAAAACGGCGGCTGTAGCGAAATGCGCGGCGTACTGGCGATGAAGCGGCGTCCGGCGGACACCACGGGCGTAAAGTCGGCGTCGATTCTCGCCCAACCCTGGGCGTCCAGACTACCCACCCAGGTTTCAAAGTACTGGCCGTTGGCGTCGCGCAGTCTGGCCCAAAGGTTGGCCCCAATATCTGTTCCGGCCGGTTGCACCCACACGGTCAAACCAATCGCATTGCTGGGCAACGGCAACCCTTCCGGGGGCGCCGGGCCGTCCTGCAGCAACTCAGCCAAGTCGCTTATGGTCTTGCCATCGGCGAAATCGTCTCGGAACCAAGCCACAGCAGCGATTTTATCTGCCTCAACGGCAAGAACCGACGCCGGGGTGCTGAACCCGGTGGAGGTAATTTGACCGTTGGTGCGGAACACATCGGCAGCGGTGGTCACATTCGGGTCTTCTTGCACAGCCTCGGCGAATCTTCCGCCTGGTTTAACACTGGAAGCCCCGCTGTGATGGACCCGCAAGTCTGCCCCTGCCGCGTATTGGGCGCGCTCCATCTGGTTCTGCTCCAGGGTCGAACTGAAGGCGCTGCCGATAACTCCCAGTGCCGTCGCCAACGTGAGCAAAACAATCAAGATGCCGGGCACCAATGGGTCGCGGGCCACGTGGCGCAGGGCATGCACCAACCAAGGTGGCGCGAATGGACTGGCCAATCTTGATAGCAGCGAAGCGAACCACGGGAATACCCGCATGATTACCAGTCCGACCGCCATCAGTCCCAACACTGGGCCCATCAGCAGGCTGTAATCAATCTCCAATTCCCGGCTGCCCACCGACTGTACCAAGAACGCGCCCCGGCTCTGTATCTGCCACCACAGGAGGCCGATGAGAGCCAGCGCCAGAAAGTCGAGGTAGTAGCGGTGTAAAAAGGACGCCGTGGGGGGCCGAGCCCCGGTCTGCCTCGCTTCGACGATTCCTTGCCGGGCCGCCGCCAAGGTCGCTAGCGTGAATACCGTCACCGCCAGGACGCCGCCAACCAGGCCCAATATCACAGCCCCTTGGGACACGGTCACCGGCACACCGGCCAATTCCTCGGAACCTCCGCCCAGACTGAAGAACACGTTGCCCAGTACCCTGACCACGCCCATGGCCAGGAACGGCCCCATAATCACGGCCGGGGCCGCCAGCAGCAGCCCTTCACCCAGACCCAATATTCCCACTTGTAGCGTGGTCGCACCCCGGCTTTTCAGCATGGCGATTTCGTTGGTGCGGGAGCGGACAATCAACCCAGCAACCAACGCCAGGTAATAGAGCAGTATTCCGGTAATTAGGAACACCACCAGGAACAGCGGCACCCTGGCCAATAATAGTTGTTCGTCGAAACTGCTGAGCAGGTTGTCCAACCTGATGTAGGAACTGGAATTCTTGAGCTTGAACGCGACATCCCGCTCAGCCACGAAGATGGCTTCTTGAAGTTTGTCCACGTCCCCAGCCCGAAGTCCCTCGCGGTCCAGGTAGTAATACCAGGTGATATCGGTGTACAGCGTCGGATAATCGCCGAGCACCCGGCTCATCATCGCCTCTTCGCTAGTGAACAATGGAATGATGGTCCAGCGGTCATCCTTGAGGCTGAAGTCGGACTTCGCGCCGTACCAGAACTCGTCGTCCGGGTTATTACGCTCGAACACCCCGGCAATCCGCACCGGCATGGTGGGCGGATTGGTGAACGACGCCGCCGGGAATATGTCCATCACCTCGCCGACTTCTAATCCCAACAGTTTTAGTCCCAAGACATCCACCGACACATCCACTGGAGTGCCCGGCGGAGCAGCGGCGTTTTCTGGCCCCGGCCAACTCCCTTGAATCAACGTGACCCGCTCGGAATTGAAACCCGTCATGTATTTGATGGAGCCCCTGGGGCGAATTTCGTTATCCAACTCCAATTGCGGATGCCCTTGGAAGTAGAAAGTGGCGGTGTCAAAGATTCTAGATTCGTCTTTCAGATAGGGCGCGAAGGGCTGGGAAATCCGCTGGTTGGCGAAATCCAACCGCGCTTGGTAAGCCGCACGACGTCCTTTGGTTGTGGCCGGTTCGTCCTGGCTGCTAAAAGACCGGATCCAAAAATTAGCCTGCTCGGCGGGGGCCTCACGCAGCGCGTCCCGGAGGGCCGCATTGGACAGCAGGTCGGAAAAGATAACACCGCTGGCCATCAAGGCCACGGCCAGCAAGATGCCACCAAATAGCACGGCCTCCAACCGCCAGCCGGAAACTGCTCTCCGCACGGCCATCACATACGCAAACCTAATCATGGCCGTCATCAGGCGCCACCCCGCAGTACCTCGGCGAGGTTAAGCCGTCGGGCCGCCAATGCGGCAAATGCTACCGACAATACAGAAGCCGCCAGCAGTCCGGCCAACACCCCCACCATCAACCAGCCTTGGATGGAAGGCATGAGCGGCGGCACTGGGGTGCCTCCCTGGGATGTCAGGTCCACAAGCTTCAGTATTTCAAGACCTGGCCAGTAACCCATGGCGGCACCGGCGGCAATGGCCAGCACGGCAACAATCAATCGCTCTGTCGCCAAGGACAGCAAGAATTGCCGCCGCGAGAATCCCAAGACCCTGGCCACGGCTAAATCCATGCGGCCCATCTTGATGGACACCAGGGCATGTACGGTCAGGGTTAGCAAGACTGCGATTCCGGTGGCCACCATGCTAAAGATTGTGAGGCCATCCCAGCCGCCGCCGGCCAGTGGGTTCCGCTCGGCCAGTGCCGCCACTGCCTCCCGGTCCCTGATGTAAATCAGTCCGGGCAACAATTCAGGAATTCGGGCGATGACCTGCTCGCGGTCCGCACTTGGATTCAGGGACAGCCACATCTCACCGGGCCGTTCCAGGTCACTGTTGGGTAGACGCCGCAAGTACTCCTGATAGTCGGCCAGGTCGACCACGAAGAACGGATGGCGGTCTGGATACAGAGTGGGGAAGTGGCTGACGGTGCCCACAAACCGAACCGGCACGGCCAGATTGCCAATCTTCACCCGAATTTGTTGTCCCACCCGAAAGTCCGGCCCGCCAATTGCCGGGATGGGGAACGGGCCCGGCGGCAAATGGATTCCACGTTGACCCGTTGAGAACGGTTCTTGCCAAGAAAATTGAAGGCCCAACCCACCGCTCCGGGCGCTGATGCTCAGCCGTTCTGCCATGTCGGGCGTTTCACCTTGGTTTGCCATTGGGAACCACGGGGCCAGGTTCTCAAATCCCTCAACCACCAGCCCGTCGCGGCCCAAAGACGGCCCAAAAGCAGTTATGTCATCTAGATGTAAAACTCCCTCGGATAATCTGGCGGAAGGGCTGGCGCTGAAGAACACCGACACCAGTTCAAAGGGCAACGATGCCTGGGCTGGCGCCTCTGGAAGGTCTCCGGTTAAAAGACGCCACGAGCCATCAACCGCATCTTGATTGCCGCCGGTTTGGTCGCGCGGGTCCAAACTACCCATGGCAATTGTGCGGTATTCCCCCGTAGCCATCATGACTCTGGCCCACATGTTCACGTCGGCCCTAATGCCCAATTCCGCCAGCACACTGCTGTCGACCCACATTCCCAGGGATACGGTGTCCTCGGGCAAAGGGATGCCGGTGCCAGCCAGGTTGGACGGAAACGGCTTGGGTCGGAGCAGTTGTCCGACCTCCTGCAAACCTCCGGGCGAAAAGTCCTCCCGGAACCATGCCGCCTCGGCCAGAGCGCGGGGTTCCACCGCCAGCAGGTCAATATTTTCGCCCAACGGGCCGTCCAACGCTGTAACCGAATCGCGGAGCACTGGGCTAACCGCCGTCACTCCTGGGATGGTCTGAAGCCTCTCCGGAGCGTCGAGGGGAAGGGCGTAGCCGCTCACCACCATGTCGCCACCCACGCTGTAGCGAGCCTGGTCGGTCTGGCCCCGGGATAAGCTGGACTGGAACGTAGCACCAAAGACGCCCAACGCCGCCGCCAGCATCAAGATTACCGCCAGGGAGCCATGGGGTATCGGGTCTCTGGCCAACCGGGCTAGGGAGAACTGAAACCAGGCCGCGCCATTGCGTCTTCCAACCCACGCCAGAAACCGGACTATTAAGGGCAGCAGACGCATCAGCAAGACCGCTGCGGCGAAGAGTCCCATCACCGGGCCCAGTACCAATGTCGGGTCTACGCTAATACCATCGGACGCCAGTTCTTCGGCCACAAACCCGTCCCGCCCTCGTACTTGATACCAAACTACGGCCACGGCCAGAACGGCCACGATGTCCAAGTAATAACGGTGCACGAATGGGACCGATGGCGGTCTAGCCCTGGACAGCATGGACTCAAGGGTGCCCATCTTAGCCCGGCCAACCGCAGTGGCAAGTAGCACCAACAGGGCCAGCACACCCCCTAAAGCCCCCATCCAAAACATGTCGCCGGACAGTCCCAGCGGAATCGGGGACGAGAACTCGCCCCTGGGGTTGATTGTATCTAGCAAGAGCAACTTCACAATGGCCCAAGCCAAGAACGGCCCGGTAACCATGGCCGCCAATGCCACGATTCCCTCAGCCATAGCCAAGACGCCGCTCACCTGCAGCACGCTTGCGCCACGGCTAGTCAGCAGACCAGCTTCCTCGGCTTGGCTGCGGCCCAATATTCCGGTAATCAACGCCAGGAAATATAGGACCACCACCACTACCAGGGACAGGTACAGATAGATGGGAACCCTGGCCAAGGTGAGCGACCGGTGAAACTCATCGATAGTGAGTCCCAAGCGACTCAGCGACAGGGTGCGCGGGTATTCCTTGTTTAGGTCGGTCTCCAGTCCATCAACCTGTCGCTTAACATCCTGCGCGTTACCTGCGGTCAAGTAACCGGGGTCTAAAAACAGGTAGAACCCAAAGTCACCCACCAGTGTGGGATAACGAGCGCCGATACCCTGGAAGAAATCTTCTTCGGTCACGAATAAAGGCACAACCACCGATTCGCCGACCGCTCTCAGGTCGAAATAGACCGCTGCTCCCATCCAATATTCTTCGCGAGCGTCAACGGGCTCCACCAACCCAACCACGTTCATCGGAACCCGGTCCGAAGAACCACGGTATGGAATTAGGTATACCTGGTCTCCAATCTCATATCCGGTGTTTTTTGCCGTCTCGACGCCGATGACCGTTTCGATTGCCCCCTGATTATTGGCGCCTCCACTCTCCGGATTATTGGCGCCTCCGCTCTCCGGATTATTGGCGCCTCCGCTCTCCGGCCAACGGCCTTCGGTAAGTCTGGTGTGGTCAGCGAAATTGGTCAGGAAGAAGGGGCGGCCTGAAGGAGCGCCAAGCACCGGCGACGTGGGCGTGTTCAGCAACGCAATGTTAGCCTGGGTGCGGCCAAGCCGTTCAGCGCCCCTGAGCATCGCTCCAACCCGGTCTTGTGATGTCTCTTCGACCAGCCTCCGCAACGGCAGGTAATCGGCCTGTCCCAAGGGCCGGTTCTGGGCGATGACTTGGACATCAAGGGTCTCGGGCCGAAACGACGCCAGGGCGTGTCGCAGACCCGACTCACCCAGGGCGCGTGAGTACAACGCCCCGGTGGACATGATGGTCACCGAAGCCAATATCCCAAAGGACGTAACGGCCAGCAGCAGCCACGAATGGCGCAGCCGTCGGCGCAACAGCCATAAGACCAAGGACAAAAGCTGCATGAAGCTTAGAGTCCCTCCTGGTCAACGACAAAAGCCAGCCCAGTGGGCGTGGTCTTCCCAGCGGGCTTAGTTTTTCCAGCGGGCTTAGCTTTCATGGAGGGCCATGCATCCCGAATTTTGATTATTGACATCACAGCATCGGATTATACGACGTAATTTGGTGTTTTGGCTCATAGTCGCCTCCGCTATGCGACCACCTCTGGTATGCGACCAATAGTAAGGTGCAGGTAGGGTGACAAATACTGCCCCATGCTATAATCCCGCCCACTGGCCGAAGGCACGAATTCTTAGTGCCAGAAACCCCAAAAGACGACTTAAAAACGAGGTCCAACCATGAAGCGTTTGGCAGGCAAAACAGCCCTGGTGACCGGATCCGGCCGCAACATTGGCCGCGCCATTATTCTGAAGCTGGCTGGCGAGGGCGCCAACGTGGTGGTGAACGCCCGGAGCAATAAGGAAGAAGCAGAATCGGTTGCCGCCGAGGCCCGCGAGTTGGGCGTGGAAGCACTGCCTTTCATCGCCGACGTTTCAGATTACCAGCAGGTCTGCAATATGTTTGCAGCAGCCGCAGAGAAGTTCGGCGGAGTCGACATCCTAGTCAGCAACGCCGCCATCCGGCCCCACGAGCCGTTCACAGGGCTAACCTTGGAAGAATGGCAACGGGTCCGTGGCGTAGTGCTGGACGGGGCCTTTCACGTCGCCCACGCGGCAATACCTTCGATGGAAAAGAACGGCTACGGCAGGGTGGTCTTTTTCACCGGGGACGGGGCATTCAAAGGGACAGCTCAGCGCTCCCACGTGTCGGCCGCCAAGATGGGAATCATCGGTCTGGCCAGGGGGCTGGCTTCGGAGTTCGCGCCCAAGAACATCCGGGTGAACGTCATCTCTCCGGGCCGCATCGACACCAGCCGAGACCTGTCTTGGTACCCGCAAGGCGGAATGCGAGACGCAACCGATATCCCGGTGGGCCGCCTGGGCACGGTGGACGACATAGCCTCTGCCGCCCTATTCCTAGTCACCGACGACTGCGGCTTCATGACCGGCCAGACCCTGCACGTTAACGGCGGGACGGACTTTTTCTAAAGGCCTAAGCCCTGAAGCGGAATTCCTTCAAGTCGTCTGAAATGATGAGCTTGGCTTCGGTCTGTTCTTGAATTTCTTCGGGAGTCCACCCTGGGGCGTGCTCAATCAGCATGAATCCCTGGGGCGTGATTTCAAACAGACCTAGGTCGGTCACCAGCATCTTCACCACGCCGGGGGCGGTAATTGGTAAAGTGCACTTTTTCAGCAGTTTGTGACCACCGTCTCGGGTGGTGTGCTCCATGGCAATGAACACCCTTTTCGCGCCAGCCGCCAAATCCATGGCCCCGCCAATACCGCCGCCTTTGCGGCTGGGGATGCGCCAGTTGGCGAAGTCGCCGTTCTCCGCAACCTCATAAGCGCCCATCACGGTGACATCAATCATGCCGCCACGAATCATCATGAAGGAATCGGCGTGGTGCACACAGGCCATACCCGGAAGGGGCGTAACCTTCTGTCCGCCAGCGTTCACCAGGTGCCGGTCCTCTTCGCCTTCCTTGGCCAGTGGGCCGTAACCAATCACCCCGTTCTCAGCGTGGTTAATAATCTCTCTACTCGAGTCCGAGTAGTTCGAACATAGGGTAGGCATGCCGACGCCCAGGTTAACGATCCAGCCGTCTTGGAATTCCATGGCTAGCCGGTCGCACATTGCCTGTCGTTCTAGCTTAACTTTTTCGGCCATTGTTAATCTCCGGGCTAATCTTAGTGGTGTTTGACGTTTCGGAAGAGCGCGCTAAATCCAAATGCCATCTTCGGGGATGCGCACTATACGGTCGACGTAAATTCCGGGCACGTGTATATGGTCTGGATCCAATTCCCCGGCTTCGACGATGTCGTTCTCCACTTCAACTATTGTGACCTTGGCGGCCATGGCCATTAGTGGGTTGAAGTTGCGTTGGGTCAGTCGAAATATCAGATTGCCCGCGGTGTCGGCTTTCCAGGCACGAATCAGACCGTAGTCGCCGGGCAACGGGTACTCCAGCACGTGCATGCGACCATTTATCTCGCGGTGCTCTTTGCCCTCGGCCAATTCTGTTCCAACCGAGGTAGGAGTGTAGAATCCGCCGATTCCAGCGGCCGCGCTGCGAAGCCGCTCCGCCAACGTACCCTGAGGCACCAACTCGGCTTCAATCTCATCATTGTTGTACATACGAGTAAAAGGAGTGACCTGGGACGGGTGCGTCGAGGCGGTGAAGGCGCAAATCATCTTCTTCATCTGCCCGGCTTCGACCAACGTGCCGATATCGACGTTTTCGTCCACTGTTCCGGCGTTGTTAGACACGCCGGTCAGCCCCTTGGCTCCCTGACGGTTGAGGGCGGCCAAAAGGTTCCTGGGCACGCCTACGCCGCTGAATCCGGGACTGAGAATCGTGACGCCGTCCGGAATGTCCGCTACTGCGTCATCCATGGTCTTGTAAATCTTGTTCTTCATGAGTAACTCTGTACTTGATAGGCTCGTAATTTGGCCTCATACTCCGTTCGACATTCATCGCGCGAAAAGGCGTACGAAAAGGCCCTGGGGTTGGCGGGTTAAATATTACCTCAGACTGCTGCGCTGCGCCATAGCGGCCGTTTGTCACGTAGCACTTGACAGATGGGTAGAATATATCAAGAATTCGTGTATCTTAAATCCTGACACCATCAAGTTTGGAGGTATGCAATGGTAACTTCAGACCACCGGACTTACGTTTATATTGGCCTAGGCGGAGAAGGCGACTACATTGGCGATGGCGGAATGTTCCGACGCGCCGATGGTGAAGAAGAGTGGACGGACATCGCCAAGGGCTTACCAGCCAACCCCCAGGTTCGGGCGCTGGCAATTCGGCCCGACAACCCCAACGTGGTTTTCGCTGGCACCGACCACGGAGTCTACCGCTCGGAAGACCGCGGCGAGAACTGGAAAGCATTGGAAGAGCCCGGCCCAGGGAAAGAGGTCTGGTCGCTGTCCATTCACCCCACCAACCCAGACGTGATTTTCGCTGGGTACGAACCCTGCTCCATCTCCCGCTCTCAAGACGGCGGGAACACCTGGCAAAAGATGGACACCAGCAAAGTGGTATACCCCCACATCACCACCTACATGCACCCCTTGGGGAAGCGGGTCATTGGCATGGCCTTCGACCCTTCTAATACCCAGGACATGTACGCAGCCATTGAAGTTGGCGGCCTACTGGCCAGCAGGGATGGCGGGGAAACCTGGATTTCTATGATTGACGGGCCATATTTGCGCAACAACACCCTGGACTTGCACCAGGTCGAAGTCAGCGCAGCCGCACCGGGCACCGTTCACATTGCCACGCAAACGGCCATGTTCCGCAGCCGAGACAGGGCTGAACACTGGGAGCACGTACAAGTGGAAGAGATGTTCCCCGGCGGTTCTTACTGCCGCGACCTGCTGGTTGCCCCCGACGACCCCAAGACGATTTATCTGGCAGCCGGGGCCGGCGGTGGAGCAGCGCCTCCAGACACTGTTCAAGAGGGAGCCCTGTTCCGCAGCAGCGATGCAGGCGAGACCTATGAGCGGATGAATCTGGGTGAGACCGTTCCGGGCCGGATGATGCAGATTGCAATCGACAGCGCCGCACCAGACCACATTTATTGCGCGGCCTATAGCGGCGAGGTCTACAGCAGTTCCGACCGTGGCAGCAACTGGACTAAGAGCAATCTGCCAGTGGAGTCCTCACGGTTCTTACACGTCTATCCAATGGTGTGCGGCTAGTACTTTTGGTATCCGCCGGAATTTGATTTAACATCAAATCATGGGAAGCCCAGAAAATCATGGGAAGCCTAGACTTCAAGAAATTGCCCTGATAAATTGCGCCCTGCATGCACGTCCTAACGACAGGAGACTGGTTTGACAATGTCCTCAATTGACCGGGCGACTTACAGCGTAAGCGAAAGCGCCCTGGATAGCATGGTCTTAGAAAAGGCCGAATTCCCTGAACAATTTCAGGGTCATCAAATTATCCGGGAGGGAACCCTGGATAACGAAACCCTGGCCGCAAACGGTTTCGAGGGAAGCACCGCCGAACGCTTTAAGCTGGCCGGACGTGTGACCGGCGTCATGCGCGAGCTTGGCCCCACGTCTAACATGGTCCTGTCCGATGGCTTCGACTTCATGGCGGCGTCAGTGGTGCACCTGTTTGACTCGCCAGACTCGGTCCACGGCTGGATGCACGAAATCTTCTTGAAAGACTTCGAAGACCGTGTCGGCGAAAGCGTGGGCCAGGGTCACCAGTTGGTGTCCACAACCCGCTTACAACCAACCGGCTTCTTCGACGAAGCCGTGGGCCTCAAGGTGCTACAGGGCGGGGTGGACGGTCTGATTTCCTCAACCGTGGTGGACTTCCGGGTCGGCCGCCTACTTGGAGTAGTCTTCATCGGAGTCACTGGCGACCACGACCGCCTGGAACAAGTAATCCAGCTAGGCCAATCCCTAGAGAAACGAATGGTCAGCGTGGTTCTGGGGTCGATGTAGGGTCTTAAAGAGTCTCCCACTCTTCTGCAGCAATGCCAGCTTGCCTCAGAATACTCCTAAGAGTGCCAACGGCCAGTTCCTGGTGTCGCGGGACAATCGCGGTGAAAGTTCCATCAGCGGTGGTCTTAGCGAATTTCACGTGGCTACCACGTTGGCTTACCTCGAAGAAACCGACCGAGTTCAACCTACAGATGACCTCACGGTAGGTTAGTGGCCTAATCTCCTGAGACCTCTATCTCAATCTTTTCGACGCTCGGGACCACTGTTGCCCGTGGATTGTCGAAATGCAACTCCACAGCTTCCTTCAAGTTGCTCAGAGCAGTCTCTTGGGTTTCACCTTGGCTGGCGACATCAACTTCCAAACATTGGGCAATATACCACCCGCCTTCTTGCGAAACTACCGCCGTGAGTTGATGTTTCATTGTTACTCCTGTGATTGGCCTGTCATCAATATTTTATCCTGACTTGGCCAAAAGGTTCAAAGCTACGACAAACCAAGTTGCTGCTACCCCTCCCGTATCTGCCTCGCAGCCTCGTCGCCCATCTCGGATGTTGACGCGGTGCCGCCTAGGTCTGATGTCAGAACTGACCGCGTCTGTAGGCAGCGAGCCACGGCGTTATCCACCCGCTCGGCTGCTTCCATCTCACCAAAGTGATCTAGCATCATGGCCACAGCGGAGACTGTCGCCAGGGGATTGGCGATTCCCTTGCCCATGATGTCGAAGGCCGCGCCGTGAACCGGCTCGAACAGCGACGGGTATTCCCTCTCCGGATTGATGTTGGCGCTGGGCGCCAGACCCATGCTGCCCGTCACCACCGCAGCGATATCGGACAGGATGTCGGCGAACAGATTGGACGCCACGACAACGTCGAATTCTTCCGGCCAGCGCACAAAGTCCATGCAGGCCCGGTCGACCAACAGAGATTCCGTCTCTATCTGCGGGAATTCGGCGGCGACTTCCCGAAAAACCTCGTCCCAAAACACCATGCCGAAGGCTTGGGCGTTGGACTTGGTTACTGATGTCACTTTCTTTTTCTTGTTCCGACGCACACAGTATTCGAACGCGGCGCGAATGATTCGCTCGGTGCCCCGGCGCGTGAACATGTTGGTCTGAACAACCACTTCGTGGGCTGTGCCTTCATAGAGCCTTCCGCCCACGGGCGCATACTCGCCCTCGGTGTTCTCCCGGAAGATAACCATGTCGATGTCCCCGGCTTTCTTGCCAGCCAAGGGCGATTCCACGCCGGGATATAAGTATGCGGGCCGGATGCACACCCCTTGGTCAAAGCCCCGCCGCATGGGCAAAAGCAGACCATGGAGAGTGATGTGGTCGGGAATATTCGGGTCTCCCACCGCACCGAACAAAATGGAGTCGAAGCCCTTTAGAGTCTCGATGCCGTCGTCGGGCATGAAGTTCCCCGTTTCGCGGTAGTAAGCGGATCCCCAGGGAAACTCGGTGAACTGAAAGCTAAGCCCGTCGGTTACGCTGGCCACTGCTTCCAGGGCCTTTCTGCCTTCGACGATGACCTCCAAACCTACGCCATCGCCGGGAATCACTGCTAATTTGTATTCAGCCATTACGGTCCTTCTAATTTTTTTGATTAATCTTGCGAGCTTACCTGCTGCACCCCACCACCTAATAGGCGGAAATGATACACCGCGTCAGCATCGGGAAAGGCCTCTAGGGCTTTGTGGTAGGTTGATTTGCCTCGGCGTTCTCGGGCGTCCAATAACACGCCCATAATGGTGCCGCTGTGGCCAACGTTGACCCCAACCGCGCCCACCGACTTGGCGAACTCTTGTACTTCCGCCAACCTGGGCTTGGCCAGAACAATCTTGCTAGCCTCGGCGCTGATGCTGGCCCCTTGACCGACGAGGGCAGGGTCTTGGTCAGCGATTCCCTTACGTAGCAAACGCAGGGCCTCGGTGGTCTGTTCACCGACTGACTGCCAACGTCCAAAGCGGTCAACCATGTTGAATTGCACTGTGTCCACCGTGCCGCCCAAGTCCAAGGCCACAATTTCCATGGGCGGCGGCGGCCCCAGGCTCTCGCGGATGACACCGGCCCGGTGGTCGAACAGGGCAATACCAGGCATCATGACGCCGTCTGTGGGTTCGATGGACAGTGCAATCTGGGCTATTTGATAGGGCGAAAGTTCTTCGCCCAATGCCAGCCCGGTGGCGGCAATGGCGGCGGCCAAGTCGGCGCTGCTGCTCCCCATGCCCTTGCCCCTGGGAATAGGGTTGTTGATGGTCAGCTTGGCCCTTACCTTGGCTCGTTTCAATTGCGCCAGGGTGCGGCGCACGGCAGCAACAGACTTTCCACAGTCTTCGGGCGCTTCCACGCCTGGACCATCGGAGTAAATGTCGACTTTGACTCGAGCGTAGAAATCAATGGGGCATGTAACTAGGAAATGGATTCCTTCTACCACACCCTGGGCTAATTCGCCGCAAACGCCGGGCGCGCGAACAGTGGCGCTACCCAGGAGCACAGCTCCGTTTTCACCAGTCCCGTTTCCGCCTGAAGAGCTTCCGTTTGAAGGTGGAACCAAGGGGTATTACTCCGCTCTCGCCGGTTTTATTCGATTGGGTAGTCCTGCGACCACTAGAAACACATCAGTCGCGACGGCGGCAATTTTCTGGTTGACCGTTCCCAGAAGGTCTTGGAACATGCGGCCCAGCGGCTCCGGGGACACCAAACCCAATCCGACTTCGCTGCTGACCATTAAGAATCCTTGTGGGGAACCGGCAACCAAGTCTAGGAGCTTATCAGTCTGGGCCACTACTGTTTCTTCTATACGGGATTTGGGTTCGTCATGATGCTCTATCAGAAAATTGGCTACCCAGACGTCAATCGAGTCCACAATCACGGCATGTGGGCTTTCAGGGCCACTCAGTACCGGGCCAAGTTTATCCGCCAATTGTAAGGGTTCCTCTAGGGTCGACCATTCGGGCGGTCTGGATGCTTGATGTCGGCGAATTCGCTCTTGCATCTCGTCGTCGATAGCCAGCCCGGTTGCAACATACAGCGTCGGTCCGGCCAACAAGGTCACCCTGGACTCGGCGAAGGCGCTCTTGCCTGACCTGACTCCCCCCAGGACCAAACAAAGCTGGGAAGCCATTAAGCCCTGACCGCGTCGTAATTGCGGTTAAGCCCGGATACTCGGTAAATCAGGTCCATGTCCACGCTGGAGCGAACCCAGTCGGCCAGTTTGTCGAATTCCCGGTCCACGTCAATTTCCGAGGCTGTATCGGGGAGCGTAACGCCTTTGCGCCGGGCCAATTCCATCAGCATGGCGCTCCGTAATGCACCGTTATGGAACAGACCGTGAATATAGGTGCCCATTACGCTGCCCGAGGAATCCAAGGCCCCTTCCAAGGCGTTGGCATCGGTCACTGGAATGTCCGCCCGATCCTCGATTCGGAAGGGCGGCGAGAAACCTTCACCCACGGTTCTACCCATGTGTATTTCATAACCTACGACTGGCATACCAGAAGCGCCCGCCAGCAGGCCAGTTGCTGACACGACCTTTCCGCTAATTCTATGGGTCTCTTTGGTGCCCTCAAATACAGTGGTCAATGACAACAACCCCAGACCGTCAAGTTCGGCGAGGGAAGACTCGATTCGGTCGGGGTCGCTAACCTTGGTTCCCAGCATCTGGTATCCGCCGCAGATACCTACCAACGCCGTTCCGTTGCCATGTAGTTCTTTAATGGCTTCGCTCAGGCCCCGTTCATTCATCCAGGCCAAGTCTGGGATAGTGGTCTTGGTGCCAGGGATAATCACTAGGTCGGGCCGACCCAGTTGGGCCAGAGAATCCACGTATTTGAGGTTTACACCTGGGTGCCGAGCCAAGGGGTCGAAATCGTCGAAGTTGGCAATATGGGGCAGCTGGATTACCACCACGTCCAACACCGACTCGACAGCGGCCAAGGGAGTGTCGTCCAGGGCTACAGAGTCCTCTTCTGGGATGTGTATGTCTCGGTAGTGGTGCACCAGGCCAGCCACTGGGATTCCGGTGCGCTCTTCCAGCCAGGTGAGGCCATCGGTGAGCAGGCTAGGGTCGCCCCGGAACTTGTTGATGATGAAACCCTTGATGGTGTCCCGTTCCTCAGGCTCCAAAAGCTCTAATGTGCCCACCAGAGCGGCAAACACGCCGCCACGGTCAATGTCACCGCACAAAAGCACGGGAGCTTTGGCGTAGAGCGCCACCCGCATGTTCACAATCTCGGTGGCCTTCAGGTTTATCTCCGCAGGGCTGCCAGCGCCCTCGACGACTACGATGTCAAAGTCGTTGCGGAGGCTGTCGAGCGAGGTATGCACCGCCTCCCAAAGTTTGGGCTTAAGACCAAAGTAGTCCCGAACATTGGCCGACAGCATCGGTTTGCCCATTACAACCACCTGCGAGATGTGGTCTGCCTCGGGTTTCAGCAGCACCGGGTTCATCTCCACTCGCGCTTCGACTCCGGCGGCGTCTGCCTGGACGGCTTGGGCACGGCCAATCTCCCCACCGTCGGCGGTTACATAGGAGTTATTGGACATGTTCTGGGCTTTGAACGGCGCGACACGGAAGCCGTCCTGGCGGAATATTCGGCAAAAAGCCGATACCAGCACGCTCTTCCCTACGTGGGAGGCTGTGCCTTGCACCATTAAGACTTTTCCAGGTAAGACTTTTCCAGGTAATACCTGTCCGGGCGATTCACGTCCAGCCATAAAAAGGACAGACTCCTTTATCCGTTATCCACTAATCGCTTAACCGCTAACCGTTTAACCGCTAACCGTTCAGGCCGTCGAGATGGGATTTGTCGTTGAACAGCCGCAGGACTGCGTTGTCGTGGTAAGTGTCAACAATGGTCAAAGCGCAGTTACCGAACACGAATGACCAGTTTCCTTCCAGCGGCATTCCGAGCAGCGAGACCATTGCAGCCCTCAGAGAGCCGCCGTGGCCGACCACCAACACTGTCTCGTCGAGATGGCGGGCCTTAATCTCGCCAAGAATGCCCTTCATGCGTGTGCTCACGGTACGGACCGTTTCCCCACCTTCCGGAGCGTAATCCAGGTCTTTTTCCAGGTACTTGGGGTATTCGTCGGGAAACTGCGCCTGTATCTGGGTCAGGGTTAGCCCTTCAAATGCCCCCTTATGGTATTCCCGAAGCAGGGGTGTTTCGTGCAGAACCACGCCCCGTTCCCCTAGGGCAAGCTTGGCGGTCTCTGAGGCACGTTTAAGGTCGCTGCAATATGCGGCGTTAATGGGCACGGATGCCAGGCGATTGCTGAGTCGGCGTGCCTGCTCAGCGCCTTGTTCCGAGAGCCCAATATCGGTATGGCCTTGGATTCGTCCCTGGGCGTTCCAGTCAGTCTCGCCGTGACGAACAATAAAAATAGTCCCCATTCTGATGGATATTCTAATCATCAGGCACTTGAAAGTACACCGGCGGGTGTTAGTTAATGTTATGTAGATGTCCTCGCATACAATATGTAGTGGAGCCTACGTAGCTTCCACAGTTGCCATAATTTAAAGAATTGGCATACTATATGTTGACATGCTTGGGTATCCAAGCTAAAATAACTCGACTGCAACTATGGGAGGTGCGCTTATGGAAGCCTATTGTGTGAAGTGCCGGAGCAAGCAAGAAATCAAGAATCCTCAAAAGATTACGATGAAGAATGGAAAACCTGCCACATCGGGTGTATGCCCGTCCTGTGGAACTAAGGTATTCCGCATCGGAGCTGCTTAACAGCAGCTTTCGGCTTTTTTCTTCTTCGCTGATTGCGGGTGGTTTGCCGCCAGTCCGGTTCTTTAGTCCCGGCTGCGTAAACTTCACCTGACTATCAAGACCTAGTCCTGTGGCAGCCACCCCGTGCGGGGTGCAGCAGTGTGTGTGTTCGGGTGGCTGTGGACAGGATTATGAGGTTATTGATTAACTTCAACGCCGCGTGCCTCGATGTAGTGTGAGGTTAAGCGTGCGGTGGCGCTAGGTTGCGGTATTACCGCAGCTTTGATTTGTCTCCCCGTAAATGACAATACGCCCGTGCCTAATGGTGCGGGTTCGGCAAATTGTGTACTTTGTGGCCGGAGGTCCCTCCCCTCCGGCCACAGGTCTTTTTACGACCTTCCTCTTTCCCTCAGCAGATTTCTCTATTGGCCTAGTCGGTCTTTTCCTGTGCTATTATGTCCGCGCGCGCAGCCAAGCTGCTTCCCCGAGGTGCGCTCATAGAGGTGCGTACATGGCGCAGACCGAACCCATCGTATTCTTCAACGGCGAGCTAAAGCCCGAATCCCAGGTTGGCATTTCCATTCGGGACCGCGGCTACCTCTATGGTGACGCCGTCTTCGACGCCGCGCGAACCTTCAACGGAACACCCTTCCGGCTGAAAGAACACATTCAGCGGCTATACGACTCGCTTCGTTATCTGCGCATTGACCCTGCCATGGAGCCCCAAGATATAGAAGACTGGTCTCGGCAGGTTGTCGAGCATAATTACGAACTGCTCCCTCCCGGCCAAGATTTATGGGTAATGCAGCGTATCAGCCGGGGAATCGAGCCTATCTTGTCCACCGACGAGATGCGGCCCACCATATTAATTGAAACTCACGCAATCCCCTTTGCTCGGCGCGCTTCCTTATATAGAGACGGCGCCGCTGTAATCACCCCATCAGTGCCCAGAGTCCCGCCTCGTTTCATTAGCCCCCGCGCCAAGACCCACAATTATCTAAACCTAATCCTGGGTGAGCTGGAGGCCCAAGCCACTGACCCAGACGCCTGGGCAGTGTTATTGGACGAATCAGGCAACCTAACAGAAGGCCGAGGGTCCAATATATTCTTGGTGAAAAACGGGACCGTGGCCACCCCCAAAGGGCAGTACGTGCTAGAGGGCATTACTAGAGGAGTCGTCATGGACCTGGCCACCGGCCTCAACATGCCGGTGGAAGAGCGGGACTTAGATCTTTATGACGCCTACACAGCCGACGAGGCTTTCTTGACCTCGACCAGCCTGTGCATCTGCCCCGTATCCTCGGTCAACGGCACTCCCATAGCCGGAGGAACAGCCCCAGGAATCGTCACCCGCCGCCTAATGGATGCCTTTAGCGACTTGGCCGGGATGGACTTTGAAGGTCAGTATCTGGCCCATTTGGAATAACGCCCTTTAAATCCGTAGGGGCACGGCAATGCCGTGCCCCTACGGATTTAAATTAGACAACCTGCTTATATATATTTGTAGATGGAGGGAACTATGTCCGACCAAATAGCCAACATCACCGATTCGCCAGCCGAAAAGTTGGCTGGTAATTTTGGATTCACCGAAGGCCCCGTATGGCACTCCGACGGTTACTGGCTCTTTGTCGATATTCGTAAGCTGCAAATACATAAGATGTCGCCCACCGGTCAATTGGAGATATTTAGAGACCCCAGCTTCGGGACCAACGGCATGACCTTCGACAAACAGGGCAACCTGATAATGTGCGAGAGCGACAATCGCCAGATGATTCGCCGTGAGGCGGACGGGACCTACACCCCCATCGCCACCCACGTTGACGGCAAACGTCTCAATCGCCCCAACGACGTTGTGGGCCGTTCCGATGGCACTCTCTATTTCACCGACCCAGGCGGACGCCTCACCGACGAAGAGCGGGAACTAGACTACAGTGGCGTGCACCGCATCAACCCAGACGGCACGAACGTGGTGGCAACCACCGAGACCGAGTATCCCAACGGCCTGGCTTTCTCTCCCGACGAGCGCATTTTATACGTGGCCATCACCCGCCGTGACAGCGGCTGCCTAGAAGAAAAAGAGCTGCACCAGATGTGCGAACACCAATTAATCCGGGCTTTCGACGTTGCCGCCGACGGCAGTCTGAGCAACAACCGGGTGTTTGCCAACATGTTCTCGGCCGAAGACGGCGTTCCTGACGGCATGAAGGTTGACCAGGAAGGCCGTATTTTCTGCACCGGCCCCGAGGGTGTTTGGGTCTTTGACGCCTCTGGCAACCACCTCGGCACCATTGTGCTGCCCGAGATTCCGGCCAACTGCGCCTGGGGCGGGCCCGACAACCGCACCATGCTGTTCACCGCCCGCACTTCGGTCTTCAGCATGCGCATGAAAACCCCTGGCACGGTTATACCCAGAGCCTAGTTTTAACGATCCATACCCAGCCGTCAGCGGACGCCACCGAAATGTCGTACTTCGACCTTTTAACAATGGTGCGGCGTCCTTGTGAGCCAATTGCCGCCGATGATATGCTGGCTTTGTCTCCACTTATATCAGTGTATATACGTGCCAATTACACGATTACTTTCTTAACGCGCGATTCCCGAACATAAGGGCCCGTAACGCATTGGACAAAATGGACCATCTGACCATCCACGAAACACCCGACAAAAAGTTGGAACACCTGGTTATTGCTTTCAGCGGCTGGGCCGATGCTGCGGAAGGGGCGACCAGCGCCATAAAATTCCTCCAGCGGAAACTCCACGCCAAGAAATTTGCGGACATCGATCCCGAGGAGTTCTACGACTTCTCCCAAACACGCCCTTATTCGTCGCGCACTAGAGACGGAAAACGGCGCATAAATTGGCCGGCCAACGATTTCTCCTACCTGTCCGGTCCAGACTCAAAATCTGGGGTAATGGTTTTCGTTGGAGTTGAGCCCAACTTAAAATGGCGTACATTTTCCAATACAGTGGCAACGATGGCCAGAGACTATGGCGTCAATTCGGTAATTCATATCGGTGCGCTGTTGGACGCCGTCCCTCACACCCGGCCCGTAAAACTTAGTGGTACCGCCAGCCAGCCCAAACTTAGCGAATTTTTGGAGAGTCAGGGTATCCGATCATCCAAATACCAAGGGCCCACGGGAATAAGCTCCGCCGTCATGCAGGCCTGTCTTGATGAAGGTATGGAATACACGTCCATTTGGGGGCACACGTCTCATTACCTCCAGGCGGCGCCCAATTACCGGGTCGGGGCCACCCTCCTGCAGATACTAATCAAGCTTCTAGATTTGCCTTTAGACCTGACAGAGCTGCAGTCGGCGGCCACCACCTTCAATGAAGAGGTCGCCAAGGCCGTAGAGAAGGACGAGCAAATCAGTTCCTACGTTACCAAGTTGGAAGGCCAGTACGACGAAGCAGTCGCTGCCATCGAGATTCCAGACCCGCAAGAGCTTGTCCGTGATCTAGAGCAGTTCCTAAGAGGCTCACAACGCCGTCCTCCTACCGACCCTTCCGCCTAGAAATAATTCCGCTAGAACAAGCCCGCTAGAACAAGCCCCGGCCCCTGTTACCCAATTATTTCGGCACTCCCGTCGAAATCCGTCGGCCGCTATCGGTCTATCGCCCCGCCAAAATCGGCCTCACCTACGTTTAGGCACCTACTTCTTTATTGGTTGTTCCAGCCTATTGACTTGCGATAGCAGATAGTTTATATCTGTTTAACCAATAAAATAGGCAAGTGATTTTACCAAATACATATTCGAATATACATCGAATCACAATATTAATTTTCAATTAATACTTAATATTTCGTCTAATTATATTAAATAGTTAGATACTTTTCACCGAGGGTAACCACGCCACTACTCAAGCAATTGATTGTTCCACAGGTCTAGCAACAGCCCTAGGGGCAATGGCTTACCGCAATCCATATTCAGATTGGAGGTACGTCCATCTTGAACCATTGGTTGAAACACCCAAAGGCAATAATTCTAGGATCCTTGACGATTCTGCTGGCCGCTATCTTGGCCTGCGGATCGTCGGCAACAGCGACGCCCGCCTCGTCGTCAACTACCAGTCCGACCGCAGTTCCAGCCGCTGCAGCAACGACAGCCCCCGTGGCGACCGTAGCGCCCACCGAGGCTCCCGTAATGGCCGCTGTTCCGTCTGGCACAATAAACGTGGGGCAAAAAGAGACGGGGCCCTATTTTGGTAGCCCAAAACTGTCAGGTAACCCGGCTATCTTTTTGAACAATGCAGCACCCATAACCGAGACCCTTGGTATTGCTGATTTCGACAGCAATACGATATTGCCCAATCTGGCCGAAGGATGGGATGTGTCTGCCGACGGTCAGGTGTGGACCTTCCAGATTCGCAAGGGCGTCCAATTCCACAAAGGCTTTGGCGAAATGACTGTCGAAGATGTCGTGTTTTCTTATGACCAACTAGCCAACAGTGATAAACACGCCAGGGCCGCCAACATGAGGAAAATATTCTTTGCCGAAGACGGCAACCAGACTACTCCAGACAACTACACCTGGAGAGTCGATACCGGCGAGCCTTTCTCGGATATTCCAATCCTGGAGTTACTGTCCGGCCCAAGAGCGACGCAGGCCTGGATTGTCAGCAAGAAGCAGTTCGACCAGGACGGAGAAGAGGAAGCCAACCGCAACACCGCCGCCACCGGCCCGTGGGAGATTGACGAATGGAAGACCGGTGAGTTCTGGCGGATGAAAGCCGTGGAAGACCACTGGCGTCAGACCCCGTATTTCGCCGAGTTGGTCCAGTGGGAAATTCCTGAAGAGTCTGCCAGGGTAGCCGGTTTCAAGACCGGAAACCTTGACACTTTCGTGATGGCCCTCGACTCCATCTCTGAGGTGGGATCTGTTGAAGGCGCGTCCCTGATGCAGGTGCCAAACGCCGGACAGGCCGGGCTGAACATGTACGGCCAGACCTACGTACCCGATCCCGACACGGGAGAGTCGTTCCCCAACTACAACCCTGACCTCCCCTGGGTGTCCAGCAACAGTGACCTCGATTCCCCGGAATGGGAGGCCGCCCGGAAGGTCCGGGAGGCCCTATCTATCGCCATCGACCGCCAAGCAATCGTCGATGAATTGCTGCTGGGATTCGGCCATCCTCTGGCCCTTAGGGACTGGGCCGGGCCGGACGAAAAGCGGCTAGAAGATGATATGGTCTGGGACTTTGACCCCGTGCGTGCCAAAGCTCTGATTACCGAAGCTGGATTTCCAGACGGCTTCGCCGTCACCCTGACGCCGGCCCTTCGCGGAGCGCCCTCCGAGGTGGAGGCCTGCGAAGCCATCGCCCAGATGTGGGACGACATCGGTCTAGACGTCACCTTCCAGACCATCCCCTACGGTACGCTCCGGCCCCAGTTGGTGGCACGTACCTATGAGGGGATTACCTGTCACTCGGTAGCCATTCGTTTGGCCCCGGTGCAGGGATTCGCCAACTACCTGGCCGAAGCGGTGTTCAACTACTCAACTGAACACCCGTACTTCGAAACGAAGATTCGGGAGGCACAAGGGACCACGGACCGGGTCAAACGTGAAGCCTTGGAAATTGAGGTTGCCCGGTTTAACTTCGAAAACGTGTTCGGGGAGACTGGACTGTACGTCTTCGACAACGTCTGGCCGGTCGGATCGAAACTCGCCCCTTGGGACGGCTTCGTCAAGCAAGGTGACTTGCGCCAAATCAACGGGTACGAGTACATGAAGCCTCGCTAATAGACCAGGCCGGTAATCCGCCTGGAGCGATTCAGACAGCGCATTCAAGCGGATAAAACATAAAAAACGGCAAACTCGCCCGGTGGGAAACTAAGGAACTGGTTGAGTCCAGTCTTGGTTCTCACCGGGCGAGTTGTCTTAAGCAACATCTACGGTGCCATTAGCCTCGCACTGCCCCACTTCCACCTTAAACAAGCCCCGGCATCCTCCTCTGGCCCATGATTCCGGTATTTTTGCCGAAATTCGCCAGCACCGGCCAGGGTAAAACTCCTCCAAATTAGCCCCACCCGTGCTTTGGTATTTACCCCTTGCATCGTTAGTACTGCCTATTGACTTGCAATACCAGATAGTATATATCTGTTCCAGCAATACAGTAGACAAGCTACTATGCACACTAACTTTGCCGAATATTTATTTATTAGAGATTTACATTCCGCAATAATCCATATCTAATCGTTAAATAATCCCCATATTAACTCCGAAATCCGCCAATAATACCCCCCGTTTGGCAAATAATGAATTGTTCCAGGGGTGCTAGCAATAACCCCCAGGACAATGGCTCGCCACAATCCAAATTCAGATACAGATTGGAGGTACGTTCGTCTTGAACCACCGGTTGAAACACCCAAAGGCAATAATCCTAGGATTCTTAACTGTCCTGTTGGCGGCTATCTTGGCCTGCGGATCGTCAGCTACGGCGACGCCGCTCGCCGCGCCGCCAACTGCGGTACCTGTAGCCGGAGCTACGACAGCCCCCGTGGCGACCGTAGCGCCCACTGCGGAACCCGAAATGGCTATGATTCCATCTGGCACGCTGAACGTGGGCCAGAAAGAGCTAGGCCCCTATTTCGGTAGTCCCAAGTTGGCGGGCAACCCCCAGATATTCGTGAACAACGCCGCGCCGGTCACTGAAACCCTGGGAATAGCTTCATTTGACAGCAACAAGGTTCTCCCCATGTTGGCCGAAGGTTGGGATATCTCTCCCGACGGCCAGGTGTGGACCTATCACATCCGCAAGGGCGTCCAGTTCCACAAAGGCTTTGGCGAGATGACCGCTGAAGACGTCGAATTCTCATTTAATCAGGTCGCCAACAGCGAGAAACATGCCAGGGCTTCCGTTGCCAAGGCCATCTTCTTTGCGGAAGATGGCAGCCGCACAGTCACAGACCCCTACACCTGGGTCGTCGACTCCGGCGTACCGTTCTCTGACATACCGATTGACGAACTGCTCACGACCCCCCGGTCGGTTAGCGCCTGGATTGTCAGCAAGAAGCAGTACGAGCAAGACGGGGAAGAGGAAGCCAACCGGAACACCGCCGCCACCGGCCCTTGGGAGATTGGCGAGTGGAAGACCGGTGAGTTTTGGGAGTTGAACGCCGTGGAAGACCACTGGCGGCAGACCCCGTACTTCGCAAAGATGGTGGAATGGGAAATTCCCGAAGAGTCTGCCCGAGTAGCCGGATTTAAGACCGGTAACCTGGACACCTTCGTAATGGCCTTAGACTCGGTCGGTGAAGTCGAGTCGGTTGACGGCGCATTGCTAATGCAAGTGCCCAACGCCGGACAGTCTCAGTTGAACCTTTACGGCCAGACCTACGTTAACGCCGGCACTCCTGACCAATGGCCCAGTTACGATCCTACGCTGCCCTGGGTATCTAGCAACGCCGATGTGGATTCCGAAGAATGGAAAACGGCGTTGAAGGTACGACTAGCCCTGTCCATCGCCATCGACCGTCAAGCAATCGTTGATGAGCTACTGTTGGGATTCGGGCATGTTAATACCCTCCAAGGCTGGGGCGGCTCGGACGAAGCGCGTTATGAACCCGACATGGTCTGGGATTTCGACCCCGAACGGTCCAAAGCCCTGTTGGCCGAGGCTGGATTTCCCAATGGCTTCGACATAACACTTACTGCTTCCATTCGTGGTGCGCCTTCCGAGGTTGAAGCCTGTGAGGCCATTGCCCAGTATTGGGACGACATTGGACTAAATGTCACATTCCAGAATGTCCCTTACGGCACTCTGCGGCCTCAGTTGGTCGCCCGCACCTATCAAGGTGCCACTTGCCACTCCGCCTCCATCCGTTCCGCCCCGACGCAAGGATTTGCCAGCTATACAAATGCGTCACCGTTCAGCTACGGGGCGGAACACCCGTTCCTAGAGGAATATATCGGGAAGGCGACATCGTCAGTTCTCAAATCAGACCGAGAGGCTGCCGAAGATGCTCTTGCCCGCTGGAATTTCGACAACGTCTTCGCCATGGTTGGCCTCTACGTTAACGACAATATCTGGCCGGTCGGGCCGAATATCAAACCCTGGGACGACAAGGTCAAACAGGGCGATTTACGGCAAATCAACGGGTATGAGTTCATACAACCTCGTTAATACTCGAAAACCCGAAAAATCTTAACCAGCAAAAAAGCTGGGAAGATTCAAACAACGCTTCTGAGCGCATAGATTATTTAAATGGTGAATTTGCCCGGTGGGGACATAAGGGATTGGTTGAATCCAGTCTTGGTTCCCATCGGGTGAGTTGTCTTAGAGAGGGTCTCAAGGAACGAACGGCAGGCGCTCACCCACGGACCGCTACTCTTGGTTCCAACCTCCAGAATCCCACCTGCTACCGGCTGATTCCAGCACGTTCGATCAAATTGGCCCACCTTAATTGGGAAATAACCCTATCGAATCAGCCTCAATCCCTATCTATCAATAGTCTTTGGCGTACCAATTCAGACTATTGACTTGCGAAAGCCAATAGTATATATCTACCTAACGCTTGGTGAGCCTGGCATTTGCGCCTTCAATGTGCTTTCGAGCGTATCATCAATTGGCCCGAAATTTGCCCCTTGGAACAGGGCAGTCACGCAAAGTGGTTTGCCCTATATCTTGGGTACGAGCACCTCAAACTTCGTTGATAAACGAGGTCGATAGTCGGTCTGGACTGATCCACGTAGCGCTTTCGAGCGTATAGATACCAAGGGGTTCCGAACAATTTGCAAAAATCGCCCGGATGGGACATAAGAGATAGTCTGGGTCCATTCTTGGTTCCCGTCGGGCGGACTGTCTTAGGGGTTGGCTTAGGCGTAGTTCTAAGCATGACAGGCATAGCAGTCGCCTGGTCCCTATTCATATTTTTCGGTTCTCAGTCGGCCAGCTTATGGCTTACGTCCCTCTTCATCGGATCGGGGCTCGGCGCGGGAACAGCTTGTTACTTCGCCTGGCTGCGGATTGACGGTGACGAAAAGTTGATTATGGCGCTGACAGCAGTCATAGTGGTTGGCGCCGGAATCATTGGAGCATGGGGCGGTTATGAATACGGCTCTAATCAAGAGATTGAATGTTGTGCCATGCCAACGGTATCTCCGGTCTATTACACGGCTTTAGGGTCGACTGTAGTGGCAAACGTAGCAGGTGTCGTGCTGGCGGCAGTTCGGGCCTTCCTAGGCAAATAGCACGATGGCAAATAGCACGACGGCAAACAATGCACGGCAATCAAAAGCAGACTCAAATCTAAAAGGGTGCACTGACGGTTTACTAGTATGCAAAAGTATTTAGCGCGCCGGTTCGTCCTAGCTTTCGTAACTCTCCTTGCCGTGTCTCTGATTATTTTCATAATGAGCAGGGTCTCGGGAGATCCCAGACACATCTACCTAGACGACTACTCGACCCAGGAAGACTGGGACCGCATGGGCGTGGTATTGGGTCTGGATAAGCCCTACTACCAGCAATACGGGTTATTCCTAAAAGGCGCCATCCGGGGTGACCTTGGCGAGTCGGTCAGAGAAGCCCGCCCGGTAACTTCAGTAATTTGGGAACGCTTGCCCGCCACGCTAATGCTAGGCGCAGTCGCGTTCACTCTTTCGCTATTAATTGGCGTACCGCTGGGTATTTTGTCGGCGATTAAACGCGGCACACCTTTGGACGCCCTTGGCAAGTTAGTTGCCCTTATTGGGCAGTCGGCTCCGCCATTCTGGCTAGGCATAATGTTAATGTTCTTCTTTGCCGTAAAGCTAGGTGTTCTCCCACCATACGGTAAGCAAGACTGGAATAGCATCGTCCTACCCGCCGTTACCTTAGGGTGGTACTACGCCGCCGCAAACCTACGGCTGGTGCGGTCAGCGATGTTGGACGTACTAGATTCGGAGTACATCAAACTGGCGCGAGCCAAAGGCGTTAACTCCAGGACCGTGATTCTGAAACACGCTTTTAGGAACGCCTTAATACCGCCCCTTACTTTCGCCGGAGTAACCCTCGGAGCTCTGGTGACTGGTTCTTTGGTTGTTGAGACAGTGTTCGCTTGGCCCGGTCTGGGACGGTTGGCAATCGAGGCCTTGTTCGCCTTTGATTACCCGCTACTTCAGGGCGTGGTTATAACCTTCACGCTGCTATACGTAATCGCAGCATTCATAGTGGACGTTCTCTACGCATACGTAGATCCTCGAATTCGGTACGCTTAGGGAGTAGGAGCAAAAGATGGCTGCAGATCTTAGCGGAATAATCATTGCACCACCCACAACTATGGCCCGAGCGGCCGGAGCCTATCGCAAGTTTCGACGCTGGCCGGTAATCCCACTTTTCCTATTGGGTCTGGTTGTATTTGCCGGATTATTTGCGCCCTTGATATCGCCCCACAATCCTGAGAAGGGCGAACTCAAGGACCGCAACATCCCCCCAGCCTGGCTCGGCGGCGAGACTGCCCTAAAACTTGTGGTGGAGCGGCTGTCGATTAACGACAGAGGCAGCCAGGTAACCCTACGCGACGCACTGGTAATTAACCCCAACGCCAAGGTAGGCGATCAGTTAGTAATTGTTACCAAACCTGCCGGGAGTACCAAGTTCCTGTTGGGTACCGATCATCTTGGTCGTGATGTTCTTTCGCGCATAATCTACGGCGCTAGAATTTCATTAATTGTGTCGATAGTGACACTTGGCGTGGGCGGCAGTATCGGAGTCGTATTGGGCTTGGCGGCTGGCTATTACGGTGGCTGGGTCGACGAAACCTTAATGCGGCTGGTCGATATCAAATTGGCCATCCCATTGATTCTGATTGCCCTAGTATTGGTAATTACGCTTGGCCAGTCACTGGCGATTATCGTTACGGTGCTGTGCTTGTTTATATGGCCACGCTTCGCCCGCCAGGTGCGGGGTGAAGTGCTCCAATTGAAGAACATGGACTATGTATCCCTGGCCAAAGTTTCCGGCGCGTCCACAGCGCGGATTCTGTTCATACACATATTCCCTGGGACCATCAATACCCTAATCGTAGTGGCAACCCTCCAGGTAGGTATCGTGATTCTGCTGGAGTCGACCCTCAGCTTCCTGGGAGCGGGAGTCCCGCCCCCCACGCCAGCTTGGGGCTCGATGGTGGCTGACGGTCGTGACAAGCTGGCTGGCGGCGTTTGGTGGATATCTACCTTCCCTGGTCTCGCCATCATGCTGACAGTAGTGTCGTTGAACCTGTTTGGCGACTGGCTAAGAGACAAACTGGATCCACGCTTGCGGCAGATGGAGTGACCAGAAACCTGGTAACTGCATTAGAGAGCTGAATCAAGCTGGGTCTGGGCACCGAATAACGCAGCGATAAGAGGAACAAGCATATTCATGGCCACGGAAACAAGAATCAATACCGAGACCGTGTTAGAGGTCGAAGACCTAAGGACCTACTTCCGCACCCGCTGGGGAACGGTTAAAGCCGTAGACGGAATATCCTTTGACCTGCGCAAGGGCGAGACCCTTGGAATCGTTGGCGAGTCGGGCTGCGGTAAATCCGTAACCATGCTCTCGCTGATGCGCCTCATTCCCACGCCGCCGGGACGCATCGTGTCTGGGAAAATAATCCTAGACGGCGATGACCTCGTCCAACTCTCCGAAAATGAACTGGGCAAAATACGGGGCAGCAAGATTGCCCTCATCATTCAAGACCCTATGACCTCCTTGAACCCGGTTTTCACCATCGGAGACCAGGTAGAGGAAGCCATCAAGATTCACCAAGACATCCCCAAACGGTCGGTAATGGAACATGCCTTGCAGGTACTACGCAAGGTAAACATTCCCGCTGCGGAATCTCGGATGAAAGACTACCCACACCAGATGAGCGGCGGCATGCGCCAGAGGGTCGTCGGGGCCATTGGCATCTCCTGCCAACCTAAGGTGCTCATCGCCGACGAACCGACCACCTCTCTTGATGTGACGATTCAGGCCCAATACCTGAAGCTGCTAAAAGACTTACAGAAAGACTCGGATATGTCGCTCATATTCATCACCCACGACTTCGGCATTGTCGCCAAGATGTGCGACCGAGTCGCCGTGATGTACGCCGGGCGAATCGTCGAACACGGCAGCGTTAGAGACATCTTCAACAACCCTTCCCACCCCTACACCGCGGCGCTCTTGGCCTCGGTCCCTAAGATGGACGTCGACGTGGATCGGTTGTTCTCAATTGAAGGCCAGCCCCCACCACTCCATAACTTGCCCGTCGGCTGCTCCTTTGCAGACCGGTGTCCTGTTGTGATGGACAAGTGCCGCGAAGCATATCCCAATCGGTCTACGGTGTCGGATGGCCACACTGCGGCCTGCTGGAAGTTAGAATGACCACTACAGAATCGTCCCGATCCAGATCCGAAGTCGGGCAGGTATTGCTCGAGGCCAAAAACTTAAAGAAATACTTCCCAGTGACCAAAGGTCTCTTGATTTCCAAGGTCACCGGCCACATCAAAGCGGTAGACGACATTTCCTTTCAGCTCAGGGCAGGTGAAACCCTGGGCGTAGTGGGAGAGTCTGGCTGCGGCAAAAGCACCACCGCCAAGATGATGCTGATGCTTGAGACACCCACCGAGGGCAGCATTCTGTTCGAGGGCCAAGACGTTCACCACTCCTCGGCTGCCGTCAGAAAATCGTACCGAAGCTCCGTGCAAGCGGTGTTCCAAGACCCGTGGAGTTCGCTGAACCCCCGCATGCGGGTCAAAGACATCATCGCCGAACCGATGGTAATTAACTGGAACATTAGCCATGCCGAACAGCAAGAGCGGGTAATGAAGCTCTTGAACGACGTTGGCTTGAACGAATACCACTCCAACCTATTTCCTCATGAGTTCTCCGGTGGGCAGCGCCAAAGGCTGGCCATCGCCCGGGCTCTGGCCTTGAACCCTCGGGTTATAGTGCTGGACGAGCCGGTGTCGGCCCTGGACGTTTCCATCCGGGCCCAGATAATGAACCTGCTCAAAGACTTGCAGGCCGAATACAACGTGGCCTACATGCTCATCGCCCACGACTTAGCCACGGTGCGCTACATGTGCGACTGGGTGGCGGTCATGTACTTGGGAGAAATAGTAGAGCTCTCTCCGGTGCATGAGATGTACACCAACCCGTCCCACCCGTACACCAAGGCGCTAATGTCGGCGGCGTTGCCATCCCATCCCGACATGGAACAAGAGGAGATTATCCTTCAGGGTGAGGTTCCCTCGCCCCTAAATCCTCCCTCGGGCTGCTACTTCCACCCCCGTTGCCCTGCGGCCATGGACCGTTGCGCCGTAGATAAGCCAGGCCGTACCGAGCTAGCTCCTGGGCACTCCCTTACGTGCCATCTGTTCTAGCCTTCCCTATATTAGGATAAGCAATAAAAAATCCGGGAGGTTGAACCTCCCGGATTTTTTATTTTTGCCCGGTTTTTATTTTTTATGGTACCGGTGCTAAAATTTGCACCTGTGCCAACCCACAACTCCGGTTTGGACAAAATGATTAGGTAAGATGCCTGCCACAAGCGTAAAAAAAAGGGCTCCCAGAACCAAGAGTAAGGCCGATATCGCCCAGACCATCAAGTTGATGACCGAGCAGTACGGCCCCTTCAACGATGAGCCGCGCCTTCCTCCCATGGATGAGATGGTTTTCACCATCCTTTCCCAGCACACCTCAGACATCAACTCCAGCCGCGCCTTCCGGCTGTTGATGGAGCGATTCGGAACGCTGGAAGCGGTGGCAGCCGCGGAGATACCGGATATTGAGAAAGCCATCGCTCCCGGAGGCCTGGCCAGGATTAAAGCACCTCGGATTAAAGAAGTCCTGAATAAGGTATTGGAACTAAACGATTCATTGGACCTATCTTTCCTACGCGAGATGCCCTTGAACGAAGCCAAGGCATGGCTGCGTCAGCTACCTGGCATCGGCCCTAAATCGGCTGGAATCGTGCTAAGCTTTTCTCTGGGCATGCCGGCAATGGCCATCGACACCCACATCTACCGAGTGTCCCAACGCCTGGGTGTAATTGGCCCCAAAGTGAGCGCCGACAAGGCCCACGATATACTGGAAGAGAAGGTCGAACCGGGGGAAGTGTTCAACTTCCACGTTTCGTACATCAACCATGGTCGCCAGGTATGCCGAGCGCAACGGCCCAAGTGCCCCGAGTGCGTGGTTGGCAGCCTCTGTCCCTCAAGAAAGAAGTACATGACCAAGGCGGAGCTGGCCGAACTGGCCGCCGCGGAAGAACCAACCCTGGCAGGAAGCAGCGGGGCTCCCATGCCTCACATTCCCCAAGCTTAAGCGCACTAGACCTAAGCCCAACAACAACGAGTAAGCAAAATGAAAGTAGGGATTATCAATATTACCGGTTACGCAGGCAGCGAGTTGGCTCGTATCTTGTACCGACATCCAGAGGTGGAAATCACCTCCGTCACAGGCAGGAGCGCCGCTGGCCAACAGCTTAGCGAGGTGTTTCCCCACTTGTCCGCCATCGACCTGACCGTTGAGCCAGAATTAAGCGGCAGCCTAGACATGGTCTTCTCGGCCCTACCCCACAAGGCCAGCGCCGAGGCCTGTATCCCAGTGCTAAAAAGTGGCGTCAAGGTAATCGACATCAGCGCTGATTTCCGATTGAAGAAGGCCGACGAATACACCGAATGGTACGGCGTTGACCATCCAGACCCCACCTACCTGGAAGAAGCGGTCTACGGCCTGACCGAACTGCACCGAGAAGACGTTAAGCAGTCCCGCTTGGTCGCCAACCCCGGTTGTTACCCCACCAGCGCTATCTTGGGCTTAGCCCCGGCGGTGGCCCAAGGAATCATCACCAAAGACATCATCGTAGACAGCAAGTCTGGGGTATCGGGCGGCGGTCGAAGCCTGACCATGACCAACCACTTCTCCGAGGTCAACGAGAACGTGTTCGCCTACGCCCTCGGCGGTCACCGACACCTGCCCGAGATTACTCAAGAGTTGGGGGCTCTGTCGGAAAATCCGCTGAACCTCACATTCTTGACCCACCTAATTCCCATGACCCGGGGCATCTTAAGTTCCAGCTATGCCACCCTGGTCAACCCCGACGAATGGAACGGAGACGAGGGCAAGAAGAAAATCATGGATCTGTACCAGGACTATTACGCGAATGACGCGTTCGTCCGAGTGGTACCCGTCCCTCCCCAGACCAAGCAGACTCTGGGAAACAATCTGTGCCTGGTTCACCCAACAATCGACCAGCGCACCGGACGGCTAATCGTCATCAGTTGCCTGGACAACCTAGTGAAGGGCGCCGCCGGACAAGCCGTGCAGAACATGAACGTCATGTGCGGTTTCCCAGAAGAGACATCGCTGGAGGCCTTGGCGGTCTACCCGTAGCCTACAGCGATTGGCTTTCAGCGGTAGGCGAGATTGCTACCAATAGAATCGTGCCTATAGTAGAATACCTCCGTGCCCCGGTCGTCTAGCCTGGCCTAGGACGCCACCCTTTCAAGGTGGAGATCATGGGATCGAAGCCCATCCGGGGTACCAATTCGGCAACAAAAAGAACCCCGCGGTATTAACCGCGGGGTTCTTTTTATTGGCTTCCCCTCGTTCTGACCAAATCCGTTGATTCTCCATGACTGGGCGGTTTTGCTAGATTGTGCACTCCTACGATATACTTCTGCATACCCTAGTCTCAGCTACGTACTTAAGTCAGGAATCTTTTTCATGCCATTCCCGACGACCGAACGCGAAACGTATGACCAAAACCCTCTACAGGAAGTCATATGTCAACTTAGGTTCCCCACTATCTTAGAAATTAGTTCTCAAATTCCCGACCAATTCCAGAATGCAGTTCGGCATAAATATCCCTTGTACCGCAAAGTTGATCCTTCCGTAGCAGAACTCCCATCTAATGTTCCCAAAGAAATCGCTGATTTAGTATCAAGTCTACCGTTGGTCAGGACAACTCGTATCCAAGAGCACCGATTTCTTACCGAAGATGAACAGTCTCTAATCTCTCTCAACCAAGATTTTCTTGCACTATCGGTAAAATCATATACAAGTTGGCCTCAATTCCGCGAAGAAATCAGGTTCGCTGAATCGGTGGTTAGAGAGACCTACAATCCAACATTTTATTCTCGTATAGGACTCAGATATCGAAACATCATCGACAGAGACAACCTGGGCGTGTCGACCGTCCCTTGGTCTAAGTTGTTCAACACGACACTCCTTGGTGTACAAGGGGCTGAATCTTTCGATGTGGATGTTCAAGAGACAGTTTCAAGGACTTCAATTAAACTTCAAGACATAGAAGATGGGTTCATTCAGATTCGCCACGGCCTGGCGAAAAGCCCTAACTCTGAAAACCAAGTCTACCTCATAGATACCGACCTATTTTGCGGAAGGAAAACCGAAATTGATGACGCTCTCAAAACATTGGACAACTTCAACAGAGTCGCAGGGAACTTCTTTCGGTGGTGTATCTCAGATACCCTTAGAACCGCTCTGGGACCTCGAGACATCTAGTGGCTTAATGGATGGAGATGAACCGTTCAACGTCAAGTTCATAGCCTCTCTCGAACATATGGAGACGACCCGCTCTTTCGAATTCTTGGGGAATGATAATTTCGCTTTGACCCGATTAATTTGCTGTAATCTAATCGCTAAAATGCCAGAAAGTGGCCTCGACGAATGTTTTGAGACTATGAGAGAGCTTTACCGATTTTATGCCGTAAGACCAACGCAAATACTACCGGGCCTTACAATTGAGAATATAGAGCCGACGCTAACCGCCTAACGCTGAAATTCCAAACCGGTGACGGATTTAATTTGACGACGGCGCGCTATTTAGCTTCAGACGATGGCGGAGCATTTCGTCTTGGGGAGGTTTTAGGAGGCGTTCACGAACTTAGGTTCGATACTTCCCAAATATCCCCATTTTCCTACGTGCGAAATAATCCAAGAAGCCAACGAGTTTTTCACCCTTGGAGCATAGTACTCACTCCAGATTGCGATTTGGACTGGGATTTCAAGTCTCGTCAATCGCCCGGATACAGCAACAACAAGTTAGTTACCCATGTATTGTTATGCGACTTAGAAGACCAATTTGCTCTTGAAAGCGATAAACGGATAACAAGACAACGCGATTTTGAAAGGGCTAAGACATACCGTGAAGAGAGATATCATTACCTTCCGATAAGTAGCGTCGAAAGCGGGATGGCGACGCCAGAGTACTTTTTAGATTTCAAACGGCTTTTCAGCGTACCGCTGGACTCTGTGTACGAGTCTGAGAAGCACGGCCTCGTACACAGGAATGGCTACCTCAGGCCACCATGGATTCAGCATCTGACACATCGATTTACATTCTTTCTAGGGCGAGTTGGCTTGCCTGACGAAGAATAGGCGTCCATTGATTATTCCTCGAATTGTTGCAACAAAAAGAACCCCGCGGTATTAACCGCGGGGTTCTTTTTTGAAAGGCTTCGGGGAATCGGTTACTGCTACTCCATCTTGGGAAACGGCCCTGGGTCCGCAACTTGGCGGCCAGGACTGGCCAGGTAATTTCCCAGGTTGGATGGGTTGTAAACCACGACGTCACTCTCATACCTAGTGACCGCATCTGGGTGTACCGCCTGGTTTACGAAGCTGGTGTTGCCCACCCGGCGGGTGTGGCTGGAAAGGTATTTATAAATGCCCTGTAGCTCGCCGTGGAGGTCTCCAGACCACAAAGGGTGGACTGAATCGTCAATGGCCGGTTGATTGAAATCCAATCCGCAAGCCTGCGCCTTGTGCATCATCCACATGAATGCGATGTCCGGCAAGCCAGTATCAGCGCTGCCCCCACCGACTTCGCTATGGACACCCGAGAACCAGACCTGCTCAACAACCTGGCCTGCTTTGCCGGTATGGGTCCAAAGCGAGGGTTTAAACGCGCCCCGCTTTTCGTCCACTGAGAGTGCGTGGTAAGCGTGTTTCACGGTGCCGCTTAGGTCAACATCATGGAACTTATAGCGCCAATTCAGAAGATGACCGAAGCCACGCAGCGGGATTCCCAGTGCGCCGACGGTGTCCCACACTCCCAAAAAACAAATGTTGGTGGTCTTTGAATACTGGTTCCTAAAGTTCTGGGCATCTTCTGAATAAGGATTAGAGTTCTTTTTTCGCTTCCGGTACAACTTCATGGCCGAGTCCGCCATACCAATGTGTTCTTTGCGCAGCAAGCCACAATTGCGTATTAGGCCTACCAGGCTCCGCGCAGTGTATGCGCCACGGCTGAACCCAAACAGAAATATCTCATCGCCCTCATCGTGGTTTTCTACCAGATACCGGTAGCCATCCAGGATGTTTTTGTCCAATCCTCTTCCAGATGTGCCGCCCAGAATCTTCTGGAGCCTGTTGCCGTCCGCGCCTACTCCTCGGTCATAGAATTTCGCTTGCTCTAAGCCGTCTGAGCCTTGGTTCAAAGTAACGTCATGCAGACGAATCACATTCGTGGGGTGGGCCTGGTCCGGCGTGTTCCAAGTTCCGTCCGAGAAAATAGCGATACGCTTCACCATGATTTCTTACCCCCAATGGCAAATTGTGCTACCCAATGGGCAGTGCGTGCCCATATTTGACTGGAATTCTGGCATTATCAGAGTGCAAATATTCCATGTCAATCGCTCGTTGCCGGTAATCATCCATAGAATTACCATGAATTAGCTAATGCAGAGTCCAATTCTGGAGGAACCCAGTTTGACCTGGCAAGAGTTCGCAGAGCAAGACCCCAAATTGGCCGCTTTGGGCGAAGAGCGTTTGGACCGGCATGGGCTGGTGATGATTGCCACGTTGCGCAAGAACGGCTGGCCTCGTATATCCCCGGTGGAGCCTTTGTTCTTCAACGGCCAGCTTTATTTGGGCATGATGTGGCAGTCACGAAAGGCGCTTGATCTGCTGCGCGACCCACGCTGCTCCGTGCACAACGCAGTCTCAGACCGTCACGGCAGCGAGGGCGAGTTCAAGGTCTACGGGCACGCCATCGACGTAACGGACCCAGGTGAGCGACAGAGATACATTAAGGCCATGTGCAAAAAGATTGATATCCCGCTGGAGCAGCAGGACTTCCATTGCTTTGCCATCGACATCGACACCGCCGCCGCCAATACTCTAGTGGGCGAAAAATTCGAACGTCAGGTCTGGAAGGCAAGCTAGTGCCTTTGGTTAAGACCCCTCAACCGCTTCTGCGGCCAGCAAGTCCTGGGTGGCCCTAGCCAGGAAATTAGCATCGATAGCGCCCACGCTTTTTCTGAATATTTCACCGTCCGATTTGATAAAGACAGTCGTGGGCATGCCCGTCACGCCATATTTGCGGGGCACACTGGAGTCGTCAGTCCAGCCAGCGGGATAAGACACTCCCAATTCCCGCAACAACGCGTCGGCGTCGTCGTGAGATCCCAAGCCGGTAAATGGCCCAATATCGATGCCCAACAGCATAATTTGGTCTTGGAATTCATTGTAGAAGGCCTGGAACTGCGGCATTTCAGCCCGACACGGCGGGCACAATCCGGCCCAGAAATTCAGAATTATTGGTTGACCGTGGAGGCTAGACAGGCTGCCTTCTGGGAAACCAACGTCGTTGGCGCCTTGGTATAACTGGAAGTCGAAATCCGGTGCTCTAGCGCCTTCGCCGCTACTGCTGCTGCTAGAAGCTACTGCGAATACGATTAGCGCAACGACGGCGACCACCGCCGCCGCTCCTAGACCATTTTTCATCAGTTTATTCTTCTGTTGCTGTGATCCTTGACGAGCCGCCCCTGAAATGCGACCGCCATTTCTTCGTCTAGCCTTGGCCATCACCAATCCTCCTCAATACGGGAACAGTGACTAATGTGATGCCGACTAGCGCACTAGGATTCAATCTCAAGAGACAAACAAGCACCTGATTAGAGCAGCTTGGTTATGTCTTGTACCGCCGGTTCTTGTCGCTCTAGAAGCCACCGTGCTATGATTGCCTCAGCCTCGATTTCCAGCCTAAAGCTACGGTCTATTACCGCAATTGAATCCCCTTACCCAGGCCTGAGACCCGTATTTGAGCAGCCAACAAGACCGTCAGGTTTACGTATCCGTGGATGAGCCATTCGCTGACAGTATTTTCAGCGATATTCTGGGAGAAATTTCGGGTGCGTCTGGTGCGTCTACTGAAGATTGGCTGACCAACGTGGCGAAAGCGGCATTGGACGTAGCAATCGAGGGGACGGAGGCGGCGCAGATGAGTCTGCTCATTACCAACGACGACACCGTACGCAGCCTAAACGGCCAGTTCCGGGGACTGGACGAAGTGACTGACGTATTGTCTTTCTCCGCCAACCATCCCGGTCATTGGGAAGGCGAATCGGAACCTCCCGAAGACACCGGCGGCTTCGATTTCGTCATGCCGCCCGGCGAACCTTCACCCCTGGGTGAAGTGATTGTGTCTTACCCTCAAACGCAACGTCAGGCAGAAGAGCGCGGCGTACCCCTTGAACATGAGTTAGCCCTTCTGGTAGTACATGGAGTGTTGCACCTGACCGGACACGATCACATGGAACCGGAAGAAGCCGCGCTGATGCAATCCAAAGAGCGCGTGGCTCTCAAAACGCTTAACATCCAGATTAAAACGTGATGGAGTCCCGACTGTAATGACTGGCCAGGCCATAACCGATCCGGCCGCTAATGCCCAGGTTTTCTACCGTAAGTGGCGTCCATCCAGCTTCAGCCAGCTGGTTGGGCAGGATCACGTCTCCACCACACTCCGCCAGTCCATCAAGCAGGGCCGGGTCTCCCACTCATATCTGTTCTGCGGTCCCAGGGGCAGCGGCAAGACCACCACCGCCCGAATCATCGCCAAGGCCGTTAACTGCCTGGACATTCAGGACGGCAATCCCTGCGACGCCTGCACCAACTGCCGCTCGGTCAACGGCGGCCAGTTCATGGACATCATCGAGCTAGATGCCGCCAGCAACCGGGGCATCGACGAGATACGAGACATCCGGGATAAAGTGAACTTCGCCCCGGCCCAGGGCCTGCGCAAGGTCTACATCATCGACGAAGCCCACATGCTGACCGACGCGGCTTCCAACGCCTTTTTAAAGACCTTGGAAGAGCCGCCAGCCCACGTAATTTTCGTGCTTTGCACCACCGAAGCCCACCGGATTCTGCCAACCATCATCTCTCGTTGCCAGCGCTTCGACTTCCGCCGCATCAGCTCGGACTTAATTTACGGTCGCCTGGCCGACATCACCGAAGCAGAAGGCGTGACCGTCGAGCCCGACGCAATACGCCTGGTGGCCCGCCACGCGTCGGGTAGCCTGCGGGACGCGGAAAACCTGTTGGAACAACTGGTTGTCTCTTCGACCGGCGGCGTTACGCTAAAACAGGTAGAGGAACTCCTGGGCCTGAATAACGGCGAAAGTGCCCTGGAACTGGTGAAATACCTGCTCATGGGCAACACCTCGGCCTCGCTATCGGCGGTGAACAGGGCTGCCTGGGGCGGCACAGACCTCCGCCAACTACACAAGCAAGTCATAGAGCTGCTGCGGGCCACAATGCACCTGCAATGGGGCTCAGAAGACGCAATTGACATCTCTGAGGACGTAACCGCCCAACTAAAGGAATTAATCGGCAGCTTACCCCCCTGGCGCATCGTGCGAAGTCTAAAAATCTGGGGCGACGTGAACATGCGCTATGATGCGCCATCCACCCTACCCCTGGAACTGGCCGTGGTGGAGATTTGCGAAGATACCGCCCCACCGGCAGCGCAGCCAGCTCCCGCTGCCCGGGCCGCAGCCCAGGCCCCGGCTCAACAAAACCGTGCACCTCGTGGCGCGACCCCGCCCCCTCAGACTAGAGGGCCGAATTCCGATGCCGGTCGGCCTGCTCCCGCAAGACCTCCGGCCAGAGTTCCCGAACAATCTCCCAGCCAGCGGCGAGCGGCCCCAGACCCAGAACCAATCTCCGAACTTGGCACTCGGTGGCTGGCGGCGGTTAAAGTATTGGGACGCCTCAAGGGTAAGAAATATAACCTGGGCGCACTGCTCCGCGACTGCAAGGCCAACTCCGTGTCTCTTGAGGACAACACGCTCGTCTTGGCGTTCTCCAATAAGGCCAACTTGGTACGAATGCAGGAAGAAATGGACGACCCCGGATCCCGCCGTCAGGTGAGCGAGGCTGTAACCAACTCATTTGGGGCAACCTACGAGCTCCGTCTCGCCCTGGCCAGCGGTGGCGGTGCGACCGCCAATACAGCAAAGACCGCCCAGCAAAGTTCTCTAGTCCGCACTGCCCTGGGAATGGGAGCTAGAGTCCTAGAGGAGATTGAAGATTGAACCGTAATATGATGCGTCAGGCGCAAAAACAACTGGCCCAATTGCAGAAGATTCAAGAAGAGCTGGAGACCCTCACCGTTGAGGGCAGCGCCGGTGGTGGCGCAGTAAAAGTGGTGATGACCGGCAAGCAAATCGTCGAGTCGGTGACCATTGACCCAGAGGCCGCCGAAGAGGTGGATCTGCTTCAAGAAATGGTGCTGGCCGCAGTGAACGACGCTTCCACCAAAGCCCAGGAACTGGCCGCCCAGAAGATGGCCGTGGTCACCGGCGGTATGAACATCCCAGGCTTCTCTTAGACCTGGGCCGCCGACCGGTAGCTCTATCAATAACGCGCCAGCAATAACGCGCCAGCAATAACGCGCCAGCAACAACGCACCAGCAATCACGCACCATCAGGAACGCGCCTTAAATAAAGCACTCGCGATAATATGACTCAAGACAACGTCCCCGGCGCAGCCCCGTCTCTGTCTCGGTTGGTGCAAGAACTTAACCGATTGCCAGGAATTGGCCCGAAGAGCGCCCAACGCCTGGCCTACTACATTATCCGACTGCCCGATGAAGAAGCTACCGCCCTGGCCGACGCCGTAACCGCTGCCAAACAGAACATCATATTCTGTGAGCATTGCCAGAATCTGACCGACGCCTCTCCCTGCTCGATATGCTCCGACCCCCGCCGCGACCAGACCATCGTCTGCGTCGTTGAGGAACCCCTAGACATCCTGGCCTTAGAGCGTACCCGCAGCTACCGCGGCCTCTACCATGTCCTCCACGGCGTGATTTCGCCAATCAACGGCATCGGGCCCGATCAGATAAAGCTGAAAGAACTTTTCTCCCGCTTGGCCCAGCCGGATTTAGTCGAATTGGTGGTGGCTACCAACCCCACTCTTGAAGGCGAGGCCACCGCCATGTATATCCGCCGCCACCAAGGCCGCGAAGACCTGCGCGTCACCCACCTTGCCAGGGGTCTGCCAGTGGGCGGATCATTGGAATATTCCGACGAAACCACTCTGAGCAGAGCGTTTCAGGGCCGCCAGGAGCTCTAGCCATGGCCCCACCCAGGACTTATCGCTGCGAAGCAATCACCCTGAGCCACACGCCGTTGGGCGAGGCCGACCTGCTGGTGACCATGTACACCAGAGACCAGGGAAAGGTTCGCGCGGTGGGTAAGGGCGCCAGGCGGTCGACCAGTAAACTTATGGGCCATCTGGAGCCTTTGACCATTGTAAAGTTGTCCTTGGCCCATGGCCGCAACATGGACGTTATCTCCCAGGCAGAAGTCGTCGATGGCTTCGCCACATTGAAAGGAGACCTGACAGCCATCGCCAAGGGTCAATACCTGGCCGAACTAGTTGGCGGCTTTGGGGCGGAAGAAAGCGCCAACCCAGGCCTGTTCCAATTGATGATTGATACCCTGAGGGCGGTGGCGGCCAACCCCCAGTCGGACACTCCCCTGCGTTTCTTTGAACTTCACTTGTTACAGGTATCCGGCCTGTCACCCGAGCTGTACCAATGCGTTGAGTGCCGGGTGGAACTAGAGCCCGGCGCCCACCGGTTCAGCCCCAACGTGGGCGGCACTCTGTGTCTAGAATGCAGCCCCGACGATGCCCACCTGAGGCCACTATCGTTGCGTGCGCTAAAGATTCTGCGTCACTTTGACCGAAGCAACATCTATGAAGCCTGCAACATTGCCATCGACGACGAACTGGCAGAAGAACTAAAATCCCTGCTTTTGACCACTGTTAGCTATTGGTTGGGTAAAGAAATTCGTTCTAACTCGTTCTTGGAGCGCCTACACAATGAGTCCCTATCTGAGGTATAAAATCAGAGCTTATAGCTCATTTTTGAGCGGGGCCCGTAGTTTTACGCTTAAATTCAGGGCTACCGTTCCTCAATACGAAGGGTAAATTGTGTTTGCCAAGATTCTAATCGCCAACCGTGGCGAGATAGCTTGTCGTATTATTCGAACCTGTCAGAGGTTGGATATAAAGACTGTCGCCATCTATTCGACGGTCGACCAGGAAGCATTGCACGTCAAAATGGCCGACGAGGCCTATTTGGTTGGCGAAGCTCCCCCTCATGACAGTTACTTAAACATGGAAAATATCCTGAACGCCGCCAAGGCGTCGGGTGCCGAAGCCATCCACCCCGGCTACGGCTTCTTATCTGAAAATGCCGAATTTGCCCGTCTCTGCAAAGAGTCGGCCGTTTGCTTTATTGGGCCGGACCCAGATGTCATGGAGAAAATGGGCGACAAGTTGCGCGCCCGCAAGCTGGCCCGCAAAGCTGGACTCCCCGTACTCCCCGGCACCGACGAAGCAGTAGCCAACGAGCACGCCGCTGGCAAAGCCTGGGAACTGGGCTTCCCCCTAATGGTCAAAGCGGCCGGGGGCGGCGGCGGCATCGGCATTCACATTATCGAATCCCAAGAAGAATTGATGCCCCTTATCGAGCGCACCAGGCAGGTGGCGGAAAGCGCCTTTGGCAGTTCCCGTCTCTTCTTTGAGCGTTATCTAAAGGACGCATCCCACATTGAAGTCCAGCTCGTCGGCGACCAACATGGCAACCTGGTCCACCTCTACGAGCGCGACTGCTCCGTGCAGCGGCGCAACCAGAAACTAGTGGAAGAAACCCCGTCCTCTGCCAAGCTAACACCACGGCTGCGGCAAAGGGTCTCCAGCCTGGCAATCAAGCTAGGTAAATTCATTGGCTACACATCAACCGGCACTGTGGAGTTCCTAGTTTCGGCAGATGGCAGCGTCTATTTCCTAGAGATGAACACTCGGCTTCAAGTGGAGCACGGCGTAACAGAGTTGGTGACCGGACTAGACCTGGTGGAACTACAACTTAGGGTCGCAGCCGGAGAAACCTTGCCCGTAACCCAGGACGACGTGAAGGTAAACGGCCATGCCATTGAGGTCCGGGTTTACCCCGAAGACCCCGAGACATTTATGCCGGACGCAGGCGATATTACCGACCTACACCAGCCTGAGGGAGAGCATATTCGAGTCGATTCCGCGCTTTGCAACGGTTATACCGTTGGGTTAGACTACGAGCCGTTAATGGCCAAGGTAATGGCCTGGGGAAAGGATCGCAATCAGGCGATAAAAACCCTGCAAAGGGCACTGCTCGAATTCCGGATAGAAGGCGTCAAATGCAACATTCCGTTGCTGAGGGAAATTCTGGCCACCAAGGAATTCGCAGCCGCCACCTACCACACCGGCTCGATGCCGATATGGATTGAAGAAATCCATTACCGCTCCCAAAATAAATGCGCTAACGGAAAGATGAAAAAGAACGGCAACGGGCATCAGAACGGACAGAAAAATGGGCACGAGAACGGCGAACGTGGCATCGCCGCTGCAATTGGCGTCTCGCTAGCCATCGCTATGAAGTCCGCCCAGCCCATAAACAACGCACCCAGTCCCTTCAGTCCTTGGCGGGTGTATGGACGCCGTGAACAACTCCTTTCCCGGACATTGGGGAACCGGGGTTGGCGGTAACCACACTCCGCATCAAGGTTGGCGATAATTGGTATAACGTCGAAGTTGGTGAACTGACCCATTCCCCAGTTCAGGTCACCGTCGAAGGCGAGACCTTCTTGGTTGAAGTTGAAGGCCTTCCCGACCAGTCTCCGGTCCGCCGCCCCCGCCGAGGACGCACCCAAACTCCGGGCATCGTGGTCCCACCGCCGCCCACCCGTGGCTCCCCCAGCAGCGGCCCAGACAACATCATCTCTTCGCCAATGTCCGGACGCGTAATCTCCATCCTCGTCCGGCCCGGAGACAAAGTTTCCGCTGGCCAAGAAGTGTGTGTGGTCGAAGCCATGAAGATGGAGCAGAGTATTCGCGCTGCCCGTGACGGTGTAGTCAAAGAAGTCCTGGTACAACCCATGGACGCGGTGCGAACCAACGACCCCCTAATAGAACTGGAATAAAGCCACTTTTACGCCTGGTACTCCGCCTCAGCATGGCTCCGGGTCGATAAAATTCCAACCTATCCGGATCGATGACCGAACCGGTTTTTGATAGTGTTTTATTCCTACTACCCTAATTGACTATGATATGTTATATTGTCGCACGTGATGTAATTGGGGGAGGCAACGCCTGATGGAACTGCGCCAACTTGTCAGTTTTTACCATGTTGCTCGGCTGCGAAGCGTATCTAAGGCGGCCCGTACTTTAGAGTTAGGCCAGCCGACCGTAACTACCCATCTTCGCAAGCTGGAAGACGAGTTTGGTATAACTCTCTTCGACCGTATCAAGCGGCCAATTCAGCTTACCTCCGAGGGGTCCACTCTGTTGGAGTTGGTCACCCCGGTGGTTCAAGCAGTAGACACCCTAAAAACCCAGATGGACTACACCGAACGCCGGGGCTCGTTTGTGGTTGGTGCCTACCCCGACTTGGTGTTGCACCATTTGCCGCCAGGCATACAGTCCTACAGCAAGCAATACCCTGATGTGCGAATCCAGCTTATGGCCCGACCGTATACTCCGCTGATGCGCCTACTCAAGTCCGGCGAGGTTGACCTGGCATTTTGCGCTCCGCCGCCTGCCGACGACCCAACCCTGGAATTCCAAGAATTATTCCGTTACGACGTTGTGCTGATGACGCCACCAGGGCATCCATTGTTGGAACAAGAGCAAATCAGTCTTCAAGACCTTTCCCCGTGGCCGCTTATTCTCTCCGGACCCGAAAGCCTAACCCGTCAAAAGGTGGAGCAGGAACTCAGAAATCAAGGAGTATCCTGTGACATCGTGCTTGCGTTGGACGACACTGAGTCCATCAAACGATACGTGGAAACCGGGATGGGCGTGGCCGTTTGCAACGATTTCACCCTGCACAGCCAAGACCACGATCGATTGGGAGTAGTCCGGCTGGACCACATATTTAAGTCTTCCGTAATCGGAATTTGCACCTTGAAGGGCAAGTTCATGGGACAAGCGGTGCGGAACTTCATTGAAGTGCTTGCCGGCGAAATGCGCGGGTACCATGCTGATCTGGCCGGGTGGGATCACCCCAAGGCCAAAGCCCGAGGCCCAGCAATAGCCGGGTAATTCCCAAAGGCATTCTGCACACGTCCGCCCAATACGCCACCCTCCTTTCATCACCCCGACCTAAGACCCGATAATATGGCCAAGGCAGGCCAGAATCACACCTGCGTTGGTGCCTGCCCGACACGGCCATATGCTAAAATACCTGCTGCGATAGCCTCGTTTGCCGCCCTTATCGGAAGGACGCAAACGGACAGCAAATGTGCTGTTTCCCAGACAGCAGCCCATCGCCCACTATAAGGCCGGTGTAGCTCAGTGGCAGAGCAGCTGTTTCGTAAACAGCAGGTCGCGGGTTCGATTCCCATCACCGGCTCCATTTATTCAAAATCTAAATCAAACTAGTCACAGCAAATTCTATAGACCTATAACCAAAAACTACCCTCCAAATCATAACTGGCTTCATATTAAGCACCGATTCGATGCCCCGGTTGTATTTCGGGGCCTCGAATTTTATTAGGCTCAAAACCAACATCCGCTGCTGGTACACTATTTTTCAAATTGTTCCGAAACATAAATCACTAATATGAATCGCGCCCCGTGCTGACCCAAATTGTGGGAAGGTAATACCTCGAACTAGGTGCTATGTTCGCCATCAAACGACTCCTAAAAAAATTACTCCCTCGGGTAATCCTGCAACCAGTGTCTACCCTTTATTCTGTGCTAATTCGTAAGCGACAGTTATCGCACTGGAAAAACCTGCAACATTTATCTCCCCATGAAACCTTCGAGATTATCTATCAAGAGAGAATGTGGGGCAGCCGACATGAAGACGCCGATTTATACTATTCCGGCGGCGGCTCTCATTTTGAAGAAATCGTGGCTCCTTATGTGGACGCCGTGGAACAATTTGTTGGGTCGTACGGTCAGAATTTAGACGCGGTCGACCTGGGCTGTGGTGATTTTGCGGTTGGCAAAAGAATCCGGCATTTATTTAATTCTTATAATGCCTGCGATGTAACTGAGTCAGTAATCACCAGGAATACGGATAAATATGAGGGTCTTGACGTCCATTTCTCTGCTGTTGATTTAACCGCTGACGAATTGCCACGTGGAGACGTCGCATTTGTAAGACAAGTTTTACAGCATCTTTCGAACAATCACATAAAAGCAATTATTCCGAAGCTGTATGACTACAAATATGTTTTGATAACTGAAGTTTTACCCAAAAATTTAGGTTTCACTCCGAACGTAGATATTCCAACTGGTTTTTTGACCCGATTAGCTACGAGACAGAAGGATTCCAGCGGTGTTGTCGTTACTGAAGCGCCGTTCGATTTCAAGGTGAAAGAAAGCAAAACATTGTGCGAAATCTCGATAGATGGCGGTGTCGTAAAGACAATTCTTTATATACTTTAGTGGGAGTCTATTTTTGCTTGATTCGGGATTGCATCCTAGACTAGTATCTTCTCAAAACGCCATTACTTAAGAGGAATCTAAAATGGGCATCTTCCGTATGTACACCGGCAATGACGGAAAGAGCGTCATGGAAGAACTGCAAGAAGACGACCCCATCTTGGAGACACTAAAAACCTGTACCGGTTGTTCCGTCCAGGTTAATGAGCCAACCGAGTTTTCGGAGTTGCACCCCGCTCCCCGTAGGCGCTGGATGACCATGCTGAGCGGCCAGATCGACATCCAAATGGCCAACGGCACAATCCACAGTTTCGGCCCCAACGACCTACGGCTTTGGGAAGACGTCACCGGCGAGGGCCACAAAACCCGCTTCCCGGTGCATTCGGTCAGCATATCTATGCCACTGCCATAGGGGCTGATATGAGTACGCCCGCCAAACCCGAAGAGGTTCCCTACGAAGTCCAGGTGTGCCAACGGTGCAAAAGCACCGAGATACACCGCACAACGGGTTTTCACCCCCTGGGCAGATGGAGATGCCGGGAATGCGACCGGGCTTTTCTGATTCCGTCGCTCCAGATAAAGTTGCTTCCCGCTGGCCAAGACCCGCCGGCTCACTGGCAGTAGCTACTCCTCTTCTTCCTCAGTTGGAAACTCGCCGCGAGCCTTCTTTTCTTGGGGCAGCAGACTGTGGTAGATGAATGAGTTGACCGGAGTGGGTACACCGGCTTCTTTCCCCAAGCGCACTACGCTACCAATCTGCACTTCCAACTCAGAGGGGCGACCTTCCATTAGGTCCCGCTGCATCGACGATGTGCCGTTGGCAGGTGAGCCTTCAAGTCTTGCTATAGCCGAGGCAAAGGCGTCGCCGGGCATTTTGATACCCTGACCCGCCGCCACCGCCAAGACCTCCCTGACCACCTGCTGCGCCATCTCCCAGGACTCGGGGACGCTACGCCATTGGCCTGAAGGGACGCGAGATACCGCTCCTATTCCGCTGTTGGCGGCCATGAACGCCAGTTTCCCCCAAAGCGCCGCGTAGATGTTGGAGGGGATATTGGCCCGGACGCCAGCGTTTTGGAACGCCCGCAATAGCCTTTGGGTGCGCTCGGTAGTTGAGTTGTCCACCTCACCAAAGGACACGAATGGCTCGCCGCCTGCATGCAAAATGTGGCCCGGACCTACGATATAACTAATCAGGCCTCCCAGTCCGACCAGTACAGCTCGTTCGCCAAGTACGGATGCCAACTGGGCCGGGGCATCCACCCCGTTCTGCATGGGGACGACGAACGTTTCGGGGCCAATCATGGGGCGCATCGCCATGGCCGCGTCATGCACCTGCCACCCTTTAACCCCCAGTATCACAACATCAACGGGCCCAGCTTCGGTTGGGTTGTCGGTAGCCAATGCTGGCGTCGCAACGAAATCGCCCTTGATGCTATCGACTCTGAGCCCATGCTCGCGGATGGCCTCCAAATGCTCGCCCCTGGCGATGAGCACCACCTCTTCCCCTGCCTGGGATAAACGCCCACCCAGGTAGCCACCGATGCCTCCGGCTCCGAATATAGCAATCCGCATTTTGACCTCTCCACTCTGCCACTAGAGTTAGACTCGGTTTATCCCCCATCCAACCTACGGTCTGGCCCTGCGAGTTCTAGCAAGCGCTGCCAGATAAGACGGCTGTTGTCCTCGCGCAACATGCAGACTTTAATGTTGTGGGGCCCCGGACCGTGGGCGCAGGAATGGCCAATTTTGCCCCGCACTTTATTACACCAAACGTAACCGTGAAGCAAAGGCAACGGGTTTTCTATTTGAGCGCCGCCGGAAACCGTGTCCCACCGTGGGTCGCGTAACTGGGACCATCGTACCCGACCAACCCCACGGTCATTCCAGTCACGCCGAACGTAAACCGTTGACCGTCCCAGGGTCTGCCGCCAAACCAAACCAAAAGTCAGGCGAAAGACCACAGCCAGCAGCCATATGGCAAGGCGTAACGCCCCCCACAGCAGCTTGAAGACGACTTGGATAATCTTGCTCATTACGTTACTGGAAGATTGCTTCCGGTTGGTTTTTAATCGCGTCTCGAACCCGTTCAATGTGATGTTCCATGGTGTCCATGGCTTCCATCTCGGCCACCGTATACCAGCCAAAGGCGGTGGTCTCATCACTTAGTCCCAGTTCGCCACCGGTAATCTCAGCTTCAAAGCTAAACGCAGTCGGCTGAATTTTATTGCCGTCGGGGTACTCTATGAGCAGGTTAGGAGAGGTATAAATGCCGACCAATTTGGTGGCGCGCGCCACTAACCCAGTCTCCTCCAAAACTTCTCTAACGCAGGCCTCGGCAGCGCTTTCCCCTGGGTCCATACCCCCGCCGGGGAGACACCACCGGGCATTGTCCTCCCGCTGGGTCAGCAATATTTTTTCTCTAGCCTCGTCGAAAATAATTGCCGACGCGCCAGGCCGCAACACGCCTTGCCTCCCGATTCTGTCACCACTCCGTAGGACGCTCATATTAAAGGTTTTCTCCGCTTTACAAATTCGTGCTAAAAGCCTTGAGTGCAGTATGCATACTAGCTTGACTGTAGGGTGCATGAGAAGGACAATCTTCACAAGAAATCGCTGTGCCGATTGGGTGAATTCCAATGACAAACGACGTCCGAAACATCGACTATTTTAAGGCTCTCCACCTCAAACAGGTTGGGATTGCTCTGGCCAGTATTTGGGTAATCGTCTTAATTGCCGCAGTGGCAGCGACCATTTACCGGGAAATTGACGGCCCAACCGTTAGATCTACTATTTCTGAAAACCTAGCGTCGGCCCAACTTACCAACGAAATCACTTCACGCAAACTAGCCGCTGCCGAGGACACGATAGACCGAATCGCCGATATCTTAAATGGTTCCGATTTGGATCAAGAAAGCCTCAGAAATGTGCTCAACTCGTACTTGCCCCCTGTTCCTTCAGGCCAGTAGACCCTGTAACTCTCTAACCCGATTCAACGCAACCATCTTGCTATAAGCACTCCTGGCATTATTTCTCCTATGCCTCCCTGACGCGGCATTGACTGACTTCAGTCTCTCTCTATAATGGCGTCTACCTAACCCAAGTCAATTTGACGCCACTGCCTGGTACACCGGGCGTGACCACAGAGAGGGATTGATGAAGTTCGGACTGTTTTACCAAATTCAGGTACCCAAACCCTGGGATGAAGAAAGCGAAGCAAGACGCATTTGGGAGGCTCTAGACCAGATTGTCTACGCCGAAGAGATGGGCTACGACAGCGTTTGGTTCTCCGAGCATCATTTCCGCCCCGTGTGGTCCCATAACAGCGCCCCAGACCTAACTTTGGCTGCCGTGAGCCAGCGCACCACCCGCATTCGGTTGGGCGTCGGCGTGGTATTGGCCCCGATCCATCACCCGCTGCACACTGCCGCGCGTATGGCCACCCTGGACATACTCAGCCACGGCCGTGTGGACGTTGGCCTGGGTCGAACCGGCTATCCGTACCAACTCACACCCTACGGGGCCAAGCTGGAAGACACCAGGGGCATGTGGGAAGAGTACGCCCGGGTGCTGCCGCGAATATGGACTGAAGAAGTGGTCTCCCACGAGGGCGAATACTACAAGATTCCGCCCCGTCAAGTGCTCCCCAAGCCACTCCAGAAACCCCATCCGCCTCTGTGGTCTGCCTGCTCCAGCGAGGAAACCACACGCACCGCCGCCGAGTTGGGCTTGGGTGCCTTAGTCGGCAGCGAAGGCGGCCCCGAGAAGGTGGGCGAAGTTCTTCGGCTGTACCAGAAGGCTATAAAATCGGTCCAACCCAATGTGGCACTGGTGAACAACCATAACGCCTTGATGACTGCCGGTTTCTGCCACGAAGACCAGAAGGAAATCGATGGACGGGGCACAGAACTGGTGGGCTGGTACATGGACCAACAGCGCGAACGAGCCCGCCTGGTCTGGCAGGGCGTTGACCCAGCAACCATCCCCTCTGACTACAAGGGCTATTATGAACGCGACATGAAACTAGCCGCTGGCCCGTACCCTGATGATGCCACCGCTAGCGACACAGTCAAGAAGGGGACATCCTACTGCGTGGGCACTCCCGACGAATGCATCAAATTCTTCGAGAGCTACGAGGAGATGGGAATCGAGCAGGTGTTCTTGCTGTCCGCCATCGGTCCGGCCACTCACGAAGAGGTGATGAACACCCTAACCATGTTCGGCAAGCATGTTATTCCCCATTTCCGAGCCAAGGAAAAGGCCAAGGCTTCGTCTGCTGCCGCCAACAACTAACCTGGACATCCGTCAATTAGGAGACCTCCCATGAATGTAGGAGTAGTATTCCCGCAAACCGAGATTGGCTCTGACCCAGCCGCAGTGCGCGACTACGTGCAGGCTGCTGAGGGACTGGGCTATTCCCATCTGTTGGCCTACGACCATGTTCTGGGCGCAGACACCAACCACCACGCCAACTGGCAAGGCAGCTACACCTTGGAGTCCATGTTCCACGAGCCATTCGTGCTATTCAGCTATTTGGCCGGGATTACCACCAATCTAGAATTCGTAACTGGTGTGCTGATTTTGAGCCAACGGCAGACTGCTCTCGTGGCCAAACAGGCAGCAGAAGTGGACCTCTTGACTGGAGGGCGGCTAAGGCTGGGCGTTGGCGTGGGCTGGAACCATGTGGAGTACGAGGCGTTGAACCAGGAGTTCGGCAACCGTGGCCGACGTTACGCAGAGCAAATAAGCCTGCTGCGGGAATTTTGGACCAAAGACGTGGTCAACTATGAGGGCCAATACCATAAGGTAGATTACGCCGGAGTATGCCCCCAGCCGGTGCAGCGTCCAATACCAATTTGGATGGGCGCCGGGGCCAGAGCAAATCCTGTTCCCACCGACCGGGTGCTGCGTAGGGTGGCAAGGCTTGCCGACGGATGGTTCCCTCAGATGCAGCCTGGCGACGATGCGAAAGCCACGGTAGAACGACTAATGGTGTTCGCCAATGAAGCTGGACGCGACGGTGCCAAAATTGGAATGGAACCGAGGATTAATGCTGCCGACGGCGACCCGGAGTTTTGGCAGACACAGGCACAGGCGTGGCAAGAATTGGGGGCAACCCATGTGTCGCTCAACACCATGAGGGCTGGCCTAAAATCCCCTCAAGACCACATAAACGCCATTCAACAATTTAAAGAGGTTGTCGATTAGTCGCCATTTCCCAAGCTGGTTACTGAAAACCTGGCTCGTCAACCTACGGACGGGCCTCGCTAACCTGGGATTCGGCAGCTACCGTGTAACCGACGATTAGGGGAAGTACTACCGTAAAAGTGGTGCCTACATCCCGCTGGCTAGAAACATCCAACCGACCATTATGTTTGGCGATTATCTGCTGACAGACCGCCAGACCGAGGCCAGTACCCTGAATCTTGGTGGTGTAAAGCGGATCAAATATCTTATCCAACTCTGCGCTATCCATCCCCATACCATTGTCGGCGAAAGTAAGCTCTGCCGTAGATTCGGTTTTCTTAAGACTAATCGTCAAGACGCCGCCTTCCGGCATGGCCTCCTGTGCATTAACAGCCAAGCTAGAGAAAACCTTAACAAGCTGATTATGGTCGGCTTGGACTTCCACTTCCTCGTCCCCAAGTTCTTTTACTATCGTTAGCCCCGATGGCGTGCCGATTATCCAAATAGCCGAATCCAACGCTTGAGCCAAATTGACCGGAGCGTACTCCGGAGGTCCGATATGGGTAAAGGCAATTAGGTCTCCGATAATCTTGTCGCAATGAGTTATTCGGTTATCCATCACCTCGAGAAACTCGGCAATCTTTGGATCGGTAGTTAGCTTATTGGACTTGGTCAATCTTGCCTTTAGGAAGAACACACCGTTCCTAATGGCGCCCAATGGGCTGCGCAAATCGTGGGCCACGCCATTGGACAGCTCGCCGATGGCCGCCAACTTCTCAGTGCGGACCAATTGGCTATGGGCTTCTACTAATCGAGCGTTAGCCTGCTCCAACTCGTCTGTCCGTTCGAACACACGCATTTCCAGATTTCGGTTTGCCAGTTCCAGCTGAGTGTTTTTTTCGTTTAGGCTATCGGCCATCCGGTTGAATTCATGGGCCAAAGTACCCATCTCGTCGTTGATGGTCTCCTCAACCCTCACCAATAGGTTGCCGTTACCAATCTCAACTGCAGTATCCCGCAGTCGCAGAATCCGTTGGGTTATGGTCCTGGTTACCACGTAACCAACACCCAATACCAGAAGCACCAAAGCAGCAGTCACCATGACGTAATTTGCGATGAGCTCGTCACGAAGACTTACCACCGGCGAGGTGGTTAGGACTACTGCAAAAACTCCGCGGGACCCGCCCCCCAAAACCACTGGTGAATAGGCTGCACGCTGTTTCATCCCGCCAACAATTACCGATCCCAAGACTACTTGGCCCGTACGGGCGACTTCGACTAGTTCAGAATCTGGGACTATAGAAAAGGTCGAACTTATTTGATCCGCGTCAATAGAGGAAGTGGCAACCTTTCCAAATTCATTAAAGACCAAGACCAGAGGATCGAGCCGGTTAAAATTCATCTCTGCTAATGCTTCAACGTCAATCATTCGACCAACGCTGACAGACCCAACAAGGCCTACTGAGTCTTTCAGTGGGCGAATCGCCATCAAGAACCATCCCTGGGGAACTTGCATTACGGTGGTTGTTTCAATCTCCAACAATCCCAGGGCATTCATTGCAGTCGTCTCCCGTTCATCGAATCGGGAGTCAGCCTGATGTTCATGGCCCAATGCAACACCCTTAATATCCACGACGCCTAAGTGCTGAAGGTCCGAAACTAAACTAATGGACAGTAAATTAGAAGCAATTTTGGCAGTATCGGCTTCCCGGACCGCCGATAGCAGATTTGGATTTTTTGCTATTTCATCAGCCGATTGATTTAGTCGGTTCTCAAGATCTGCGAATTGTTCTCCGATAACACCAATCTCTTCTTCTAACCGTTGGCTGCTGGTCTCAGACGCCAACCGGTTCAGTCCGGTGACGGTGAGCGGCAGAGTCACCGCCAGCGTCAGGGCTAGCGGACCAACCACCAATAGAATTAGCTTCGTGGACAACGAAATATTTGGAGTTCTGGGAAGACTCAAGTGTGCCTTATTCCCAATCTGCTGCCTGTTGGATAGGCGTAGAAGGTTCACTTTATTGCCAGCAAACCGTACGTAGCCAATAACTTTTTCGCTGACGTGTCGGTTAGAAAGTCCACGAACCCCTGAAATTCCTTGCCCCTGTCTGGGAGAAAGGCCACGCCCAACATGCGCGACGCCAGCGGATAATCTATATCCGGGTCTGCCGGATGCAAACCGTCCAAAGAAACGGTATGCACATCCAAAGCACTGACAATGATTCCACTAAAACCCAGATATCCTATGGCATAGGTTGCGTTATTAAGAGCGTTTTTAGCGTCGTCCTCTCTGGTCATCACAAGGGCAGTCTCACTGAAAGGCGCATCACCGATAATTCCAGCCCGAATAATCTTAGTGTTGCTATCGTCTTCTTCTCTGATGATTAGCCTAATCTGTTCGTCAGGCCCGCCGATTGCCGACCAGTTACCGATTTCCCCGGTAAATATTGCGCGAATTTGCTCAATACTCAGACTTGGAATCTGCAAATCTGGGCTGGTGACCACCGCTACTCTCTCTTCGGCAAAGGGTACGTACTCTATTCCCGTTTCCAACTCTGACTCTTTCGGCGGGCGCGACATGGCGCCAAAATCGAGTAGCTTGGCGTTAACGCTTTTCACTCCTCCCGAAGATCCAGACCCTTCAAAAAACTTGAACGAAATGCTGCTATTAATCTTGGAGTATTCATCTGCCAGCCCCATGAGAACGTCAGTGGTGCCTCCAGCTCCCGAGACCCGGATTGCTGCGCTCTCGGGTTCAGGCCGAGCAGAGCTAATTTCTGCAGTTTGAGGCGCGCAAGCTAACGCAGCAGTCATAATTACTGCTGTTATCGCGAGTAGCTTGAGTATCTTATTCAATACTTGCCGTACCCCATCCGGTTGGCCGAATTTTGGAGCCTACCCGGAACCGATTATCCACGTCTGGATGTCAGGCACAAAATTAGGCGGTTTGCCTCGTCATGATTGTGTCACCGCGGAGTGCCCCACCAAAGTTCTATCGGGCTCGGAAATTGACGCCAATACGACCACATGTTGGCCCGCACGGGCCACGTAGATAGTCCGATTTGGTCAGAGTTGCTTACCCGAAGCTGCACGACTATGATTTTTTCGGGACTTCCAATCTATTTACAAGCTGTTCACGCCTGAGTGACATTACACAATGTGCGGTAGATTTACCCTCACATCCAATTTGGACGACCTACAGGGGCGGTTCGGGTTCTTAAGCGAGCACACGGACCATGTACCCAGATACAACATCGCGCCCACGCAACAGGTCTTAGCGGTCACCAATGACGGGCAAAGGCGGGGAGAAATTATGCGCTGGGGTTTGGTCCCTTCTTGGGCCAACGACCTCAAGATTGGCGCGCGCATGATTAACGCAGTTGCAGAGACAGCTTCAACCAAACCGGCCTTTAGGAACGCCTTCAAAAAGCGACGCTGCTTAGTATTAGCCAACGGATTCTTCGAGTGGCAAAAAGACGGCAAACGGAAGATACCGACCTACATCTACCATCGAAACGGCGACCCGTTAGCCTTTGCCGGGCTGTGGGAAACTTGGAAAACCCCAGATGGCCTGGTGATACAGTCTTGCACCATCCTCACGACAGAAGCAAACTCGTTCATCCAGCCGGTGCACAACCGAATGCCGGTCATTTTGTCCGATGAAACCCAGGCCCTATGGCTGGACCCACTGACCGAAGACCCCAAAATTCTGGAACCGCTACTGATACCAGCCCCCACCGAGTTGCTGACTTACCATCAGGTATCTAGTACCGTCAATTCGGTCAAGAACCAAGGCCCCGAGTGTGTCTTGCCCTTAAAAATGACACCGGCGAGTGAATCCCCATCCGCAGAGCGCCGTCTATTCCCCTAGCCGCGGTGGACGGCGATTAACGGACATCAGACCAGCGAACAGCAATCGAAGAATAACGACCAGCGGACTGCGCCCAGTAATTCTGCATCCCAAGTTACACTTTCTATATGGCCCGCCAACCCGACAACATATCCAAACCGACCGGACAGCCCTTCAGCAGATACCGGTTCGTGATGGCGGCCTTGCTCCTCACCGCCCATTTGAGCGTGGGGCTAAACATTTTTCCCGTATCACCCCTTCTCCCGCTGGCCATTGATGACTACAACATCAACCGGGCAACCGCCGGATTACTGGTTTCGCTGCCGCTGTTGGTGGCTGCGGCATTAGGACTGCCCAGCGGAATATTGACTGCACGCATCGGTCTGTGGCGCGCGTTCACAATTGGCTGGCTCTCCATCGCGCTAATGTCATTATCCGGATTTGCTCCAAATTTCATCACACTGCTGCTGCTCAGGTCTGTAATTGGCCTGGGGTTCGCCGTCATGCTTACTGCCACTGGTCCGCTGTTGATGGAGTGGTTCCGACCTAAAGAAGCGCTGGCGATGAACGCCCTAACCACCGCCGCAATGAGCCTGGGTATTGCCATTTCCATCGCCAGCGCTACGCCGTTGGCAGATATGATTGCCTGGCAAAAGACATTGTCGGTGTTTGCCCTACCCGGAATCGTTGGTCTAGTTGCCTGGCTGGCGTTTGCCAGAACCTCCACTCGCAGCCAAGTCCGAGGGGCTGGAATATCTCTCAAGGAAGTAGGAACCGTACTTCGCAATCGTTCAGTGGTGCTCCTACTGGTTGCAGATGCCGGGGTTTTGGTCCAATACACGGCGTTCACAGGCTGGCTGCCCACCTTCTTTAGTGAAGAACGGGGTATCAGCCCGTCTCAGGCCGGGTTCCTCACCGGAATGCTGCCCCTGGTCGGTATGTTCGCCGTTTTAATCGGAGGTGCGTTGGCGTTGCGCGTGGCATCGCCAAAAGCCCTGTTGGCCACATCTGGTCTGTTCGCGGGGCTGGGCGGGCTGGGAACCTTCTTGCTGCCAAGTCTCGGTGGTATCTACCCAGCCATCGTCATCCTGGGCATCGGGTCATGGCTTTACATGCCCAGTTTGCTCACCTTACCCATGCAGATGGCTGGCATGACGCCGAACCGGGTGGCAGTGGTCTGGGGCTCTTTACTAACCTTTACCGGATTTTCCATGTTCCTGGCCCCAATCTTGGTGGGCGGTCTGCGCGACATGACGGGGTCGTTCATCCCAGGGTTCGCCATTTGCGCCGCCGCTTCTTGGACACTATTTTTATCCGGGGTTTTGCTGCCCAAGAATGCACACCAAAGTTAACTGAGAACTTGAGGCATGGGACACACACAAAAATGTTTACTCAACGACCGGTAGCGCCCGGACATACTCGATGAGCGCGCGCAACTCTTCCTCGGTGATGCCGCCAGAGATGTTGTGTACTGGTCCCGTTTGGAAAACCTCTTCCAATGTCGCGGCACTGCCGTCATGGAAATAGGGGGCTGTCTGCCACACACCTAGCAGCGATGGCGTGTCGAAGTTGGCACCCCGCCCGTGGGAGTTCTTCTCTTTGGCCGGGTCTCCTGTGCCTACGTTGTGTAACTCGCTGTCGGTGAAGTTCGGTGGCATATGACATGACTGGCAGCCCAGCGAGTTAAAGGTCTCCCGACCGGCCTTAACCTGGGCAGCGTTAATGATATAAGGAGAAGACGTGACCGCCAACGAGTTCATATAGGCGGCCAGAGCATCTAGGTCAACCGAAATGCCCGCGTGCGGCGCACCCAAGGAGTCATGGGCTGGGCCGGTCACCAGGCCGGTACCGAACTGAATATCCCGAATGGTCAACTCAACATCTTGCAATTCGTCCAAGTCTCCTGACCAATGGATGGGTAACGACTCTCCCACTCCGAACAACGCCGGCGTATTGCGTGGCCCGTCGGGGAATCCCTGCCAGGTACGGCCATCCATTCCTCCGTCGAAATGGCACACTGCGCAGGAAATCCACTGGTCTGTGGTTAGGGCTGAGGCTGCCGCCGAGTTAAATAATTTTTTCCCTTGAAGGATATCCGGGTCCAACGAAATCATGGTAATCGGGACTGTATCCGTAACTGCCAAGGTTGCGGTGTCGACAACGGTCAACGTTCCGTCCAGGGTGTTATTAACGAACAACCTTGACCCATCGGGAGCCAGCGCGATTCCCCTAGGATTAGCGCCGACACTTATGTTCGCCAGACCCCGGTTGGACGCCAGGTCAATCACCGATAAATTATTGCTTCCGGCATGGACTACGTAGATCCGCCCGCCGTCCGGAGATATCACAGCGGAGAAGGGAATGCTGGCTGGCTGGTCGGCGGTATCGATGGTGATGCGTTGGCGCGGAAGCAACGAGTAATCGGCCAGGTCGAGGACATTCACCATCGGAAAGACCGTAGTGTCGAAGTTCAGCGCTATGTTGGTGGCGTTGGAGCGAGTCTGGGGAAGGTATGCCATCGCCCCACCGGGCGCAACGGAGATCGACTGAGACAGGTTGGTCCCCACCCCAGTGGACGCCACTGTCACAATATCAAGGGTATTCAGGTCGATAACCGTGACCTCTCCACTGAAGAAGTGGCTTACCAGCAGCATACCAGCTTCACGTACGGCGCTTTCACCGCCCTTGAAGAGAGCTAATCCAGCGGGGAATGGACCCACGGGAAGCCGCTTAACCCGCGACCCGTCCGCCAACTCAAAAATAGCGACGTTGCCCAAGGCGAATTCGGCCACATAAGCCCGTTGACCGTCGGCAACCACTCCGTAGGGCATGAAGCCAACCGCCAGGTTGGTAACCTTGCCGGAAACACGGGCCTCCAGAACCGAGATGGTACCCGAACCCCGGTTGGCTACCAGCAGACTCTTGGAGTCTGGGGTGAATGACAGCGTCCTGGGGTCGTCCCCCACCAGAAATTCATCAATCACATCTAGGGTAAGGGCATCCACCAGCGTAACTGAGTCGCTGTCCGGATTTACCGCCGCAACAATCAGACCGTCGGGTGAGACAGAAACAGCTGAAGACGAGACCGCACCCGCGAATTCTTGAAAGGTGCGAACCTGTTGGGCTGGCGAAGCCAGGGTAGCCCTCGGAACTGGCAGAGAAGTGGCTGTCGGAGCCGCAACAGCCGACGATGTGGCAGTAGGAGTGACTGTGGCTGTCGGCGTTGCTGGCGGGGCCAGTGTACTGGTTGCTTCACCTGTACAGGCGGCGAAGACTAAAGCCGCCACCATGAGAAGCTTGCTCAAGGCTCTGGGCATGAATCATTGGCCGTCAAGAGCATAAAGATCCGGTCCCTGGAGGGTGAACTGGCGGGCTTGGAAGCCGCCGTCTTCGCTTTCGAGCAGCGCGTTCACCCACACCGTATCAACCAACCCTGATGGGAAATAGAAGGTCTTGCTGGATTTGGTGTCGATGTTGGGGAAGGTCTGGCTCAACCGGAGGGGGTCGTAGGTAATGGTGGTCCAGCCGTCGGTCAGCGCCGATGTTCCCGCCTCCAACAGGAAACCCGGCATGCCAATGGTGTAATGCACCGTCGCCGCGGAGTCCAAGCCAGAGGTCTCCACAATCAGCGGCACGGCGGTGACGCCTTTGACCACGCTGAATCCAGGATGGGGTGTTTGTATGCCTGCACTATCCGGCACGACCACATACAAGTCGAATCCCCCGTCCACGGCTCCCAAAACCGTGCCAGTGGGATAGGGTCGGCTCATGGGCCCAGCCGAAGTGGGAGAGTCGAAGGTAGCGGTCACCGCGACGTGGTAGACGCCTGGCACGGTAACCTGGAAGTCCTGGCTTGGGTCGTAATAGTAGCCGATGGCGTTGGCCCGGCCATCAATGGTTTTTACGAAGCCACTCGGCCCGGTGATGGAGACACCAACCCCGGCGGGAAGGGTTGGTGCCATGTGCGCGGAGAAGGAAAAGGTGTCGCCCGTCTCAAGAATAGTCCCTGGCCTAACAGCCAATGGCACCACGAAGGCATCGATTTCTTTCCCATCCAGCGTCATGATTGGCCCTCCGTCGGAACCGCCATTGGCCCCCTGGAAAGGCGGAAACACCCGGCTGCCAATTGAGTCGTTCTCTGGAAGATGTACCCACAACGAACCGTATATTCCGTAGCGGTTGAGGGCCCGTGTAGTGTCACGGAAGACCGCTCCACCGAACTGGAACTTGAAGTCATTGGGCAAGTCCCCGGCCACTCCCATACCTGGTTGGAGGCCGTACAGCTCGCCAAACCGCCAGTAGGCTGTGCCTATGTCGTCGTCGCTAACAATCTCCCTGACCCGTTCGCCGGGCCGCTCCACTCCCCCGTACCAATAGCCGTAGCTCACGATGTCTTCTGGAGTTAAAGCCGCGTTGAAGCCCTTGGCGGTCGCAAAACCCAGGGGCAGTTCGTTCAAGCGGGCCCGGTCGTCCAGGCTCGGAATCGGTTCGGCATGGTCTCCCTGGGTGTGGTACTTGCCCAGGCCGTCCCAAGCCTTGATGGCCTCTTCCACCCGTCCTTCGGTGTCCTGCACAGTGATAATCACCCGGGCGGAGTCGTCTTCGGTCTGCCAGAGGATGTCGCCGGTTGCATAGGGCAGGTTTACATGAGCGCCCGACTCAAGGTCTGCAGGATCGTTGAACCATAGTTTGACTTCGCTACTGGGCGTGTCGTCACGGCCTCGCCTGCCGTGGGCCAGCAGGGTCGTGTCCGAAGAAGCCACCACCTGGCCCCAACGGGTAGCGGCCATCCATAAGACTCCCGCTGGGTCCGTATATCTGGCCGACGTTTCGACCAGAAATTCTCCCTCGCCGGTCATCTCGATTCGGGGAGAACCCAAGGGCGGCGTAAAAGCGCCAAACCGGTTAGCTTTGCCGGTGACGAGGTAATCTACCCGTTGGCCGGGGTCGGACTCAACCAGCAAAGTGACTTTTACTTCTACATCGGCCGGCACTCCCGGCAGCAGTGTAACGCCCGGGTTGAAAAAGTCGCCCACTTCCATGGGTGTAAAAGGAAGCACTGCTGGCTCGATGTCCAGTGGCTCCGCCACGAACACGGTATAGACGCCGCCGCCATCGTAGGAGTTGCCGTAAATATCCTCAACGAATCCGGTCATGCGGATGGTGTATTCACCATAGGCCGGGAACTGGTAATCGAAAAGACCGGACCCAGTGCTAAGCTGGAAGACCTCCGCCAGATGGCCCCCGCCGTTGTCCAGCGGCACGCCACCGCTGCTAGCCGGGGTGCGAGTGGCTGCGGAGTTGAAGGGCGCAGGGCCGACAATATCCACCTCTCCACCGGGACGGGTAATCTCCAAGGACAGCGCGCCGGAGGGAAATTTAAATGCCGGATTGGGCACATTGGGGATGTACCGGTCCCCGTGGGCGACCATTGGCAAGTAGGGTTCGAGACGGTAGGTGATGGCCTGGCCCGTGCTTTTTGATTTTCGCGGAATAACAAACTGGTGGGACTGGGTCGCGATACGATTAGATATTTGGAAATCCGCCGCGTCCTCTGCCGCCACAACGCCACGGCTACCATCGGCGCTAATCACGTCGGTGAGCAGGGTCCAGACCAGGTGACTGGCGGCCGGGGTGCCCAGCACGAATGGCGGGAAAGCCAGAGCATGATTAGTAAGGAAGGGGTTCACTTCCGGTCGGGCCCCGCCCAAAGAACCAATCAAGGAGTCAGAGTCTAAAGTATCAAGCCACAGGCTGTAGACGCCAGCTGGCGCGTCACTGGGGATGGGCACGCTAAGGCTGAAGGTTGCGGAAAGTTTGTTGGCTGTGCCAGCGGGCGTCAGGCCGCCGGATTCAGTCGAATCACCGCCAAAGGTTGGGCCCATCCAGTGTTCCACCGGCAACCCGGTGGGCGTCAGAATATTAGAGAAGAACTGATCGGCCACCATCCGCGCCCTTCCCCCGGCGTCAAAGATAGGGACAAGAAACACATTCAGATTAAGGCGGCGGCCCGTCATATCAACCACGGCGTCGGGCGTTACGTAAACGGTGGCGGTGCCGCTGACGACAACCGACCCGCCCGGGCTAAGGTCACCAACCATGGAACCGTCAAGGGTGAAATCGATATGGTCTGGCAAAGCCGTGCCGCTAATCGTGAAGGGAACTCCGTCAACGGACGAAACTTCGGTAGGCACTTGAGCCAGGCCCCCTGGAGCGGCATTGACTCGTGCCGGACGGGGGTCCTCTAAGATATCTGCCGGCAGCAATTTTCCGTAAGTGGGATCGTATTTCACCAAGACCCACGAGCCTGGTAGGGCGACAACCTGGGCGCTGAAGCTGCCGTCGGACGCCGCTTGTGTCAGAGTTGCATTACCGGTGTTGGGGCTGGCGACGTACACCGGGAAAGAGCCTGGAATCGCCCCGGCGATGCCCCGTACTTCGGTAAAGCCATTCTCTAGCCAAGTCAAAGATACCTTCGAAAAATCCGGTGGCTCCGTTGCCTGGGACCAAAGGTAGTCGGACCGCGAATCGGTGAAAACCTGGGCACTGGGCTGCTGGCTGGCCGGAGGTCTCGAGGTTGGGCTAGGATTCGGGGTAGTAACCGGCGTGAGGCCCGCTGCGGGTGTCCCCGTGGGGGCTTGGATAACCTCTTCTGAAGTAACTGTGGGGGCCTGAGTCCCCGTGGAGTCCGCCGGGACCTGCCCGCCACAGGCTATGAGGGTTACGACCAATATCAAAAAAACAAATGTGGGGATTGGCAATTTCACTCTTCACACTCACGCATCATCGGCACCCATTACGGGGAGGAGTTTCAACATTGAATATGCGAATTTTAAATATCACTGGCGTTACGTTCAACGCACGGTGGCCTTGGATTTACGGCTGATTTCGCTGCTGGACGTTACTGGCCAATGGATGGAATAATACCTAGGCCAAGAAACTCTACGGGGACGCTCGCCCCACGAACCACAGCGGACCGGCGAGATTGACAACCCAAAACCAGACGCGTACCTTTAGCCTTCGCGCCAATATCTCATACCCACGCTTAAAATTTGTGCGCCTAGGAGACCAACATGGCCAGGATTCCAGCAGCCACCCGAGAGACCGTTGTCAGCGACCAGACCGCTGAGTTTGACCAAATAGTTGCCAGTGCAGGCTCCGTGCCCCTGGTTGGGCCCGGTTCCATATTGATTCACGTACCCAAGGTGTCGCTAATTGCCACCGCGTTGAACCAATACCTTCGCACCGAATCATCGTTATCCAACAAAGTTTTAGAACTGGCCATGCTGGTCACCGCCCGCGAGAATGACTGCATGTACATCTGGAATGCCCACGCCGCCGCCGCCAGGGCCGCCGGGGTGCCTGATGCGGTGGTGGACGCGCTTAGGGACCGAAAAGAACTACCTAAACTTGCCCCCGACGAAGCCGCCGTCATCAATTATGGCCGCGAATACTTCCGCACCCATAAGGTAAGCCGCGGCGCTTTCCAAGAGGGAATCGAGCAATTTGGCAAGCAGGGCTTAATCGAACTCACCCTCACCATGGGCAACTACGCCCTACTAGCCTTTGCGATTACCTCATTTGACTCAGAATTACCGGCCAACCGCACCGAACCCGTGCTACCTGCGTAGGCTAGTCGAGAAACGAAAGTTGGACCATTCCGGCGACCCATTAGCATGAAGTTGCCCAAACCGGGTTTTACACCCGACTGGCTGTTCACCTATACCGGGGTAATGCTGCTTTTGGGCGTCGCCGTAAACTGGGGTGCTGGGTTCACCCAGTTCGCCCATAGTCTGACGCTTCCATCTATGGAAGTAGCCCTCGAACTATCACACACCAAGGCCGGTTTGGTGATAACGCTGACCAACCTGGTCCGCATCTTCAGCACCTTCACTGCAGGCACCATGGCACCCCGTTACGGCAGCCGGTTCATCATTGGGCTGGGAACGGTCGGGGCGGGTTGCGCCATGATTATGCTGGGACTGGCGCAGACCTATCCGTTGGTGCTGCTCTCCGCTGCATTCATGGGTATTGGCACCGGAATGGCCTTGGCCCCGATGATGGGCCTTCTATCTAGATGGTTCCAACTTGGTGACCGGGGTCTGGCCGCCGGACTAGCATCGATGGGAGGCAGCTTTGCCTTCATCTTCGCTGGCGTGGTGGTGCCGTGGCTAGTGGGGAGCGACCCAGACGACGGTTGGCGACACAGTTGGTTCGTCTTCGGCGCGCTGGCCATAACCATTGGAATAATCTCGCTGGTGTTCCTGCGGGACCGGGCAAGAGCCGACGCCAGAGAAGAGCAACCAACCGAAATAACCACCGGCCAGGATACTGGTCAAGACTCGGAACGTAGCCAGCGCGCCTGGCCAATGGCCGCCTACAAGAGCCCGATGATTTGGCTGGCTACCTTTCTTGCCTTCAACTCTGGTTGGTCCCAGGGAGTTTTCAATGCCTTCTTCGGCGTCTATCTATCCCAAGAGAGCGGCATCGGCCTAGGCACTGTCGGCCAACTGGTAATCCTAATCGGCGTGCTAAGCATTACCAGCGGCACCTTCTGGGGAGCTTTATCTGACCGGGCCAGCCGAGGTCAGGCGTTCTTCTACTCGTACTTACTGCAGGCGATAGCATTCGCCTTAATGGCCCTATTCCCTGGAATTATCAGTTTCATCATTGCCGCCATATTAATCGGGTTCACCCTCCGGGCTGCCTACACCATCTGTGCCGCCTGCTCCGGAGATTACGTGGCGGTGCAGTTTTCGGCGGCGGCCTTTGGACTTATGTCGGTGGGGGCCGGCCTGGGAAACGCCCTGTCGCCAACGGTTGGCGGCGCTATTGCCGACAACTTTGGCATGAACTGGTCATTTGCGCTGGCAACAATCGGATCCGTGGTCGGCATGGCTGGCTCGGTGGTGCTAATTAGGCGACCGGCATCACACCAAAGAGTTTAGGTAGGCCTAGCGCTCAGGTTCTAGCGCTTTGCTTCTGGGCCGCCAAGAAATTACCCGTGGCTCCAGCGGCGTCGCGCCTTTAATCGAAAACCCACCGTCTTTTTCCTCAAGTACTTGGGGCAATAGGGCTTCAAGACGCTCCATCTCCACCGACTCCGGCATAACGTACAAACGCCTCGCCAATTGGTCTTTGGCAATCTCCAGGCTGTCGAATCCCCGGTTCCGTTCCATATGGACAACCTCGATTTCTGGCTCGATTGCCAACTGGTCTAAGACTTCTAAAAACTCGAGAAGGCTGGGCAAGGGCAGCCGAGGCTCGCCGTGTACCGGCTCCCAAAGTGGGTAGATTTGGGACTGGGGAGCGGCCTGGAACATCACCACCAAAACCCGTTCGGCGCTTTCTTCCAACTTTCTAACAAAACGCTCGATTTCTTGGATTGTGTAGACAACATTGCAGCAGAGTGCCATGTCGGCCTTTGACTCCTGGGCATCAAGCCAGTCTGCCTCCACAACCTCCACGTTCTTAATATCGAACTCGGCGGCGACCTCGCGCAGCACTCTGCACATGCTGGGCGATGGCTCAACGGCAATCACCTTCTTGGAGCAGAGGGCCAACGGCAGGGCCATTCGCCCACCACCAGCGCCCACGTCCAATACCACCTGTTCCGAGGTGACTTGCTGACGCAGAAAGTTCACCAAAAGGTCATCGGTGCGCCGGGGGTTGGCCCTAAACTGCTGGGCAAAGTTGGCCCATGAATCAGCAGGCCGCTCTTCCTTGCGCATGCTGTCCGACTGAGCATGCTCCACCTGAATCATCTGTTTCCAACGTTGGGTCGCGTTCATTTTTACCCCTGTGCCGCCAATTTAGGCTTATTTGAATAGCCTAACTCCACGTCCAGCCAAATTGTAACGGGGCCTCTCCCGAGGTTCAATCCGATTTCCAAGACCAGTCTGGTAGAATGACTATCTATGCCATTGCTTCCCATCGGGAACCCATTCGCAATCGCAATTTCCATCATGTTGTTGGGTCTAGCCGTAGCTTGCAGCAGCGAAGCTACCAAAGAGCGATTTGCCATTACGTCCCTACAAGCAACGCTTTCCCAAGCACCGTCTCCCAATCCAACATCTTCCCGAGAGCCCTCCCTCACCTCAACGCCGCAAACATCACCGTCCCAAAAGCCTGCACCTTCATCTGCGTTGAGAATGTTGACGCCAAAGTTGACGGAAAATTTGGCGGTAAGGCAGCGGTTTCAAAACTTGGCCTTCAGCCGATTGACCAACCTAGTACGGACAGATGGCCGGTTTTTTGTCACCGAGCAGAGTGGACGGGTAATGACCTTCCCCAGGGAAGCGAGCCCCACCGAAGCAACCGTGTTTCTGGACATCCAAGACCGGGTGAGTGACGCCGGGAACGAGGAGGGCCTTTTGGGACTGGCCTTGGACCCAGCGTTCGCCAGAAACGGCCACTTCTACATATACTATTCCGCCGACAACCCTAGACGGTCATTAATTTCGCGGTTCACTGCTACAGTGCCCAACCCCACCACGGCAGGATTGGGCAGCGAACTGATAGTCATGGAGATTCCGCAGCCATTCGAGAACCACAACGGTGGGCAGCTTGCCTTTGGACCGGACGGCATGTTGTATATCTCTCTCGGAGACGGCGGCTTGGGCGGCGACCCTCAGGGCAACGGGCAAGACCTCTCCACTTTGCTGGGGTCGATCTTGAGAATCGACGTTTCAGAACTCGGACAAGATGGAAAATACCGGATCCCGCCGGACAACCCCTTTGTTGACGTCCCTGATGCCAAAGGCGAAATTTGGGCCTATGGGTTCAGAAATCCCTGGCGGTTCTCCTTCGACCGGCAGAGCGGCGACCTCTGGGTTGGCGACGTGGGCCAAAACAGCTACGAAGAAGTTAACCTGGTGGTGCGTGGCGGCAACTACGGTTGGAACATCCTAGAGGGAGCACATTGTTACGCGTCCAGCGCTGGCTGCGACGGCTCAGGAACCATCTTGCCGGTCAACGAATACGGTGCAAATAAAGGTTGTTCGGTCATCGGCGGATACGTGTACCGGGGTGAAAGCATCCCTTCCTTGGCCGGGACCTACTTATACGCCGATTTCTGCTCCGGAGACATATACGGCATCCGCGTTGATGGCGGCAAAGTAGTCGAACACGAATTGCTGGTGGACTCCAGTCTTAGGATTACCTCCTTCGCAGAAGCCGAAAATGGCGAAATCTACGTCCTTTCTCTAGACGGAGGCATATTCGAATTTTTGCGGGCAGTCCCCTAGGCGTTCCATCCGCTTGACACCCCGCCTTGGTCATGGTTTCCTTGGCCCCAATCAATCAACTGAAACCGGGGTGCAAGCATGGGCGATAAGCTGGTCGGAACGGCAGTACGGGGCAACACGATTGCCGAGATCCAAAACAACATCAGACGGGCCGAGGAACTGGGCGTCCACGCCGCTTGGATGACCACCGGCGGGGCCAGCCTGGATAGCATGACCTGTTTCGCTGCCTCCGCTGCTGCCACCACCACCATCAAGCTGGGCACTTCAATTGTCCCAATCTATCCCAGGCACCCATTGGTTGCAGCGCAGCAAGGCCAAGTGGTCGCCCAACTTGCGCCGGGACGCTTTCGTCTTGGTGTTGGCCCCAGCCACCGCCCGACCATAGAGTCCATGGGCATAGAATTCGACGCTCCATTGGCCCATCTCAGAGAATATATACAGATTCTGAAGGCCATCTTGCAGACCGGCTCGGTGGACTTTGATGGCGAGCACTACTCGGCCCACGCATCAATCCCAGGCCCGCTTGATGTCCAAGTGATGGGCTCGGCTTTAAGAAAGGGTTCCTTTGAGCTCTGCGGGGCCGAAGCCGACGGAGCGATAAGCTGGATTTGTCCCGTAAGTTACCTACGAGATGTGGCACTGCCAGCGATGGAAAAGGGCGCCAACGAAGCGGGTCGGCCGGTGCCGCCGCTAATTGCCCACGCCCCCGTCTGCGTCCACGACAACCCTGAAGAGGTGCGGGCCGCATTACGCGAGCAGTTCGGACACCCCAGCCTGCCTTTCTACCAGAACATGTTGGTCGCCGCCGGTTTCCCGGAAGCGCGAGAGGGCAAATGGAGTGATGCCATGATTGACGGCGTGGCCATTTGGGGCGACGAGGAAACAGTGGCCCAGGGCATCCAGGAATTGCTGGATCTCGGCGCGACCGAAGTCTTGGCTTCGCCCGTCACCGCTGGAGCCGACCAGGCCGCATCCTTGGACCGGACCGTAAGGCTCTTGGGCCAGTCCGCCGCGTCCGCTCGCTAAAAGATTCTGCCCGCAAGAAATTAAGGAGCAACTATGGGGATACTGACCGAAGACATGAAGCAGGTGGTGCGGCAACAACGCATGGGGTTCATTGCCACCGTCTGCCCAGACGGCTCGCCCAACCTGTCGCCCAAGGGCACTGCCACGGTCTGGGACGACGACCATTTGGTCTTCGCCAACCTGGACTCACCAGGCACAATCGAAAACCTGGGCCATAATCCAGCCTGCGAAATTAATGTAATCGATGCCTTCATCCGCAAAGGCTATCGGTTCAAAGGGACCGCTGAGTTAATCACCAACGGAGCCCTTTTCGAAGAGATTAAAGACGCGTACAGCACCGGCGGCCGCAGCATACAGAAATCCAATTTGCCAGCCAAGGGTTATGTGTTGATGACGGTAACCAAGGCCGCACCTTTAGCATCGCCGGGATATACACCGGGAAAAACAGAGACACAGATGCGGGAAGAGTGGACCGGCTATTGGGCGGCGGTGCAAGAAAGCAATTCTTAAGTAGATGGCCGGGATTGGAAAATATGCCTAGGAAGCCTCGTCGGCTATTCCAAGTCCTGGTCAGCTTCGCCTTCACACTTGAAGTTTCCAACTATAAATCGCCGGGGTAGCCCGTAGACAGCCGCTCCCAAATCGTCGGGGGTCGAACCGTTTAGCCTGGCTTCCAAAGTATGGCGAACCTCTGCCAGGTAGACCAACCGATTGGTCTTGCCCTCCCAGGGACGGTACAGCCGAAATATCTCAGAGATGTCGCGGATTGTGTCGGTCTCCTCATAATCAGAGAAACAACAGGCGGTGGACAGGTCGTAGGCGTCGGCGAAGGGCATTCCAGTTTGAACGTTTTCCGACAGACCGGCCCAGAAGCCGCAAACACCATGGGCTTCTTCGCGGTGCGCCCGACGCCAAGCGCCAAGCATACCCGGCGCGGTGGCTTTTGGAATTCCCCAGCCTTCCAAAAGGCTAACATCTGGCCACAAGCCTGAGTATCCGCAGATGACCAGATGACCGTTAGAAAAGGAGCCGTCCTTTTCATGGCCAATCTTCTCGTGGGCGTTTTGGCCCAGACTCCAAAGAGCCTTGAGTTGGTCGTTCACCTCCTCAACAGCGCCCTTGGTCAAAGAGCGCAAGCTTCGCCTAGCAAGCCAATCTAGGCTGAGGTAATTCTGAGTGTGACGCAGGCTGAGATGCAGCGAGCGGGCAATATCTATCTGCCTGCTGCCCTGACGTCTCAGGTTCCAGGCCTTTCTTAATTTTTCCAGGTCCAGTGGTCGGGCCATAAATCAGCTCCGAGGCAGGACAGTACAGCTTGCCATCCGGAAATGCTAATAATAAATAAATTAACCGGGGCATGCAAAACCAATTTATTTGGATTTGGTAAGTCATGTCAAGGCAGTTTGCGACGAATATCAATTAACCAATAAATCGGTATTTATACCTACAATTAGAATCCTAGCTGTACGAAATAGCATTGGCACCACCACAGTTATCCAGCAAATACTCAGGGCCTGGCACTATCCAAAAAAGAAAAGTGACTTAGCCAGAAATTTTCGACCCTTCAGCCCTTAGCGTCCTTTTGATATACTAGTTCGGCAGGCGGCCACGCCTGTGAAAAATGCCCGAGCGGGCGTAACTCAGGGGTAGAGTGCTTGCTTCCCAAGCAAGATGTCGTGGGTTCAAATCCCATCGCCCGCTCCAATCAACCTTCTTTAGTTGAACCACGATTTAATCCTGACACTTTCCCCAATTGCCTTAACTCACGCCATCGGAAATCCGGGTCCATTAGAGCCAACGTACTAATGTGCATACCGCTTCTTTCTTTGGAAACTTGGGCTGCTCGGACGGGGACCCCCAATGCGTTTAATCCCTAACCGCTGCTATCCTGCACACTGGAATAATCGGGAGTAAATGGGCGATGTCTCGATTCTTAACTTTACCGCTCATCGCAATAGTCATCGCCATATTGGCTTGTGGAACGAATACGACACAGGCACTTCCGACCTCAGTGCCTGCTCCTACATTAATACCAATACCTGAAGCTAGAAATCCGAGAGCTGTGTCTGGCGCGACAACCGCTCCTGGATTGACGCCTCTACCCGAGACTACCCAATCTAGCCCTATATCGAACCCAACTCCTGCGCCGACACATACACCCGCTCCGACAATGGTTATCCCAGACCAGCCTGAAGTTGGGACTGACGTGGGCAAGACCGTGCCGAGCTTTGAGTTCAAGCTGGCCGATGGCACGATACACTCAACTGCACAGCTGGCAAGTCAGGGTCGGCCCGCGTTCTTCTTCTTTCACGCCACTTGGTGACCGGTCTGCCGCTCCGAGTTACGGAGCATGAAAGATTTGTACCCAGAGTTCGCGGACAGGGTCGATTTCTACGCTATCGGCCAAAGTTCGTTCGAAAGCATCGAAGTTCTTGAATCAGACCGGATTAAAGAGGGCTATCCTTGGCCCGTGGCCGAAATAGAATCGGACGTGCTAAAAGAACTACTCGTATTCCAGCAATCGACTAAGATTGCGGTTGACCACCAAGGCATCATCACCTACCGCGCTGGCTACGCCGACGGTGGCCCCGACGCATGGCGAAAAGTGTTTGCGGAGTTGGTTGAGCGGTCCGGGGGCTAATGCCTTAGAAGTTCGAGTCCACCGTCGCCCCTTTCCATGTTGTTGGCAAATTGACTCCCGACATCCCCACTGATAGATTCCTCCAAATCATTTTGGGTAGCCCTGGCCGGAACAAAAACTTGCCTAAGACAATGGGAGTACCATGGCGGCCACCCTGCTTTTCAAGGCCCTAGACATTCTCCAAGCCCCCAGGATTTTCGAGTTCGTGTGGCATTTACTGACCAGTGTTAGCCGTCTAGCAGACGATGAGATAAATGCGGCGAACCAAGTGTTGGGGCCGAATCCCGAGCGGTATGCCAAAGTTCGGGTGGCTGAGGGCCGGGTTCTGGGTCTGGTTTTTAAGATTAACGGCTCTCGGGCATTTACTTTGTTCCACACCATTAATCTTCCTGGGTCGGGGCACCATTCCAGGGGAAATCTCGATTTGTTGGTGCACGAGATGGTTCATGTGTCCCAATTCGAAAAGGTCGGGAGTGTCTATATTTGGCAGGCCCTAAGGGCGCAAAAGGCCGAAGGCTACAGCTTTGGCGGTTGGGAGCAACTGTCTGAAGACCGGCGCAACGGTCGGCGGTTGAGTGGTTATAACCGCGAGCAGCAAGGGCAAATCGCCCAGGACTACTACAATCAGGTATTGGTTCCCGGTCTGCCAGCGGATAGCCCAATTCGGTTAGCCTTCCAACCATTTATTGATGACCTGAGCACTGGCGGTTTATAGTTCGTTAGCAGTTCGTTAGCCGCGACGACCAGCATCCCACCCATGCTAAGCTGGCTGTGCAATTCGATTTCGTTACGGGCAGACCCCACTACCCAACCAAGGAGACTCCATGAAGTTCAGTAACTTCCTATTCCCTGAAAGCAAAACCCCCGACGGGGATTTCGATGTTATCGAGGAGTCACTGCGGGAGGCAGAGCTGTCCGAGCAGTTGGGCTACGATGTCATCTGGCTGGCCGAACACCATTTCGACGGTGGCTGTGCTTACGTTGACCCCACCACCTTCGCGGCCGCCATCGCCGCCAGGACCAGCAAGATTAAGATTGGCTTCGCAGTTGCTCAAATGGCGCTGCACCATCCCATCAGATTCGCCGAGCAGATTGCGTTGGTCGACAATATCAGCAAGGGCCGGATGATTGTCGGCGTAGGCCGAGGCACGGCGTATAACTTCTACGAGTTCCGGGGGTTCGGCATCAACCCGGACGAAGCCCATGACATGCTTTTGGAAGTGGAAGATATTTTGGTTAAGGCTTGGACGACCGAGAACTACAAGCACGAAGGCAAATTCTGGCAGTTGGAATTGCCGGCGCTGCGTCCTCAGGTATACCAAAAACCCCACCCGCCAATGATTCGGGCGTGCTCGGGCCTGGAATCCACCCTCGAAATGGCCCGCGAGGGGCGTCCATTCATGATGAACGTCCAGAGCGATGAGACTACTCAAGAGCGGATGGATCTCTACCGGGCTACCATGTCGAAAGCGGGGTATGACGACGAGACAGTCGCACGAAACGTGGCCGACTCGTGGGCCTGGCGCAACATTTTTGTGGCCGACACCGACGCCGAGGCCGAAAAAGTTGGCCTGGCCTACTTCAGAGAGATGCGAGTGTATCTACAGGAGAACCGCAACCGCATGAACACCGGCTCAGAATTAGAAATCCAATCCGCAAGAATCACCGGCTCGGCCCGAGACTCGCTCGAGCACGGGGTTATCTGTGGTTCGCCCGAGACAGTATCCGAAAGGCTACAAAAGCTGAATGACAGCGGAATCGGCGGGGTAATCATTCACTTCCGTCTGGGAGCCATGCCCTACGACGTCAACGCCCACAGCCTCAAGCTGTTCGCGGAGCAGGTGGCCCCCAACTTCCAAAACCCCGTGTCCGTCTAGCTAGCCGCTGAGCTATTTCAGACCCAGAAACTCGACTTCGAATTTAAGGGTGGCGTTGGGTGGAATAACGCCGCCAGCCCCCTGGGCCCCGTAGCCCAAGTCGGGAGGAATAATTAGCTCCCGCTTGCCGCCGATGTTCATGCTGCCCACGCCTTCGTCCCAGCCTTTGATTACCCGTCCGGCGCCGAGGGGAAACTCAAAGGGTGTGCCCCGGTCCACGGAACTATCGAACTTGGTGCCATCCAGCAGCCAACCAGTGTAATGAACGACCACGGTCTTTCCGGCCACTGCGGCTTCGCCGTCCCCAACGACTATGTCCTTGTACTGCAGTCCCGATGCCGTGGTAACGGTATTATCTTCCATCTTTACCTCTGTGTTTGAATCTGAATCGGAGGACGACCCACAAGCGACTCCCAAAGTTGCCAAGAAAATCAAGATTAAGAGACACCGCATGTCTATTAGCCTCCGCATCAAAGTAAATTATGCCCAGAGATGGTAGCACATGAGAGTTTTCGGCACCCGCGACGCTGGTGTCTGTAATGCAGGTTATGGGATATCATAATGTTTGCAAATCACCCACCGAGAGGACACAATCATGACCGATGACTTTAGGCAGCGTGTGGAAGCTGCGAAGGGTAAAACAAAATCCGTTACCGCAACGGTGGCCAAAGGCCAAATTGACCAAAAACCCGAAATCCTATTAATCGAAACCCGGCTGAAAGAGAACGTTCCGCTCAACGAACAAGCTGCGAATGTGGTGTTCATGTCTGTGGAGGAGCTGGACGAAATGGCCAGCGACCCTTCCAAACAGAAGTTCGATCCCAGGTTGTCGGACCCGAACGTCCAAGTAATTACAACTTGAAGACTTGGTAATAGGGCCGCCGTCGGCGCCCAAATACTCCAACAAATGGGAATCAACAACGTGACTTACATGGAAGGCGGCATGGAAGCCTGGAAAGCAGCCGGATTCCCGACCAAGGAATAACTCGCAAGCTCCATTAGCACACCAGCAAAATAAAAATCCCCCGCAGAAAATTTTCTGCGAGGGATTTTTTGCGTCGCTTACCCGAGTTTGTCTTATTCCGTAGTGGAAACCTCAGTAATGTAACCCTATTGGGTGTTAAACGATTTTACCAAGCCGGTCTCTTTTGTATCTTCCCGTCGCAGCTAACAATCCTAGGTTAAATCCGGTCTCCCGTTGTTTGTTGGCTGGTGAAGACCACTCATCCGCCAAGTTCTTTAGCTCTTTTGCCGTAATTAAAACAAGATTGCGATTGAAATGTTGGGCGTGATATCTAATCGCTTCTGTTTCGGAATCGTCAGTAAACTCTGGCCCGATTACAAGGAATGCAGGTACGGGCTTGTCCGCTTGGTTCATGTATCCATCAAATTGGGCCAGATGGTCCTTTAGGTTAACTGGACTCTCTTTCGATTTGTTGTCCCACATCAAATAATTCATTTGCAAGCTCAATAGCCCATCCGGATGAGCTGTTCCGCGCTGCTGCAATGGAGTGTGGTTCAACAATTTCTCGAATAAGAATGATGTTGCGTCTTCAAATTTGGCTTCTATTTCAAGATCTTTCTCAATGACATGTTGGGCACGTAGGAAATCATATTGTCTCGATGCAAGCTCTTCGAAAAATCCATACCAGTATTCTCTCTCGTCTGATTCTGCTACAAGCTTAGGCTGAAGTTGATCGAAGTGCCCGATTACTCTGGCAACCCGCTCTTCCATAGCTCCAGACGGAGATAGGTTCAATTGTCGACACCACGCCGCTAATTGATCACTATTCAGTCCGAACCTTGGGGAATTGCTAGCGATAGCTTTTGATGCGGGCACATATCGGAGAACCCGTTCAACCAACGTATCAATGGTGTCATATCGACCAAATTCCACCTTTGCCTGAGTCAGAACATCAATCAGATTCGATTTTCTTCGCAATGGCCGATACTCCATCAATTGTGCATAGCATTCGCTCCTTACTTCAACGCCAAACACCTCTCGAACTGTAACTGCAATCTCTTCGGGGATAACATCAAGATTAATGTCACCGTCCTGTCTGACGGAAAACAATAATCCCAAACCCTGCAGATAGCGCCTCGCTTCACCTATTTCGGTCCTAGTGTGGGGTGAGTTTAATGGCTTGGGATATTTTCCAAGCTTTGCCTCGAGTAGTCGGTGATCCGATTCTGTAATATCCAGACGTGTGCGTAACTTCCTAAGCAAGTTAACTTCATCCGCGCTCTTGGCGTCTTCGTTCTCCCACGCCACACCCAACACAAAGAAATAGAGGTCAATGTCACGAAACCGTTGTGAATCGCTATTCCCTGCCGCAAGGTCTGATAACTCTGTTTCATTCGACCGGTTAACAATCGCCTGTTCGAAAGCAATTACCCGCTCCTCAGCCTGGGCACTGGGCATCAAGAAATCATATTGATCTAGCAACACGTCTATCAATAAGGAATAAGATAAAACGCGTAAGTCATTACGTGGATTTTGATACAAAGCCGTTTCAAGGCTTTGTCTAATTGTTTCATCATGTAGGTATTGTGGTTTGACCTTGACCAGGGCTTCCCGCAACTCGTCTTCCGTTAATTGCCTGTGGTCAACGACATGGGCGCCAGCGATTCGCCGAAGATCCGTTAATGTGCTGATGTTTGCTACGGCATCTTCAAATTTCATCGTTCATCCCCAAATTGTTGGCGGCACGGCATATTTTGCACCTATCCCTAGATGATTCATTCAGGTTATATGGTAAGCCTCGGGATTATATTCTAAGCAAATCAGTAATGCACACTGGCAAAATAAAAATCCCTCGCAGAAAATTTTCTGCGAGGGATTTTTTGCGTCTCATACCTGGGTCGTCTTATTCCATGGCCTAGACCAGGGCGGCCTTCACCGGAAGTTCGATGATAAACGTAGTCCCCGGTTTTAGCCCCTCGGTTTCATCGGCGGTCCGTGTCTCAAAGCTCAGATTGCCACCGTGGCCTTCAACGATTTCCTTGGCGATGGCCAGCCCCAAGCCGTTCCCGTGTTCTTTGCCTTCAGTCACAAATGGCTCGAAAACTTTGGGTCGAAGACTGTGTGGGATGCCAATCCCCGTGTCGGTCACCGACAACCGGCAGGTGCCATCCTTCAAGTCAGTTGCGATGGTCAAGTCTCCACCGTCCGACATCGCATCCATCGCGTTGCCAATTAGATTCTGCACGACCCGCCGAACCCGGGCCTCGTCCATCTCTATCAATCCGATGAAGTTGAATTCCGTATGAAGACGAATGTTGGCCGCACCCACACTTTCTTCCACGAAGTCGGTCACTTTTCCCAACCAAACGCCCAACCGAACGGGCTTGCGGTTCAGATTTAGGCTCCCCCTGGAATAGTCCAGCAACTCTTGGCTCATTTCCAAAAATCGGTCGACATTATCTAAAACCATATTTGAAAACCGGGTACGCTTTTCAGCGCTAATATTGGAGTCTGCCAGAATCTCGACGAACCCACGGATAATCGCAAGCGGCCCTTTGAAGTCATGAACGATGGACGCCGCCATTTTCCCGATGGCCGAAAGTTGCTCCGAGATCACCATCTGATCAACAAGACGACTGTTCTCCATCGCAATCGCCGCCTGGTTAGCCACTAACTCCAATAGACGTTCGTCGTTTTCGCTGAACCGAGACCCGCCACGTTTGTTTACTACTTCAAGGACGCCCAACAACTTACCCTGCCATTGAATCGGTACGGCCAAGAGAGATTTGGTCACAAATCCCGTTGTCCGGTCTACCGAGGAATCAAAACGGGGGTCCAAGTCCACGTCGTCGATTCGGAGCGTATTGCCGCTGACCGCCACGCTACCCAAGACACCTTGACCCAAATCTAAAGTTAGACTCTGGACATCCTGACCCGCCTCACCGTTGGCAAACTCTATGTGAAGCTTCGTGTCTTCCGGGTGGTATAGAGCAATGCAGCTAGCCTCGGCGCTAACCGCCGATTCAGATTCCTGCATAATCAGGCCCAGCAGTTCGTCAATGTTGCGAATCGAACTGATGAACCGATTCACCTGATAAAAGGTTTGAAGCTGCCCGTCTAGCAGCGTCTCGTTTTCCCCTTTTCCAACATTGTTTTCCATGTGCTCAATTGCCTATCGGGCTCTTCTGCCGGGTTGACCACGCTGGTTGATTGGTCACCGTGCCTGTGTTAAATTAGCTTTAATGAGGCCGGTTAAGCTGGCCACCAATACTTGGAGATTCGAATGGCATATGTGACCCCTCGTGATGGCGAGAATCCGGAAAGCCTAGTTAACCGGTTCCGGGCCTCGGTGCAGCACTCGGGAATTCTGCGAGAGCTTAAAGATCGCCGATTTTTCCGGTCCAAGGCGCAAAAAGAGCGACTTGCCGCCCAAAGGGCCGCGCGCCGTCGTCGTCGTCAGAGCCGCCAGAACCGCCGGTAGGTCTTTCCACCAGTAGGTATTCCCAAATAGCCAATGTCTAGGCACAAGATACGCCTGGGTTTTGACTAAACACACTTCCGGGAAATCGCCTCTGAACTAAATGCTAGCACTGTGCGGCTCCTAATACCGCCCGTTTCCAAAAAAGGCCGGTATTCGGCCTTTTTTCTTTGCCGTTTAATGTGCCTGGGGGAGTCTACAGGCGCGTTGACAGCTATAAGTGGCACTGTTAAATTGGACAGGTTGCCCTTGGCACTTCGTGCCTGAAACTGCCAAAGGGTAATTTCACCCAGGAGAGTTCCCTTGCCTAGATACGATTACCGATGCGGAAGCTGCAAAAACGAGTTCGAATTGGTGCAGACCTTCGCTGAAGCTGGCTCTGGCACCTGCCCGGATTGTTCCGGGGCTGGCCAACGTGTATACCACTCGGTTCCTGTAATCTATAAGGGCAGCGGCTTCTACACGACTGACTACGGGCGGCCCAAGCCACCGGTCGAGAACAAGAGCAGTTCCAGCGACAGTTCGTCATCCTCATCATCTAGCTCTAGTTCAGATAGCTCCAGCTCAGATTCCTCTTCGGATTCTAAATCGGAATCCAAGTCAGACACGACCGCCAAGTCCACCAGTGACACCAAGGCCAAGTCTTCGACTGATTCCAGCAGCACTTCCTCTTCTACCCCCGCCAGTTCCACCTAGCCCGCAGCCCCAGAGGCACACCAGAGGTTTCGATGAGGGCATTGATTCAGCGCGTGACCAGTGCGTCCGTTACGATTCAATCCAAGCAAGTCGGCCAAGATGAACCCGCCGGTGACGTCGAGATTATCGGAGTGATTGGCCCTGGGTTGGTCATTCTACTGGGAGTCGCAAAAGACGACGACGAGACGGACGCCCAATACCTGGTGGAAAAAATCGCCAACCTGCGCATATTCGCCGACGAAGAGAACCGCTTTAATCACTCCGCCCTAGATGTTGGGGCGGAGTTTTTAGTTGTTAGCCAGTTCACCCTGTACGGTGACACTCGCAAAGGACGGCGACCGGACTTCAACCAAGCGGCGGGACCAGACGAAGCAAAACGTCTCTACGAACACACGGTGGAGTTGTTTCGACAAGCTGGGATAACGGTGGCTACAGGAAGATTCCAAGAACACATGCAAGTGTCTTTGGAGAACGACGGGCCTGTAACCATGATGTTGGACAGCGCCGACCGTCAACGACCACGCAGAGGCTAATACGAGCTAACGAAACCAGCCCATTTCGTTAGAATGCCTGACTCAAATCTCTAACGAAACCAGCCCATTTCGTTAGAATGCCTGACTCAAATCTCTAACGAAACCAGCCCATTC
>JABMNL010000054.1 GCA_013204585.1 SAR202 cluster bacterium | reverse complement strand
TGGCCCTGGGTTTCTGGCCCTGGGTTTCTGGCCCTGGGTTTCTGGCCCTGGGTTTCTGGCCCTGGGTTTCTGGATTGATGAGGTTAAGGAAAATTGCTGCTGATCGTATTGCTGGCCATCTGCGCGGCAGTAACTCTTGTGCTGGTTGGGATACTGGTGCAAGCCGGGCGGCTTGCTTGGCTAATGACCGTCGTCACCAGGTTGCCGGTGGTGGGTCATCCTGCGGAGCTTGGCATCGGATTCGAGGATGTTGGCTTTCCCAGCCGGTATGACCGCGTCCTGCTCAGTGGCTGGTACCTGCCCGCAACGCCGGATACCCGTTGCATAATCTTGATTCAAGGCTATGGGCACCACCGGAATAGCCCTGCCGCCAGGGCCCTGCAATTGGGCGGCAGCTTGGTGGGGCGGGGATTTAGTGTGTTGCTCTTCGATTTTCGCGGCCGGGGAGAGTCGGGAGGCCGGCGCGGTTCGGCGGGGGACCGCGAGCAGTGGGATGTCTTAGGTGCCATCGACTATGTGGCCAGGCGCGGAATCCCGGTGGAGCGCATCGCATTGTTGGGGTTTTCCTTGGGGGCAGGCGTGGCCATCATGGTAGCTGCGCAAGAATCACGTATCGCCGCTATAGTCAGCGATAGCGGCTTCTTAGATTCCATGGAGGACCTGGAGAACCTCTCCCTCTTTGGGCTTCCCTTGCCGTCCTGGTTCGGGGTCCCAATCTTGGTGATTGGCCGCACCATCTTTGGCGTTGACGTGAGTAAAGTCCGGCCTGTGAAAGTAGTGGAGAACATTGCCCAGCCCATATTCTTCATCCATGGCGAGGATGACGATGTGATACCGGCCGACGAGACTTGGGAACTCCACAGGGTTTCGGCAGGCCGGCAGGACGAGATATGGGTGGTGCCCGGCGCGGGACACATCGCCTCCCACCGTCGGATGCCCGATGAGTACGCCAAGCGGGTCGCAGATTTTTTTCAGCGCCACATCAAGTGATATTGAACGGACCCATTGCGAACGAACCCTCTGCCACGCACCGGTTTCGGAGCTTGGAGTTGTACAACCCGTAGTTTCCCGTAGTTTCAGAGAATAGACGAACCACATTGTTGAGAATAGGCCAGAGGAGGCGCTTGACATGATTAACCAGAACATACGCATCAAGGAGTTGGACCCCCACACAGTCGGTGAATCCGAGGCAACGGCTCTCAACATATTTGACAATCGCATGCGAGCCGAACAATGGCCGCTGGACCCACTCAGGTCCGTGGCTGAAACCATTGGCCATTGGCGGTTCGTTCCAGAATACCTAGACCTGCACCAGTGGGCTGCCTGGAGCGATGCCGAGAAAAAGGTAGTGGGCCGGGGCCACATAAATATCGGGCGGTACGAAGAAAACCCCCATATGGCGGACTTTGACATTGATGTCATCCCTGAGATGCGCCGCCAGGGCATCGGCAAAGCCCTGCTCAGGCGCATTGTTGCTGTAGCCCGGCGTGAAAATCGCGACCTGCTCTTGGTGACCACCGACAGAGATATACCCGCTGGCCGGGTCTTTTTGCGTCGGCTGGGCGCCCGTATGAGCCTTGCCTCCCATACCAACCAATTGGATCTGTCACACCTAGATATGACCCTGGTGGACAAATGGCGCAGCCGCGGGCTGAGGCTGGCCCGGTCGTTCGACCTGGTGCTGCGGGAGGGCGCCTATCCCGAAGGGAACCTAGAGGCCATGGCGGAGCTAAAAGGCGTCATGAATACCGCTCCCACTGATGCCTTGGAGTTAGAGGCATTCACGTGGACTGTCGACCACCTGCGGCAGGAGGACAGGTGCCTGATCAGCTTGGGTGTCGAGCGTTGGACCATGTTCTTGAAAGACCGGACCACTGGAGAGTTGGCGGGTTTCACAGAGGTTTTACGGGACCGACACTACCCTGATACGGTAGAACAAGGGCATACCGCCGTCAGCCTAAAGTATAGAAACCGGGGTTTGGCGCAATGGCTAAAGGGAGAGATGCTTTCCCGTATGATTAAGGAGATGCCGCAGCTCAAAAAGATCCGCACCGCCAACGCCGACTCCAATGCTGCGATGCTCCGAATCAATCGAAGTTTGGGATTTCGTCCACTGAAGTCTTGGTCAACCTGGCAGGTCGATCTGGACCGGGCGCTTGGTTACCTGGGAGAGTAGGCAGAATGCACGGAGCAACAGCGGCCAGTAGCGAGTTCCAGTTGCTGACTGGCGACTGGCTGCTATTTGGTGAATCGAAACCAATTGGAGAACCATGACCAACAAAAGCTACTGGACGCCAGGCAGGGACGAGGTTGAAGCCGCCAATGGCATGGTAACCGCCATGGAGGCGCCTGCGGCTGAGGCTGGGCTGGAGATACTCAAAAAAGGTGGCAATGCGGTGGACGCCGCCGTCGCCATTGGCTTCTGCAACGTAGTGTTAGAGCCTTTCATGGCCACCATTGGGGGCATGGGTTACATGCTTATCCACTTGGCGGAAGAAGGCAAGACGGTTGCCATCGACTTCAATGGCCGCGCCCCCCGGAACGCCCGCCCCGATATGTACAATGTCACGGGGCCAGCCGAGCCTGGCGGATATCATATTTTCGATGTGGAAGGCGACGCCCACAGCGTGGGCCCACAGTGCGTCACTGTTCCGGGCACCTGCGCTGGCCTTTGCGAGGCCCACCGGTTGTACGGTACCCTGCCGTTGGAGCAGTTGCTGGAGCCGGCTATCCACTTTGCCACCGAAGGCTTCGAGGCCGACTGGCACGTAACCCTATATGCCGCAAATGACTGGGAGCACCTGACCCTGGATCCCTATCTTGCCAGCATGTGGCTGCCCGGAGGCCACCCTCCCCGCAGCTATGCCGGGTCCGGCGACAAGATCGTCCAGAAGGACCTGGGGGAGTTGCTGAAGAAGATCGCCAAGCACGGCCCGGACGCCATGTACCGGGGAGAGGTGGCGGACGCCATAGACAAGTTCATGCGGAAGGAAGGGGGTATTCTGACCAAACAGGACCTGGCAGACTACCAGCCCATCGTCGCCGAGCCGATGTCGGTGCCCTTTAAGGGGCACACCATCATGGGTGTGCCCACACCCAGCGGTTGTCTCACCAACCTGCAGGCCTTTCGAATCCTGGACCGTTTCGACCTGGATGCGGTGGGGCATAACACGGTGGACTACGTCAATCTGTTTATTCAGGTGGCCCGTCACACCTTCGCGGACCGTTATCGGTATCTGGGCGACTGGGAACACGTGCCGGTCCCACTCCAAGGACTACTATCATCCGAATATAACCGGGAACTAGCGAGAAGGGTTAACCTGAGGACCGCTGGCATCGCGGCATATCACGAGGACGAGCCGTGGGTCCACTACCTAGACGAAGCGGCACATGATCCGTGGAGCTACGACCCCGCCGGTGCCCCCGCTGAGATGTTTCATCCGGCCTCGGACACCAACGATGAAGCCACCACCCATTTCAACGTGGTTGACCGGTGGCGTAACGCAGTAACTTGCACCCACACCGGCGTATTCACCGCTGGGGCCAACCCGCCATCCACCGGCGTCTACTTGGTAGGCGGCATGGCCTGGTTTATTCCCAAGCCTGGGTACGCCAACTCCATCGCCGGTTGGAAGCGTCCATTGAACAATCAAAGTCCCTTGATGGTGTTTCGAGATGGGAGGCCCATCCTCTGCCAAGGGGCGCCCGGCGCCCGTAGAATCATGAACCGGGGAGTGCAAGTAGTCACCAATGTCATAGTTTTCGGAATGGGGCCTCAGGAGGCTATCAGCCAGCCTACGGTCGATGCCAGCGGCAGAGAGACCCTGATCAATGCCCGCATGCCCGATGATGTAGTCGGTGGATTGAGGCGCTTGGGCCACCGGGTGGAAGTAGTGGAAGAGACGCCTTCGTTGACTGGGGCTTTCTCCCGGCCTTCCGCCATTACCATCGACTACGAAGAGGGTCTGCTGCGGGCGGGGGTTGACTCCTATCGGCCGACGATGGCAATCGGTTACTGACACCTAAATAAGGGAAACGCGGGAACACAGGGCGAGAATCTCAGGCAAGAACCAAGAACGAAGAGGGGGGGCATTGCAGACTGATCAGGGAAGTCTCATTAAGACTTACATCGGAGAGGCACCAGGGATTGGGCGTGGTGTTTTCGCCGCCCAAGACATCGCCAAATGGGAGGTTATCGAGATCTGTCCGGTGTTGGCGGTCTCACCGGCTGAGGCGCTTTACTTGGATCTAACCCTATTGGGCGATTATTACTACGCTTGGGCGCCAGAATTGACCGGCGCTGCCATTGCCCTTGGGCATGGCTCTTTATATAACCACTCGTATACCCCCAACGCCTGGTATTCCAAAGACTTTAATCGTGGGCAGATACAGATAATCTCACTCAGGGAAATTGCCAAAGGCGAGGAAATTCGTTTCAACTACAATTCCAGCCCAATGGACCCGACACCAATGAGATTTGATCCCAAATGATTCCGGCGCCATTGCGGTAATCTATCGCCGAACCTTCGACGGAGCGTTTACTGGATTGTCGAGCCAGGCTTTTGAAAAAGCTGGAGGTGAACGTATGGTGCTCTCTAATGTAATTTCCGGCTCAATCTATTCCGAGGGTGTTGTGTGCCGGTATTAATGTTAGCAGTAGAAGGTGCGGCAGAATTCTCTCTGGTTTGAGACTTCGCCATTATCATGGTTGTGGCCGGGGCTGTCATCGTCCTCTTTCACAAGCTAAAACAGCCTCCCATCCTCGGGTATCTTCTGGCCGGGCTCATCATCGGCCCCTTCACCCCCTCCCCAGCCCCCTGGTAAAAGACGTAAAGACCATTCGCCTCCTGGCCGACTTGGGACTGGTTCTGCTGTTGTTCGCCTTGGGTCTCGAATTCGGTTGGCGGCGCATACGAGAGGTCGGTTTAGGAGTGCTGTTCATCGTGACCTTACCCCGAAGTTAGTATCGTTGGATAGTAGAGTCCGGCTACTGCTTCAATGAACTCCTTCGGCGTTTTGCCTTTCAGCGAGCTGTGGGGCCTGACCTCGTTGTAGTCCAACCGCCAGTTCTCGATGATCTCC
>JABMNL010000053.1 GCA_013204585.1 SAR202 cluster bacterium | reverse complement strand
TTAATATTCCCCTTTAATATTCCCCGTTAATATTCCCCGTTAATATTCTCCGTTAATATTCTCCGGCAATTAGGAGGCCAAAATGGCAGAGATACTAGGAGTCGGCGTAACCCACTCCCCAGCGCTCATCACTCCCGATGAACTAAAGAACTATTCCCTCACCCGCGCACTGCGGAGCAATGACCGCATCCCAGCGGAGCAGAAGAACCCGGAGTCCTGGCCCGAGGCGATGCGCGCCGAGTGGGGCGACGACGAGGGGTACACCTCGGCCAAGATTCAGCGCCAGAAGTTGGCCGACGGCTTCCGCAAGGTACGCGCTGAGATTGATGCTTTCAACCCGGACGTGGTTTTGGTCTGGGGCGACGACCAATACGAGAACTTCAAAGAGGACATCATTCCCGCCTTCTGCATCCTTGCCTATGAAGGCTTCGAGTGCCAACCGATGGTGGGGAGCGACGGCGGCCAACGGCCCAATATTTGGGACGAACCCGCCGATAAAATTTTCCGTTACAAGGGGCACGAATCCAGCCGGTATCTGGCCGGGGCGCTTTTGGAAGACGGGTTCGACATCGCCTATTCCTACAAGCCCCTTCATCAACCCGGCCTGGGCCACGCCTTCCTAAACACCCTGCTCTACCTAGACTATGACCGCAAGGGCTTCGACTATCCGGTGATTCCATTCTCGGTGAACTGCTACGGCAGCAACATTATCCGCAACCAGGGCGGCCCACACACTCAGATGGTCAACGGCGTTGATATGGCGATGGATCCGCCCGGCCCGTCACCAAAGCGGTGTATGGAGATTGGCGCGGCCACTGCCAGGGCGTTTGCGAACAGTCCGTGGAAAGTGGCATTGGTAGCATCATCCAGTTGGTCCCACGCCTTCCTAACTCCCAAGAACCACTGGCTCTATCCCGACGTGGAGTCGGATTTGGCACGCTTCGAAGAATTGAAAGCTGGAAACTACGAGGCCTGGCGCAACATTCCCAATAGCCAAATTGAAGACGCCGGACAGCAGGAAATACTGAACTGGATGTGCCTGGCCGGGGCGCTGTCAGAGTTGGACCGGAAGCCCGAGATAATCGAGTTCGTGCAGACCTATATCTTTAATTCCAGCAAGTGCCTGGCAGTGATGAAGCCGTAGCAGGCTTTTACGCAGGCTCGAGGACTCCAATAATCAGCCACGAACCGTAGCCGCCCTCGTTGGGCGGCAGAGGTCTCAACTCGACTGAGAACCCCGCTTCTCCCATCAAACGGGTCCAGATTATGGCCAATGATATAATTAGTTTATGCTTTGAGCCCGATTAGAGTTGCCTAAATACTAATGGCGACGGGCTTATCCTGAGTGCGAGATGGCAGATATGATACGCAAACACCCTAACCCCTCCACGGTAAAGGGCCATAAATATAGCACCGACAGCGGTCGGGTGGGACGCGACACTTATAAGTACCATCTTAAGGACGGGAACAAAGTCGTATATTGCGGTGTTACCAACGATCTTGACCGCCGAGAGAAGGAACATCAAATGACTTCGCCTGGTTCTCATATCGTGAAAGTCGGGCGCAGAACGACCAAATCTGCCGCTCTGAAGTGGGAGAAATCCGCTGGCTCTCCGAATGGCTCGCAAGTTCGAACCGCTGCGAAGAAAGCAATTGAAACACATGGCCGAGCGCTGAGGGAGTTGGGACGTCTCTAGGCGCAAATATCGATTCCTTACCTTGTTCGACGTGGAATCAGTAATTTACGAATTGGCGTCCGAGTTTTATTCGAATTATCCCGATCCGATGCCCACTTTTCAGTATGTCGATGGTGATTACGGAAGAGGGCTTTTAGAATCTGCTCTGACCGCGCCCGTTCATACTTTTCAAGGCCAATATCTACATCGAACAATCTTTGATAAAGCAGCCGCCCTTTTCCGATCTGTAAACAAGAATCACTCCCTGGTTGATGGTAACAAGAGGTTGGCTCTTACTTCTGTCGCGGTGTTCTTAAGCCTTAACGGATACCATTTAAGCACTCCGAACAACGAAGCTGTCGATTTTTCAGTTAGGATTGCAGCTACACCTGGAAATTTTAATTTAGCAGAGATCTCCAGGTGGCTCAGGCGATATTCGATCCGAACCTAGATTAACTCTTCGAGGACTCCAATAATCAGCCACGAACCGTAGCCGCCCTCGTTGGGCGACAGAGGTCTCAACTCTACTGAGAACCCCGCTTCTTCCATCAAGCGGGTCCAGGTGTTGATGGGGAAGATTCCTGTTACGTGGGTATCGACCTCAACCGTAATCTTTCCACCCTTATTGATGGTGTACGTGTAGGTCGACTCTACCTGGGTATCATCGGGGTCGGGGTCAACCATGACCTCTTCAATATTGACCTCCATGTCCCCCTGCTGCCGGTCCCAGGTGTAGACCCAGCCATCGGGAAAGGTCTCCTCAACCCAGTCTGGCGCAACGGTAAACACGCCACCGGGCCGCAGATGATTGACCGCCGTTTGGAACGTCTCTTGAAGGTCTTGCTCGGTCAGCAGATACGAGGCGGCATCGTGAATCAATACCGCATCGAACGTCTTCCCGAGACGGATGCTCCGCATGTCGCCCACGTGGTGTTCTACCCCTGGGTTTAATCCCTGGGATAGGGCCAGCATGTCCGGCGACAAATCAACGGCGGTACACTCAAAGTCCGCGGTCAGGTGGGACAGGTTATGTCCACCACCGACGCCCAACTCCAGCACGCTATGTCGCCCTTGGCCGAGCTTCTCCCAGAAAATCTCCCGAAAATGACCTGCCTCATCACCGTATTCTTCGGGCGGGCTGATAATCGGCCACAGATATGATAGGTCGCCGTAAAGCCGGTTAATGGTTACCCCCGGACGCCTTTTGCAAATGGGAGCTAACGGGGTCCCAGGTCTTTCTGCATGTCGGCGATGGTCTGGTCGCGGGTCTTCTTCTGCCAACGGACCCGCTGGGTTATCGGCACGTTCTCGATCTCGGGAGCGACCTTCATCGTCACAAAAACCGGGCCGGGCATGCTGAGTATCTCTTCGATGTTGTTGGTGAAGTCTTCCAGATTGTCGAACGCATATGTGTTCTGGTATCCAGAGCCCTTGGCAATCACATCGTATTGGACGTTGGCGGCGTTGGGGACCGGTTGCCCGCCGGTGGTGGCGTACACGCCGTTATCCAACACAAAATGGTAGAAATTCTTGGGGTCCATCTCGGCAATGGTCGGCAACGCGCCCATGTTCATCAGAATGTCGCCTTCCGAGTCGAACAAGATTATCTTCTCGTTGGGCCGGGCCAAAGCGAGACCCAGGGCGAAGGAAGCGTGGCCGCCCATGGCCGGGTCGCCCAGGGGAACATCTCGGTCTGGCTTGTCGCTGACGTTAATCCAATGTCGACCGCCCCGACCGGGAATCACAACGGCGTTGCCCCGGAAGGGTGCGAAGGCTTTAAACATATCTAGTGTCTGGAACATTTATCCTCTACAAAACTCAGTGTTCAGGGTTTGGAATTTTTTGTCTGGTTCAACCGGGCCTGCTTGATTTGATAACTATCTGCCGGTCTGATTAAAACCGTGGAATTCGTCGCCAATCAAAACCGCCACTGGTTGCTTGGTTCTTTCCGCTCTTTCAAAGGCCACCGCAATCCGGTCGGAGTCGGCATCGCTTTCCACCAAGTAATACTTGATGCCGAAAGCGTGGAGGAAATGCTCGGTATAGGTCGCCGCGGTATCGGTGTCCACGCCGTGTCGCGTCCAGCCCCGGTATCCGACCATCAGCACCACCGGAATGTTCATGCCCATGGCCCAGCCACGCATGGAGTCTCCCGACTCCATCAGGCCAGTGTTTTGTATCAAAATGACCGGCTTGGCCCCACCCACCGATAGACCGGCGGCGGTGGAGAATGCCTGGCCTTCACGGCTCATCGGCACCAACGTCAGCGATGGCTCAGCCTGCATCAACGTGTACAGGAAGTTGGTTTCGCTGTCGGGCAGCCAGACCACGTGGGTCACATTGTTGGCTTTCAGATGCGTTAGGATTGTCTCCGGGCTAAATCCGCCTTCTTGATCGGCCAATGTCTATACCTCTTTAGTCTTTTGATTAATAGGAGTTCTGATAACTGTCTAGGCCTGACGCCCAGTGTTAGTCAATAAAGTTTCGTATTTCTTTCAGTACCAGATTAGGATGCTCCATGGGAACGAAGTGCGATCCCGCGCCTAGCTCCTTAACCTGGAAATCCTTAGTCTCTTTTTGCAGGTGCAACACGGCTGCGTCCTGGGGAGTTTGGGCCCCATCATAGGCGCCGACCAGCAATACGTACTCGCCCCCCAGACCCTTAAGAACTTTGGCAGTGTCCAGTTCAACCCGGTTTTGGTAGAAACTCTCTTCCACCTGGGGATTGCACTTCAATTCGACCCGGCCATCGCCCAGAGGACGGGTAGCGCCATCGATGTAATCGGTGAATACCTCGTCGGTCCAGGGCTTAAACACCCGACGATCACGGTAGGCGGCGTACATCGCATCTCGGCTCTCCCAAATCGAGCGTTTTTGTAGGGTCCGCTCGATCCGCAGTTTCGCCTCTTCGGGGGTGAGAAGGTTCATGGGGCTCTCCCCCACGCGGGTATCAACCAACACACCTTTGCCGATGATTCCCGGCACCAGCGAGTCGGCAATCAGCATGGACATCCCGCCTGCGGAGTGACCAATTGCTATCGATTCTTCCAAACCAAGGGCCTGAATGACCGAAGCTGAATCTTCGCCAATTTCTTGGAAAGTGTAGCCACCGTGTTTGTGTTCGGTATCCCCGTGCCCCCGGAGGTCGAATGAATAGACATGGTAATCCCGCGCCAGGTCTCGGGCGGTGTTATTCCATATTTGCGAACACATGCCAACGGCATGAAACATGACTACGTTCGGGTTATCGGGGTTACCCCATTCTAAGTAATGGTGTTTTACCCCGTCGGACTCCACAAATTTGCTTTCCGGTTGCAACTGATTCTCCTGATTCCCGTTCTATTTAATATGCCCGGTTAATATGCCCGGTTAATATGCCCGGCGGTTAGACGACCACCGCAATCACTTCCAATTGTACTAATACCCCTGGAGGAAAGGCGTCGTATTCGATGGCGTGGCGGGCGGGTCGGTCATCCGCGTCGGGAAACATCTCCAGCCAGGGCTTGTTGACCGCATCGCGCTGTGCGCGGTCTTTCATGTAGACCTTGATCGAGCCAATGTTCTCAATCTTGCCGCCCGCATTCTCCACCATCGTCTTCATGTTGGCGAAGGCGAACACGCACTGGCTCTCCAGGTCTTAAGGAAACGGCGCCAATAATGAACCACTGCATCGAGGCGTTCGGCCCCAACCGCTGCATGTTCGAAAGCAACTTCCCGGTGGACAAGGTGTCCTTCTCGTACAACGTGATGTACAACTCCTTCAAAATCCTGTCTAAGGACTACTCGGCCTCAGAACGGGCCGACATGTTCCACGACACCGCCGCCCGGGTGTACCGCGTAAAAGATTAAATCCCCGGCAAATACATTCACGCTACCAAGTCGGTAATCAAGAAAGGCCCGTTCCATTAGGAACGGGCCTTTCTTGATTACCTGTGCTGCCGCGTTTAGAGGTCGGTTAGTCCAAATATTTTCCGAAGGTTACGGGGCGGGAATTAAGTCTTTGAGCCCGCTTAGAGAACCCAATTGCTCGTCACTAAAACATGGCAGGATTAATGCCATATCTTCGACAGTGGGCGAACGCTCAGCCAAGCCCATCAGCTCGGTGAGGCTCATAGCGCTGGTCAGGCAGCTCATCAGCTCTGGGGAGTTCAGCACTTCTTGCATCATTGCGGCAGTGTCGATGTTGTCCAGACCGGGCAACGATTCAATGGGCCTATCGGGAACCGCTGTTGGTACATCAGTCGGTGCCAAAGTCGGCGCCAAAGTCGGCGCCAAAGTCGGCGCTGGAACTGCGGTATGGTCTGGCTCAGTAACCACAGCCACCGATGCAGTGCCCGCGCCGCTGGAGCAGGCCAACAAAAATAGGGTAAAAACAGCGATTATGGGAAAGAAAATATTTCGTGCGCTCATGCTTAGATTCTAGGCCTGGCCGTGCCTATAATCCAGCCATTTGCTTGTCTTCAAAAACTCGGCCTCAGGGCAAACACTCTGGGTTCCGGGGTGCGCCAGAACAGAGGTGGTATCCCTAATTAACCACCAAACAAATCCAGCGCGTTCTGGCGGCAAATGCGGTCTTTTTCCGCTTGATCCAGACCAACATGATCGACGGCGTCCATCAGGCCGCCGCTCATTGGGGCCCAAACCCAGTCCGAGCCCAACAGCACGTGCTCGGGCCCAGCCAAATCCAGCAGCAATTTCAGCGACCGGGGATTAATGGTCACCGTGTCGTAGTAGAGCATGGACATGTATGCTTCGGGGCCGCCCCGTTCCAGCTCCGTTACCTTCTCCAGGCCCTTGCGGTAGGCCACGTCCAAACGTCCAATCTGATAGGGCAGGAATCCCCCACCGTGGCACAACAGCAGCTTCAAGTTGGGATGCTTGTCCAGCAACCCTGAGTGGATTAACTTGGCGGCCAAGATTGTGGTGTCCAGGGTTCGGCCCATGCTGAAGGCCAAATAGCTGGGTCCGACCAACGGCCATTTGCTGTGCGATGCGCCGTGCAACATCACCGGAACGTCCAGTTGCTCCGCCGCTGCCCAAAGCGGCTCCAAACTAGAGTCGGCCACGTCCACGTCGGCCGGGTCGCTGGGCAGCATTGCGCCCAACATGCCGAGGGTATTGACGGCGTACTCCAGCTCCCTGGCGGCCCGCTCGCCGTCGCGCAGAGGCACTGCGGCGATGGTCTGGAACGCTGCGCCGCTATCTTTGGCCGTCTGCACCATGTGCTCATTGAGCAGCCGCACCCAATCAGCTTCTTTATCCGACGGCAGGGTGTAACCCTGGATATCCAGCCAGGCCGCCATGTATTGGGAGCCCACTCCCTGTTCCTGCATCCAGGCTGACCGGGCCTCGGTGTCGGCCAAGCCCCCGCCCGCTGCCCGGAGCGGCGGCAGACCAGGGAAGGTCAGGGCATGACCGGCGTCGGTCTCCTGTACTTCCACTCCAAAGGACTTGGCCGACTTCTGGGCTTCTTTCAGGAAGCTGGTCGGCGCGATATGGGCGTGTGCGTCGATAAATCCCGGGGGAACGTCAAAACCGGTGGAAACGACGTGGGCCATGATTCCTCCAAGCAGGCGGGTTTTAGGCGGGTCTTGCGCGGCTGAGGATATATTCGGGGAGCGCAACCGTCAAGATTTCCAATAATATGTATAATGAGCCACAATTTCCCCTGGCAGCCCATCGCACTCACACATTTGGCCGGACCCACCCATCAATTAAGATTCACCTAAGATTCACCTAAGATTCACCCAATTGAGAGGATTATCCGATGCCCGAACGTAAAGACGGCGGCGACGCCATCCTCGAAGCCCTGCGCAAGCTCGACGTTGACTACATCATTTCCTCACCCGGCTCCGAATGGCCCTCGGTGTGGGAGGCGTTGGCCAGACAGAAAATCAACGAAGAGCCAGGCCCCAAGTACATCAACTGCTGGCACGAGACCTTGGCGGTGGCCATGGCTCAGGGTTACACCCGGATGACGGGCCGAATGCAGGCCGTGCTGCTCCACGCCGGAGTGGGCGTGCTCCAAGGTTCCATGGGTATCCACGGCGCGTTCCAGGGCGAGATTCCAATGTTAGTGGCATCGGGCGAGACCACCACCTATGGGGAGGCCAACGGATTCGACCCCGGCCCCCAGTGGCTCCGCAACCTGAGCATCGTGGGCGGCCCCAACCGGTTGGTGGATTCAATCACCAAGTGGAGCAGCCGGGTCACCAGCGCCGAGGTGCTTTACGAAACTGTGAGCCGCGCTGGAGAGATGGCCCAGCGCACGCCCAAAGGCCCCACCTTTCTGAACATCCCCATGGAGGTGATGCTAGAAGAGTGGACTCCGCCCGCCGGCCTCAAGAACAAGCCCGAAGCCCCCAAGACCAGACCTGAGTCTTCGGCCATCGACCGGATTGCGGACCTGATTATCCAAAGCAAGGCCCCGGTGATTGTCGCCGACTCTGCGGGTCGGAGCGCCGAGGGTTTCCATGCCTTGGTCGCTCTGGCCGAGACCATGTCCATCCCGGTTTTCGAGGCCGAAGGCCCAGCGTACTCGAATTTCCCCAAGAGCCACCCGCTGCACAACGGCTACGACTTGAAGCCACGGCTGGGCGAATTCGACCTATTCTTGGTCGTCGGCAACCGCTCACCTTGGTATCCGGCCAGCGCCAGCCCCGCCCACGCCACCGTGGTAATCATCGACGAGAACCCCATCAAAGAGTTCATGGTCTACCAAGACCTGGGAGCGGACCACTACCTGGAAGGTGACCTGCCGCTAACTCTGCAACTGTTGACTGAGGCGGTGACGGCCCAAAGCTCCCAGTCCAGTGGAGCCAAGGCCAACGACTACGCAGGCAACAGCGGAGTGTGGGAGAAGTACCGGGCCGTTGGCGACGGGGTGTCCGACTCCAGCCCAATCGACCCCGGCGTGCTCTGCAATGCCTTGAGCGAGGCCATGCCCTCCGACACCATCTACATTGACGAGACCATCGTCCACCGCCCCCAAATACTGCGCCGAATTAAATGGGACAATCCCCAGAGTTATCTGCGTCCCGTCGGCGGACTCGGCCAGGGACTTGGCACCGCACTCGGCGCGAAACTGGCCTACCCGGACCGTCCGGTGGTGGCCCTAATGGGCGACGGCGCACTGCTCTACAACCCCATCACCCAGGCTTTGGGTGTGGCCCGCGAAAGCAACATACCCATCATGATTGTGGTGTTCAACAACACTAGCTACGCCGCCATGAAGCGGCTACACCTGTCCTTCTATCCCGATGGCGATGCCGCCAAGTCCGGCATCTTCCACGGGGTGGACATTCCCGGCCCCGACTACCAGCAACTGGCCTCCCCCTTCGGCGGCCACGGAGAACGTGTAGAAGACCCCAAACGCCTCGCCGGGGCCATCGCCGATGGCCTAGCTGCCGTCGCGGAAGGCAGAGTGGCGATTCTGGATGTGGTGTTGTCGGCGTAGAAAAGTCCCTTCCCCCGTCGCGGGGTCAGGTTAGGTCCGACAAAGTCGAGACTCTCGACGGAGTCGGAGATGGGGGCGTTTCCCCGTCAAAATTATCACCAACCCCACAAAGGAAGTAAATCATGGTTAAAAAGAAAGGTTCAGCGCTGTTGATGGTGTTTGCCGACGTTGACGCTGAGCACGATTTCGAGTTCAACGCCTGGTATGCCCAGGAGCATCTACCCGAGCGGCTCAGCGCGCCGGGATTCTTGGACGCCGCTCTCTACCAGGCGACCAAGGGCGGCCCGCGCTATATGGCCCTCTATGAGCTAGAAACGGCGGCGGCGATTCAGTCCCCCGAATACAAACACATGAGTCAAAACCCCACCGAATGGACCCAGCGCATTTCTCCGTCGGTTGTCGGTCGGGGCACCGTGCGTAACGTTTTAACCCAAATCTCCCCCAAGGAAAGCGACCCTGACACCATGGGCCGAGGCATGGCCCCAGCCTTGCAGGTTGGCCGAATGATTGTGCCATCCGAAATCGAAGACAAGTACAACGATTACTACGACAACGTCCGCACTCCAGGCAATCTCAAAGTGCCCGGCTGCCTGTTCGTCCGTCGCTATCACGCGGTGGAAGGCAGTCCCAAATACACGACGGTCTACGAGTTCGAACACGAGAAAGTTCCCGAGTCCCTAGCCTGGGAGGCCCACCGCGCCCAGGACACGATGCACCAATACATCGGCGGCAGTTACGGCCACGCGCCCGGCTCTCCAGGGGTCTATCGCCGGATTCTCCCGCCCCGACCTTTTTAATCGGTCAATCTCACTTACTACGAATCTAATCCCGCATAGACCCTTCCCCCACTCGTCGGCTTTGCCTCAAAACTGTCATTCTGAGGAGTGAAGTCCCGATGCATCGGGAAAGAATCTTCCAAGCACCACCGTGGCAGACCCTTCGCTACGCTCAGAATGACATGTGGATAGGGTTGTTCGAACTGAAAGCTGGGTTCTTTCGCTATTTTTAAGGCAACGCTTACTCATGGGGGAAGGTTAGGTTCAACGGAGTCGGAGATGGGGCGTTGTCAGCAGCAATTCCTTCCTCCCAATCTTGCTAGCCACCTTTGCCTCTGGTACGCTTCTGGAAGCTAGAACGGAAGTGAATCCCCCTTGACCCAGAAACCCAACGCCGACCTTTTCGTCACCTGCATCATCGACCAGTTGTACCCCGAAGTGGGTGTCAGCGTGGTCAAGGTTTTGCGTCGGCTGGGTGTCACCGTGGGCTTCCCCAAAGACCAGACCTGTTGCGGCCAGCCGGTCTACAACACCGGGTTCACCCAAGAGGCCCGCACCTTGGCCAAACGGGTGCTGGACCAGTTCCGCGACAGCGAGTACGTGGTGGTCCCCTCTGGCTCCTGCGCCGCCACCATCCGTGTCTTCTATCTAGAACTTTTCGCCGACGTCCCAACACTGCTTGCCGAAGCCAAGGCCCTGGCCGCCAAGACCTACGAGTTCTCCGAGTTTCTGGTGAAGGTGCTGGGAGTTGAGGACGCCGCTGCCTGCGGGGCAGAGTACCAAGGCACCGCCGCCTATCACCCCAGTTGTCACATGCTCCGGGAGGTTGAAGTCCGCGAGGAACCCAAGAAACTGCTGCGCTCAGTACCCGGACTGGAAGAGAAAGAGTTAGCCGGGGCGGAGATTTGCTGCGGCTTTGGCGGAACATTCTCCGTGAAGTTCCCCCACATTTCCGAGGGCATGGTGGCCGACAAGGTAACCAACGTCCAAGCCAGCGGCGCCGACACTCTAGTGTCCTGCGATATGAGTTGTCTGATGAACATTAGCGGGGCGCTCAACCGGCAGGGCTCGAACGTGAAGGTCCGGCACCTAGCACAAATTCTGGACGCCGACTCCAAATAACTTTTGGGACTCACCTATTGGCTGAAATAAAGACAAAGAACTTTTCCGCCGCGTCGGCCCAAGCCATGCTCGACCCCAAGCTGCGCCGGGCCCTTGACCGTGTGGCGTCCGGGTTCGACGTTGCGCGTCAGGACCGCATCGAGGAAGTCACCCCCGAGGTTTGGGAACAGTGGCGTCAGCAGGCCAGGGACATCAAGATCCACACCATTGAGCACCTGGACTATTACCTGGACCTCCTCCACGCCAACGTCACCGCCGCCGGTGGCCACCTCCACTTTGCAAAAGACGCCGACCAGGCCAACGAGATAGTCGCCCATATTGTCCGCACGCGGAACGTCAAAATCGCCACCAAAAGCAAGAGCATGGTTTCCGAGGAACTGGATCTGAACCCGGTGTTGGAAGCCCTGGGAGTGGACGTATACGAGACCGATCTTGGCGAGTACATCATCCAACTGGCCAATGAAACGCCATCCCATCTGGTGGCCCCCGCCCTGCACAAGTCCAAGGAGGACGTGGCCGAACTCTTCACCGAAAAACTGGGGATTCCCTACGACGAAGACATTTTCCACATGGCCGCCACCGCCCGAACAGTACTGCGGGATAAGTTCATGGAGGCCGACCTAGGCATTAGTGGGGCCAACTTCGTGGTGGCCGAGACCGGCACCCTGGTAATAATCACCAACGAGGGCAACGGTCGCCTCTGTACCTCTGCCCCACGCATTCACATCGGCATCACCGGCATGGAAAAAGTAATTCCCTCCATGCAAGACCTATCCACGTTTCTCCGGTTGCTGCCCCGTTCCGCCACCGGACAGCGCATCACCAGCTATGTGAGCATGACCACCGGCCCGCGCCGCGCCGACGACGAGGATGGCCCCGAGGAATTCCATCTGATACTCGTAGACAATGGCCGTTCTGCAATGTTGGCCGACCCGGCGTTGCGGGAAGCGCTCTATTGCATCCGCTGCGGGGCCTGCTTGAACATCTGCCCGGTCTACCAACGCATCGGCGGCCACGCCTACGGCTGGGTCTACCCCGGCCCCATCGGCGCAGTAATCACGCCCATGCTGGTTGGGCTGAAAAATGCCAAGGAACTACCCCAAGCCTCCAGCCTCTGCGGGGCCTGTCGGGAAGTCTGCCCCATCAAGATAGACATCCCCAGGATGCTGCTGGACCTGCGCAAGAAAACCGCCGAGAGCCCTGATGACAGCCAGCGCTCGGCACCTGAATCGGAGCGAATGGTCGCCCGTGTCTACGCTTGGGTAATGAGCAGACCGTCCCTTGTTAAGTTCGGACACCAGACTGGACGGACACTCCAAGGGTTGCTTCAATTCTCGCCAATCACGCCCATGACCAAAGACGGCCGGTGGTACCGAAAACTCCCCCTACCCATTGTCTCCAAGTGGACCAGGGGCCGTGACCTACCAGCATTGCCGCGCAAGACCTTCCACGAGTTGTGGGAGCAGGGAATAGCGGACGGGCCGCCCACGGACGCCACGGACAGTCATTAAGATGACCAACCAAGACACCAATATTCCCGGCGTTTCCAAAGAAGAATTCCTCCAGTCCGTAAGAGAATCTTTGGGCAGAGACAACACGCCTCCCGCCCAGCCGTACCAACGGTTGCTGGAGACCACTGCCGACCTGGAGAGCCAGGCCGCAGAAATACGCCAAAGAGTCCAGGAGAACCTTCCGGCCCTGCTGGATAAATTGGCCGACATGGCCCAGAAAGGCGGCTGGAACGTCTTTCGCGCGGCTGGCGGCGAAGAGGCCATCGGGTACATCGAAACCTTGGCCCGTAACCAGGAAGCCGCACGGGCCGTCCGCTCCGGGCAGGAAGTCTTTGATCAAATACCAGTAGACGATGCGCTGCGTGGTCTTGGGCTCACAATTACCCCCATAATCCAAAACAATGCCACTCCCAGAAGGGCGCTACGCGAGGTGATTCGGCGAGCTGATATTGGCATCACCGGGGCCGACTACGCCCTGGCCGAGACCGGATCAATTATCGTGCTGCCCCGCCGTGGGCTGAGCAGATTGGTCTCCTTGGTGCCGCCGGTGCACGTAGCGTTGGTGCGTCCCGAGGAAGTGTTGGAAACCCTAGACGACCTGTTTTTGTTGCGGCGGCTAGAGTATCATCAGCGGGGCGGTGAAATGGGCAGCTATTTGAACTTCATCACCGGCCCCAGCCGCACCGCCGACATTGAAATGACCATCGTGGAGGGCGTCCACGGCCCCAAAGAAGTACATATGGTGCTCTTGGGTTAGTCGCCGTATCCACCAAAGACTGGCAAAGTAATGAGTTACCCCCACTCTAACTCTCCCCCTTCCAGGGGGAGAGGACACTACCCTTCCCCCTCGCAATGGGGAAGAGTAGGTCCGACAAAGTCGAGACTCTCGACGAAGTCGGAGATGGGGGCAGCCCCTTCCTCGGCCACCGTTTTCGAAATTAATCCAACCAGCCAATAGGTGAATATATGCCGATGCGCGTCGGATTTTCCGCGTTCCGCCGACAGATGCTGGAACGGGACTTGGTGGCCATTGAGGAAATGCTTCCCATCCTAGGAGTGGAGAAGGTTATCTTGACCGGCGACATGGCCGCCGAGGACTTTTCTCCAGACACCAAAATTGAATTAATCATCGTCCACGATACCGAATACTCTTTCGGACGCCGCGCCGATTTCTTTTCGTACCATCTACCGTGCTCGGTGGACATCGACACCCTGGTCTATACCCCAGCCGAGTTCGAAGAAATGCGCGAGAAGCTGCCAGCGTTGGGTAAGGCGGTCCGCGAGGGACGGGAGATTTACAATGCCTGATTATTTAGCGGAGGGCGCCCGATGGATGCGCCAGGCCGAACAAGACCTGGAAGACGCCAGCTTCCTCCGGGATGGCGGCAAACACAACCTTGCCTGTTTCATGGGACAGCAGGCAGCAGAAAAGGCCATTAAAGCCTATCTGTACCACAAGAAGGTTGAGGACGTTTGGGGCCATTCGCTGCTGGACCTCTGCGAAGATGCCAAGCTCTTCGACATGATGTTCGACACGGTCAAAGCCGAAGCCCGCCAACTCGACAAGTACCACTACATTACCCGGTACCCTGAGTTCCTGCCCAGCGGCACCTGCTCTGAAGCCTTTGACGGCGTCGACTCCGAACGGTCCATCGAACTCTGCAACCAGGTAATGGGGTTCGTGCGTCAGCGGATGGCTTAAAGGGCCAGGTTTTACGGCTTAAGCAAGAACAAGCGCATCGCGCGTTCCGCCGTTCCCTCCAACATCACTCCAGTTCGGCTGAGGGCCTTCTCAAATGACATTGCGCCGTCGGAGATGCAGAGCACCGACGCTACGCCGTGGTCGTACAGTTCCTCATGTCCGTCTCCCAGACTGCCCGCCAGCAATATGGTGGGGACGCCGTGGGCCTTGGCGTGCCGCGCCACACCCACCGGGGCTTTGTCGAACACCGTGGAATGGTCGGCCCGCCCTTCTCCGGTTATCACCAAGTCGGCCCCAGCGAGATGGGAGTCGAAGTCCAGCACCTGACAGACCATGTCGATGCCAGACTGAATCTTGGCCCCAGCAAAGGCCATCAACCCGGCCCCAAGTCCGCCAGCCGCTCCCGATCCGGGGGTGTCCAAGACATCCAAACCCACATCTCGTTTAATCACCTGGGCGAAGTTGAGTAGTGCGGCATCAAGCTCTACGACAACCTCTGGCGTTGCCCCTTTCTGCGGGCCATATACCGCCGACGCACCGGTTGGCCCGCACAGCGGGTTGGTTACATCCGTGGCCGCGATAATATCCACGCCGGCAATCTGCTCCAGTAGCCCAGATGTGTCGATTCGGTCAAGGCGGGCCAGGGCAGTACCACCGGGGGGCAGGGCGTTGCCATTGGCGTCTAAGAAGCGGACACCCAATGCAGTGGCCATGCCTGCGCCGCCATCGTTGGTGGCGCTGCCACCCAGGCCAACGATTATCCGACCGTAACCCCGTTCCAGGGCCTCTTTCAGTATCTGACCGACACCCAGCGTGGTAGTTATTTTTGGGTTCCGCCTGCCCCTTGGCAACATGGCCAAACCCGAAGCCCTGGCCATCTCAATCACGGCGGTGCGGCCGTCACCCATTACTCCCCATTGCGCCTGCACCTGATGACTCAAAGGGCCGGTTACCGTGCTGGTGAAAATCTCGCCGCCGGTGGCGTCCACCAGGGCATGCAGCGTACCATCGCCGCCGTCAGCCACTGGAAGCAATATTGTCTCCGCGTCGGGCACTGCCGCGATAACTCCACGGGCAATGGCCCGAGCAGCTTCGAGACCGGAGATGCCGCCCTTGAATCCCTGGGGCGCAATAACTACTTTCATATGAACTTCCAAATACCGCTACCAAATACTACTACCGGCCCGAATAGCGGCCCGATTATTGAGCCTAGGTGAGGCCATGCAATTATACACTCCGGTATACCTTTACCAGGCGGCCTTTGTTACAATCGAACGCGCCGCACAAATGCCCAACCAAATGCCACGATGGGAAGCGAAATGTTCGGAGATAACTAAATGCCCTCGAAAGAGGACCTGAAGCGCCGGGCAGCAGAAATCATCGACTCCAAAGCCGATGAACTGGTTGCTTTGGCCAAAAATATATTGCAGAACCCCGAGCCTGGCTTTCGGGAGCTCAAGACCGCTAGGCTGGTCGCCCAAAAGTTCGGCGAGTTGGGTATGCAGCCCAGAAGTGGCTTGGCCATCACCGGGGTGCGGGCCGATGCCTTGGGCAGCACCGCCGGACCAACCTTGGCAGTCCTGGGAGAGCTGGATTCTTTAATCATTGCCGCTCATCCCCACGCCGACTCTGAGACTGGCGCGGCCCACGCCTGCGGACACCACTGTCAGATAGCGATGATGCTGGGCGCAGCCACCGCCCTCACCCAGCCCGATGTCATCGGGTCCCTGGCCGGGCGCATTGCCTTCATGGCCGTTCCCGCCGAAGAATATATTGAGATTGAATACCGGGACGAACTCCGCCGCGAGGGCAAACTCGAATTTCTAGGCGGTAAGGCCGAGCTGGTTCGCCTGGGCGAATTCGACGACGTCAACCTGGCGATGATGCTCCACACCACCGCCAATCCAGCCGAAAAACTGATGTGCATTAGCAACACCAACAACGGCTCGGTGGCCAAGCGCATCCAGTTCATTGGCCGCGGCAGCCACGCCGGGGGAGCGCCCCACCTGGGTATCAACGCCCTAAACGCGGCCACCATGGCCATGACTGCCATCAACTTCAACCGTGAGACCTTCCGGGACGAAGACAGCATCCGCGTCCACCCCATCATCACCAAGGGTGGCGAGGCCGTCAGCGCGGTTCCCGCCGATGTAAGGATGGAAACCTTCGTCCGCGGCAAGACACTCGAAGCCCTCATGGACGCCAACCTTAAGGTCGACCGGGCGCTGAAGGCCGGAGCCATGGCCGTGGGCGCGAGTGTAAAGATTCAGACCATTCCCGGTTACATGCCCCTGCAACAAAACAAGCCAATGGCGGCGATTTTCAGGGCCAACGCCGTCGAACTAGTCGGCGAAGACAACGTTGGCTACGTGGAACACCGGGCTGGCTCCACAGACATGGGCGATATCAGCCACCTAATGCCCGCCATCCATCCCTATGTGGGCGGGGCCGCCGGACTCGGCCACAGCGCGACCTATCTCATCGAGGACTATTCCCTGGCGGTGATAAAAGGCGCCAAAGCCCTGGCCTACACGGTCATCGACATCCTCGGCGACGGCGCTTCCCACGGCAACAGTATCGTGGGCGGGCAGCGCGCGGACATGTCCATATCCGAATACCTCAAATTTATGCGTAACTTGGCCTCGGAAGAGACCTTCGAGGGCGCATAAGCATGACTACACCAAATCTGACAGTCGAAGAACTCAAGAAGAAAGCCTGCGAGACCATCGACAAGCGCAAGAAAGAGATCATCGGATTGGCCGAACAGGTGTTGGCCAATCCTGAATCTGGATTCCACGAGATTAAAACCTCCCAGCTGGTCGCTCAAAAGTTCCAGGAACTTGGCATCCACCACACCAGTGGCCTGGCCATCACCGGACTGAAAGGCCGCATACCCGGCGGCGCAGGCCCTGGCCCAACCGTAGCCGTGATTGGTGAATTGGACTCGCTGGTAGTAAACGAACACCCCCACGCCGACCCAGAGACCGGGGCGGCCCACGCCTGCGGGCACCACTGCCAAATTGGCATGATGCTGGGGGCAACCATAGGGCTGCTAACCCCAGAGGTTATAGCCCAACTCTCTGGAGAGATTGTCCCCTTCGCCGTCCCTGCCGAGGAATTTATCGAGGTCGAGCAACGACTGGCGATGCGGGACGAGGGTAAGCTGGAGTTCCTAGGCGGCAAACAAGAACTCATCAAGCTCGGCGAATTCGACGACGTGGACATCGCCATGATGTGCCATACCGCCAGCGACATGGGTGGACGAAAATTTGCCATGGGCGGCACCAGCAACGGACACGTGGTGAAGTACGTTAGGTACACCGGCGTGGGTGCCCATGCGGGCAGCCTGCCCCACCGTGGCGTCAATGCCCTGAACGCGGCATCCTTTGGCATCCAGGCGATTAATGCCCTAAGGGAGACCCACCGAGCCGAGGACACGGTCCGTATCCACGGCATCATGACCAAGGGCGGCGATGCAGTTAGCGCTGTCCCTTCCGATGTCCGGTTGGAATGGCGTGTCCGCTCTTCCACTCCCAAGGTGGTGGTGGAGAACTCTCTGGCGGTTGACCGTTGTTTCAAGGCTGGGGCATTGGCAGTCGGCGCGTCGGTAAACATCACAACCATACCCGGCTACCTGCCCATGCACCAAGACGTCAAACTGCAGGAAATTTTTCGGCGCACAGCGGTGGACCTGGTCGGCGACAGCGCAACCTTGGTGATGCCAGCCCGCCGCAACCGGGGTGGCTCCACCGATATGGGAGACCTTAGCCAACTGATACCGGCCTGCCATCCCTACACCGCCGGGGCCACCGGCCCAGGACACAGCAGGGATTACATCATCAACGACTATGAGTCGGCGGTAATCTTGCCCGCCAAGATTATGGCCATGGTGGTCATTGATCTGCTGGCCGACGGCGCAAAACGGGCCAAAGAGATCAAGGCCAGTTACCGGCCCGCCATGACCAAACAGGCCTACCTAAAATTCCAAAGGGAACGGGCGGAAGTTACGGAGTTCAACGGGGCCGCCTAGCCAAAGCCCTTAAATTAGACGCCCAAGAAGTGCATGGCCGTGCCCGCCAACAGCGGCACCGCCAGGTTGTCATCCGGCGGAATCGAAGCCAGTTCCACTACCCCAGCCACCCCTGCGCCCACCCAAATAGCCCAATGGTGCTCGATGCCGTTGGCCCCGATTAAGACCGCAGCAATTCCAGCCCCAACCCCAATGAACGCTGCCGTGCCCAGGGGAGATTTGCCCATTATTCTAGGCCCCGGCATGCGCCGTCCCACCAATGCCGCCGCCGGGTCTCCCAAGGACAAGAAGAACATCGCCGGTATGGCCACTACTTCGCCAAAGAGCACGTAGACCAGCAGGGCCGCAATCACCATGTAGGTTGCCCCAGTGATGTGCCCGGCCTCATCCGACTTCAGCAGAGGGGCCAGCAGTCCGGTATAGATACGGTTAAGCCAGGGCAGGTTGAACCGGGCCAACTCCAATACCAGACCGCCCGCAGCCAAGACAGACAACGCCCAAACCATGGTCGTCTCAGTAAGAAATAGGCCAGCAATGGGAATAGAAGAACCGGCGACTATGTGAAATAGTCTGCGCCAAACTGTAGGTGGAGCGCTCTGCTTCTCCCGTCGCTCCCCACCAAAGAAAAGTAGGTCCATATACCGGCGCATAGACACTCCCAGTCAGCTATGGACTAAATTCTAACCCGAGACCAACGGAGATGGCCGGGCTACCGGTAGGTATTTATGGGGATGATTCGAAGGGACTAAGGGTCGAGATCGAACTAGAACCGGTCAGAACCGGACGGTAATGCTGTCTCCGGCCCGCCAACGCAGATCCCGGAATTTGGTATCTTTGGGGGCTTCGAATATCATCCAGCCGTCCACTCCAGTATCCTTGGTCAACTGAAATGGGCCCTCAAGGAAAAGGATGTTGTTCTCTTTCTTGCCCCGGATTGAACTCGCGTCTTCGACCACCACCTCCGCTTGTTGGGCCTGTCCTTCGCCGCCGCTACATTCATATTGGAAGGTACCCGTCTGGTCGAACCGGTGGGAGACCGAAGCGCCCGGTGCTATCTCGACTAGCTCGTCGCCAAATCCTGGCAAGACACCTGGGCCGAACTGGATGGCCGAACTGGTGTCACCGTCGTTGTTCCACTGAACATTGGTCCCGGCGTTTATCACCAGCCTAGGGTGGTCCGTGCACTTGCCACCCTCCACGCTCACCGAAGCTTCGGCCTGACCGCGCCGGTCCAAATAAATGGAACCCGCAACACTTAGGGGGCGGTAATCATTTTCGAAGTAGTCCCTTAATATGGCGGCCTGTTCATTGGCCTCGAAGACTGCGTTGACGGCAATGTGATTCTCCACCTTGATGCGCATCAACACCAATTCCATACCTTCTTCAGACGGCTGCATCCGCCAGGTGTGTACAACATCAGAGGGGTCAATGGTCGAATAGAGGAGTTCATCGGTGGTATCAATACGTACCACGTTCAGCATCAGAATCCGTCCCTCGTGGTATTGGCCCAGCGATGCCGACGTCTCGCTACACGCCGCAAGCAAGAAAGGGGCCAAAATCAGAGCGAGCCAAAAGAGCAAACGCCTAGATATCAAGCTCTTCCTCCATATAATCGAAATTATGAATGCGGTACGCCAAAGGAAGGTTGGACATCGTTAGCTGAAACGGGCTCACGGTCGGACTGTGGTGAGACTGGGCAATTGGCGCAAACGCTGAACCAATTCCACCAATACTTCCAGCAGGTATTCAATTTCTTCTTCTGTGTTGTCTCGGCCCAAGGTAATCCGGAGACTGCCGCGCGCGATTTCTGCCGATTGGCCCAGAGCCAGCAGAACGTGGGAAGGCTCCAAAGAGCCGGAACTACAGGCGCTGCCGCTAGAGGCGGCGATGCCCGCCATGTCTAGACCCAGCAAGATGGGCTCGCCTTCAACTCCCGTAAAGGAGAAGTTGGCATTGTTAGGCAACCTTTGAGTGATGTGGCCGTTCAAGCGACTGCCAGGAATCTGCTCCAATACCGCCTCTATGATTCGGTCCCGAAGGGCAGCGCAGTGTTTACTGGTCTCTTCTCGTTTGCTGTTGGCCGCTTCTAAGGCCAACGATAGACCGATTATGCCCGGTATGTTTTCAGTGCCGGAACGGCGTTCCCGTTCCTGTCCGCCGCCAAGGATTAGCGGCAGATAGGCGGTGGCTCGCTTTATGTAAAGCACGCCGGTACCCTTGGGGCCGTGGAACTTGTGCCCAGACAGGCTCAACAAGTCGACTCCGAGTTTGGCAACGTCTAAATCCAAGAAACCGGCGGCCTGCACGGCGTCGGAGTGAAACACAATGGTCCGGGAAAGCTCTGTAGCCCGTTGCTTGATGACCTTGGAAATCTCAGAGACGGGATTGATGGTCCCAATCTCGTTATTGCCGTACATGATGGTAACCAGGGTGGTGCGCTCGTTAATGGCGTTGTAGACCGCCTCCGGCTGCACCATGCCGTCGGCATCCACCGGCAGATAGGTGACTTCAAATCCCTGGGACTCCAAGTTCTGACAGGCGTGCAACACTGCATGGTGCTCCACGCTAGAGGTGATGATGTGGTTCCCAGTCTCCAGCAAGGCGGTAGCGACGCCATGAATTGCCGAGTTGTCTGACTCAGTCCCGCCACCAGTAAAAACCACTTCCCTGGCCCGGCAATTGAGGACGCCAGCCACCCGCTCCCGGGCCTCATCCAACGCATAACGGGCCTCTTGACCCACCGAGTGGAGGCTGGAAGGGTTGCCGAAACGCTGCGTGAAATAGGGAATCATCGCCTCTAGAACCTTGGGGTCTAGGGGCGTCGTGCCTGCGTGGTCTAGGTAGACTGTGCCTTCAACCGTCATGTTTATCCATATTTTTATTGAATCTTTATTAGCCGGGGCCGGGACTAGAGCCAGCCACACTGGCCGCAATTCGCTTGTGAAGCTATTTTAGCATAGCTGGGGCTGCACAGCCGTAGACCGGGCGCAATAACCTGACCGGCCAAATAGTCGAATACGAGCTTACTTAGGATAGCTGCTCCTGGCTATCGAGAACAAGAAAAGTCCTACGATACCAATCCACACACCATCCACTGGCTCAACAAAATATGCCAGGGCCACACCGCCCAAGACCATTGCCCCGCCCACTACCTGACCAAACCGGGCCGAGATTTGCGTCGCCCGGTGGTAATTTCCGGTCATTCCCCAGACACCGGCACGCAACAAACGGCCGCCGTCCAAGGGAAAGCCAGGCACCAGATTGAACACGCCCAGACTCAAATTGGTCCAGGCCAAAAGCAGCAGCACCACTTCCAATGGTGAATCGCCTCGGCCCAACAAGTACCAGACTCCGCCGAAAACGACCGCCAACACGATACTGCTCAGCGGGCCTACAACGGCTACGGCGAATTCGGTAATGGGCCGTTCGGGATCATGCTCCAATTGGGAAACGCCGCCAAAGATGAAGAGGGTGATGCTCTTAACGGGTATCCCTTTGCTGAGGGCCATGACGCTGTGGCTAAGTTCGTGGGCCAAAACCGAAAGGAAGAACAGTAACACCGTGATCCCGGCAACCGACCACCGTTGCGCCGCAGGCCAACGCAACCGCGCATCATCGAACTGGTCGGCGAGCAAAAAGGTGAGCAACAGAAAGACGAACACCCAACTGATGTTCACTTCTATCGGAATGCCGAATACCCGGCCTAAACGCAGCGATGCACCCATTTAATTAAAACCCGAAGCTGAGACCCAGCCAACCTATGCTCTTAATTGAGCATCTCACATCGACCAACAAGGCCGCCACAGCCAATGGGCTGGTATTCAGTCGCCGGAGTTGTTTTTCCCACGGGCGTAGGCCACCAGTTTGTAAACCAGCTTCGCGGCGGTGTAGGAGCAGGCGGGAGGCCCGTCGGCAGGCGCTAGTTCGCAAACGTCGAAACCCACGATTTGGCGCGACTCGGCGACCTTGCCCAGCAGAGAAACCAATTGGTGCCAGGCCAGGCCACCCGGCTCTGGGGTGCCCACCGCTGGCATCAACGCAGGGTCTAAAACGTCCAAATCAACGCTCACGTAGACCGTATCGCTAAGGCTGTCCAGAACGCTTTCGGCAGAACTACGGTGCGAGTTGGGGTCCCAGTACCAGACGGGCACATTGTTGTCTCGGATGAAATCATGCTCTTCCTGACACAGACTACGCTGGCCGACCAAGACTACGGGGCAGCACTCGTAAGCCCGCCGGGCAGCAGATGCATGCCCAAATGGTGTGCCCATATATTCGTTGCGCATGTCGGCGTGGGCGTCCAAGTACAACACTGAAAGGGAAGGGTACGCATCGACGTGTGCTTGTACCGAACCGATGGTAATTGAATGCTCGCCGCCCAGCAGTCCAACGGTCTTTCCCGTCTCCAAATAACCTGCCACTGCATTTTTAATGCGGTCGGTCATCGGGCCGGGGCCAGCCATGTGGGGTTCCAAGGCATCGGTGGTGTGGATGCCGATACTTGCTACATCCAATTCGAGCTCGAAGTCGTAATCTTCAAGACCGTAGGACGCAGAGATAATGGCCTCGGGGCCTTCCCGTGAGCCACTTCTAAAGGAGGTTGTACTGTCGTAAGGGACGGGGATGAGCACTACCTGGGCAGCCTCTAATGAGGACTGTTCCTGGGGCAAAGCGAGGAAGTTATGGGGTATCCAAATGGATTCACCTGCGCTGGACCCGGTGTCAGGCACGGTTCGAGCCCTGCCCTCCAGCCTCTAGAGTGGCGCGCTGATATTGGGCTTCGGCCAGGCCTTGACGTTCATCCAGCCATTCCAAGCCACGGTCCAGCAGCCATGTCTTCGCGTCTGCCAGGTCGAAAAGGTCTCTAACATCTTCCAGCGCTCGCTCATGATTAAAGGGCTGGCAGGAAAATATATCGATGTTGAGGTACTCTTTGCGAGGAAAGGTATGAATGCTAATGTGGCTCTCGGCGATAATCACAAACCCTGAGACACCTGAATCTTCGGGCTTGGGGGCTTCATATTTCAACACTTTGGGCTCGGTTATGCGTGTCATGTCCAAGGAATCAGGGTATTGGTACAAGAAATTTCGGACCAATTCTTCGTCCCACATCTTGTCGACATCGCCGCCATAGCCATCGATAACCAGGTGCATCCAACCTCCGGGCAAATACGGTATGGTTATGCCAATTAACGAAATCGCGCTCCTTGGCAAATCCAGTTATATAGAATATCATCGCTTGTGGCCAAGCACAATCGGAATAAATTTTGGTTCGCTTAGGCGGGCCCCACGACGGACAAACGATTGCAGTCGGACATGATTCGGGCTGAAAGCCTGACCCACTACTACGGTCCCTACCCTGCCATTCAAGACGTCAGCTTCGACGTAAAGAAAGGCGAGATATTAGGTTTTCTGGGGCCCAACGGCGCCGGGAAAACGACCACCATGCGCATCCTAACCGGCTACTTACCCCCGACGAGGGGCAAGGTAACGCTGGACGGCTTCGACGTGGTTGAACAGTCTTTGGAAGCACGCCGCCGGGTCGGATACTTACCAGAGACCGTGCCGCTGTATACCGACATGTCGGTGACCAGCTATCTGAAATACATGGGCACCCTAAGGGGCATGTCTGCCGCAGCCATAAAATCCCGCCTGGGCGACGTGATTGATGTTGTCCGGTTGGGCGACTACCGCAAGACCCAGATAGGCAAACTCTCCAAAGGCTTCCGCCAGCGTGTCGGCATCGCCCAAGCCATTCTGCACGAGCCCCAAGTGCTGGTGCTGGACGAGCCCACCATCGGCATCGACCCTATCCAGGTGGTCGAGACCCGGAAACTGATTCAGGAACTTGGCCGCAACCAGACAGTTGTGTTGAGCAGCCACATCCTGCCCGAAGTTAGCATGATTTGCGAGCGTGTCTTGATTATCCATGAAGGACGCATCGTGGCCGAGGACACCCCCAAGAACCTGGCAGCAGGGTTGCAGGGAGTAGAACGACTGGAGGTTGAGGTCGGTGGGCCTGCCGCAGAGGTGCTACCAGCCCTGAAGAAGATAAAGGGCGTCAACGACGTCACCCACACCAACAACAATGGCCGGCATATCTACGTCATCCAGGCCCAATCGGGACAAGACCTACGGGACGAAATCTCTCAAGCAGTAATCAGCAGCGGCTGGAGCCTACGGGGCCTACAGCTTGTTGGCATGAGCCTAGAAGAGATTTTCCTCCGTCTCACCACCCACGAGGAGCTTTAAGAATGAGGACTGCCCAGGCCGTAGCCTGGAAAGAGATTCAGCTATATTTCAGTAGTCCGACAGCTTACATCGTAGGCCTGATATTTCTGGCGCTGACTGGCTTCTTTTTCACTCAGGATTTAGGCGACCCATTCCCCGAAGCGACACTAACGCCCTTCTTTGATGGCGCAATCATTGTGTTCGTCCTCCTGGCCCCGGCGCTCACCATGCGGCTGCTGGCCGAGGAGAGCAAGCTGGGCACTATCGAACTGTTATTAACTTCCCCGGTTAGAGACTGGGAGGTCATTGTCGGCAAATACGTCGCCAGCCTGGTGTTCTTCTTCGTGTTGGTGGCCCTGTCGTTCTTCTACGCGATTTTGCTCTTTGTCTATGCCAGCCCAGACCCCGGCCCCATCTACGCTGGTTACCTTGGGCTGATTCTGTACGGCTCGGCAGCCTTGGCGATTGGGTTGCTTACGTCCACGTTAACCAATAACCAGATTGTGGCCGCAGTGGTCGCCATGGGAATTCTGCTGGCGATGTTCTTTGCCGACCGGGCCTCTGGCGCGGTTGGTGGTGGCGTCGGCGAGATTATCGGCGAAATGGGTTTGCGCGGACACTTCAGCGACTTTGCGCGCGGTGTGATTGACACCACGAACATCGTCTACTACCTAAGCGTTATTGCTTTCTTCTTGTTCCTGTCCATCCGCTCCCTAGAATCCCGTAGGTGGCGCTAACATGACCAGTTCATCTAATCAAGAACCCGGTAACCAAGAGCCGAACTCGGAGAACCAACAGCCCAGGGACTGGCGCCGCCGTCGCCGCTCTGAGCGCTCAGGCCCTGAGTCGGCGTCCCCTCAAGAAGAGGCTCAGTCCCAGGATGAAAGCACTGGCGAGGTTCTCAGCAAGCCGCTAATTACCATGTTCGAGCCGGCAATGGACTGGATTGGCTCCTATGGCGGTCCAATGGTCTTCGCTGGCATCATTGGCTTAGTCACCGGAATCGCGGTGGTGGCCTTTGTCAGCTCCATGCGCCTCTACGGTTACATCGACATCATCATTGGCGGGGTGTTGCTGGGCCTGGTCGCCGCAGTATTTTTCAGCAACGTGGTGGCCGCGTTCTTCAGCCGCACCGGACGCTACGGCGTGAACACCTTAATACTAATTGGGGCGTTTACGGGCATCATCGTGGTAGCCAACGTCTTATCCTTTGAGAACTCCAGTCGGATGGACGTCACCGCCACCAACCAGTTCAGCTTGGCCAACCGCACCAAAGACGTGTTGAGTAATCTGAACGAGGACGTTCGTGCCACCGCTTTTTACAAAAAGGTGGATGACACCAACCCAGCCGACAACCCCGATACCGCCGGTGCCGCCAATCAGTTCAACCAAAGACGCGCCAAGGTTGTGAACACTCTAGAAGAGTTCACCTCCCGCTCGAGCAAGTTCTCCTACCGGGTAATTGACCCCGACCTGCAACCCGAAATCGTGAGCAAATACTTCGGCGCGCGGCCCACCAGTTTCGTCACTGAGATTGTGGTGATTGAAGGTATGGAAAGCGAACGCTTCGACGTTTTGCAGCCCACTGACGCCGAATACACCAAGCTGGAACAAGACCTGGTCACCAGCACCTTAGTTGCCACCGGCGGCGAGCAAAAACAGGTCTACTTCCTAAGCGGTCACGGTGAACATGATATCAACAGTGCCACCTCCGACGGCTACGGCGCAGTGCGCTCTGGACTGGAAGGCGACAACTATCAAGTGCAGGAACTAATCTGGCGGTCTACCAACGTAGATGTTGAGGTGCCCGCCGACGCCGCGTTGGTGATTATTGCCGGGCCATCATCCAGCTTACCTGAGGCCCATGCCGAGGCTCTAGATCGGTTTTTGGAAGGCTTCACAAAGGACGGCACCCCACGAAGAGAGCATGGCCGAATGATCTTCCTCGCCGAACCCGACACACCCGTGTCGTTTAAGAACTTCCTCGCCGATTGGGGCATTGTGGTTGCGACCGGGTATATCCGGGACGTGGATGGTTCGGTTCCAGGTTTACCCCAAACTCTAACTTTGGAAAGATTCAACCCCGACGCGCCACTGGAAATTACCCTGCCCAAGGGGGAGGCATTGCAAGAAGTATTCATGCCGGGAGCCACCGCCATATCCTTACTGCAAGACCAGTTACGCTCCGGGTTGCCTCTGGCCGCCACTTCTAGCGCCAGCTACCTGATTGACGATCCCGATCGAACCGAACCCGTCACCGATGCCGGGGCCGATTCGGACGAGCGTGGCCCCTTCGTGCCTGCGGTCTTGGTTCGTTCTGTGGGACAGGTAGGCGCAGAACCTCCGACATCCGAACCTGAGCCGTCAGAGATTTCCGACATCATTGTCTTTGGCGATTCCGATTTTCTGTCCAACAGCTCTTACACCCAGGGCGGCGGATCCGACCTGTTCTTAAATTCGGCCAACTTCCTGGTTGGAGACTTCTCCTTGGTTTCCATCCGACCCAAGGTATTTGCCTTCCGAGAGTTCAACCTAGACGCCAACGAATACGACTTCGTCCGGTTCTCGTCCTGGCTATTCCTGCCGGGACTCATGGGACTCATGGCCGCCCTCGTCTGGTGGGTGCGGCGGTAAAGCCCAATATTGGAACGGGCGACCTGACTAATTGGCCCTCCCAAACCCATTCTTTCCACACAGGTTCAACCTATGAATTTGCGACTCTCAATCTTATTGGTGGTGGTGCTGGTCATTTTCGGCGGCACCTTCCTGGTTCTCAGGTTCACCGACTCTAACGAGCCGAACAGCGGCAGCCCGTGGTTGTTCCGGATTGATGAGGGCAGCATCGTCCAATTGGAAGTTAATTACCAAGGCGAAGCCACCAACTTCTACCGGAATCCGGCTAGCCTTGACTGGTACATAAAAGGAACTCCAGACATCCCCGTGTTCCAGCAACGATGGGGCGGCACTCCTCTACTGCTCAGCGGCCCAAGGGTCACCCGGCCACTGTCAGACACTATTGAGAACCCTGCGGCGTTCGGATTAGATCCACCGGAGACCGCTGTAACAATCATTGACCGCTACGGCAATGAAGTGGAATTCCACCTTGGTAATCCCACCCCCGACAACCAGAACCAATACGCCCGCCTGGTCGGCGACGATACCTTATTCACCGTAGCTATCGAGTGGGCCAATGTGGTGAACCGCCTGGCCATCGACCCACCCGTAGGACGGCTCTACCAAATCGATCCTAGAGAAGCGACGGTCGTGCAGCTTTTCCAGGGCGATGACACCACCAGATACGCCTTTGACGAAGCCACGGGGCAATGGTTTTTAGATGGCGAAACGCCCGAGCTAGTAGACCAATTCGCATGGGCTGAAGCGCTGCAAATGCTGAGCAATCCACGAATGGACCAAATTATTGCCCACGACGTAGACGACCCAAAACTTTACGGTCTGGATCCGCCGGGCACAGTTATCGTAATTATTCGCCAAGGCGGACTTTCCCCAATTGAGTTCCATATTGGCGACGTTACACCCGACGGAGACCACCGCTACGTTGTGGTAAAAGCGGGCAGCCTACAGAGCCTAGACACCAACCTCTATGGGGTGCTCTCGTCGCGCATCGACCCTATCATCACCTTGGCCACCAATCCTGTGCTGCAAGAAAAGGCGGCCAGCACACCCACGCCCTAGAGCTGACACCAGCCGGAGTGATTAGCCGGGGCCATTAACCGGGGCCATTAAGGGGAAACTTTGAAAGCAGAGATTATGGGCATCGGCACCGAGCTACTAATGGGGGAGTTGACCGATACCAACTCCGCTTGGATTGCCAGCCGGTTGCCAGCTTTGGGCATCGAGCTACAATGGGTCTCCATCATCGGCGACGACCTGCCCAGGTTAACTGAGGCTTTTAAGCGGGGGATGGAGCGCTCGGACATCATCTTCACCACCGGCGGACTTGGCCCCACCCAGGACGACCTGACCAGAGAAGCCATCGCCGCGGCCTTCGGTGAGACCCCTACGATCCAACAAGAGGTGGTGGACGGACTAGAGCGGTACTTCGCCGCCCGTGGCACTCCCATGCCCTCCCACAACATCAAGCAGGCCAATCTAATTCCCTCTGCCAAGTTCGTCCCGAACCCCAACGGCACCGCCCCCGGTTGGTGGGCAGAACGCGGCGGCAAAATAATCATCTGCATGCCCGGCCCTCCGGCGGAGAACCGCTCCATGTGGGAAGAACAAGTGGAGCCGCAACTGGCCGAGCTAATCGAAGATGAAGTAACCATCACCCGGAACATCAAGACCATGGGAATGTCCGAAGGGGCCGTGGATGAGATAGTCTCCGAGTTCTTTGGCATCGAAAACCCCTATCTAGGTATCTACTCCAAGGCCGACGGCATCCACCTAAGGATTATAGCAAGGGCCAAAGACACCGAAACCGCCCAGTCTATGATTATCCCGGTAGAGCAGGCCATACACGACCGGTTGGGCGAATACGTTTGGGGCTACGACGATGAGACCCCAGAAACAGCGGCCGGAAAGTCCCTTATTGAAAAAGGTCTAACACTGGCGGTCATGGAGATGTGCACTGGGGGCGCCCTGACCAACAACATAACCAACGTGCCGGATAGCCTGACCTACTTCAAAGGCGGCACGGTTGCCTACGACAGCGCAGCGCTGACCGCCTACGGTGTCCCGGCAGATGTGATGGAAAAACACGGGGTGGTGAGCCAGCAGACTGCCAACGCGATGGCTGAGACGGCTCGCCAGACCCTGAACGCAAACATTGGTGTCGCAGTGACCGGAGTGCCCGGCCCCGGCGAGTTCGAGGGGAAGCCATTGGGTCTCGCCTACATATCAGTCACCAACGGCAAACAGACCCGCGAGATGGAGATGCGCCTGCCCCCACGGCGGGTCACCATCAAACGCCGCGTCCCCAATCAAGCGCTGATAGAACTACGCCGTTTGGTAGAAGAAATTGGCTAGCAGCAACGTCCGATTCGTTCTTACTGGCGCATGCTAACTTCTCTTTGCCAACCTAACAAATGTAGGGGCGGGTTTAAAACCCGCCCGGCCTTGCGGTGGCGATGTCTTCAGAAATGAACCCACTTTTTCCTTCAGCTTAGGTTAGTTTCTTCAAACCCGTTGGATGTCGAGCAGGGCGGGTTTGAAACCCGCCCCTACGACGGCACAGCTGCCAGCAAAACTCGTTGAGACTTGGACACCTTAGTGCTAGCCGCCAACCCACCTGTTAAAGCCAACCCCTATTGTGGTCCGCTCATGGTGAGCCCGTCGAAGGACGAACTTGGAGTCTGACTTCGACCAGCTAAGAGGCTTCACCAAGAATAACTAAGTCGTTGGCCCAGCGAAAGCTGGAATCCAGGGTGGTTAGATGGGATGATGCTTGCCTGATGAAGCGAATCTGGATTCCGTGTTTCGCTGGAATGACAGATGCGGCTGTTGCGCTGATATAAAAAAGAGGGCACCTGTTTCCAGATGCCCTCTTTTTTGTTTGCTGACTGTGGTGCCTAGCGTATGGTGGTGAGCTGCCGGTACAGCATGGGTAGCCGCTCCGGTAGGGAGAAGATGTCCGCCAACACCTCGTAACCCATGTCTCCGCACATGCTCTTCAGGTAATCGTGACCCGATTTGTCTACCGTGAGGCAGAACGGGATGATTTGCTTGCGGCGGGCTTCCACCAAAGCCATGTGGGTATCGTGGACAGCGTATTCCTTCTCCACGCCCTCACGGCTGTAACCCCGGTCCTGAGGCCGTCCGTCGCTAATCAGGAACATGATTTTAGTGTTGGCTTCCTGATTGTCCAGCTTTGTGGCGGCATGGCGAATAGCAGCACCCATACGTGTTGCATGCAGCGGGGTAATCTTATCAATCCGCCGCTTGATTTTGTCGCCAAAGGCCTCATTGATGTCTTTGATGACATAGAACTCGACGTTCTCGCGGCCATAACCGGAGAAGCCGTAGATTCCGTAGGTATCGCCAATGGACTCGAGGGCGTTAATCAACAGTGTCGTGCCCTCTTTCTCCAGGTCAATAATCCGCTTGTAGTTGCGGCGCACCAGCCCTTCCCGGCGGCGACGCAGCCAGACCATGTACTCCACCGGGTCGTCGGGGGCGTCCCGGTCGTCCACCATCTGCCGACCTTCGTCAATGGCCTCAGCGGTGGAAGCGCTCATGTCCAATAGGAAAACCACGGCCACGTCCCGGCGGTTCCGGTTCCGGTGCCAATAAATCTTTTCGTCAGGCGGAACGCCCATTTTCAGGTCGGTCCAGGCTTCCAGGGCTGCATTCAGGTCAATGTCTTCGCCGTCCACCAGCCGGTAGGTCTTGCGCATGCTCTCTGGCATGATTAGCTCGAACTGGCGGCGGATGTGATTGGACAGCGCAGAATAAGTCTTGAGTGTTTCCTGGTAGAAGGTGGCGTCACCCTCTTCCACAACTTTCTCTTTAACGATGCACCAACGGGGCTTGTAGTCGTTGGCGCGGAAGTCCCACTCGTCATATACGTAGGTCGCAGGCTCTCTGGCTTCCAGCTCACCGCCGCTGTCATCGTCGTGCAGCAATGGGCCGTAACCCTCCCCCGGTTGGGAGTTGGGCGGCGGAGCGCCAGCTTCTTTCATGATGTTCTGGGCGAACGTGCTCATGTCGCTGTCCACTTCGCCTTGTTCTGCGTCCAAGTCTAATTCGGAGCTTTCCTGAAGCAGTTGCTCCAGCATCTCTTGAGTCATTGGCTGGGCGTCGCCCTGTTCGCCGTCATCAGCCTGCAGCTTGGTCATCAATTGGACCATCTCGGGCTTGAAGTCGCCACGGTAGTCAACCGGGTCGGGAGACTCGTATGACTCCCCATCACCGTCACCATCGGACGAAGCATCCATCCCGGCCTGCAGTTGGTCAACCAGGGTCTGGAAGTCCTCTTCAGAGAAATCACCCGGTTCTTCCAGGTCTTGGTCTTCGAATTCTTCTTCCTCTTCCAGTTGATTGGGAATGCGGGAGATGATTTCGTAGGCCCGAAGCGTGGCCTCACCGGTGTCCTCAACATTGGCTTCGGCGTCACGAAGCTTATGGAGAATGCTGGAGAGCATCTCTGCGGATTCGTGGTATTCCTTGGCCACCGGGAGGTCTTGGAACTGGTCCAAGCTCATGTGGATTAGCAATTCCACCATGCCCTGTTGCAGTGGCATCTCCGTGATATTGGGCCGTTTTTCGAGGGTCTCGGACTGAACGCGTGACGAGGCCGAACGAATACCTGGGTATTCCACCTTTATCCGGTAGTCTAGGCGGCAGTCCTCCAAGACGGTGAAGATGTCGAAAGCCAGGCGGCCATCCTCGAAAATTTCCAACAGCCGACCAATGTCTGTGTAGTTCCTCAGACCAGGGGCATTGGGGTCGGAATATCCGAGCGACATATCGACGTCGCCCTCTGCACCCGAAGCCAAGAGTTGGGCCGCCAATTCGTGGGCCTCTTGGGCTGCTGAACGCTCTACCTTTTTGCGTTCGAGCATCAGTTGTTCGGCTTCGTGACGGCGGTCTTCAAACTGGGTGGCCGGCTCCTCAAATTGGTACTCGAAACTACCAAATTCCAAGTGAGCTACCTGGTGAGTGGAAACCACCTTGAACCAGGAGAAGTTGTCTTGTTTGTTGTTGTAGTGGTCCACCACCGGGGGCAGAAATACCCTGCTGCCGTCGGTGGACGCCGTGTCTTCATCTACCCAACCAATGTTTCGTTGGACCAATTCTTGGGTGTCGAATATCTCTAGCGGGGTGCCAGACAGCGCTCGGCAATACAGACGAAGTATGCCCTTCACACGATCCAACTCCAGACTGGAAGACAGAGTCTCCAGCATGGCCTCGGAGGTGTTGGACTCTATCTTGAAGAAAGCGATACCGCTTTCAGGGTTCTCTTGCAGTAACTTGGCCCCGTGCTGGAACCAAGTGTCCAGCTGACTGACCGTAATCCGGTTCAGTACGTCATCCAAGCTCCGTAGAAATGGTGGAACGGCGTCTGGGGTAACCACCACCAGAGCGTCGCATAAATCCAAAATATACCCTTGCGAACCCTGGGGCACTTTGCTAAGAGCTTGAGTGCCGTCGGCCAGGAACCGTGAGGTGTCGCGAAGGCCGACCTTGGCCAGGCGTTCGCCCAGCTTTAGGAAGCGTCCAGTTTGGCTCTCATCAACCTGCTGTAGGGCACGCGGCACCAGTTCCAAGCACGTCTTAACCTCGCGCCAACTGGTGTCAATCAAAGCCCGGGCCATCGCCAAGAAAGGCTCCCGTTCCCGGCCCATGCCAGGCAGGACATCGCGGCCTAGAATCAGACACTCACCAGCCACGTCATAGGACTTGTAGGAAAGCGCCTCAATCAACGAAGCGAAGACCTCAACATCCCAAAAGGGCAGGTTCCGGACCAGGTCCGGGCTGACCTCGAAGAACTTGGCAGCCAGAGTGCTGGACTTCCAGGTGCCCTTGTACAAACTTCGGCCTAGGCCCGCCCAACGCGGGATGTACTGGGGCCGAAGGTTGGGGACTATTGAGACGCTGGACTTGAAGAAGGCCACTGCCAGCGTGGGCGAGTCCTGGGCCAAGTAGGTGCCACAGCGCGCCCACTGCATGAACGAAGGAAAGGACAGAAACTTACTGACCTCGGGACTAACGGCATAGTATTCGATGGCCGATTCCCAAGAACGTACCGTCTGGGTGCCAATGGTTAAGCCCTCTTTGGCCCAGAGCCCAATCTCATCTTCGCCAAATGACTCTTTTACCGCATCGCTGGCCGCACGGTAAGCCTCAAGAACTGCCGGTGGCAGTTTCGCCAGCTCAATTTCTATCTCGGGTATAGGACCACTAGTCAACTTGGCGTCCCTCGCTTTCCAGTCCGTCATCTAAGATTTCGATGCAACTCTGGAGAATTCTGGCAGTAGCCCCGAAGACGATATGTTCTTCGTGGACATAGGAAAAGGCGGTCACTGTTTGCCCGTTTTCCCAACGTGTTTCAAGCCGACGATTGACCGGATCCAACAACGCGGTAATCGGGAATTCCAGTACCGCAGCGATTTCTACGGCGCTGGGGGTGAATTTGTAGGGATATTCGATGGTACCTGCGAACACATTTACTCGGAATCGGCTGCGGGTGGTGATTTCGTCCATCTCGCCGAGAACGGTGATATCGCCCCGCATAATGCCCATTTCTTCTTCGGTCTCACGGAGCGCGGTATCCAATGAGTCGCGGTCTTCTGGGTCTCTAGCGCCGCCGGGAAAAGATATCTCCCCCTTATGGTGCTCGACCTGCTCGGACCGCTTGTTCAACAGAATACAGTATTCGCCGTCCTTGGGGTACATAAGAATCATGACGGCAGCAGGCGTTAATCCAGTGCCGTCAATCCTTTCCAAGACGCAATCCGCCAGGGCCCGTTTCATTAGCTCCGGCGGTGTCTGACCCATGTAGTCCTCTACCCTAAGCCGTTATTCGAAGATGGAGGACGAAACTTCCTGAATACTGCGTTGCAGTTCTGGGTCGTCGGTCAGCGTCCAGACAATGGCTACCTGAGCGGCGCGGCGCGGCTGGATACCTTCAGCCATCAAACGCCCGGCGTAAATCAGCAGGCGGGTGCTGGCACCCTCTTGCAGACCGTGGTCTTCCAGATTGCGTATCTTCTCACCCAGCTTAGCTAGGGCGTCGGCTTGCTCTTTGGTGCAGCCGCTCTCCCGCTCGATAATCTCAGTCTCGATGTCAGCGGGCGGATAGTAGAACTCAATGGAGATGAAACGCTGGCGGGTGCTGTGTTTCAAGTCCTTTAACGCACTCTGATACCCAGGGTTGTAAGAGACACACAGCAGGAACCGGTCGTCCGCTTCGATAATGGTTCCGGTCTTCTCCACGGGCAAGACACGCCGGTGGTCGGTCAACGGGTGAATCAGCACCGTTGTATCTTTCCGGGCTTCAACAACCTCATCCAGGTAAAGAATCGCTCCGGCTTTAACGGCCCTGGTCATTGGTCCGTCTATCCAGCGGGTGCCATTGGCATCCAGCAGGTACCGGCCCACCAGGTCGCTGGCGGTGAGGTCTTCGTGGCAGGCGATGGTGACCAATGGAACGCGCACCTCGCCTTCTTTTCCTTCGTTCTGTTCCTTGACCGTCGCCATGGGACGGCCCAACTGCCAAGCCATGTACTCGACGAACCTGGTCTTGCCGCAACCGGTCGGACCTTTCAACAGCACCGGAATGTGCTGACGGTACGCAGCGGTAAACAGCTCGATTTCGTCGCCTACCGGCCGGTAATAAGGTTCGTCCCTAACGAGGAACTCCTCAATTGCGTACTCGGTGTAGTGTTTCTTTGCTGCTTCAACCATTATGTTTTCCCGATCCTTCCTTCAACTCTGGTGTCCCACAACTCTTTGATGGCGCCTTCCAGTCCGGCTACATCCCCTGAGTTGTCTATGACGAAGTCCGATTTTTCTATCCGCTCGTTCCGGCCCATCTGGGAGGAAATTCGTTTGCGTGCTTCCTCTTCGGATAAACCGTTGCGCTTCTTGAGCCGTTCGATGACCACTTCTTCCGAGGAATCGGTGACCCACACTTCTTCCACCAAGGTGTCCCATCCGGCCTCAAAGAGCAGGGCCGCTTCTACCACCACAACGTCAACCCCTTGGCTGCGTAGGGTCTCAATCTTTTCTGAAACCATCCGCGCCATTCGCGGATGCATTATCTGATTTAATTTTTCCAATTGGCTGGGGGCAGAAAACACGATGGCGCCTAATTTGCGCCGGTCTATCTCTTTGTCTTCTTGCAGAATCTCGTCGCCAAAGGCGGCTACAACCTGCTCCCAAGCCTCTGTGTTGGGGGTGTAGGCCTCGTGGCCCACCTGGTCGGCGCTAATAATCGAGGCTCCAAGCGCCTCCAATTGTCGGGCAGCTTCGCTCTTCCCGGTGCCAATGCTGCCCGTTAACCCTATTACCAACATTGTTCGTAAATCTTGCCTGTTTCCGGATACTGTTTGGGATACCGATTGAACAGGCTCCCATACGCCTGGGTTACGCCGGAGCCATTCTAACAACGCGACTGCGGCTGGTCAACTTGATTGGCTACGGTTACCCATCAAAATACCGCCGTATTTATTACCTGCTGGTCAGTACGGTTCGCCCCGTCGTACCGGGCTGCCAACACCCTTGGCACCCTTGGCACCCTTGGATTTTTTCAGTTATGTCAATTATAACGCCACTGGATCCGGTTTTGGCTCTCAGCACTCGATATCCATCCGTCCCCAACGGGACTTGTAAGTCGACTGCAACTCGGTAAACAACCCTTGGTATTCTTCGGTGTCGATGGGACTGGTAGTCATTATTACGGCGTCTTCACGGTTGTCGGAGTAGTAGGCCTTGCGAATGCCAACCGACTTAAAGCTGTATTTCTGGTACATACGGTGGGCGATAAAGTTGGAGACTCTAGCCTCCAGTGTCATCACTTTCGAGCCATATTCGATGGCTGCCTTGAGCGAGCCGATTAGCAAAAGTTCCCCGACGCCGCGACCGCGCAACGTTTCTTTGACGGCAATCTCAGTGATGTGAGCTTCTTCCCCTTGGTACCAAACGCTGACGTATCCCGCTATGTTGAATGCCTCGTCGGCGCTTCCGGTCTCGCCGTTATTAGAAGAAAAACCAAGACGCCCCGCCACCCGAGACCAAAGATTCGGGGGCCGCTCGTTATCCAATTCGGCTTGTTGGTCTAGGTCGTTTTCAGCCAATATCTCTTCCGGCGAGATTTCTTCGTCGAAACATGCCACCAAATAGCAGGCGCGATTATTATTTTGATCGCGCCTGAAAGGCGAGCTAACCCAAAGGGGGGAAAATGCTTCTTTTTCGATGGCGACGACTTGGTCGATATCCTCGGACTGAAGCCGCCGCACCGATACGGGTAACGGTTGTTGCAATTGGACCCTGCTGCTAGCTTGAATAATTTTTTTGTTTAACGCAATCAACGCCTGGCTAAATCCAGCCTGGCAAGGCAAATTTTAACATAACTTGCAGGCTCGGTAGCCATGGCCCGTTTAGTTACCGCTAATCCATTTGTTAGTTACAGCTAATCCATTTGATTGATAAAATCTGAAGTCGGGCAAGCGAAGATTTGCTAGTCGGCTGGGCGAACCGTCCCGTACTGGCCGTCAAAACCGGGAACCATCTCAACCTGTCCGGCCCTAACTTTGGTAACTGCTACTGCCAAAGCCTGGCCGCCGACCCTCTCAAGGTCGTCAAAAGGGGCCTCGGTCAGGACCTGGATTTCTCCGCCCAGTTCACTGCATATATGGTGGTAAGCAGTAGCCACCGACTTGGTCGCCCGACCTTTGCCCAAGGTCTGCGACAGCAATTCCACCAACGGGACCAATCTGTCGTATGGCCGACGCGCCGCTTCATCAACCGTTTGGCCATCCCCAGACAGGTCCCGCACCCGGTGGAGAACTCCCAGGGTCAGGGGCCGCCCGCATTCAGGGCACCTCGTTCCGGCCTGAGTAGTCTCGTCTGGAGATTGGCTCACACCACATTTCCGGTGGCCGTTGAGGTGGTATTTCCCTTCTTCCGGGAAGAACTCGATGGTCCGTTCCACCCGGTTTTCGTTCAGTCCCGCTGCAAGGTCTTGGTAGCCTGGCGTCCCCGAAAACTCCGTCAGTTCTCGGCCCAAGTTGGGCAAGGAATGGGCGTCGGAGAAAGACACAATGGATTTCCCAGCCAGGGCCGGCACTCGCCAGTTCATCTCCGGGTCGCTGGAAAGCCCGGTCTCGACAGCAGGAATGTGCGGAGTCATATCCTCAAAGCATTCATCTAACGAGTCAAACCCCGACTTCGAGCCAAGCATTCCATACCAGGGAGTCCAAATATGGGCTGGCACCACCAAACAATCCGCGTTGATGTCCAATAACCGTGCCGTCAGATCCCTGGCCGATACGCCAATCGTGGGCCTGCCATCACCGTTCAACTTGGCGTTTAGCCCGCTGAGCATCTCCCTAATTCCGCGGACACTTTCTAAATCAGGAGCGAAAACCAACAGGTGCACCCGGCGGGAGCGACCCCCCTGTTTATACACACAGCTAAGTTCAGTGCCCAGGACGAATCTGACGCCATCAAATTCGAAATCGCCTTCGGCCGTCTGCGTAAGGTTGCCTTCCAACTCGGCCAGCCACGCAGGATGGGTGAAATCGGCGGTAGACAGCAGGTCTATACCTTTAATCTTGGCCCAGGCCGCAATATTTGCCAGGGTTAGATTCTTGCTACAGGCATAGGCGTAGCGGGAATGAAGGTGCAGGTCAGCAGTGAATGACATCGGTGAAGTCTAGCATGCGTTTGGACGGTGATATCCAGCTATTTGAACCAGGTATCCGGTACCCAAACATGGGCCAATGACCAAGCATAACTTGACCGTTTGCAGGCCCGGTTCTATCCTTATCTTGGCGAAATTCCGGTCGGGTTAAAAAACCCGGACGAATAACTCGTCGGGACAAACTAACTAAAGAGGCCACAATGACCACCAGCGCCAAATCGGCAACCGACCTGAAACCCATGGGAGACCGGGTCATCGTCCGCCCCAGCAATCAGGAGGGTGTTACCAAAGGCGGGATATTCCTGCCCGATACTGCCCAAGAACGCCCCCAGCAAGGTGAAGTGGTAGCAACTGGACCGGGCCGCGTACTGCCCAACGGCAAGCTTGTAGAAATGGAAGTTAAGGCTGGCGACATTGTGATTTACTCCAAATACGCCGGCACCGAGATTGGGGTCGAAGACGAGGAACTGCTCTTCTTGGGGTCCAACGATATCCTCGCCGTTATCTCTTAGAGAATTTAAAAACCACATTAGAAACCACAGAAACCACAGAAACCACAGAAACCACAGAAACCACACGAGCAACCATTCGGGATTTTCCCGGAACATATTGAGGAGAAAGGAATGCCTGCCAAAGATATTTTAAGGGACGAGGCGGCCCAGCAAGCGCTGCTCCATGGAATTAACATGGTCGCCGACGCCGTGAAGTTAACCCTAGGGCCCAGGGGCCGCAACGTTATCATAGAGAAGAAATGGGGCGCTCCGGTCATCACCAACGACGGTGTGACCATCGCCAAAGAAGTTGACCTACCCAACTCCTTCGAGAACATGGGCACTCAATTGATGAAGGAAGCCGCCACCAAGACCAACGATGTCGCAGGCGACGGCACCACCACCGCTACCATCCTGGCCCAGATAATGGTCCAAGAAGGTATCAAGAACGTGGTAGCCGGTGCGGATCCCATGGCGATTAAACGTGGCATCGACAAGAGTGTCGCCGCCATCGTCGCGGAACTGGGCAAACTTTCCAACAAAATCGAAGGCCGGGACCAGATGGCCCAAGTGGCCTCGATCTCTGCCAACAACACCGAAATTGGCAACATGCTGGCCGACGTATTGGAAAAGGTCGGAGCCCAGGGTGTGGTCACCGTTGAAGAGAGCAAGAGCGGTGAGTCCTCCACCGAGTACGTAGAGGGTATGAACTTCGACCGGGGCTACATAAGCCCCTATTTCGTCACCAATCCAGAGCGCATGGAAGCCGTCGTCGAAGACGCCTACATTCTGATAACCGACAAAAAGATTTCCGCTGCCGCCGAGTTAGTTCCGCTATTGGAACAGGCACTGCAGGTAACCAAGAACCTAATAATCATTGGGGAAGACATCGACAGCGAGGCCCTGGCCGTACTGGTGGTCAACCGCCTGCGAGGCACACTGAACTGCCTGGCCGTTAAGGCCCCTGGCTTCGGTGACCGCCGCAAGGCCATGCTGGAAGACATCGCCGTGCTCACCGGAGCGCAGGTGATTTCTGAAGAGACTGGCCGCCGTCTAGACCAGGCAACAGTCGAAGACCTGGGGCAGGCCCGCCGCGTCGAGTCCACAAAGGACCACACGACCATCATCGACGGCAAGGGCGACGCCATTGCCATTAGGGGCCGCACCGATCAGATAAAGGTTCAGATTGAAGAGACGACGTCTGAATACGATAAAGAAAAGCTGCAAGAACGACTGGCCAAACTATCCGGCGGAGTGGCCGTAGTGAAGGTCGGCGCTCCCACGGAACCCGAGCTCAAGGAGCGCAAGGCCAGGGTTGAAGACGCCCTGTCGGCCACCAGGGCCGCAATCGAAGAAGGCGTGCTTCCCGGCGGCGGTGTCGCCTACATTCGGGCCATGTCTGTCTTAGACGGACTAACCCTCCCGGACAACGAAGCCGTTGGCAAAGCCATCGTTAAAAAAGCACTGGAGATGCCCATCCGAATCATCGCCAGCAACTCGGGCCATGAAGCGGCAGTGGTGTTGGAAACGGTACGCAACAACAACACCGCCAACTTCGGGTACGACGCAGCAACCAATGACTACGGAGACATGGTAGCCAAGGGCATCATTGACCCCACCAAGGTAACCCGCGCGGCCCTAGAGAACGCGGCAAGTGTGGCCTCGATGATACTAACCGCCCAGATACTAATCTCCGAGGAACACGAGGAAGAGCACGACGACCACGGCCATCAACACTAGGCACTAGGCCGCGATCAAATCCCACAGCAACAAAAAGGGTTCGCCGTTACGGCGGACCCTTTTATTTTTCCCCTAGTATGCTCGTGGCAAATATACTGTTGGGGCGGGTTTCAGACCCGCCCTGTCATCTGCCTACCGAGCTTAAAGAACCAAAACCATGCCAGAATGAAAAGGGATAGGCTCTTTAGTGAACATGGTTTCCTGCTAAGCAGGGCGGGTTACAAACCCGCCCCTACGATGGCAAGATTTGTGGCGGACTATTTACTTTAGGCGTACCGAAGCAACACCTCGGCTAATTCCTTGGGACGTCGGGCCATTACCTGGTGGCACGACTCAATCTCAACTGTTTCCACGCCCTCGAACCGCTCGGCAATGCGCAGCTGTTCGTCTCGCGGAATCATTTTGTCCTCGGTCAGCACCACGTAGGTCACAGGGCAGGGCAGCGTCGAGTCCGCCACTGGGTAGCGCGATTTCAGAACCCTGGTCGGTAATGGGCCAAAGAACCCCACCAGCTGTACGACTTCCATAGGGTCCATACCGTTGCACACAAACCCGTTAATAACTGGACGGGGTAACTTAAATTCCTGACGCGACAAAGAACTAAGGGCCGAAAACAGGCTGAACGCTGCCCGCATTCGGGGAGAGTAAGCGCTGAGCAACGGACGCTGAGCTGCCGGAATTATTCCAGCCACCAACACCACCCGCTTGGGCGGCACAGTCAGCTCTTTGGCCGCCTGAATCACCAAACTAGCGGCGATTCCGTGGCCGACTAATATTAGGTTTTTCAGCTGCTCCCTTTCCACAGCCTTTGTAATTGCCTGGACGCATTCTTCCAGCCGCACCGCAGCGGTATCTCCGCCAGCGTCTGAGCCGTGACCTGGAAGGTCAATGGGGTGTACCCGGCTGGCCCGGCGGTGTTTGTGCAACGTGGGCGGGTGCTCCTCTGGAGCAGTCAGGTGTCCCCAAACCGGGCCCCAACTCCACGCTCCCTGTCCCGCGCCATGTACCAGTAGATAATCGGTCATCCAGGTTCCTTATCGGTATATTTCTGCATTGCTTAGCAGGCGAATCATTGGGCTACCGCAGACCGTAACGCGTCCAGCAACGGCCCATCCTCTTCGGGCAGAACGGTGCGCGGGTCCAACAATACACGGTCTTCATCAATCCGGGCGACCACCGGGGGATTGCACTCCCGTAAACGACGCATTACTTCTTCCGGCCCGGTCTCCTGACAGTCTATTGATAGCACCCAAGACGGTAGGGTCTCTCCGGGGAGGCTGCCACCGCCGACTGCCGACCGGCTCTCTACCACCAATGAAGGACACTCCAAGCCCGACTGCCAAGACTCGGCCCTTTTCTTGAGGTCAGCCTCGGGCGTAGCTATCATGCGCCAAACCGGTATCTCTTGCTCAGCCTCGCCGCGTAGGTAGTGGACCAACGTGGCGGTTAGACTGGCCAAGCTGAGCTTGTCGATGCGTACCGCCCTGGCCAGCGGGTGCCGCGCCAACCGGTCAACCAAGTCTTTCTTGCCGACTACAATCCCTGCCTGAGGGCCTCCCAGCAGCTTATCTCCTGAGAAAAAGACCAGACCGGAGCCGTCCTTGACGCTTTCTTGGGGTGTCGGCTCGTGGGCCATGCCGTATTTCTCGGTCAGCAGCAGACTACCGCTGCCCACGTCGTGGAGAACTGGGATTCCGCGCCTCTGGCCCACCTCCACTAAATCTGTGGTTTCGACGGACGCGGTGAAACCCTCAACCCGGAAATTGCTGGTGTGGACCTTCAAAAATGCGGCAGTGTTCTCGGTAACCGCCTCGTCATAGTCACGGACGTAGGTGCGGTTGGTGGTGCCAACATCTACCAAAGTCCCGCCGCTCTGCCGCAGAACATCTGGGACTCGGAACCCACCACCAATTTCCACAGCCTCTGACCGGGAGACAATCACCTCTTTGCCAGCGGCTAACGCCGACAGACCCAAGAGCATGGCCGATGCGTTGTTATTGACGGCCATGGCCGCTTCAGCGCCAGTAATCTGGCATAACAGCGACTGTAGATGGGCCTGCCGGGAACCGCGTCGTCCGGTGGACAAGTCCAGTTCCAGGTTGGAATACCCTTGAGCTGCTTGGGTGGCGGCTTCAATGGCGGCCCGGCTCAAAGGAGCGCGCCCCAGGTTGGTGTGAATAACCACCCCAGTGGCATTAATCACCTGCCTCGGCTCGGCCCGCATGGTGTCTTCTATCCGCTGGCAGACTGACATGGCAATGTGCTTGGCGTCGGGCGAATCGCCGCCTTGCCTAATCTGCTCTCGCGCCGCATCTAGGGACTCCCGGACCAAGTCGACAACCCAGTCACGGTCATAGGACTGGGCGGCGGCGGCCACATCCTGGTTAGCCAAAATACTGTCAACACTGGGGAGGTTACGGAATTGCATCTGCCTAATCCGAAATCTGCGGGTTGTTCATATGAGCGTAAATAGGGCTTTATTCTAGCATGAGAGCTTCAAAATCTTGCCCTCGCTTTGCCCGTCCCACAGCCTGAAAATTCGGCCTACACCCTAGAATTCACCCGACTGCCAGTGTAAAATTGATAACAACCCATCGTCGATTATATGACAGGCGATAGTGTAGCAGACCTTAAGTCCGTGTTTTGCTCGAAGTCCGTTTTTTTTATGAAACCGAAACTAGTCGCAATATTTGTCATTGGACTGCTGTCCTTGTCCATCGTTGCCACGGCAGCGGCGGCCATTAGCCAAGCTGTGGCGGAAGAACCTGGCGCGTCCAACACCGCCTTCGGCAGCTACACCAACCAAATTGGCACTGCCAAAGACGACAGCCGCGCCACCAGCGCCTTCAGATACGTCTGCCCCTTCCATTAAAGGCGTAAAGGCGCTCCTGTAAAGGCGTAAAGGCGCTCCTGTAATTCCGTAAATCCGTAATCCCGCTTCTCCGGCGACCCCGCTCCTCCAACTCCCGCATATCCCTTTGACCTGTTGACCTCGGGCCGCTCTGCGCCGTATGTTCTTGTTGCCTAAACCAAGTCGCAACGGAGAATGTACTCATGGAAGCTGGCCTCCCCCCTGAACTTGATGCCCTTAAGAACACCATCCGACAGATTGTAAAAGACGAATGCTACCCGCTGGAGGCCGAGTTCTTGGCCAACCCGTCCCAAGAAGGCGGAGATGAAGGCGCGCCCAGGGGAATCGCCGAGGCGCTTTCTGGACTGCTAGGCACCCTGCCCAAAGAGACTTGGGACCGCCTAAACAAGGTCTCAAAAGACACCGGTATCTACACATCCTTTGTTCCCGAAGAATACGGCGGCGGCGGCATGGGGGCCTTGGGTCACGTTGTCTTAGACGAAGAAGTGCACAAGAGCATCGTGCAACTCCCGACCTCTCCGGTGCCGATGATGATGATTGGCGCGGCCACCCCCGAACAAGAACGGGAGTACCTGCTGCCGTCAGTCGATGGCAGGCTGCACTACGCTTTCGGTCAGACCGAACCCCAGGCTGGCTCCGACCCCGGCGGAATGATGCAAACACGGGCAGTGTTAGACGGCGATGAGTGGGTGCTAAACGGCACCAAGACCTTTATATCTGGCGCCGCCTCCGCCGATTACATTCTGGTGCAGGCGGTGACCGACCCGGAAAAACGACAGCGCGGCGGCATCACCATGTTCATCGTCGACAACCCTTCGCCAGGCATGAGCTTCGACCCAATCCGGCTTTGGGTAAACCCCACCAAGGCCCAGCAGTTCACCATTAACCTGGACAACGTCCGCGTGCCCCGGACCAAGGTGCTGGGCGAGGTTGGCCAGGGGTTTACCCTCGGACAGAAATGGCTGGTACACCACGACCGGTTGTTGCGCGGCTCCATGGCCACCGGCATTCTGAGTCGAGCTTTGGAGATGGCCATTGCTTGGTCCAAGGAACGGGTAACCTACGGACGGCCCATCGCCGACCGCCAGGCCATCCAATGGATGCTTACCGATGTTTACATCGACATCATGACTCTTCGTGCATCTACCAGGGAGATAGCCACCAGGGCCGACAACGACGAAGATGTGCGGGTCGAGGCCTCCATGATTAAGTACTGCGCCGGGGAATGGGGCTGGCGGAGCATCGACAAGATAATGCAGGTCTTCGGAGGAACCGGAGAGACCCTAGACCTGCCCATCGCCCACTGGTACCACATTCTGCGCCACGCGCGCATTGGCGGCGGAACTTCCGAGATTCACAAGTTCGTCATGGCCCGTGGACTTTTGGACGGCAGGGTTTCTTTCCAAGGCTAATTCACAGCAAGGGCAGTTAGGCCAAGGGTAATTCAGGGCAAATCAGACCGGCAAACACGGACGATAGCCGACGGCGGCACGGTAAAATTTTGTGGCGGGGCGCTCATGTCGCCTCAGTTCGCATCCCCAGTCAGCATATCGTTCGTTGATGGCCCTAATTACCCACACGTCACCCCACGCCAACCTACAGGTCAAAGACCAGTCGGGACAGGTCAACTGTTTCAACTGCGTTATTGAGACCCACCAGATTCAGGCGTATAACTTGGCCCGCCGAATGCTGAGCGACTGGGCTCTGGCGGAGGACGCGGTACAAGAGAGCTTTGTCTCGGCTTATCGCGCGTATAACCGATTTAGGGGCGAGAACCTCACCGCGTGGATGCTAAGAATCGTCTCCAACACCTGCCGGGACATGCTTCGTTCCCGCAAGGCCCGGCCTGCCATTTCGTTGGACCCGCTACCCACCGGCGACGGTGAAGAGCCGCAAGGCCCCAGCGCCTTGGACATCCCCTCCAAAGACCCATCGCCCGAAGACCGTGCCGAGCAATCGGAACTCCGAGATACCATCCAGGCCGGGCTGGACACCCTCCAAACGGACCAGCGGTTGGCTATCTTGCTTGTCGACGTGCAGGGTCTTAGCTATGAAGAAGCGGCCGAGTCCATGAATTGTTCGCTAGGCACCGTCAAGTCTCGGGTTAGCCGTGGCCGGGGCGGTCTCCGCGACTACCTCCGGCAGACCGGGGAACTTTTACCCTCCCGCTTCCGTCAAGAAGAGTAGAAGAGCTATGTGGCTATTTAAATCAGCACATAAGCATATTAACCAGGACACGCTCAGCGAGTATCTGGACGGACGGCTGCAAGGAACCGGCCTGGAAAGGGTCGAACAGCGGCTGGGGGAATGTGACGCCTGCCGCCAAGAGCTAGAAGAGTTGCAAGCCACGGTGGCCATGATGCGGCAGTTGCCCATGGAGACACCACGCCGCAGCTTCGTGATGAGCGCTCCGCCACCGGAACCGGTGCGTTCCCAACCGTTCTTAGTATTACGGGCACCCAATTGGGTTTACGCCGGGGCAGCGTCCGTCGCCGCCCTTGCTCTGGCGGTAACGGTTTCAATGGACGCCACCGGCGGACTATCGTCTGACCCGCTCCGCCGGGACTTTGCCGTGACCGCCATGTCTCCCGCGCCCGAATCAGACCAGACAATCACCACCATCGGCACATCTGGGGGAGCCGCCGAGGCCACTTCCGGATTGGGCGATACGGAAATGGCCCCGACGTCGATGACGGCCGAAGCTCCGGCTGCGGCCACTGCCGATTCGGCAGTACCGGACGAGCAAGCTGGTGGCATCACGGTCTTACAGGGTGAGGGGTTCGCTGCCCCAACATCTGCTCCGGCGGTTTCCTCGACTGATTCAGAGTCCCAGAACTCGGCAACCGCCCCCATCGAATCCGCAAGAGCTGAGCCAGGACTAACCTCCAATACCCCGGAGGACGGCCAATCTCAAGAGCCACAGAGCACGACCAGTGCACCGGAACCTTACAGAGAGAGCCCGCCTGTCTTCATACCTCAGGACGAAACCGCAAAATCGTTGCCCACGGATGCTGCGGCAGAATCCCCTGTGCCGGAGTTTTTTGACCAGAACGCAAACGGACCCACTTCAATCTGGTGGCGGGTGTTAGAAGCAGGTGCCGGTGCGCTTACTGTGGCCTTCGCGGTCGGGCTGGCACTCCACTGGCGCACCAATCGCCGCGACTCGGCTTAGGTCACGGTGCTCCGGCGGTCCCGTCGATTCACCAATTTGAGGAACTCGGGAACTTTTTCGACCGCACCTCCGTCTTAAGTGATGTAAGCCATGCCGCCGAACGAAATTTGCCGCCGAACGAAATTTTCAAACCACGTCGGCGAGAAACTTAGGAGAGATGAACACCGATGTTCCATGCAGTAATACAAAGTAAAAAGATGCTAATCGTCTTGGGAACAGCCCTGGCCCTGCTCTTGGCGGTGGCCTGTAGTTCCGGCAACAACGATGGGACTGGAACCGCCGGCGGAGTTTCGCCAGCCGACCTATCCAATCTGTTGTCTTCTAACGGTGGCTCCGCAGCGGTCGCCCAGCTACTCCAGTCTGGTTCCAGCGCCAGCACCGGCATCTGGGTCAACGGAACTGGTAAGGCCAGCGGTGCGCCGGATCTGGGCATCATTAACCTAGGCGTTGAAGCACTGGCCGACTCGGCGTCTGAGGCCCGTGGGCAAGCGGCCAGCGCAATCGCCAGCGCAATCGTAGTCCTGAAGAACAACGACATTGAAGACCGGGACATACAGACCAGTTACTTCAACATTAGCCCCCGGTACACCAACCAGGAAGTGACCAAATGCACCGACGCTTCCTCTAATCAAGGCTCAACTTCTGAAACGCCTATGCCAGTTCCTGGGGCGTCTGGCGACATTGTGGAAATGATTGTTGTACAAGAATCCAAGGGAAACGAGTGCCGGGTGGAATTCGAAAGGATTCTCATCGGTTACCAGGTGACCAACACTTTGTCAGTTAAGATCCGCGACCTGGACAACATGGGTACCATCATCGACGGAGTGACCGAGGCCGCGGGAGACCTAACCCGCGTCAACGGCGTCAATTTCACCATCGAAGACAACAAGCCCCTCCAAAATGAGGCGCGAGAAGAAGCCATCGCCGACATGCTGGCCAAAGCCAAGGCCATGGCCAAGTCGGCCGGGGTTGAACTAGGGAAATTGGTCTTCCTAACCGAGACCGGTGGCAATTCTCCGGTTTCCTACGCCAGGCTTGAGTCTCAAGCATACTCTGGGTTCGCCGCCGACCAGTCCACCAGTATTCAGGCCGGAGAATTGGATGTGAACGTGAGCGTGCAGGGAGTCTTCGACATCGCCCCTTAGTTTTTATAACGGGGAATAAGCAACTAGAAGCTAAGTAAATTCCACGGCGTTAGGGCGGGGTTTTGATTAACCCCGCCCTTTTTGCTGCCGACTCCAGCCAATTCGACTTGCGGGGCAATACCAGGGTTGCTAGAATTTCGCTACCCATAACCCATTATAATTTACCCATTAGAATTCACAGCGGGAGAAACATGGTCTTAAGCGACCGGTCAATCAAAGAGGAGCTGGCCAAGGGGCGTATCGTAATCTCGCCTCTCGATCCAAATGACATCCAACCGGCCAGCGTGGACCTCCACCTGGACCGTAAGCTCCTAGTTTTCGCCAACTCCCGCCGACCCTATATCGACGTCAAACAGAGCCTGGACGACCTGACCCATATGGTCGAGATTCAAGACGACAGCCCGTTCATACTCCATCCCGGCGAGTTTGTGCTCGGCAGTACCTTGGAGAACATCGAGCTACCCGATGACTTGGTGGCCCGCCTAGAGGGCAAGAGCAGCCTGGGCCGCATCGGCCTGGTGATTCACTCCACCGCCGGGTTCGTAGACCCAGGTTGGAGGGGGAATCTAACCCTAGAATTGAGCAACCTGGCCCGGCTGCCCATCACCCTTTACTACGGCATGAAGATTGGCCAAATTTCATACCTGCGCCTCAGCACCCCAGCCGATCGTCTTTATGGCTCCGAATCTCTGGGCAGCAAGTACCAGGGCCAGACCGACCCAACCGCCAGCCGGTTCCATCAGGATTTCGACCGAACTAAATCCGACACGGCATCTTAAGCCAGGCCATGAGCCATATGCAACGGGCCGTCGAATTGGCCCATGAGGTTATGGGGGCTACCAGCCCCAATCCCGCAGTGGGCGCGGTGTTGGTCAAAGACGGGGTTGAGATTGGTGTTGGCGCAACACAGCCCGCCGGTCACGACCATGCCGAGATAGTCGCCCTGAAACAGGCCTCGGACTTGGCCAAAGGCTCCACCCTCTACACGACCTTGGAGCCTTGCTGCACCTGGGGACGCACCCCACCCTGCACCAAAGCAATCATTCAAGCGGGCATCGCGGAGGTTCATTTCGCGGTCATCGACCCTAATCCCGCCGTGTCAGGAAACGGACGCGACGAACTGGCCGCCGCTGGCATCAAGGTTGTCGAGGAAGAGGCCGATGGTGCGCGTGAGTTGTACGAGGCATTCGCCAAGCACATCGCCACTGGCACTCCGTTCGTCACCACCAAATTCGCCATGACCCTGGACGGGAAGATTGCCACCCACACCGGCGATTCCAAGTGGGTAACCGGACCCGAGGCCAGGGGATTTGTCCAACAAATGCGCCGGACCTGCGACGCCATATTGGTCGGCGTCACCACCGCGTTGATGGACGACCCATACTTGACCTCCCGGGACGACGACGGCAATCCCGTGGAACGCCAGCCGATTCGGGTTGTATTGGATAGCACCTGCCAAACCCCAACCGGGGCCGTCATGTTCCGGCAACCGGGATCCACGCTCATCGCCACCACCGAGTCTGCCCCGGACAGACGAATCGAGGCCTTGGAGCAAGCGGGAGCAGAGGTGGTCGTGCTCCCCACTGGAGAGGACAGGCGAGTAGACTTGCCAGCATTGCTGGCTCACCTGGGTTCCAGAGGGGTGGTCAACCTGTTGGTGGAGGGTGGCGGCTCGGTGCACGGGGCATTCTTCGACGGCGGGCTAGTGGACAAGGTCTACGCCTTCATCGCCCCCATAATTGTGGGCGGCGAAACGTCCCTGTCCCCGGTTGAAGGCCAGGGAGTAACCCTCATGGCCAACGCCTGGCGGCTGGCCCACACACGAATGGAGCAAATAGGCCAGGATTGGCTCATAATTGGTTACCCACAGCGTGATAGCGGGAATAATTACCAAGATTTGCAGGGCTAGAGCCAATTAGAACCAGACTTGGCCTAGGGCCCCGTAATAAAAAGGAATAAAGTGTTTACGGGAATCGTTGAAGAAGTCGGCGTCGTTGCCAAGATTAGTAACAATGCCATGACCGTCCGGGCTTCGAAGGTCATTGAGGGCCTGAAGCTGGGCGACAGCATTGCCGTGAACGGGGCCTGCCTTACCGCTGTCAGCTTCACCAGCAACGAATTTTCCGTAGACCTCTCACCGGAAACCATGCGGCGGACCTCCCTAGGTGACCTGTCCGAGGGACGCCCGGTGAACCTAGAACGGGCTCTTTTGGTCACCGACCGGATGGGAGGCCACATCGTACAAGGGCACGTGGACGGAACTGGCCGTATAATGTCAATCAAGCAAGATGGCGACTCCGTAATATTTCGTGTCAGGGCCCCAAAACGACTGAATCGCTACATTGTCGAGAAGGGATTCATTACGGTTGACGGTATCAGTTTGACCGTGGTAAAAAGAGGAGCTTCATCGTTCACATTAGCTGTGATACCATTTACTTTGGGCAATACTAATTTGGCTGCATTATCGGTCGGGGACCGGGTGAACTTAGAAGCGGACATCCTAGCCAAGTATGTAGAGAGTCTTCTGGACCGGTAACTCCGGGCCGAAGTGCTACGCTCCGAAAGGACAAAATCATGCCTCTGTGCAGCCTTGAAGAAGGGCTCGAAGAGCTAAAAGCGGGCCGGTTCCTCATCGTGGTTGACGATGAGAACAGAGAAAACGAAGGCGACTTGGTCATGGCCGCCGAGATGGTGACTCCAGAAGCCGTCAACTTCGTCGTAACTCACGCTCGCGGTCTCCTTTGCCTGCCGATTATTGGCGAGCGTTTGGACGAACTTCAGATGCCACTGATGGTCAGCGAGAACGGCACAGAAAAGAATCAAACTGCCTTCACTGTGTCCATTGACTACAATGTTGGCACCACCACCGGCATCTCCGCTACAGACCGCTCCAACACCATCAAAGCCATGTTGGATCCGGTAGCAAAGCCAACGGAATTCACCCGTCCCGGTCACATTTTCCCGCTGCGGTACCATCCCGGCGGCGTTTTGGCCCGGGCCGGTCATACCGAAGCTGCGGTTGACCTCTGCGAGATAGCTGGCATGTACCCCGCTGGCATTGTCTGCGAAATTATGGACGAAGACGGCAGCATGTCACGTCTGCCCGTCTTGGAAGAGTTCGCTGAAGTCCACGGCCTCAAGATTCTCAGCATCGCTCAGATTATCGCCCACCGCCGACGTACCGAGCGACTGATTGAGCGAGTGGCCGAGGCCCGCCTCCCAACCCGATATGGCAAGTTCACGGCCGTTGCCTATAAGAGCCATGTGGATACCGGCGAGCACATTGCCTTAACAATTGGGGAATGGACTGAGGACGAACCTGTATTGGTGCGCATCCACAGCGAATGTCTCACCGGCGACGTATTTGGCAGTCTGCGTTGCGACTGCGGCGAGCAGATAGATTTAGCCCTCCAACAAATCTCGGAAGCTGGCAACGGCATCTTCCTTTACATGCGCCAAGAAGGGCGTGGGATTGGTCTGCACAACAAGATTAAGGCCTACTCACTCCAGGATCAGGGTCTGGACACCGTAGAAGCCAACGAGACTCTCGGTTTCGAGCCGGACCTTCGACACTACGGCGTCGGGGCGCAGATTCTCCGAGACTTGGGTGTCCGCAAGCTAAACTTGCTGACCAACAACCCCAAGAAAGTCGTCGGACTATCAGGATTCGACTTGGAGATTGTGGACCGGATACCCGTTGAAGTTGAAGCAAACGACGAGAACCGCAGGTACATGAAGACCAAGAAAGCCAAGATGGGCCACATACTGGGCAACTGCTAAACCCTAGCAGCCCTACTTAGGTCATTCCCAGCAACAAAAAAGAAAAGCCCGCCTTTCGGCGGGCTTTTCTTTTTTGCCTGTTAACCGGTCTACTGACCAACCCTGGACATCAAATACGCCTCGATAAACGGGTCGATTGCGCCGTTCAACACTGCTTCAGGGTTGGTGCTTTGCAGGTTGGTCCGGTGGTCTTTCACCGACTTATAGGGGTGCAGCACATAACTCCGTATCTGATTACCCCATTCGGGAGCCACCCGATCGCCCCGCATAACGGCAACCTCTTTGGCTCGTTCCTCTGACTGCCGGGCCAACAGCTTGGCCTTTAGAATTCGGATGGCAAATTCCCGGTTCTGATGCTGTGAACGCTCATTCTGGCAGGTAACTACGATGCCGGTGGGGATGTGGGTCAGCCGCACCGCCGAGGCCACTTTCTGAACGTTCTGACCGCCGGGGCCACTGGAGTGGAAAGTGTCCAATTTAATGTCTTCCGGCCGGACCTCAATTTCGAGGTCATCTTCGGCAATGGGCAAAATCTCCACCTGGGCAAACGAAGTCTGGCGCAGATTGTTGGGGTCGTAGGGAGAGAGCCGCACCAGACGGTGGACGCCCTGCTCGGCAGACAGGTAGCCAAAAGAGTGGGGTCCGCCAACTTCCAGAGTAGCACTACGGAGTCCTGCTTCGTCCCCGTAGGAAAGGTCCATAACCTCCAGGGGACGCTTGCCCAACGCCGCCCAATTGCAATACATCTGCATCAGCATCTCGGCCCAGTCTTGGGCGTCGGTGCCGCCAGCGCCAGCGTGGATAGACAAGATGGCCGGCCCGTCGTCGTAGGGGCCGGATAGGGTGAGGTTAACCTCTTCCCTGGTCAGCGCTTTGGTCAACTCATCGGACTCGGATTCCAACGATTCTTGCAGGGACAAGTCGTTCTCGGCCAGGGCCATCTCGTTGAGTTCGGCTAGGTTTTGGGAGCGGGACTGTAAATCCCGCCATAGGGTTACGGTGTCTTTCAGCCGACCCAGTTGCTGCATTTTCTGCTGCGCGGTTTGGTGGTCGTCCCAATAACCTGGTTCGCCAGCCTCGCGCTCCATGACGCTTATAGCGTCTTCTTTACCGGCTAGGTCAAAGACGCTCCACCATCGACGCAATCTTTTGATTGAGGGTCGAGAGGTGTTGTCGAAGTTGTTCCATAGTCAGGTATCTTCTCCGTGGTGAATCTTGGGGGGTTTGTGCCCAAATATGGGGCGTCTATTCCTTGTTCTAGTATATCAGCCAGTCGTGTTCCAACCCCAGCCGCCGGTGACCCATCCAGCGAGGTTCTGGCGAGTTGTCAGCCAATACCCAGCTTGTCCGCCAGCCAAGAAAGCTGGATCTGGGCATGCTCGTGACCGCCGCCTTCCGCCGCTCCCTGGTAAACCCGCAAATCACAATTGGGGATCTGGTCGGCGAGTCGCTCTCCAAAAATCAACGGGCAGACACTCTTGTCATTGATTCCAATGCTCAACAGCACCGGAGCGGTTATTTTGTCGGCAATTTTTAGTGGGTCTAGGTCGGCCGTGTTTTGCGCAACAGCATCTCGTTGCTCGGGATACAGGCGGATGTAGTCGTCCAACTCGGCCAACGGGTAACCAAGCCCCGACTCCAGTGACAGCGGGTTACCCAAGGCCATCGGCGTGTTGGCCGCAACTGCATGAATCGACCGACGACGGGCAGCCCCAGCTAAAGCCAAAGCCCCGCCAAGGCCGCTGCCAATTAGCGCAATCTCCCGAAGTTGGGCCTGGGCCTGTATTGAAAGGGCGTCGATGGCCCGAATAGCATCGGCAAAGACCCGGCGCATCACATAGGTATCAGGGTTTGCTATGCCATCAGTAAGCAGTCCGGGAAACTCGGCCTGATAGACACGGTCGCTTTGGCGTTGGCCCCGAAAGGTGGGATTCATCACCACCGCGCGCTCTCGGAGTGGCGTGTAAACAATGTCGTGGACGCTACCGTAATCCGGCATCCTGATTATTGCCGGAAATGGGCCACGGCCCTCAGGAACCGACAGCCAGGCGAACAGCGTTGCGCCATCAGCCGAGGTGTAACGCATCTGGTAAACGTCCCACGTCGGCTGGGAATAAAAGTCGTCCCGGTACAGTCGCACATTCACCGGAAACTCGGCCAACGCCTCTTCGGTCTGATACCAGAACTGGTCAGCTGAAGTGGTCAAGAGGTCACCGTTTCCAGCCCAATCTGACCCTCTAGCCAGGCCCGCTCTTGGGCGGGGTAGTCGTGAGCATTGCCGTGGCCGGAATTGGGGAACAGCCACAGTTCTTTGTGGCTGGTCAACGCCCGGTAGGCCGCATAGCTGGTCTCGGGCGGGCAAACCTCATCGTCCAGAGCAATGCCTACCACCATGGGGCACTTGATTCTAGGAGCGAAGTTTACGGCGTCGAAATAGCGCAGAACGTCCAGCATCCGTTCTTCCTCATCCGGGTAGGCCCTGGCGTAACAGGCCAGTTCGTCGTAAGGGTACGACCGGAACATGGACATGGCATCTTGGTAACAACACAAGAATGGGTAACCGGCGACCCCGGCTTTAATCTCGGGTCGTAGGGCCGACGTTATCAAAGTAAGTCCGCCGCCCTGACTGCTGCCGCAAGCGAATATCCGCTCTGGGTCTATTTCGGGGCGGGAGTGGAGAAAGTCGACCCCGCGCACGCAGTCGGAAATTACGCCACGGTAACCGTAGGTCTCTTTGCTCTCCAGTCCAGCGGTAAGTAATCCTGGGTAGCCTGGGTTAAACTCGGCGCTGCTCATCAACTTGCCCCGCACTGCCACCGACAACACAGCGACCCCTTGCTTCGCCCAGTCTCGGCGAACCGGCGGCTCGGACTTATAGCCAGGGAAGTTAATCACAGCGGGGAAAGGGCCGTTGCCCTTGGTCGGCACACAGTACCAAGCCGAAATCTCCAGGCCGCCAAGGCTCAGATAGGTGACGTTGAAAACGTGGACGTCTTCGTTACTTCGCAGCGGATTAGCGGTGACCACCGGCAGCAGCGATATTTGGGCCAGTTGTTCCAGGGTGCCGCCCCAAAAATCGTCGAAGTCGTCTGGACAAGTTACTTGGGTTACAAAGTCTTCCAGATCCTGCTGGGTTGCCATTCCATCCCCCAACCGGGTAGTTTCGGGTATTCCAGTATGGCCAATTATATCGGTGCAGGTAGGGGACGAACAATGCGCCTGCCCTCAGATATACCGACTACACCCCATTAACCCGACCGACATCTAATAAATAAAGCACCAACCGCCATTGGAGATAGGCCAGGGAGATAGGCCAGCAACATGAAAGTACAGCTAGGACAGCAGAGCATCGTGATTCGGGCGCCACGGAAGGCTGTGTTCAGTCTCATCAGCTCATTTGGAGTAGACAGTCAGACCAGCGATACCCCTGCCATTGCAAACAATCAGGAGCGCGCAAAGTTGTTGGAGCGGGATGGCAACAGGCTACTGATGGAATTTAATTCCACGGACGGGAGGAAGATGTACCGAACAGTGGAAGAAGTAATGCTCTACCCCGATGAGAGAATTACCTTTAGACACCTAGAAGGCCCGCTGTACCACTCTCAGGAAGAGTTCCTATTTGACGAAGTCGACTCCGAATTAAATACCGGTACCTTGATGACTCACAACGGTACGATTGAATGCCGTATGCATTGGCTACCCGGTGTGGGATGGGCGGTCGCCCGTTTCTACGTAAAGCGTCACTACGAGCGGCTAGTGTTACGTCACATGAACAACTTAAAAGTACAGGCTGAAAGCTCGGACACTCACTAGATTAGCTTCAGATTGGCATGCGAGGCGGAGCAGGCGTTATCCTGGTAACACACCATTCTTAACGACCCCGGAGACTCCGACCTGGAACTTATTACCGCAATAGTCCTGGCCCTCGGCGCATACGCTCTAGGGTCTGTTCCGACAGGGTACATCCTGGTCCGACTGGTCAAGGGCGAGGACATCCGCGATTCGGGCACCGGCAACGTTGGAGCCCTAAACACCTACCGCCAAGCGGGCGCAGTCGCGGGCCTGACCGTGTTACTGGTGGACGCCGCTAAAGGCGTTGCCGCCGTGGCAGTTCCCAACCTGCTCGGCATCGACGACTGGGCATTATTTATCACGACGCCATTGGTGGTGGCTGGTCACAACTGGCCCATGTTCCTGGGATTCCGAGGCGGCAAGGGCGCGGCAGCTATTCTCGGTATTTCCCTGGCCATCGTGCCGTGGCTCACCGTAATAACAGTGGCTCCCAGCATCGTGGTCATGCTGCTGCTGCGCAACGTCGTCCTGGGCGCGGCCTTCGGGTTCGCCGTGCTAAATGCCCTACTCTGGGTCACCGGCCAAGACGCCAAGATGACGGCACTCTGCCTTTTACTGACAGCATTGGTCACCGGAACCTATCTAATCAGCGTGCGCAGGCACATCGTGTCTTCCATAAAAACCAGGCAGTGGCGAGCGCTGTTCATGGAGTTGGCGGGGTAGCAGGCAAATCGCCATTCCGTTCCCCTGCAATCCACCGCATTATGTGGGCTATAATGGTGCCTGCGCGGCTGTATGTGCCGTCCAGAATCACAGTAATTCCCCTGAGTAGGTGACATGTTAGACCACGGTAATTTAGAAACTGAAGGCGTTGACGAGGCCCAGGCCCATCGCAACGCCATGCGGCACTCGGCGGCCCACGTGATGGCCGATGCTGTTTTGAAACTGTTCCCCGAGGCCAAGATGGGCATCGGCCCGCCCATCCAAGACGGCTTCTACTACGACTTCGAAGTTAACCGGCCCTTCACTCCAGAAGACCTGGAAGAAATTGAAAAGCTGATGCGCGAGACCATCAGCGGCGGGTTCCCATTTGAGCGGGAAGAACTCAGCCGGGCGGAAGCCGAGAAGATGTTCGCCGACCAGCCCTATAAGATTGAATTAATCGAGGGCCTCCCAGACGACGCCACCATCTCAATCTACAAGCACGACGGGTTCATCGACCTGTGCCAGGGTCCCCACGTGCACGGCACCAAGGACATTCCCGCCATGAAGCTGCTCAGCGTGGCGGGGGCCTACTGGCGGGGCGACGAGAAACGCCCGATGCTCCAACGCATCTACGGCACGGCCTTCGACTCGGAAGCCGAACTGACCGAGCATCTAGAGCGGCTGGAAGAGGCCGAGCGCCGCGACCACCGGACCCTGGGCCGTCAGTTAAACCTATATTCCGTCCACGAAGAAATTGGTCCCGGTCTCATCGTCTGGCACCCCAAGGGAGGCCGCGTCCGGTCCATCGTCGAAGACTACTGGAAGGCCATCCATTACCGACGCGGCTACGACGTTGTCTACTCACCTCACATCGGCAAGGCCCAACTTTGGGAGACCAGCGGCCACTTGGACTTCTACCAGGAAAACATGTTCGCCCCCGTGGCAGTGGACGAGCAACAATACTACCTAAAGCCCATGAACTGTCCCTTCCACATCGCAATCTACCGCACGGCGCTGCACAGCTACCGTGAACTGCCTTTGCGGTTTGCCGAGTTGGGCACCGTCTACCGCTACGAGCGGAGCGGCGTGCTGCACGGACTGATGCGCGTGCGCGGCTTCACCCAGGACGACGCCCATATTTTCTGCATGCCAGACCAAGTGGAGGACGAAATTGGCGGGGTTCTGGAGCTAACATTTGAGCTGCTGAGTGCCTTTGGGTTCGCCGACTATTCCATCGCCCTGTCCACCAGACCCGAGAAGTACGTAGGCGACTTGGATATGTGGGAGCACGCCACAAATTCGCTGCGAAGCGCTCTGGAAAAACGGGGACTGCCCTTCACCATTGATGACGGCGGCGGCGCGTTCTACGGCCCCAAAATCGACATCAACATCACCGATGCCCTGGGCCGCGCTTGGCAGTGCACCACCGTCCAGTTCGACTTTAACCTGCCCCAGCGGTTCGACCTGACCTATCAAGACGCCGAGGGAGGTCGCAGCCAGCCCTATATGGTCCACCGGGCAATCCTGGGTTCTGTAGAGCGTTTCTTGGGGGTACTTATTGAGCATTACGGCGGTGCGTTCCCACTGTGGCTAGCCCCAGTGCAGGCAATGTTGATACCGATTGCAGACCGGCATATCGAGTACTGCGAATCGGTGGCGGCTAAGCTGTCCGAAGCTGGCTTTAGGGTCGAAGTGGACACTCGCGGCGAGCGTATGGGCCAGAAGATTCGCACCGCCCAGATGCAAAAAGTGCCCTACATGCTGGTGGCAGGAGACCGAGAGGCCGAAGCCGGAGCAGTAGCCGTGCGCCACCGCGACGGCGAAGACCTGGGCCCCATGCCCCTGGAAGATTTCATAACCCGGCTAGGCGAGGAAGCGGCGATACCCAAGGGCTCGGCTGCGTAGGTACTTCATCCAGATACTGGCAGCAACTGACGAGGTAATTCTTTGGCTCGTCCCAAAAAATCGGATCGCATTTTTTCTAAGTCCGAAGCCGCGTTAGTCGCTGCAATCGAGGCGTACAACAAACCTACGTCACTATATCGTGAGGAAATTTTTTGCATTCTCGCACTAAATGCTTGGGAGTTACTGATTAAAGCCAAGTTATTGGCACAGAATTCTCAGGATCTCCGGTGTTTGTATGTTCGTGATTGGGTGCAAAAGAAGAATGGGGAGCCGTCTAAAAAATTCATCTGGAAAAAAAGTCGCAGCGGAAACATCTTCACACACGGACTTAACAGGGCGATACTGGAACTCGAAAAATTCCCCTCCAGTCGGTTACAGAACGCAGTAAAAAAGAACCTCGAAGCGGTGACTGAAATCCGCGACAATTCGGTTCACTACATCAATGCCGGGCCTGAGTTGGCCCGGCATGTTCTCGAAATCGGGACTGCTTGTGTAACAAATTACGTGAAGCTAGCCCAGAGATGGTTCGGACAGGACTTATCCAAATTCAATCTATATCTGATGCCAATTGGGTTCGTTCCTGTGACTGGAGTTGTAACTGGCATTGTTTTAGCTCACGAAGAACGCAACCTCGTAAACTATATAATGAATCTTACGAGAAGCACTGATATAGGCTCTGGGGACTTCGCCGTTTCCCTCGGAATCGACGTGTCATTGAAACGAGCTGGTAATACGACTGATGGCTCCTTTGCTCTAACCAATGACCCTACCGATTCAACGGCTACAAAACTCTATATTTCCGATGAAGATATGCGCAACGACTACCCCTGGGATTACAAAGAACTTTGTGACCACCTAGAGAGTCGGTACAGTGATTTCAAGCGGAATCAGAAATTTCACCAGATTAACAAGCTTCTTAGCAAAGAGCCTAGATACGTACACGCTCGATTCCTAGATCCGAACAACCTCAAATCTTCACGGAAGAGTTTCTACAAACCTGCGATAATCAACGAGTTCAACAAGCACTACACTCGTAAAACATGATTTTGCTCGGTGGTTATTCGAAGTTATGTTAGACGCTGCCAAGCCCCAACGAGTTCTGCAGCGCGATTCCCAACCATTCGACCTGCGCATACCCTTAACGGTTCTTTTCAACCAGACGACCATCAACGTACTTGTGCAAAACGCTTCCCATCAGAGTTTGATACGGAATGCCTTCCTCCAATGCGCGCTTTTGGAGAGCATCTAAATCTTTCTTAGATAGGCGAATGTTCACCCGCATATCTTTCTTGGAAGACGCGCGGGCATACTGTCCGTAGCGATCAATATCGGATTCCATATCCGCTGCTGGTCGCCACTCGTCCCGCTCGTAAGAGTCAAGTAGGTCCTTTTCTTCTTTGTCGAGCTTAGCCATTTGACGCTCCGTGCCTCAGGTACTTGTCGGTTGCCTTGCGACTGGGAATAATCGTTTTCAAAAATACCTCCTCCTCATTTTCAACGAATGGGACGAGGTGCGCATCGCCCAAAATATTTACGACGAAAATTCGCTGCCCGGGATAGCGTCCTTGATTCGGATGCTCCAAGACATCCAGCAAGTCGCCCCTCCCCATATGAAATACAACCGCTTCGAACGAAACTCCTCGATTGGAGACAAGGCTCTCATTCTTCTCAAGACTCCAGGAGAAGTATTTCATTACTCAAATGTAGCACTATGTGTGCCTTTTGGCAACGAAAATTCGACCTCATATCTCTAGGATCATCGCCTAAACAATGGGTACAGAATGGAACTGACCGTAGAGAAATTCCGAGATACTCAAAGGCCAAACCGCGTAAGTCCCTTACCCAGTATTCCCGAACTTGGCGGTCCACTCTGGCGCTCCGCCGTCAATCACTCTCTGGATGTTCGCGAAGGCGTTGGCCGCTCGTTTGGGGATGGATTCCAGGGTTGGCCCCGCGTTGTGGGGCGTGATTATGGCGTTAGGAAGCTTCGTCAGCGGGTGACCGGCTGGCGGGGGCTCTTTCTCCAACACGTCCAACCCAGCAGCGGCAATTACACCCGAGCTTAATGCTTGGGCCAAATCGTCTTCGTTGATGATTCCGCCGCGGCTGGTGTTAATGATTATGGAGCTAGGTTTCATCATCGCCAGTTGGTCTTTGGCTATCAGGTTGCGGGTTTCCCCGGTCAGCGGAACGTGGATGCTAACCACATCTGAGGTGCGCAGCAACTCCTCGAATTCCACCGGTTTGACTCCCAACTCCCGTTGCTCATCATCGGTAAGGGTGGCGAACCGGTCGTAATACTGGACTTCGACATCAAACGCCCTGGCCCGTTTCGCCACCTTCTTGGCTATGTTGCCGATGCCAATCAGACCCAGGGTCTTGCCCTCGAATTCGAAAACGTCGGGGCGGCGCTCTTGGGACTTACGCCACCCACCCGAGGCCACATTGTTTGCGTTAACCACCATCTTCCGCAACGATGCCAGTATTAGCATCATGGTGTGCTCGGCCACCGCCACGCTGTTGGCGCCGCCGTTGTTGGCCACGGGAATCCCCAATTCAGCGGCCAAGGCCAGGTTCATCCTGTCGTAACCAGCGCTGAGACACTGCACCAGTTTGCATTTCTTGGCCGCTCGCAACACATCGTCGGAAATATGTGCGGGCCAGATAATCAGGTAGTCCGCGTCCGACACCAATTCCATTTTCTCGCCCTCACTGGCACCCAGCCGCTCAGAGATTACCTCCATGCCCGGCAGCGCTTGGTCGGCGACCACCTGCCTGAGGTCTGAATCCAAATCAGTCAAACAAACTACTTTTGTTCCAGCCATTTTCATCTTCCTTAATTCAGGATGAACCCGCCTAATTTCGAGTGTAGCATACTCACCAGAAGCTCTGGCTTTCTCCAGTAAATTACTCGACAATAGGCGTCAGAATTCTCTCCGCTCCTGTCTCCGCCGCCAAGGCGGATTAATGGCGGATTTTCATATAGGTGAACTATGCCCAATCGACTGATTGACGAGACCAGTCCTTATCTATTGCAACACGCCAACAACCCCGTGGACTGGTACCCATGGGGTCAGGAAGCCCTGCAACGGGCCAAAGACGAAGACAAGCCAATCATGCTAAGCATCGGCTACTCCGCCTGCCACTGGTGCCACGTCATGGAGCGCGAGTCATTCGAGAACGAGGCCACAGCCATGTTGATGAACGAACACTTCATCAACATCAAGGTCGACCGGGAAGAGCGCCCCGACCTAGACGCGGTCTACATGGAAGCCGTGCAGATGCTGACCGGCAGCGGCGGCTGGCCCATGACCGTGTTCCTCACTCCCGACGGTCGCCCCTTCTATGGTGGCACCTATTTCCCGCCGGTGGACCGCTTCAACATGCCCGGCTTTCCCCGTCTGCTGGAGTCAGTCGCCAAGTCCTATCACAACAGCAAAGACGAGATTGACCGAGTGACAACCCAGCTAACCGCCCAGATGGGCCGGACCGGCCTGATGCCCAAGGGTGACACGCCCCTGACGGTGGACATCATTCACCGGGCGTATACCGTGCTGGCCACCAACTTCGACTACCAGAACGGCGGCACTGGCACCGCGCCCAAGTTCCCCCAAGCCATGAACCTGGAGATTCTGCTCCGCTATTACCACCACGGCTACAACGAACGGGCTTTGGAGATGGTGAACCTGACCCTGGAGAAGATGGCCATGGGCGGCATCTACGACCAGATTGCCGGTGGGTTCGCCCGATATTCGACTGATGCCTACTGGCTGGTGCCTCACTTCGAGAAGATGCTCTACGACAACGCCCTGCTGTCCCGACTTTATCTTCACGCCCATTTGGAGACGGGGCGAGGAATGTACCGGCGCATCGCCGAGGAGACACTGGACTACATTCTGAGGGAGATGACCGGCCCGGAGGGCGGTTTCTATTCCGCCACCGACGCCGACAGCGAAGGCGAAGAGGGCAAATTCTTCGTCTGGACGCCATCTGAGATTGAAGCCGTACTTGGAGCCGAAGAAGCCGCCATATTCAGCGGGTTCTTTGGCGTTTCCCAGTCGGGCAATTTCGAAGGCAGCAACATCTTAAACATCTCCCACAAGGCCAGCGACTACGCCAAACAGCACGGACTTTCTCTGGATAATTTGGTTGACGTTATCCAGCGGGGCAAGAAATTGCTGTGGACAGAGCGGGAGAAGCGGGTACACCCGCTGCTGGACGACAAGGTCCTGGCTTCCTGGAACGGAATGATGCTCCGCAGCTTTGCCGAGGCCGGCGCGGCGTTGGAACGCCAGGACTACCTGGACGCCGCCATCAAAAACGCCAACTTCCTGCTGGAAACCATGCGGCCCGATGGCAAGCTGCTCCGTACTTACCGTAAGGGCCAGGCCAAGCTGCCCGGCTATCTAGAAGACTATTCATTTGTCGCCGACGGACTCCTCGCTCTTTATGAAGCGACCTTTGAACGAAGATGGCTGACCGAAGCGACCAGCCTGGCCGACCGAATGATTGAACTGTTCTGGGACGACGAAGTAGGCGGATTCTATGACACCAGCACCGACCACGACCAGCTAGTTATCCGACCCAGGGACGTTCTGGACAACGCCCAGCCCTGCGGCGGCTCGGTGGCCACCGACGTGCTGCTCAAGCTGGCAGTGACTACGGGGAACGAAGACTACCGGGTCAAGGCTGCCACCCCACTACGTACCCTCCACGATTTGATGGGCCGCGCCCCGGCGGGTACCGGTCATTGGCTGGCCGCCCTGGACTTCTACGTGTCCACGCCCAAGGAGGTCGTCATCATCGGCCCTCGCGACAACCTAGCCACCGCCGCCCTGCTGAAAACCGTTTACGGCAGCTTCCACCCCAACAAAGTCTTGGTCGGCGCCGACAACGCTGGCGAACACGGCCTGCCCTTACTGGAAAGCCGAGACATGATCGACGGCCAACCCACAGCTTATGTCTGCCAGAACTACGCCTGCCAACTGCCGGTGACCACGCCAGAGGAATTGGCAGCCCAACTAGAGGGGTAGGGACGGGCTCGAATCGAGACCGAGTATTCCCATTAGCATCGATTTGTTAATCGTGGGTATAGTCATCAATCCTTGTCCATCATGGGAAGGGGTCCCGCTGGCTCACCTCAGCCTGGGATGACCTTATTTCCGGGCCCCAAAGGCTCTTGAAGTAGGTGATGACGGCCTTGATCTCTTCGGAGCTTAGCCGGTCCCCAAAGGCCGGCATGCTGCTCTTGAACCCCGGCGTCTCGTAGATCGTGCCCCCATCCCGAACGATGCGGAAGAGGAGGCCGTCACTGTGGTGCCAGGTGTGACCGGTTTCGTCGTGGGGCGGCGGCTTCAATGTTCCGTCAGTGTTCCGTTGTTGCCAGAATGGCTGGCCCTCGGCATTCGCCCCGTGGCACTGGGCGCAATTTGCCTGGTAGGTGGTGCGGCCGATTTCGATTTGCGTTGATTCCAGAGATTGCACAGACTCAGTCGCTGGATTGCCCAATCGGGTGTCAGGAATCTCTGCTACGAACCACCAAATCAGTACACCAGCAACTAACAGACCGGCTGCACCGACTCCCCAAAGCTGTATTTTGCCTCTCTTCAAACCATTGCCTCAGGTATCTTCCAAGAAGAAAATATCCGCATAGATTACCCATCCATAAATCAGGTACGAACCAGGCCCCGTCAAATATAGCTCAGTTTCACCTTCCACGTTCGCGACGTTGGGGTAAGAACCTGCACAACAGCCGGGATCCAGAATTCATCGTTAATCTTACGGGGCGCTCGGTGCTTTATTTGGTAAGCTCAAGCAAATTGTCAACGAAGTCGGATGCCTCTCTTTCTCTTTTGCTAACCTCCAGCCCCTCAAGTTAAGTGTCTCCCGTCATTACACGGATCAATGCACCTTCGCCGGAATACCACCAATGAATCTAAAAACAGAAAGATGGCCAACGCAGGCAGGGCACCAAACAGCAGCGACTCCACCATCCATGCTCTACAAACCTTGGCGGAGGCGTATACGGCACTCCACATTTCGGGACCAAGAACGGCCATAATCGCCAAGAGTACGAGCCCAGGGAGCACCAAGTACGGACCGACGCTCTTCAGATAAGCAAGTACGGAGTTGGGTCGGAGCGCTACCACGTCTGCCCCCCGTCATCGCTACGGAACACTTCGCCCTTGTCGTTCACCACCACAACCCGCTCGGGGTTCAACCCGCCGGCCGCCAAGGCCATCACCCTGGTTTCAAGCGGTAACCGAGTCCACGATAAACCCTTATCCTCAGAACGGTACACGCCGTCCATGGATCCCAGATAGATGGTGACGCCATCCGGATTTAACGCAAAGGCCATGGGCATGGAGTTCACGGTGCCGACCTGTTCCCACGAGGCGGCGCCATCGGAGGACAAAAAAAGGTTGCCATCCTCGGTTCCGGCCAGCACGTTTACCGGGCGTCCTCCCAATACCGTCAGCGCAGATACGGAAGCATCACCGGGAATCTGGAGGTCCCAGGGCGTCCATGTGACCCCGCCATCGGAACTCTGGTGGAGGCCAAAGCCCGCAGCGTTCGCGTAAAGCCTGGAGGAATTATCAGGGTCCGGGGCAAACCAGTGCAGGTCCAGACCTGGCAGATTGTTCTGGATGTCTCGCCAGGTCTGTCCGCCGTCTCCGCTCTTCATGAACACGTTGTGGCCAGCCAGGTACATCACCTCCGGGTTTTCATGGCTCACGGCAAGGTTCATGGCGTCTTGGCTCAGGCCGGAGATCTTGTTCCAAGTCTTCCCTCCATCTAAACTCTCGAGTATCCCACCGTGGTGCCCAAAGAAAACGGTATCTGGATTACCGGGCGCTAACGCCAGAGCGTGATAGTCTTGGGTCTCCACTCGTGAGATCGGCGAAACAGAGGGTTCAGAGCCGGGTCGTAGGAATAGAGCCGTTAGCCCCACGATAATCGCAACCGCAGCCACTAACCCGATGGCGATGATTGGCCAGCGCCTGGCCCTCCTAAAGTTAAACTTCGGTCGGACCTTATTCACGGTCCGTTTGATGGCGGGTGCCATACCAACAGCCGGCGAACACCAGCAACGTCAACACGATTGCTACAATGGTCTCTCCGGCGTGCCTACTGCCTCCGTCGTCCAGCAGATGCTGTAGGTGCATGCCGCTCCAGAGAGCCAGCACAAGGGATGCGAGGCCCAGAAACAGGCTTGTACGTTGTAAAGCATTGCGGAAATTCATGTGGGGTCTCCTTCTGGTCATATTTCACTACCCAAGGTTATAAAGCCTCGGACTAGAACGTGTTAAATCAACCTAATAAACAACTTAATTAATACGATGTCAGCATGTTTGTGGATTCCCTGACGGCCACGTGGAATCATACTTGCGGCGTTAGAAGCTCCAGACCCGGAAGGTGATACCGAGGCAGGCAATTGTTCAAAGATGCGAACTAGATTACCGGAAGACACAGAGAACCAAGTATGAATGCCCATACGTATTATTAACGCCTAATTATCGGTCGATGCCGATGCGCGTTGGTTAAGACGGGTGGATTTCGTTGGCAACGGTAATCTCAAGCAATCTAGACCGTTAGGGGAAGAATATGGCAAGTCTAACTACCAGACATACAATCGTGGGCCTCATTGGGGCAGGCGTAATCTACCTGTTTTGGCTTAGCCGTCCGGAGTGGTCGTCAGATATGCGGTTCTGGAGATCAGTCGGAGACGGAAGTCTGATTCTGCTCTACGTGACCCTGGCTTTGGGACCAGCGGCGAGTTTTGTGCCGTGGGCTCGAATTCTTCTGCCCTACCGGAGGGAATTTGGAATCTGGTTCGGAATTTTCGCTATCATCCACACTATTATTATCCTGGACGGCTGGGTGCTGTGGGATGTGGGCCAGTTCATGGGATATCAATATATCCCGACGATAGACCAAACGGTTCGGATGGAGTCGGGATTTGGCATGGCCAACCTGCTGGGACTGCTGGCTGTCCTGATTGCCCTGCCCCTGATGGCAACGTCAACAGATTGGGCGACTCGCGCGCTGGGCGCGAGCGCCTGGAAATTTCTACACTACGGAGCCTATACCATCTTCTATGCTGTAGCCTTGCATACCGCATATTTCCTGTATATCCACTACACAATGTCATTTCACCGGACGATTCCCGATCCCAATTGGTTTCAGATCCCTTTCGCGGTTCTGACAGCAATATTGATCACACTACAGATTGGAGCTTTTTTCAAGACGACTGCTCGCCATCGGCGTAGGATTCGGCAGCCCAGTTAGAGGTGTAGGGACGGGCTCGATTCCAGGCCGAGTATTCCCTTTGGATGCCCGTAAAGCTTGAGACTCAGGGGAAGTCAATAAGTCTCGAATGATTTTTCGAGACTCGGAAATAGGGAGCTTCCCTATACTGTAAGCAGTGCTATCTCTTATGGTGTGCCCGGTGATTCATTGATTAAGAAACCGGCAAAACTATTTGGCCTGGCTGCCTTATTGCTGATGGTTGCAATGCTATTAACTCTGTCCGCCTGCGGCCAGACCGCTCTTGCGCCCACCTCAACTTCTGGTGAATCGCCCGCTGCTACTGACGAACCAGCCGCAGCGGTTGTATATGAATTGACCATTGCCCCGCCGAATACGCCGACGCCGAGACCTTTACTTCCTGGCCGGTGGTGTGGGGAAGGGATTGTGGAACTGCCGTGCGGCCCCGGAATTGAACTGGGCAAGGAGTATTCCTTCACGCTGTACACCCACTGTGGCGTTCGCAGAGCATACTTCGATGGCCGCCACTGGATTACTGAACCAGAGCTTTCGGTTCGCAACGGTAACCCACCTCCAGGCTGGGGAAATCCAATCGACAAAGGCTCTATGAAAATGATAACGGAGAATTTGGCTCGCTATACCAGCGCATCCGGCGCTGTAGCTGAGTTCAGACCGTTGGCTGAGGGGGAGGAAGATGTCTGGAGTTGCGACTAAGCAGATAAATCTTTCAATAAGGCCAAGGGCGATATTACTGTCCATAGCCACTCTGTTGGCTACGATGCTGCTGACCGCTTACGCCCAGACGACGCCCACGGCAACCCCTTCCCCGTTGGCTCCATCCCAGGGAGTCCACACCCCTGAGGACTTCCAGAACCAATACGACCGGTGGCCCGACGATTACAAGTTCACGTTCGACGATGAGGTCAGCGTGCGGTTCGCCTATCCCAGCCCAATCATCGACGGGGCAGGCTTTGCCTTCATCTCCCATATCCCATCGACATCAACGGTTGTGCTGCGCCGCCCACGCTCGTTCATTGATGCTCAGGGCAATGAGTCGTCAACGGAAACCGGCGAAGACCTATGGGGAAAAGATATTGTCATCCGAAAAGATTACAGGTCCGAAGAAGGTGCGGCCCGGTTGGAATCGGTGTTGGTCGGCGAGATGTTGGTGCGGCGCATCTTATCCAAGTCTGGAGAAGAACTGGGTAACCACGCAACTCAGGCTTCTCCCGCGACTTCCTCCAAAGATGGCAGCATAGCGGCGTTTGACGTCGGCACCAATAATTCTGGTTCAGAAACTGCGCCGATTGAACCGACAGCCGTACCCACTTCAACTCCCCGTCCTACCTCAACGCCGTTGTGCTAGGAAACGATTGGAGCGAATATCAATATTAGTGGTCGGGTTGTTTCCCTAGACAATGCTCTATGTTTGGCGTTCAGGGAATTGGAACGTATTCGGATACAGGTGGCTGGTGGACAATCGTATATAGACGTGCAGCCGGATACAGGCAAGCAGTTAGGCGGTGCATTTCATTTGGAAGAAAAGCACCTATTCGAGCACTTTGAAATAGTTTTAGGACAATCGCTACCAAAAAGTAATCCGTTAGAGCCTACGGGGCCAGCTATGGATTTCGGGATTGGGCCTGTAGATTCGCCACCGCCAGACAATTTGCCATGAACAATGCTGACCTAAATGTAGTCACCGGAGCCTTTGGCTATACCGGTAAATACATCGCCCGGAAACTGCTGGCCAATGGGCATAAGGTCCGGACGCTTACCGGCCATCCCGAACGCACTAGTCCCTTTGGAAACCAGGTAAAGGCGTATCCATTGTACTTCGATGACCCAGATACGCTAACCCTAAACCTACGGGGAGCAAGCACCCTCTACAACACCTACTGGATTCGCTTCCCCCGTGGGCCCATCACCTTTGACACTGCGGTCGAAAATACTAAGACGTTAATAAATGCCGCTGCACAAGCTGGGGTTCAGCGGATTGTTCATATCAGCATTACGAACCCCTCCGCTAGCTCGCCTCTCGGGTATTTCAAAGGCAAGGCGCTGGTGGAAGAGGCCATCATGGCCTCGGGTTTGGCCTACTCCATCATCCGGCCCACACTAATATTTGGGGCCGAGGACGTCTTAATAAATAACATCGCTTGGTTCTTAAGGAAATTTCCAATCTTCCTGGTTCCCGGAGATGGGAATTATTCCGTCCAGCCAGTGCACGTCAAAGATGTAGCCGAATTGGCTGTCGGCGCGGCAGAACGCGGCGAAAATACCGGCAAAAACACCATCCAAGATTGCATTGGCCCCGAGGTATATACCTACGAGCAACTAATTCGCCTCATCGCCGCAAGCGTTGGCAGCAAGGCCAAGGTTACGCACTTGCCGCCAGCACTTGCCCTTTTCTTCTCTCGGATGGCGGGCTACGCGGTAAGAGATGTGGTACTAACCAAAGCTGAAATTGATGGGTTGATGGCCGGTCTTCTGGTTTCTGACGGCCCACCCAACGGCCAAGCGAGGTTTAGCCGCTGGCTAGAAGAGAATGGAGAAACGCTGGGGCGCAGCTACGCATCAGAGATGAACCGGCATTACCGCTGACGTGGGTCTTCCTTTTGGAGTCTCTCAACTGAATAGAATTCAATACTGCGTGAGGTACAATATCACCGTTAACCCAATTTATGCCCACGCAGGCCTTGGGAATACGCGCGCAGCCTGGTAAAATTAGGCCAATGTTTTCGGCAACCACCACGTAGGCCGTAACCCAATAGGAGACTTCAAGGTGACCTCTACTAAAAAAGACCCGATTTTGGTTGTAGTCCAGTTGACTGGCGGCAACGATTACATGAACACGGTAATCCCTTACGAAGACCCGCTGTACTACGACAACCGGACGACTGTCGGCATTTCCCAAGAAGAAGTTTTGCCCATCGGCCAGGGCCTGGCGTTAAACCCAGCCTTAACCGCCGTGAAGAACTTCTTCGACGAAGGCAAAGTCGCCTTGATTAACGGCATTGGCTATCCCAATCCCAACCGCTCCCATTTCCGCTCCATGGACATCTGGCACACCTGCGAACCAGAGAAAGTGGGTAACGAAGGCTGGCTGGGGCGTGTCATCAGAGACCTGGACCCCAAGGCTGAAAACGTGCTCACCGGCGTCAATTTCGGACGCGGTCTGCCCAGGGCCTTGGCATTAACCGGGGTTCCCGTAGCCTCCGTCGCAGTGTTGGAGACCTACGGCGTGTTGACCGGAATTTCCGGCGAAGATGAGCGCACTCAGGCATTGGACCTATTCTCTAGAATGTACTCTCCAATCGCTGGAACTGGCCATGTGATGGACTATCTCGGTTCCACCGGACTGGACGCCCTCAAGGGTGCTGATATCCTGAAAACCGTGCCTGGGATGTACCAGTCCTCAATCGAATACAACGATTCAGTAATCGGTCGGAACCTAAAGGGCATCGCCAAGGTGTTGACGGCCAACCTGGGCACCAGGGTCTTCTACACTCAGCAGCCCGGCTACGACACCCACGCCAACCAAGGCCCAACGCACAAAAACTTGTTAACCAGTCTTTCCCTGGCCATCAAAGACTTCTACGATGACCTCCGAGAGCACGACGCATCCGAAAACGTCCTAATTTATCTGTTCACCGAGTTCGGTCGCCGAGTTAAGGACAACGGCTCTGGCACCGACCACGGGGCTGGCGGACTGGCCATGGCCATCGGCGACCAGGTGAAGGGCGGCATCTATAGCGAGTACCCCTCTCTGAAGGGCGAAAACCTGGTAGAAGGCGACCTGAAGCACAACATCGACTTCCGGGGCGTTTACGGTACCGTAGCCGAAAAGTGGCTTGGGCTGGACGCCACTCCTATCGTAGGTGGCAAGTTCGAACAATTAGCCTTCGTTTAGTAACAACCGTGGGCGGCAAGTTCGAACAATTAGCCTTCGTTTAGTAACAACCGTGGGCGGCAAGTTCGAACAATTAGCCTTCGTTTAGTAACAACCGTGGGCGGCAAGTTC
>JABMNL010000052.1 GCA_013204585.1 SAR202 cluster bacterium | reverse complement strand
TTATTATCTAATCGAGCTAATCGAGCGCTGCACCTTGGTTGGCGCCCCAGGCAGGATTCGAACCCGCGACCCGCTGCTTAGAAGGCAGCCGCTCTATCCCCTGAGCTACTGGGACATTCGAAACCCATTTTATCATGCCTGTTTAGGCATGGAGCAATAGGCTCGCTGGGGTTGTCCATGGCCCAGACCCCGACAACGAATCTACCAAGTGTACTGCCGCCCCTGGTCGAGCTAGACGGCGCGCCGGAGAACCACGTTCTAACGCCGGGTTCTCCGACCTCGGCTATCTGTCAGCTGGACGGTACAGTGGTGAAGACGGTGAGGTTGGCTGATATAATCGAGTAGCAGGGTAGCCAAAAGACGAGAGAGTACCAGAAGTTAAGAGACACCCTGCAATTTGCTCGAAAAGAGTCGTAATTCAGGGTCTCCAAATATGCGGTCGTTCCCTTGCATCACCGATATTTGGAATGGCCATACTGTCCGAATCGAAGTAGTAAAGCAACCAATGGGTGTCGTCTCGGTAGAGGTTAATGACGGCAGGAGAAGCCAGGAACAACTCTGTCCCGTAATCTGGATTATTTCCTAGCCATACGATGTCTTCGATTAGCTTGGACACTACTTCGTGGGATTGAGCATCTAGGAATTTAATCGTCGGTAGCTGGAACCTATATCTCACTTCTAGAGACCATATCTGCTTTTGACCTCATCGAGCGAAAGTTCTTCGTGTTTCTCTAGGTCTTTCTGGTAATTCTCGAAGTCTCTAGCATTCCATCGAGCCCAGTATCCTTTTTCAGCTGGAATTTCAGGCTCACCGTTTCGCATCCAAGCAGTTTCGTATTCGATGTCGCACTGAGTTTCAGCCTCAATCCATCCGGGTTCAGTATGTGAAAGCGCTGTCACTTGTTTGCCGTTCATTGGCCACATCGCTTCCAATACTTGGTCCACAATGCGCAACTCAGCCTCACCGAACAGTGATTCGTCAGGTTCCACCAAAGCCACAATTCGCTGCTGAGTATACCTTCCTATCGGGGCCTTTTTTATCTCGATAGACTCTCCAATCATTCTTTCCCGCACGGGAACCAATTCCCGCGGAGCCGGTCCTTCATCGAGACGTTGGTAGGTCGCACCAGTGATTGATTGTCCCAGCCGTCGATAGGCATCGAAATCAGCGTAGTACAGTATTTTGTTTAACTTTATCGCACCGAATCGCTTATCCTCTTTGCTTTTCTTAGCGATGTAGAGGATTAGGTTTTTAAATTTATCTTCTGTGAAGTCAATAGCCATGGCGTTCACTCCCGTCCTGGCACTCTCCTATCGACCAATATTGGGTCATTAGTAACTTAAATTGTATATAAGTGCAACGTATCCATTATACTGGATTGGTCAAATTCTGCCTTGACCAATTGTCAGCTGGTATGGTATTTACGGCGGGAAAATACCGCCTATTGTGCGAATAGACGCATAATCGGCCTCGGGTTCGGAACCCGGGTTCCAACTTAGCGCGCAAACAAACGCCCTGGCCATCGATGGCCAGGGCGTTTTAGCGCCCATTAAGCAGATGTTGCCGGCTGCGGCCGCACGGACTTTCGCGCGCGTTCCGGCGACCAACCGCGCCGCCGTCTCGGTCTAATCCTTATGCGTCCATGCCCGCTGATGAGGCCAGCCCGGTTCCGGGGTTGCCGGGACGTTGGCGACGGCGCGCTGGCCTGACTGCCAACCGCACACCCTACAAGCCCATTCCTCGGCCAGTTGGTCGCAGTTGATGCTGTTGGTGCCGCCGCACTTGGGGCAGTTGCACTGCCGACGGTCGAACACCAATTATGTCCAGTAACCCGCTCGCTCCGCTAATTGCGGTTGCTTGGGCGCTCTGTCAAAATGGGGTTCTCCGGCTCGGTATGTTTTAAAGCTGGAGCACAACTCTGTGGGTATACCTGTGCTGGCGATTGGAGCAGTCTCCTGACCCGCTGGCAGAGGAGTGATGGGTAATGGCAGACGAGTTACTGAACCTGGAATCCAAACCGCCCGCCAAGCAACTGATTGCGGGCTGGCGGCGGCAGTGGTCCGACGGCGGCGAGATTTCGGGCGGCCTGCCGCGTTATCTGATAGAAAAGTTGGGCGCGACTCAAATTGGCGAGATGGGACCGGAAGTCTCCAAGCTCTGCTACCCGTTTCAGGTGCCCGGCACCCACGACACGTACAGGCCCCGAGTGGCCTATAACGAGGGCCTGCCCAGCCAACCCATGACTCGGCGCAACCGGTTTTACGACGCCGGAAACGGCCTGATTATCTTCTTGGGCCAAGAGCCTTGGTTCCGCGTCGATGTCTACGCGGAAGCGTTCTTCCAAGCCGTGGCTGAGTTGGGGTCGCCCAAGATTGTCGCGGTGGAAGGATACAACGGAGCAGCCCCGCCCGACATGGAACGAAGTGTGAGCTGCATCTACAGCCGCGCCGACATGAAAGAAAAACTAGACCAATACGGTCTGCGCTACTCCAACTATGGCACCCAAAGCCGCAACGGCCCCACCATTGCCATGGCCTTGGTCACCATTGCCCACTACGAGCACCCCGACCTGGAAATGCTGCGCATGGGCGCGATGGCCCCCATGTACCCGTTCCTAACGGCCAACAACGACCCGGTGGGCATCAGCAGAGACCACCGTTCTTTCTACGACATTATGCGGCGAATCAAGTCAATGTTCGACTTGGACGTGGACCTCTCCGAGTTGTTGTCGCTCGGCGAAGCGGAGTCGCAAGAATTGATGGAAACGTTGGAGAATATAGCGTCGACCAACCCAACGGCCAAGGAACTAATCGAGAGGGCGAGGAGCGACTTCGCCTTTGTGCCATTCGAAACCTCGGTGTCCATGGATCCAGCGTTGGACGGCATCTTGGAAGACATCCTACGGAACGCCCCAGACCAGCCGGAGGGGAGTTAAACCGGCCAGCCAGCCCGATTGACTCCGGGGACTTAAATCACGTTCGAGATGGCGTGGTCTAGGATGTCTGCCGCTTGGTCGAGCTGGGCTTCGGTGGTGGTGAATGGCGGCACGAACCGGAATACAGAACCGTTCCGGCGCACGCTTAGAATTAGGCCGTTCTCCAGGCACATGCGCCCAATTGCTTTACCTTGTTGATAGGCCGGTTTCCTGGAAAATCGGTCGGTAACAAGCTCAATTCCCTGCAACAGTCCCCGACCTCGAACGTCGCCGATAATCTCGTGCTTTGCAGCCAATCGCTCGAGGTGGCCTCGCCAGTAAGCGCCAATGCGTTGGGCGACATCGACCAAAACTTCTTCCAAGATGATGTCGATGCTGGCGATGGCCGCGTTACAGGGCATTGGGTCGTTTGAATGGGAATGACCGACCACCAGTCCAGTCGCCGAGACCTTTTCTTCAATCTCATCGGTGGTGATGACGGCGCTGATGGCTACTCCGCCTCCGAAATGCTTGGAGATGGTGAAAATGTCGGGCACCACTCCTTCATGTTCGAAGCCCCACATCGTGCCCAGCTTGGCCAGACCGGTCTGCGCTTCGTCGACGATTAACAACGCCCCGCGCTCCTCGCATTTGCGCTTGAGTTCCCGGAGCCAGCCGTCCGGCAGGTCGATTACCCCGCCCGCGCTGAACAACGGCTCGGTTATCACCCCGGCCAATTGACCGTCGGCCTGAACATCTAAAAGTTCGAAGCTGGTGTTAAGACAGGAATAGTCGCAGCCGCCACGGTCCTTGCAGAAGGTGCAGCGGTACTCATAAGGGGCCATGATGGGGTAGTGACCCGGAGCATAAGGGCCGTAACCCTCGTGCCAGCCGGAGAACGTGACGGCTCTGGTGGAGTCGTTCATGCCGTGGAAGCTCGACGCCGGGCTGGCAAACTCATAGCCGCCCGTGAAGCGTTTGGCGATAGCCATGGCTGCCTCGTTGGAATCGCTTCCCGAGGTTAAGAACATCGAGCGGTCCATGCCTTCGGGGGTAATCTCGGCCAGGCGGCTGGCCAGGATTATCTCGCGGTCGTTGAACATGCTCATGTGGCTGTGAATCAGCGTCTCACAGCTCTCTTGCAGCGCCTGAACGATGCGGGGATGGTTATGGCCCAACGCGCCGCACATCTGACCGGAGTTGAAGTCGAGATATTCTTTCCCGTTCACGTCACGGACGACTGAGCCACGACCCCAGACCATGATGGGGCCGGCGATTGCGTTGGTGTCGATGCGGCTGCGGAAACTGTATTTACGGGCCAGCTCAAGTAGCTGTTCTTCGTTCAATTTGGAGGTCGATGGCAATTTCGGGGTCAATGGGCTGCCTCCATGCAACAGGAAGACCTGTTATTTTCCGACTTTGGCCTGCTTCTTGAACTCGGGCATTACCTGTTTACCAAAGCGTTCCAGTTGGTCGAGGATAACGCTCTGGGGTGTGCCAATGACGCAACCCGCGTTGATTTGCTCTAGGCCGGGATAGCGTTTCTGCAGGTCGTCAATCTTCTGGGCGACCATCTCGGCCGGGCCGCAGAGCCAGGATCCAGACTTAACGCCGTCTTCGATAGTCGGCAGATTGGCAGAACGAGCCTTGGCAGAACCCTGTCCTAAGGCCGTAATCTGTGCTTCCGACAGGCCCCGCACGAATCCCAGGGGCGCGAACATTTTCATGTTCTCTTCAAAGAATGGGCGAGCCTCGTTGATGGCCTGCTCTTCGGTGTCGGCGATGTGGATGGTGTAGCCGATGCAAAGGTCGGTGCCGAGTTCAGTCTTGCGACCGTTCTTGGCCAGGGTGTCTTGCCACTGTTTGATAACTTGGTCGGCGGCCCCGCCAGCAGCGGCCCCGCCGCCAATGATGCCTTTAATACCGTGTTTGACCATGAAATCCATGGCCCGCTGGCTGGCGCTGACCACTGGCTGCCAGGTTTCTACCGGAAGAGTCCGTGGTCGCGGAACCAACGTAATATCTTTCAGGGTATATCCCCGATAGGGAACCTCAGGGGGCAGGTTGTAATATTTTCCCTTGTGGGAGAAGGACTCTTCGTTGAAGGCCTTCATAATTACTTCAACTTGTTCCTCGAAAATATCACGGTTGGCCTCGTTATCGGTTAAGGTGCTGGGAACACCAAAGGTATCAACCTCGCGGGAATGGTAACCTCGACCAACACCGAAGATTACCCGTCCACCGGTCAAAATATCGGCGGTGGCGTAGTCTTCAGCCAGGCGCAGGGGATGCCACATGGGGTTAACGTTGAAGCCACAACCAAACTTTAGGTTCTTGGTCAGGTGAGCTAGGTGCACGTACATGAGGAGCAGGTTGGGGATGCACTCGTAGCCTTCCCGCTGGAAGTGGTGCTCAGCCGACCAAAAGGTGTCGTAGCCCAGTTCTTCCATCTTGAGGACAATTGCTTCGGCCTTGCCATAGACCCCGGCCAATCTCTCGTCGGAGAGCCATCGCTCGTTGACTGGCGTGGCATCGAAGCCCATATCGTCGAAATCGACGTGCCCGGCAAACAAACTCCCGAATTTGGTAATAATCTGATTCTCCTCGCTGGTTTGATTGGCTAGTTTAATTGGGGGCAGGCACGCCTATTCTCACGCCTATTCTAATGAGGTGTACGTTATTGTCAACCAGACATACGCGCACCGACGGAACGGGGATTCCCGGCGGTACTCACTCAGAAGCAGTCGCGGAAATTCGCCCAACATTTGGTAAAATTTAAGCACGCAACTTTCCAGAGCGAACACGAAGGGCAAATTAGCCAACCAATGACTCTTAACCATGGCTAGAATTAAGTCGGGACGCAAAATATTAATCGTAGACGACGAATCTGAGTCGGCGATTCTTCGTGCCGTACGACGACGCCTGGAAGAAGAGGGCTGGGAAGCGTTGGTAGTCCAACCTGAGGCTGGCCACTCCATTGGCGAGGAATTTGAAGCCGCCGCCCTGTGGTCGATTGAAGAAGACCGGCCAGACGCGGTTCTGTTGGACGTCCGTTTCGGCGAACACCGCGACGACCAATTCCGAGGACTCAACATCCTGGGTCAAGTTGTGGAACGGTGGCCCAAGCTGCCCATATTGATGTTTACTCAATATACCCAAGGGCCCGACCGGGAGACGGCAGTGCGCGGCTCCCTAAAGTGGGACGCTCCAGTAGACTTTATCGACAAATTGGCCAGCCCAGACGAGGTGGTCTTGCGCCTGCGTAGGCTCATTGGCACCTCACCCGAGTCCATCCCAATTGGAAATAAGATTTTGGTCGACGTCAAAACTCGGCTGCTGTACGTCGGCGACGGCGAAGACCGGGCCCCAGTGTTGGACATTCAGGGTATGAAGTTCGAGATATTCCGAGAATTGGCCGCTACTTGGTACCGCAGCCCCGGCGAATTAGTGCCTTTTTCGCGCCTAGAATGTTATTCTGATGGCGAAGACCCACGGGCTTCGTTACGGGTGAGGATTCGAGAGATTAAGGACGCCATTGGCAAAGCCATGAACTCCCGATTCGGCCCTTCGGAACTTATCTTGAATGTTCGGGACCAAGGCTACCGCCTGGTGCCGCCCAAGTCATGACCAAACTACTTACATCAATTAAGATTCTCGGCGGTGTCATCGCCCTCACCGGATTAGTATGCGTTGCACTGACTCCGTTCATCGGAGAAAACGTCTTCGAACCTCTATGGGCGGTGGAACCCCTTTCATACATCGGAATCCTGCTCCTGGTCGCCGGGTTGGGCATAGCAACATCGGTCTACGTTGGATTGGGATTCTCCCAGCGCGGGTCTGGTCATGGTCTCAACGGTCGGTATTCCGGCCCAAGCTGGAGCGAGACGACTCTCCAGTATTTCCAGCTCTTTGACCACGACCTTGGCCGTCCCTTGCGGAGGATCGCCGGAAAAGAGCGGGAACTGCGGGCTGTCATGGAGGCCGCTCCCGGTGTGGTAGACATTGGAGTCAAAGATTTGCTGGACGAAATCGAACGGCAGACCCCCAACTTTCGTTTAATGATGTCGAACATCCAAATCCTAATCCAGTTAGAATCCCCGGCAAGCGAAAACGAATTGCAGCCAGTCGAGCCAGCCGAAGTCGTTCGACGCATCTCCGACCGGTATTCAGCGGTGGCCTCGGAAGCAGGCAAGGAAATTACTTGGTGGTCCGAGCCTGCCGAATTCGGATTGGTCTACGCCAACACCAGCGCCATTGAGCACATCGTCACCAACCTGGTAGACAACGCCGTGCGTTTTGCCGGCACCCACGTGGAAGTGAAACTGACCATGAACCCCAGCCACTTTTTCGTTCGAGTTTGGGACGACGGGCCGGGGATTCGCCAACAGTACATCCAGCACCTGTTCGATCGGGGTTGGACCCCAGAAGTTGTCCGAAGAGAAGAGAAATCCAGTTCCGGGCTAGGGCTGTTCATCGCCCGCAGCTTGGCCCGCAAGTCTGGCGGTGATTTGACCGTGGAGAGTGACGACCGTGCGGACGGTGACCACCACACGGCATTTCTGCTAAGCTTACCCTCAAATCTGGGTGCAAACTCAAACGGGGTCCATTAGATGAAACTGACCGTAGCTTTCTTAGCAATTTCAGCGTTGTTGTTCGTCTTCTCTGCATGCGCCTCAGAGGTGGACCGGGACGGCACTGCGACACCTATCCCAACGGCCACGTTGCAGCCCGCACCAACAAACACGCCCGTACCAACCCCGACTCTGACACCAACGCCGACGCCGACGCCGACTGCGACGCTGCCTGCTCCCACGCCAGTGCCAGTCACACTGCCGGAAAGAGACAACAACATACCGCCCCATGTCTTCGTGGGCAGCTTAACGATTGGCGGTCTCGCTGCACCCGACGACACTGAAGTCACTGTCTGGGTGGCCCAATACAATCGCCCAGTGGGCACCGGCGTCACATTAGGTGGAAACTACTCCGTGCTGGCACACCAGCACGGCATCGAGTCTTTCCAGGGCAAAACCCTGATATTCAAGGTCAACGGCAAAGATACCGGAGAGACCGGAACTTGGGATAAGGGCGGCGGAACGATATTGGCCTTGTCGCTAGAGTAGGCAACTTTCACACATCACGGCCGCAGGTAGCCTACCTAAAACCGGCATGAAAATCGAAAATAGCCCGCAACTGAGTTGTGGGCTATTTCTTTTGCGTCGTTTTGACTAGTTCAGGCGTCGCCGCCAATTGTCTTGACACTGAAAATCTAAAGTCATACACTCGGAATGCCGGACTGGAATGGTCCGGCGTTTCTCTGTGGCCCGGTGGTGTAGCGGTTAACATATCGGCCTGTCACGCCGAAGATCGTGGGTTCGAATCCCATCCGGGTCGCCATTCCTCTAATTCCCTCTCCCCATCCTCCGGCTGTTCTCTTTCGTATACGAAATCCTGCGTTAGCGTTTGTGTAGGTATTTGACCCTACAAAAGCTCGAGCAACGCCTCCGAAACCGCATCGGGACGCTGGACGGGTAGGTCATGTCCGGCACCAGAAACAATTCGGCGTGCGACAAGTCCGGGGAATTTTTCTTGGTCTGCTGACGGGTCTTGCGACGGTGCGCCTAGGCCGCTATCACCCCCGCGCAAGACAATGGACGGCACCAAAATCGGCGGACTTTCGGCCAGCTTGCGCTCAACTTCAATAAATCTGTCCTCACCTGGCGCGTTCATATGACGGTGCCGGTAGGAATGCAGCACTATTTCTACGAAGTCGGGATTATCGAAGGAGGCGGCTGAGCGGTTGAAAACTTCGTCGGTGTACTCCCATTTGGGCGCCCACGTTTCCCAGAGGTGACGGACAATGTCTCTTCGGTTCTCTTCCAGACCTACCCGTCCCTGCTCCGTATTGAAGTACCACTGATACCAGTGTCTTGCTTCGGTCAAAGCAGAAGCGGGCCGCTCTTTCTTTATGGTGTTCTGTACCGCATAGCCACCAATGGCAACCTGGGCTATGACCATGTGGGGTTGCAAGATAGATGTTATGCAGGCGGCACGATTGCCCCAATCGAACCCAGCAAGCGCGAATTGACCGATGCCCAAAGCTTCTGCGAAATCCACAACGTCTTGAGCTATTGCGGCCTGCTCGGCCATGCGAGGGGCATCGGCGTCGAGAAAGCTAGTCGGTCCGTATCCTCGAATGTAGGGCACAAGAACCCGATGCCCAGCTTGGACTAAGGGTGGTATGACCTCGTCCCAACAACGTACGTCATAGGGAAATCCATGCAGAAGTATGATTGCGACCCCAGAACTATCTCCATGTTCTTCGTACCCAATATTTAACACCAGGGTCTGGACGAATTTCACGCTAGATAAATCGTTCATGGTAAATACTCCGAACCGGGCTTTTTTGCTGGTCTCTTTTTCGACAAGGCATTTTTAGATGGTAGCCTAGTATACCTAACCCACGAACCATGCTTGTTCGAGCTATGTCGTTAGGCCAGGTTCAAGTCTAGTAGGCGGGTTTGGCTGGCGCATTAGGGCGTAGACGACGATTGAGACGGCACCCGCAACCGCGGATACCACTATCGGTACTGTATAGCTGGTGTAATGGTCGTACCACCATCCTGTGGCGAACGGCACCGACAACAGCGCCCAACTGTAGCTCAGGTTAATTATTCCTCGCAGCGTCGCGTAGTGACGCCTTCCGAAATAATCGCCAATGGCCCCCCAGTTGACCGGAGTAATGCCCTCGGCCATCCCACTAACAACCGCAGAGACCACTAGGATCCAGACTGCGTGGCCTTCCAGCAATAAGACTAGCCCAAATGTATAAAGGATCATCCCGCCGCTCAAAATCGCTGGCTTTGATACCCGATCGCCAAAGTAACCAACAATTAACTTGGAAGGCACATTCATCCCCAACCGGAGGGTGAAGAGCAAAGCGGCAACGGAGACATCAAAGTCTTTCCACTGCAAGATAGCGACGTAGTGCAGGTCAATCGCGACCCGTGAAACTTGGCGGAACACGGTGCCAATTAGAAGATACCAAAATGACGAAGTGCGCATCGCTTCGCGGACGGTAAATTCGGGCCGGTCGTAATAGCGCTGTATCCGCCGAATTTCGGGGGAGCTGGTTTGAGATGTCGCCGTTCGCGCACCTTCGACAGCGACACGGTCAGCCCCGTCGGGCAGCAGGCCGATACTTTCAGGAGACTCTTTAAGGAGGGCAATAAGGGGCAGTATTAGGATCAGATAAGCCACCGAACCCATGAGGGCCGCAATTCGCCAATCATAGACCGCAATTACCAACGTCATGACCGGTATCAAAATCGTAGAGCCCAGGTTTCCGGACGCCTCACGAATGGACATAGCACGCACGCGATAGCGGCTGAACCACATATTAACCATGGATGTTGCCGAATCCTGGAAGGCCATGGTGGCCCCCAGAGAGATAAACCCAAGGTAGGCCAGGGCAAAGATCCAGAGGTTGGGAGAAAAGGCAAAAATTGTGAAGCCCATCCCGGCCAATATCGTGCCAATCACCATGATTTTACGGGCGCCAAACCGGTCGACTAAATAGCCGACGACCGGACCGTTGATTGCCCCCTCTGACCGGCCCATGGAAAAAATCAGCGACGTTGTGGCCCGGTTCAACCCCAGGCTTGCGCCTACCGGAATTAAAAACAGGGCCGGCCCTTTGTCGAAGAACGCGTTGTTCATGGCCGCCATGAAACTAATGAACCCGAGTACCCACCAGCCATAAAACACCCGGTTGGAGAAAATCCGGCTTGGCTTCATTGATAGGGATTCCGACGACAATGGGGAGTCGTGCGGGGCCGGAGAGTCGGACGACACGTTCGGTGGCGGAGTATTAGGTTTTGATTGGCCAGAATCCATAGACTAATCGAGTGCCCCTCCACGGGCCGATGCATTCCAATACGAAATACCTATCGCGGGATAGTATGACACAGCAAGGGGTGAATTCCACTGGCAGTTCACTAAGTCTCAGAGTTTTTCAACTCCGACCCAATTCAAATTAAAAGAGCCGCCTATGAAGGCGGCTCTCTTAACCAATCTACACTTTAAGGGTGCATTAAACTGCCTGGATTAGGCGGTATTAGCTTACAGTCTGTTTGATGGCATGACGTTCTTCTTCCACGCCGTCTAAGAAACCCCACCAGGCATCCAACGCGGACTCTAGGGCCGCCTCTACGCCAGCCTCTTGGTTCGGCTGGGTGCTCAGCGCCAAGTCTCCGGCTTCCCTCGCCGAATGCTCTTCGTCCAGCGTGCTATGGACTTCGAAAAACTTAACCGATTCTTCGCTGTTGAGGCCATAGAACTCTTGCAACCCTCGAATCTTTTCCAGGGCCACTTTCGGCACCTGCGCCTCGTAGGCGTACATGGCAGCGAGGCCTTCTTGGAAGCTTCCTTCGTTGGTAATCATCGAGTAAGTGTCCAGCAACGCCTCGGTTGTCGGCAGCACTTCCGCGTCCACTACCGCCTGCTCATCCGAGCCGAGGGCCGCACAGAAGTCCAACCACAGTTGACGGTGGTTCTCCGGCCCGTGTTCCTCATCCCACAGATTTTCCAGGATGTTCTGGCGAACATCCCGGTCTGCGCATTGGGTGTGAATCGCGCTCAGATACCGGGGGAAGTTTGCTTCGAAAAAATAGTATTGGGCGGCGTAGACCTTCAGGTCATCCAAGGTTAACTCGCCAGCTTTCCAAGCCTGATAATAGGGATGATTCAGCAGCGATTTATTTTCTATTCTCTGGTCTAATTTGTTCAAGAAACTCTGGTCTTCCAATGTTTCGCTCCTAATGAATATTGGTTTGAATCCCATCCGGGTCTCCAGTTCTCAGTCTATCTAATATGCCTACTAATTTGCATACTAATTTGCATACTAATTTACCTTGGATTTCAACCCGGGATTTCAACCCGGATTTCAACCCGGCCGGGGTGGTTTTTGCTACCCATTTTTTGCTTCTGGAGTTCTGGAGCTTATTTGGATACCCACCGGCCATAGACCGGGAATTGGCTACAAATGAACTCGATGTATGCGGGCTGGCCCGACTCGTTGACCGATTGGGCGCGTTGCAGGGCTAAGACTACTTCGGACGGTTCGGTGACACGCTCGGTGTGGTAGCCCAGTTCCCCGATGACCTTGGACATATCGACTTCGTCGTGCCCCAGCACTTTATGGGTGAACGGGTCGTGGCCGTCGCCCCAGAACCCAGGGCCGTAGCCAGAAAATCCACCATTGCTGACGTGGACTACGGTAATGCCCAGCTTCTGCCGTAGCGCAACTTCGAGGTTGCCCAGCATGTAGCCCAAGCCGGCTTCACCGGTTACAGCAACGCAGAACTTCTCAGGATTCGCCAGCTTGGCCGCAACGGTTGCCGCGAAGCTGAATCCCAGGGAAGAGACGTTGCCCCAGCCCAAGAATCCTCTTGGAATCAAGGTTTCGTACACGGTGCTTAGTTGGTCGCGGGTGTTTCCGGACTCATGGGTTACAAAGGACTTGAGTGGGTCCAGCACTTCCATCAACCCGGCATAGACCTTGTAGGGGTTGATTGGCTTGTCAATCGAAGCCATGGCTTCGCGGTATTGGGTCATGGCGGAATCCCGGGCTGCCTTAACCTCAGCCGCAACCTTGCCCGCAGGCCTACCGTTGCCGGATGTCTTGGCAGAGAGGTCGGCGGTCAGCGCCTGTAGTGTGAAGCGGGCATCTCCAATCACTGCCTGGGCAGTGGGATAGACCTTGTTCACGTGTAATTCGTCGATGTTGCAGTGAACGATTGTTTTGTTGACAGCGTTGGGAATGCCGTGGCTGAACCGACCTGGCGACAGGCTGGAGCCGATGGCAAATACCAAATCGCACTTGTTCAGGTAGTGGTCAACCTGGTCGCCCCGGACGCCGACAAACAGCGGGTTGTCCTCAGGGAAGGCTCCCTTCGCCTTAAGGGTGGTTACTACCGGCGCGTTAGCCAATTCTGCGAACTCAGTTAGCTCAGCGGAGGCGCCAGCGTAGATAACACCCTCACCGGCGTATATCAGAGGGTTCTCAGCTTTCAAAAGCAGGTCAATAGCCGCGGAAACGTCTGCAGGATCCGGAGCAGACTTCCAGCCCTTCACCGGGATGTACGGATCCGCGGTATCGTCATATTGGGCATTGGCATCTGGAATGGCGATTACCACCGGCCCAGGCCGCCCGCTGCGCAGCATGGTGAAGGCGCGGCGCATGTACTCAGACAAGCGTTCCGGCTTGTCCAGATGCCCGTACCATTTGGTAACCGACTTTAAAGCGGACGTTACATCAAACTGGCTATTCTGCGTCTCTCCGGCGGGTATCCCGTCGGTGATGCAGAGGACGGGAGAGCCATCCTCAAATGCCTGGGCCATGCCAGCGAAGGCAACTTGTAGCCCGGCGGCGTTCACGCCACCCTGAAAGGTGCAGACCCCAATCTTGGAGCCGCCAGTGATTCTGGAGAAAGCATCGGCAACGGCAACCGCATAGCGGTCATCCCGCATCATTACCATGGGCATGCCCTCTCTACCCAGAGAGTTGTTCACTTTACAGACTGGGAAGGTGGAAACCCATTCGACTCCTTCCTGCTTGAGAATTCGTGCTATTCCAGTGCCAACATCGATACTCATAAAACAATCCTCCAGTTAATTTGAGATACGGCCTAATTTGAAGTAATCCGGGCCGGGCCAGTCTCGTTTTTTAGATTCCAGCCGTTCGACCGCCGAGTTTACATAGTTGAAACAAACAGGTGCTACTCTAGTTGAGCGGCCCCTGGATTACAAGATTCAGGCACGAGGTCGCCAGGCACCCGGTCGCGATAAGGTTTAGCGTCGGAATCGGCTTCAGGCACACGGGTCAATTACAATTTGACCAAGCCAGCGGATTCTCGCTATAGTTTGCCCACAAAGTGGATGTGGGAAGCGCCAGTATCCCTAAACGAAACCTAACGGGAAACGAAATCTAACGGGGGCCAACGAAAAAGGACGGAGAATTATGAGTTACAAAGCTGAGTACATCTGGGTTGATGGACAACAACCCACCGCCAAGCTGCGCTCCAAGGGCAAAGTTGTTGCCGACGGTGAGGAGCCTCCCATTTGGGGTTTTGACGGTTCGAGCACCAACCAGGCTCCCGGAGAGAATTCCGACTGTGTCTTGAATCCGGTTTTCGTTTGCCCCGACCCAATTCGCGGGGATAACAACAAGCTGGTGATGTGTGAGGTTCTCCTCACCGACATGACGCCCCATCCTTCTAACAAGAGGGCCGCTTGCGCCGCATCTGCTGCGAAATACGCCGAGATGGACATGTGGTTCGGCATTGAGCAGGAATATACCTACTTCGACGGCATTAAGCCTCTCGGCTGGCCCGACAACGGCTTCCCTGCTCCCCAGGGCGGCTATTACTGTGGCGTCGGCTCCGACGAGGTGTTTGGACGCCCAATCGTCGAAGCGCACCTCGATGCCTGCATGGCCGCCGGTCTGAAAATCGCCGGAATCAACGGCGAGGTCATGCCCGGACAATGGGAATTCCAGATTGGGCCAATTGGCGCTCCCGACGTAGCCGACCAACTCTGGGTCGCCCGATGGTTGCTCTACCGGATAGGCGAAGAATTTAACGTCAGCGCTACCCTCGACCCCAAGCCTGTGAGAGGCGACTGGAACGGCGCTGGCGCCCACACAAATTTCTCCACTGAACTAATGAGAAACGATTACGACGCTTGCGTCGCCGCCGCCGTGGCTTTGGGAACCCGGGCCGAACTCCACATCGCCAACTACGGCGACCGGATTGAAGAACGGCTGACGGGCGAGCACGAGACCTGCTCTTACAAAGAGTTCAGGTATGGCGTCTCGGACCGTGGCGCATCGGTCAGGATACCTTGGCAGGTGGCCCGTGACCAAAAGGGTTACATTGAGGACCGCCGCCCCAACGCCAACTGCGACCCCTACCTGGTAACCCAGCTAATCCTAGACACCGTCTGTGGGGCAGTAGTCGCCGCACAATAAGGGTTGTGACTAACTTGGAACCGCCGCCCTAAGGCTTCGTTCCAGTAAATAGGCATAAAAAGGACCCGCCCTTATGCAACAAGGGCGGGTCCTTTAATTATCGAGGCGTGACAGTCTGACCCTTATTGCTCCGCACCAATTGATGGGGCCATAACGTCATCTCCTCAGCTTTTTATCTCTTAGACAAGATGTTAATATTCCCTGTGCCCCGAACGCTGCGTCTGGTTCTTATGAACAGGATTCGGTCGGGCTATAAAAACACAAATAGGAACCAATGCTAGAAGCTGAAACGATAAAACGGGGCGACGATTCGGGTAATGGAACACTCCTTAAATACACCTCTCCCACCGGGGCCGTGGTTAAAGCCATCGGGGTACCCCAATCGTGGAACACACCGCTGGGACCAACTTGGTGCTACGTAGTTGAAGGTAACGATTTAACACTGGTAGACCCAGGTTGTCACGGGTCGGTCGATTATCTGGAACAAGGATTAGAGGAGCTGGGCCATTCCTTGGCTTCGGTTAACAACATCGTCATCAGCCACGGGCATTTGGACCACGACGGAAGCTGTTTACCGGTGGTCCAAAAGAGCGGCGCACAACTTTGGGCCCACGAGGTCTACGGCACCATGTTGCAGGCCGACCGATGGGAAATGGAGACGAGTTGGCGGCGGGACGTCCAAAGCTTCGAAGCGTTTGAGAACTCCAATACTGCTACGCGAGTGAAAGACCATCACGAGCGCAACCGTCAATTAACCCTGAACCACCCGGTGACCGACGAACTTCAGTCTGACGGGCTGACCTTCTACTACACGCCGGGCCACTCACCCGACGAACTGTGCATCCTGTTCGACCAGTTTCTATTTTCAGGGGACCACATCCTGCCTTTAATCACGCCTCACCCGTCGGTGGCGATGAGTTACAACACCTTTCAATCAACGCTTCCGGCAGCCTACCAGGGCGGTAACAAGATTTACGGGTTAATCGCCCTACTCACTTCACTAAAGCGCATGGCGACTTTGGAAGGCGACCTTACCGTACTGCCAGCCCACCGTGCCTTTCACCGGGGTAAGTTCAACCCAATCGGGGTCGAGCGGGCCACGGAGATTGTGGAACACCACCGGGAGCGGTGCTACGAGCTAATCGAGATCATCAAGCGCGGCCCCATTGAACTTGCTGTGCTCACCAAACAATATTTTGCTCACCGAGAATTGGAAGAGCACAACTTCTTTCTGGCTTTCACCGAGGTCATGAGCCACATTGAGTTGATGCAAGAATCCGGTGACGTAACGACCTCCGCAGACCCCGCCAAGGGTAGCGTATGGAGCAACGGATTGGGGAGCGGCGCTCTAATTAGTTGGGAAGGCACCGACCGGTTCTCCGCTTTAATCGACGGGCTGTAACCGCCCCGATTTTAGTCCAGGGCGGTTTTTACGGTCCCAGTTACCTGCCACCAGGCCGACCACCACCGAATAACCCTGCACCCTCTGGTGGGTTCACTATGACCGATGTTGCGTCGAGAACTTCACTGCCTTCCGCGCTACTCGCCGCGAAGACCAACACTTGGTCACCAGGTGACAGGTCGGCCGACGTCCCAGACTCGTAAAGCTGTACTGTCGCGTCCTCGGCCAAATTTACTTGGGTCTCGCCCGAGTCAGTGGTAACGGTCAATAGATTCCCATCAACTGAACCGATGATGCCGGTCAAGATGTTTCGAGAAAAAGTTTCTCCGCTCCCGAATCCGCTTGGGCCTCCAGACCCGGATGGCGTCTCCTGTCTGGTCTGATGTTCTCCTTCAAATCTAAATACCTGATTGTCGCCCGTGGAGCCGCCCAACCGACCGCCAGGTAATTCGCCGCTTGAAGCACCGCCAGTTAAAGATTGCCCTTGTCCGAACGGACGAAGAACGGCGGATTCCGGCACCGCATCATTGCCTTGGGTCCGACCCAAGGCCAAGCCACCAGAAAAAGCGCCACCGATGGAACCTCCAAGGGCGACCACGGTGACCATCAACAGGTAAAATCCTTTTTTATTCATCGTCTATTCCTTCCCTGTTTATCCTTTGGCAAAAGTCCGATTTATTGGTACCGGAGGGCGTCTATGGGGTGCAATTTGGCCGCCCGCATGGCGGGGTAGATTCCGAAGAACAGGCCAATTCCCGCGCTGACGACCAGGGCCAGCACGGCGAAATCACTGCTAAACGAAGTCTGAAACGACTGGCCGCCCAGGCTCCGATTGTCCAAGAGCCACGACAGCAGCACGCCGATGCCTAGGCCCAGGCCACCGCCGCCCAAACTCAGCAAAGCAGCCTCAGAAAGAAATTGGAACATGATGTCTCTGCGCTTAGCGCCCATAGCTTTGCGAATGCCTATCTCCCGGGTCCGCTCTGTCACTGTCACCAGCATGATGTTCATGATTCCGATACCGCCAACCAGCAGCGAGATACTGGCAATGGCCCCGAGGAACACAATGAAAGTGTTGGTGGTTTCTTCCAAGGTCTCAATGGTCTCCTGCTGACTGGAGATGCTGAAATCGTCATCGCCAGTGATGCGGTGCCGCAACCGGAGCACGGTGGCAATCTCGTCCAAGGCCTTTTCCATGGATCCCACGTCAACCGCCTGAACATTTATCGTCTGGAGCGACACGTCACCCTTGGCTGTTCGAGTCACCGAAAGGCGGTTAAATACGGTTGTGATTGGCACGATTATTTGGTCGTCGAATGAACCGAAAAAGCCACCGCCTTTACTCTCCAGCACGCCGATAACGGTGAATTGACGGCTGTTGATACGCACCGGCTGGCCCACCGGGTCACGAAAGCCAAATAGGTCTTCGGCGACACTAGAGCCAAGCACTGCTACCTGAGAGCTGCTGTCCAGGTGAGCCTGGGTCACGAATTGCCCCGACGCCATGCTGAACTCTCGTACGGACTTATATTCGGGCGTGACCCCAACTATCTGGGTGAAGGTATTCTCACGACCTGCAACCACCTGACCGCTGGTGCTAAGTTCTGGTGCAACTGCCATCACGGATGGAGTGAACACCGAGTCTTGGAGAGCGTAGGCATCGTCCAAGGTCAGCGTTGTAGCGCTACCCTGACCGCCGTACACTCCACCCTGGGAGGAGTCCCCGGCGCGGACGAAAAGAAGGTTGGTGCCCAAAGATTGAATCCGCTCGGTAATCGCATCCTGAGCGCCCCGCCCAATGGACAACAAGGAGATGACAGCCGCCACTCCAATGACGATTCCGAGCAGAGTGAGACCGGCACGCAGCTTGTTAGCGCCAAGTGACGCAATTGCGGTGAATAGGACGACTCCGGGGCTCATCGAGACCCTCTTAGTTGAGCGGACCTGGATCGGACATATTCCTCGGTAGTCTGATCGCTCACGACACACCCGTCCCGCATTGACACCACCCGGTTGGTGGCTGCTGCAACCTCTGGGTCATGGGTGACAATCAAGACGGTAATGCCATCTTCGTTGTGCAACTGATGAAGGATTGCCATTATGTCTAGTCCAGATTGGGTATCTAGGTTGCCGGTGGGTTCGTCTGCCAAGATGATGGACGGGTCCTTCACCAGAGCCCGGGCGATACCCACCCGCTGCTGCTCACCGCCGGAAAGCTCGTTGGGACGGTGCCCTACGCGGTGTCCCAAGCCAACTTTTTCCAAGGCGGTTATCGAGCGTTGCCGCCCCTCTTTGCCACCACCATAGAGCAACGGAAGCTGTACATTGGCCAGGGCAGTCAGCCTGGGCAGCAGGTTATAAGTCTGGAAAATAAACCCAATCTTGCGGCCGCGTAATTCAGCCAATTGATTGTCGTTTAACTGGCCGACATCACTGCCATCTAGCACATAGTGACCGTCGCTGGGCACGTCGAGACAGCCAAGGATATTCATCAGAGTGGACTTACCCGACCCGGAAGGACCGACGATGGAAAGCAACTCACCAGATTCCACGGTCATTGAAACCCCGGCGACCGCATTCACGGCCACGTCTCCCATGGCGAAGACCTTGGCCACATTGTCGAGTTTGATTAGTGAATACACGCTAGATATCTTAATGATCTTCCGGTTGGATAATAACTCCCCCGCCACCGCGGCCTCCGCCCCCGAAACTGCGGAAGCCGCCAAATTGGTTCGATGCCGCCTCGGAGGTCTGCATCACCACCCGGTCTCCTGCTTCAAGACCCGCAACGACTTCGCTCCAAAAATCATCGCTTCCGCCCAGCACAACCTGACGGTCCACGATTCCAGAATCGGTCTGGACCTTGACCGTCGGTGCTTGGAAGCTGCCAAAGATAGCGGTCTGCGGGACCAACAGCACATTCAATTGCTGCTCCAGCACCAAATTGGCCACCGCGCTCAACCCATCCCTAAATTGGACTCCCTCAGGAACTATTACCTGCACCCGCACCGGGAAGGTAATAACTCCCTGCTGATTGTTAGCGACAGAGGCTATCTCCGTAACGGTCCCAGTTAACACTCGACCCGGCAGAGCATCCACAGTTACCGACGCGGCGATTCCTTCTTTGAGCTGCAAAATATCCACCTGGTCAACTATCCCGTCCATCTCCACCACCGAGGGGTCGACGACCTCGACAATTCGGGCGTTTGCCCCCACCTGGTCGCCTTCCGACACCGCCACCTCAGCTATGAATCCGTCGAACGGGGCAGTGAGAGTGGCCGCTGTCTTTTTCTCCAGAGCGGTGGTGTAGGCAGCCTGAGCAACGGTAAGTTTCGATTCCAGAAGGGCCAGGTCCTCGGCTCTAGGCAACAACACGTAGCCTAAGCCTTGGGTCGCCTGGGCTAGGTTGGCCACGGCCACATCAACCTCTCTGGAACGAAGCTCCAGCGTGATGGCATCTGGCCCGGCAATCATGTCGAGCAACTCTTGCTCTTCCGTTGCCAGTTTGGCCCGTGCCTGCACTAGGTCCGACTCCGATAGGCTGACTTGGATTGGGTCGGCCCCGCTTTCGATGGCAGAAAGTCCCAACCTGAGAGCCGCCAATTCAGCTTCGGCCACTATGGTATCCAGCCCCAATGACTTTACTTCCTCCAGATTGGCCCGGGCAGTTTCTATTTTGGCCAACTGGGATGCCACCGAGGGGGTAACGCTGCCGGTATTTAGGTCGGCTACGGCAGCCGTGGCGGCGGCCAGGTCCGACTCCGTCTTGTCCCGCTTCGCTTGCAGTTGCTCAAGCTTGACCAGGTCGGCGTTGGCTGCTTCTAGGCGCACCTGGCGTAAAGCCAGCAAATCTTGGGATTGTAGAATGGGCCCACCCAGCCCTGCTACCCCGGCCGCTTGCGATCCAAGAAGGGTCTCCAACTCCAAGACGCTGGTGTCGTAGTTCTTCTGCGCTTCTGCCTGTGTCACTCGTGCCGCGTCCAACGTGGCGGAATTGGCGGTCTCGTAAGCCTCTAGGGCATTCTTGGCATCCACCCAGGCCGAATCGGCATCAGCTTTCGTCAACAGGGCCTGGGCCAAGCTCTGGGTATGGCTCTGCCCCAACTGCCCTAGGGAGTCTTCGGCGGCTTGTGCCTTCGACTTTGCGCTAGCCACAGTCTGCTCTTGGGTTTTTATGTCGTCCTGGGAGAAGGGGACGTTCGCATCGTCCAGGGCTTCGTTGGCAGACTTAAGGTCAAATTCCGCGCTGGCCACCTTTTGCTTGGCTTGGGCCAGGCCTAGTGCCGTGGGGGTAACTAATTCGTCCAATGCTTTCTGCGCCGCTATGAGGTCAACCTGCGCCTGAGCAACCGCTTGGGCCAGAGATGCGGTGGTGGTAGCGTCCAACCGGGCCAGTTCTTGTCCTGCGGTTACCACCTGGCCGTCCCGGACCATCAACTCGTCCACCGTTCCTGCCGTGCCAAAGGTCATGTTCTCGCGGTTGGCGAACACCAAGCTCCCACTGGTGGTGACCTGGCGGACTAAGTCGCCGTAGCCTATGGGGATTAACTGCTGGTCTTCTGCCAAATCATTGGATGGCCCGCGACTGGACAGTTCGTAACCAGCGTAGGCAAGGCCTGCAGCGGCTACCAGCAGAAAAGCCAAAACTACAGCCTGCATCGGTCGTAGTGTCATTAGAGAAGAATAGAATTTTTCCATTTCGCCTTTACTCCGATACAGCCGGATTATTTGATGCAGTAATCGGCAATTCGAACACGAACCTCGCGCCGGTCGGTACTACATTCTCTACGTGTATCGAACCGCCGTGGGCTTCCACTAGCTGCTTGGCAATGGTGAGACCCAGGCCCACTCCGCCGGTGGCCCTGGAACGCGAAGCATCAGCCCGGAAGAACCGGTCGAACACCCTGGCCAAGTCATCGGCAGGAATTCCTTGCCCGGTATCGGCCACCGCCACCCGCACCAGCCGGTCGCCATCGACGCCGGCGGTCACGGTTACACTGCCACCAGCTGACGTGTGGATTACAGCGTTCTCCAATAGATTGTTAACCACCTGAGAAATTCTGGTGCTATCCATCTCCACCTGGGCCATGGCCTCGTCCGCTTCCAGATTCACAGTAATTCCCTTGGCCTCCGCACGTGGCCGCACGGCGTCAACGCAACTCCGGAGCACGTTTGGCATCCGGGTCGGTATCCGGTGCAACTGCAACGCACCGGCTTCGGCCTGGGCCAACAACCTCAAATCCTCTACTAGGTGGCCCAGGTGTATGACCTGTCCGTGGATGGTCTCAATGGTGCCTTCATCGGGTTGCAGCAGACCATCTTTCACCGCTTCCAGGTAGCCCTGGATATTCGACACCGGGGTACGCAATTCGTGGGCCACGTCGGCCACAAGATTGCGACGCTGCCTTTCGGCGTCCTCCAAATTGGCGGCCATGGAATTGAATGCCAGAGCCAATTGCCGAATCTCGGAGGCTCCTTCGGCTGGAGCACGCTGGGAGAAGTCTCCCCGGCCCAAGTGTTGTGCGGCATCCCCAAGGGTCTTTATTGGGGCTAGCAATTTTCTAGACAAAATTGAGACCAATAGGGTGCCCAAGGCAACGGCGGCTAGTCCGGTCCAAAGTAACGACTGGTTAACCGCAGAAACCAGGCTGGCAGCGGCGGGCTCCGAGATTCCCTCGGGGCCAATATTCAACGAGGGGTCTCGGACTACCGAAAATGAACCAACCTGTTGGTTATCAACCAAAACTGGAACCAGACCAGACTCAGGCGGCCTGCGGTTAGGCCGCCCTCCAACGCGCTCATGCGAATCGCCAATTATTTCTCCGTTGCGACCTCGGACGATGATTCGACGGCCAGACAACGGCCCTGCTTGTTCCAAGATAGCCTGCAATTGGGACTCGTCACGGCTGGTTGCGTAAAAATTGGTAATTACCTGCATTACGCCGGCCGACCGGGCCTCGTCCTGCCTCTCCTCAAAGCCTTCCACCTCTTTTTCTGCTGCGTAACCCACGTAGGCGCTGACGCCAACCAAGGCCAAGGCCAACACAACAGTGAAACCCATTACCAAGCGGAATTGAAGACTGAAGAAAAACCTAGCCATTGTTTAACCTGTAACCACTGCCGTACACAGTTTGGATGCGCTTCGCCGTTCCAGGAACGGCATCGACCTTGCGGCGCAAGCTAGACATATGGGCATCAACCGTCCGGTCAAAGCCGTCGAAGTCGTAGCCAAACGCCCGGTCAATAATCTGCTCTCTGGAGAAGGTACGGCCCGGTTCGCGGACCAACAGCGCGAGCAGGCGGAATTCAGTTGGCGTCAAGGTAACCGGCGTGCCAGCCACGGAGGCAGTAAGTTGCCGGAGGTCAACAATGAAGGGACCCGACTCCAACTGTTCCGGCCCCGAATCGTCCCGGTCGCGGGCGGTTCGCCGAAGAACGGCCCGTACCCTGGCTGCCAGCTCCCTGGGACTAAAGGGTTTAGTCATATAGTCGTCGGCGCCCAGGTCGAGACCGGCGAGCCGGTCGTCTTCTTCAACCATGGCGGTGAGCATAATCACCGGCACCGACGACTCTTCACGAAGGGTTCGGCACACTTCCATTCCGTCCATACCGGGGAGCATTAGGTCTAGAACAATCAGATTGGGCTGCTCTTCTAGCGCCAATTCAAGACCGGTTATTCCGTCGTTGGCGGTTAGGACTTCGTGCCCGTCGCGCTCAAGGTAGAGCCGAACCAGCTCCACCACGTTGGGGTCGTCGTCCACCACCAGAATCTTGCTGCCTGGTTGCGGTTCATCAGCCACTGGAAATTTGCTCCCTGGGGCGATTAGAGATCGTTCGTATTTGGTTTGGTTAGCTAACATGTATTTTAATCGCGCAATAGGAAGCGAGAGGCTAAAAACCTCTCGCTCCCCAGTTGTTTATTGGACCGCTAAGCGTGCCGATAACATTTTGACCACCGTTAATTAGTAACTGGTGCCTTCGGTTGTCGGAACGTCATCACCCAGTCCGTAAGGTAGTTCACCCTGACCAGGGAAATCTTGGCCGTTGGGGAGCTGGCTTAGGCCGGGGAAGCCCCGACCACCGAACCGTTGCTCACCGGGGCCACGACCACGGCTTTGCTCTCCGTCCTCACCTTCGCCACCACGTCCGAACCCAGGGCGCTGGTGGGCTTCGTCGCCCTTATCTTCACCTTCACCACGTCCACCTGACATCCGTTGCCCGTCCTGGTGCAGGGACGACATCTCTGGCCGGTCTGCCAACCACTCGGCATATGCGTCAGCTTCGTCTTGAGTTATCTGACCCTCGGCAACCATGCGGTCTAGGCGTGTCTCTTCGCTCTCACCATTCCCACCGCGCTCCTCGCCGAACATCCGATGACCATCGAAGTGGAGGTTAGGCACGTCTGGGCGAGCTGCGTACCACCCTAAATAAGCGTCAGATTCCTCTTGGGTGATTCGACCCGCTTCAACCATGTGACCTAGACGGTGCTGAGTACGCTCTGAGTGCACTTCCTGGGTAGCCTCTTGCAAGGCATCTTTAATGATCTGCTCGTCCATTCCCAGAATCTCAGCGACTTTGGTGGCCACTGTGGTCTTGGGGGACTCTTCTTCGCCATCTTCGTTGTGGGCCAAGGCGGTTGCGCCGGTTAGCCCGACTGCCAGCATCCCTGTTACTAGGGGTACCATTAACCATTTACGTTTCATCTTACAATCTCCTAAATCTCTTGCCGGTTTGTATGCGCCGTAACGTTGCATATTTCTAATTTACCGCCAAACTTTTAAGAAACTTTGAAGGTCTTAAAATTAACGTTTTCATCTAGTGTCAGGCACGAATAAGGAAACGGGCACCTATAAGTGAGGTCTCACATCTGCCCAGGCTCGATTTGAGTCTAAGTGGCACCTAATCTGCCGGTATGACAGAATAAAATTAGGTGCCCAATCTGGGGCACCTCGATACGACTGGAGCCCATTCTTTTACCAAATCTCAATGAGCGATAACGCTCCAATTTTGGAGCTTCAAAACGTCGTCAAAGAATTTGACGGCAACCGGGCGGTAGACGGCTGTTCTTTCCAGGTGATGCCGGGAACTATTACCGGTCTGATTGGCCCTAACGGGGCCGGAAAGACAACGGTCTTCAATTTGGTGTCCGGCAACCTCTCCTGCACCAGCGGCGCCATCTACTTTCAAGGCCAACGCATCGACGGACTTTCTCCGCACCAGACCGCCCGGCGCGGCATTGTGCGCACATTCCAGATACCCCGAGAACTGAAGCGGATGACCGTGTTGGAGAACCTAATGCTGGTTCCAGCCGACCAATCTGGGGAAAAGATTTGGAATTCGTGGTTCTTACCCTGGCGCGTCCAACGGCAGGAGCTACAGAACCAAGTACGCGCACAAGAGATCCTGGAGTTCGTGAACCTGTCCCACCTTAGAGATGAGTACGCTGGCAACCTGTCTACCGGCCAGAAGAAGCTGCTGGAGATGGGCCAGACACTGATGGCGGAGCCCAAGCTGGTGCTCCTGGACGAACCTGGGGCCGGAGTGAACCCGACACTATTGAACGAGTTGGTGGCATCAATCAGGACAGCGACCAAAGAGAGGGGCATTACCTTTCTCCTGATTGAACACGACATGAACCTGGTAATGGGACTTTGCGACCCAATTGTGGTGATGATTAACGGGAAGAACGTCGCCCAAGGCTCGCCGGAGCAGGTACGGAACGACCCGATGGTAATCGAAGCCTACCTAGGCGGCACCGCCGCCTCGCCCCGGCCAGAGAGCCGCTGATGGCCCTCCTGGAAGCTTCGAGCCTGGTGGCTGGCTATGACGAGACCGAGGTTTTGCACGGTGTCTCCGTGTCCATCGAAAGCGGAGAAATCGTTACTATCATCGGCCCCAACGGTTCGGGCAAATCCACCCTCCTAAAAACCTTGATGGGCCTATTGCGCCCCAAGTCCGGCAGCGTGCGCTTCAACGGAGAGGAGTTGGTTGGCGTCCCACCCGAAAAGATAGTCCGAAAAGGCCTTTGCTACGTTCCCCAAACGGCAAATATTTTCCCGACCATGACCATCAAGGAGAACCTGGAGATGGGCGGGTTTCTGCGTCGGGACGACCTAGAGACCAGAATAGAAGAGGTCTACTCCCTATTTCCCGATCTAACAAGCCGAAGAAAAGAACGGGCCAGTAGGCTCTCTGGTGGACAACGACAAATGCTGGCCTTGGCCAGGGCGTTGATGTTAGACCCAGTGTTGCTGTTGCTGGATGAACCCACCGCAGGCCTAGCCCCCAACATGGTGGCCTCGGTGTTGGACCGGGTTACTTCAATCAACGCCACCGGCGTGGCCGTCCTCTTGGTAGAGCAGAACGCGCGGGAAGCCTTGAAACGGTCCGCCAGGGGTTACGTTCTGGCAGCGGGCCAAAACAGGCTTGATGCCAATGGGCAGGACCTACTCGACAACCCCGAAGTAACCCGTCTGTACCTGGGGGGTTAGGTTGACCAAGCTGGCAAACATCACCCAACAAATAGAGCGGCGTCTCCCATTCCAGTGGAACGCTGCGCACACCGTATTGGCGGTAGCCATTCTGGTGCTGGCGTTGGCATTTGCCTCGGTCATCAAGCTGGAATTGGTGGTCAACGGACTATTTCTCGGGCTGATTGTGGCGCTAGGGGCCATCGGCATGACGTTGGTCTACGGAATACTGCGGTTTGCCCACGTGGCCCAAGGCGATTTCATGACCTTTGGCGCCTATATTTCATTCTTTTTACTGGGCACGCTGTTTCCAAAAATTGGGATGGACTCCACCGGACTTGGCCCGTTTACCTTCGGTTATCCCCTGTTGATAGCAATTCCAATCACGGCTGCTGCTTTGGTGTGCCTGGCAGTGCTATTAGACGTGGCGGTGTACCGAAGATTACGACGCCGTGGCGTCAACCTGGTGGTGCTGGCGATGGCATCGTTGGGCATTGCCATCGCTTTAAGAGGGCTGGTCCAGCTCATCTGGGGCGGAGGAACAGAGCAGTTGCCCAGGGTTTCAAAGTATTTCTACCAATTGCCCATGGATGTCCGCATTCCGCCGGATAATATTTTCATCGGAGCGGTAAGCCTAACATTGGTGGTGGCCCTTTATCTGTTCTTGACCCGGTCAAAGATGGGCAAAGCCATGCGGGCGACCGCTGATAACCCGGAGCTAGCGCGGGTGAGCGGCATCAACACCGAGCACGTAATCTGGTGGACTTGGGCCATCGGCGCGGCGTTGGCGGCCACCGCCGGAGTATTGCTGGCCGTGTTCCAAGCCCAATTGTTCCCAATCATGGGTTGGCGGTTCTTATTGCCTTTGTTCGGCGCGGTGGTTCTAGGCGGCGTCGGCAACCCCTACGGCGCATTGGTAGGAGCCCTCACCATCGGGGTGGCTTCCGAGGTGTCCACCGAGTGGATTAACCCCACCTATAAGCCAGCGGTGGCGTTCGGCATCATGATACTGGTGTTGCTGATTCGGCCGAGGGGAATTTTCGGGGTTCGCGACTAATGGATATCGCTGGAATTATCGATTACTCCACCGGGTTCTTTATCATGGCCGGTATTTACGCGGTGTTCAGCCTGGGCCTAAACATCCACTGGGGTTACTCTGGGTTGTTCAACATCGGTATTGCCGGGTTCTTCGCCTTGGGAGCCTATACCTCAGCTTTACTTACCACAGCGGTGCCAAATCCTAGCCTATTCGACGACTTCAAGTTTGGCGGCGACCTGTCAGAGCAGTTGGGTGTATTCAATTTGGGAGTAGATCTCTGGTTCGTAATTGCGATGCTGGCGGCGGGACTGGTCAGCGGTGTGGTTGCTGCTGCGGTTGGGTTTATCA
>JABMNL010000004.1 GCA_013204585.1 SAR202 cluster bacterium | reverse complement strand
GCCAGAAACCCAGGGCCAGAAACCCAAGGCCAGAAACCCAGGGCCAGAAACCCAGGGCCAGAAACCCAGGGCCATTGGCCTTAGCATCACTCACCGGCAATCAGCAGGCCCCTACGCCGCCGGTCGCCCCAATCCAGGTCCTTTTCATCAAGTTCATCATCGAATGAGCCGTGCCTCCTTCTGGCCACATGCATGGCATGGTCAACCAACTGCCAGGCGATGCGTCTGACCACTTCATCGGGCACCCCGCTTCGATAGAAGGACTTGGGGTTCATGTCGGGGTCGGTATTCAGGTAGTCAACCGCGAAAAATTTCCCATCTTCCGTGAGGCAGACCTCGGTGCTGAACAGATGCATCCGCGAAATCCGGGCAATATCCCGCGTTATGGTGGTCACCGGTCTCAGGTGATATAGACGCCGCTGCAAGGGGGAAAGTAATTGGTAGACTCCGCTGCCCGGCTCCCACCAACATGGAATTATCTCTCCCAGCACGTGGAAGACCCGAAACCACGCCAAATGCCCTTCCAACTGCTTTGGCGTGAGCCGCCGCTGAATCATGAAGGAGTCCGAGTTGGGTGCCATTTCCGCCGATCTCAGTAGGTCTTCCTTCGTCTGGGCGTTCACTATCACCCCTTGTCCGCCACCTCCCCAGCCGGGTTTCACCACGAAGGGAACGCCCACCCGATCCGTAATCTCGTCGGTCAGGCGAAAACCTTTCAATTCTTTCCTTTGGACAATGATGGTTTCGGGCACCGGCACCTGGTTCTCGACCAGGATTTGGTGGAACCGCCCTTTGTGGGCCATGACTGCGCCCACATCGGGGTCGTCTATCACATGTCCGCCTTGGCGCTTTACCTCTTTGGCCATCTGCAAATAAGGATCATTGGGGTCGTACAACTCGGCAGCCATCTCAATCAGTACTTCCACCTTTAGGTCCCCCTGGCGGAGCTTGGCCAAGAACTCGTTGATCCACAACGGCTCCACCAGGAAGAAAGACAGATCGAGCTGACCACACAGTTCCCTCAGGCGCGATGCGAAAAACTGGGAGCCGCCAGCAAGCACAACATCATAAGAAACTGCCGGTTTGGTTTCAGCTTTTTTATTGGACAATGGTGATTGTCCGGCTAGAGCCGTTGGTTCCATTAGACCCATTAGACCCGTGAGACCCGTGAGACCCGTTAGTTCCATTGGAGTCGTTCGACCCGTGGGCTCCATTGGTTCCATTAGCGCCGTTAGACCGGCTGGCCCCATTCTTTCGGCCGGCCGTCGCGGGCAGTAGGTCCGAGCCTACGGGCCGTGGATTACGGTAATGGAAGACCTCCCACTCGTAATTGCGTAGCACAATCTCATCCTCAGCCCAAGACAAGATGTAGTTGGGCTGGAGTGGAATCTTGCCCCCTCCACCGGGAACGTCCACCACATAGGTGGGAACGCCCAACCCGGAGGTATGGCCTCGGAGCCCTTCAATAATCTTAATCCCGGTTTCCACTGGCGTACGCAGGTGCTCAGTTCCGCGGACCTCGTCGGCATGGAATAGGTAGTACGGACGGACCCTGACCCTCAGCAACTCGCGGCTGAGCTTGAGCTGGGTCTCCACCGAGTCATTGACGCCGCGCATCAGCACACATTGGTTATTGACCGGCACGCCGGCCCGCAACAACTCCCGGACCGCCCGCTCCGCCTCCGGGGTTATTTCATTTGGGTGGTTGAAGTGGGTGTTCAACCAGATGGGACCGTACTTGTCGATGATGCGGCAGAACTCTGCATCTATCCGCTGTGGCAACACCACCGGAAACCGGGTGCCAAAGCGAATCATCTCTATATGGGGAATGGACCTCAGATTTGACAGAATCCATTCCAGTCCCTGGTTGTCCACTGTCAAGGGGTCTCCCCCGGAGATGATTACGTCCCTGATCGCCGGGGTATTCCGCAGGTATTCTATGCCCGCCTCTAGCTGTCGACGATTGCGCACCCACCAGCTGCCGCCGTCCCATTCCCGTTTTCTGGTACAGTGACGACACAATAAGGGGCAAATGTCGGTGATAACGAACAAAGCCCGGTCTGGGTACCGGTGGACCACACCCGCCACCGGGGAATCCTCCCGCTCGTGCAATGGGTCTTCCTGGCCTGAGTCGCTGTAGGTCAGCTCGTCGAAGGAGGGCAGCGCTTGAATCAAGATGGGGTCGCGAAGGTCGCCGCTTTGAGCCAATGAAAGGTAGTAAGGGGTGATTGAAAACGGATACTTAACGCTGACCAGTTCCAACTGCTTCTTCTGGACTTTGGACAGCGGATATACCCGAGCCAATTTGTCCACCGTATTGAACCGATTCCTGAAATGCCACTTCCAGTCCGCCCATTCCTCCGGAGTGGGTTTGAGGACGGCCTGAATCCGGTCCCTCAGGCTGGTCTTGGTGTTTGTCTTGGTTGTTCGTTCTGCGGCAGGTGCGCTCGACATTGCCATTGATGATTTCTCCTCGTCTGAGTTTAGTCTTGAGTTTTGGTCGTAGACCCGGTGGGTGGGTGGGCAGACTAAACTAATCGGCCTATGGCGGCCTCACGGAGGAGTTCACGGCGCCCATCAACTTGGCAAAGGTAATCTTATCGTCCCCTGTGTCGTAAAAGTCGCTGATTCGGCAGACCTCTTGATACCCTAGAGAACGATAAAAACGCTGGGTCGGCTCGTACATTTCTTGAGATGAAGTCTCCAAGACAGCCATACGACCTTTTTTTAAACGAATCTGGTCTTCAGCTAACCGCATGAGCCGGCTGCCGATTCCCCGCTTCTGAACATTCCGGTCCACGGCCAGCCAGTAGATGTCCCAAGTCCCCTTGGTCATCGGTGTGGGTCCGTAACACACGTAGCCCAGCGGCCCGTCTACGTCTGTCGCCACGCGGACGTGATATCCAGAGTTCTCGCCATGGGCTTCGGCCGCGGAGAGCACCTCGCGGGCGACCTCCACTTCATCGGGCCGAAAGAAGCCCGTGTCCTTGGTGATGCGAACTAGAACGTCTACCTCGCCGGCCTCCATTTCCCGCAACGTGGGTTGGGTAATTCGATCGTTCATGATGGCAAGCTCCACTATTGACTGGACTAGCCCGCCGTAATCCAGCCCGGCAGCCCTGGCTTGCATGGCCAACCCAGCGTCTGGGGAAAGGTCGGGGTTAGGGTTAACTTCCAGAACGTAAGGCGCGCCCAAGTCGTCACAGCGCAGGTCAACGCGGGCGTAGGAGGGCAGGCCCACCGCAGCGCAAGAAGCTAGGGTAATTTCTTTCAGCCGGTCTCCCAAACTGTCAGATACCTGGGCTGGGCAAACCGGCATCGAGGCGATGTACTCTCGGTCGTCGGGTGACCATTTGGCCCGGTAGGTCAGGATGCGAGGCTCTGGCAATTCCTTGGAGTAAGTGATTTCCGTGGTGGACAGCGTCTTTGAGACGAGTCCGCCGAGAACGGACACATTAAATTCTCTGCCGGGCAAGTATCGCTCAACCAGCACCGGACCTCCGTAGGCTTCCTCTACCCGCAAGACCTGGGCCGCTACGTCCTCTGGTTGCCAGGCCACGCTTTGGGCGTTCAGGCCGTGGGAGGCGTCCTCCCGGAGTGGTTTAACGATTACCGGCAAGCCAAGACTTAGGTCGCCTATGTTTTCAGAGTCCAGCAATTGGTACGGGGCAGTGGGGATGCCATCGGCTGCCAACCGGTCTTTGCAGCGGGCCTTATCTTGGCAAAGCTTAAGGGTGGCGGCGGAGGCGCCGGTAAAGGGAACGGCCAGCGACTCCAACTTCCGGGCTAGGCGCCATTCCGTGTCGGGCGCACCATCGAACCCTTCGAAAAGATTGAAGAATAGGTCACACTCAGCAGTTCTTAACTGTTTTTCAGTTTCCGACAGTGGTGGGACCAGACCGGTTGTGGCTACCTGGTGCCCCAATGCCTTGAGGGCGGCGCCGACGGCGTCCACCGCATCCATCACAGAACTGACGGCATCTGCTTCGCCTAAGGTGTCATACCTGGAAGGCAGCGGCTCGTTATACAGTAGCGCGATTCGCATACGTCCCCCTCTGCAGGCCGCAGCGTTTCAGCCCGGCGGCCAGTATAGTATTGACGAGATTTGGGTAGGTCCAACCGCACAGTGAGGCCATGATTGGCAGATCGCTGTAATCAGAGAGCCCCGGCAGGGGGTTGGCTTCGATGAACCAGACTTTATGGTTCCGGTCCACCCGGAAATCCAATCGTGCCGCATCACGGCAACCAAGGGCCTTGAACAGCCGCAACGCCGCCGATTGAATCTCGTCGACACATTGACTGGGTAGCTCCGGAGGGCAGCGGTAGCGCACCTCTTCCCGCCACTCTCGCTTGACCTCAAGGGTGTACATGAAGTTTTCGTCGGGGCCGCGCCGTGGAACTATCTCCATCAAGCCGACCACCTGGGGTGGGGCATTGCCAACGATGCCAGCGGTAACCTCGATGCCGGCAACAAACTCCTCCAACAGGGCTGGCTGCCGGTAGGTTTGCAAAACAGACCGAACCACCCGGTGAAGTTCTTCAACGGTTTCCACGCGGGAATGGCGGTTGACGCCCTTGCTGGAGCCTTCGAAGGCCGGTTTCACCACCAGGGGAAATTCCAAAGCGGCACCCGGAAAATCAAGAAGGTCATCGGAGTTGTCGATGACCTTAAACTTAGGGGTGTTGACGCCCGCCGACATGGCGACCAACTTGGCGGACGGCTTATCCAAGCAGATGGACAACGTTAAAGGATCGGAACCCGAGTAGGGAACTCCCAACATCTCAAGGACGCTGGGCGTTTGGGCCTCGCGACCGCGATAGTTACCCCTTCCTTCGGCAATGTTGAATACGAAGTCAACATCGGCGCGCAGGACGTTTTCAAGGAACTCCCTGCCGCCGCCCAAATAGACCACTTGGTGACCCTGGCTCATAATTTCCGAAGCCAGGGCGTCAATAGTTTCTGGAGGGTCGAATTCTTCCGACTCGTCGCTTTCAGATTGGCCGTCGTTGCCGACGGTTGGTTTAAGATCAAAGGCCAACCCAATCTTCATGCTCGGAACTCCGGTTGACTGGCCGCGACGGCCAAGACTTGATTGTAGCCATCCTCACCCAAGGCCAGTATCAACTCATCTTTAAATACCTGGTAGAGGGGAGTTGAGACCACCTCGGCCCGCTGACAGGAACCTCCCAGTTTGTAAATGGCGTTTTCGTCGTCCAACTGGAGGGTGTCGCCGACCAATACCAAGGGAAAGAGGGCACAGTAAAAAGGTTTCAAATCCCAATGGTGGCGACCCAATGCTATACTGGCCGCTTGAAGACCGCAGAAGTTATCGTCGCGTAAGAACACACATTTGGTGCCGTCTGGGCGGGTGTGGTCAGCAACGACTTCCGTCCCTACCATCCATCCTGAGGGAAAGTCCTCGTCTTCACACACGTCCCCGTCGAACCAATTTTTCACATCGTGTCGGTCCAGCGGGAGATGGGGCTTGATTAATTCCGCTTCTTCAACGATACGCGAAGCATCGGCCAGATCAAGCCGCACGCCGTGGCCACAACACCCGCCGCGGCACACATCTACCAGGCACCGGGCGACCGGACGGGACTCCAGCAACCTGGAGTCCACCTTTATTATTCCCACTCCGAACGTCGGTCCTTCGAACGTCGGTCCTTCCAAAACTCCCCCTCCGCTTGGAACCCATTTGGTCACATTCTACGACGGTGAACCGTATATGATTTTGGGTTCTTATCTAGGTTTACGATTTGTGATTATAAATTTATAGCGCGACTACAATTAAAACAATGTAGAAAAGGGAGGATTTCTATGTATCTAAAGTACAGTGTCCGACTGTGCTTTAGCATGCTAATCAGAGTCAGATCGACTAATCGCGCGTTCCGCGCCGGAATGGCTTGCTCCAAGATGATTAAAGCCTCCGTGATTCGCCTAACGCGAGTCTCGCCATTATTCGTGACCGCGATACGACTGCTGGTCAGACCAGATACGCCGAAACAAGTGGCTTTCACCGATGGTTGTGCGACCGGCCATAACGCCTGGGTCCGAACACCTGAAATAGAACGAAATTCCTAGGGACTAACGATGAATCAGAATTCAGCGTCCTCAAATTCTCGCCGCTTGGAATAATCGCGCTTCAGGGTTTTCTTGGGTTTGTCTCGCAAGATTTTCGTGGGTTTCGTCCGCTTCCGAGGCCGCCATTCATCTTCGTTCTCTAACTGAAGGTCACAGTCCGATTCAGATGATTGAACCCTCTGGTTGTTTCGCAAGGTCATTTCTCCACCAAAATAGATTGAACCATCCTCAAAATCTGCTTACTGATTGTTGGCTTCTTTTAAATTGGCTGCTCGCGGCGGAGGCTCACCGATGAATTTGTTGGCCTGGGCAATCAAAGCTTCTGGGTCTAGATGTCCTAGCTCGCACCAATACCGACCGCCCAAAGTCGATATGTACGCCGGATCCTCCTGCTGTAACCCTGAAGAATAATTGCTCCCATCAGGCGTACGTATTTGTCATACATGAACTGTCCATTTCGGACATCCGTATTTGCCGTTCTGCGTCCGTCTGCCGACCAGAAGCCGTTGGCGCCCAGCTACCCGGGATTCCATGCCTCGTCAGGGTCTGACCGACCTTGATGTTTGCACACGTTGTTACGCCTTTGGCCGCCAACGCACGTATATCTATCAACAGATTCTCGGTCGAGCAGTCCTTTGGCAGGCATGCATCTGCTCCAGACCGCCAGTCCAGCGTGGAATCCGTAGAGTTCTTGCCCAACCAGAGGACCTTTACGTTAGGCAGACCCTCCTTTATTCGGCGTGTGGATCCCAAAATGTCCATCCCCGGCAGGTGAACATCCACGACGACAACAGCCGGTGACCGGTCAAATGACTTGGATATCGCATCGCAGCCGTCGAAAGCGGCGCCCACGACAGTCATATCGTAAGCGGAGCGTATCGCTTGTTGGAGCCGCGTCATGTCTGCCGGACAATCCCCTGCGATGAGAACCCTAATCTTCTCGGTTTCTTTCGCCGACGGGGACGCGGTATCCCTCGTTATTGTTTGAAGTCCTCGGTTTGGTTTAGGCATTTGTTCCCTGAGTTTTGGCAATCTGGGTTTGAGTTATCGCGCCAAGAATCGCGGCCAACCCTTGGTCTTTGAGAACGCAGATGTCGGCACCCAAAAACCTAACGTGTTCCCAGTCGGCGATGTAATCTAGGGAACAAATCAGGCGGGCCAGCGGCCACGTGCTTCGAGCGGTGGCTACGTCGGCGATGAAACTGCCATCAACCACGACAACCTGGGGCTCTGGCACCTGGCCGCATCTGATGGTCGCAGCGCCGGGTTGCCCCCCAGACTTGGCATCAATCTCGCCCCCGGATACCCCGGATTCAACAAAGGCTGCACAAGCTTTTAGCCCCTGGTCGGCAAGTATGGCCAACAGGGCTGAGCGGTAGGCTTCGTTGTGACTTATGACTGCAATCGGCATATGAATCAGGCTCGTTTCGGGTGAGTTACCCACGTTTTTATTAATTCCGATAACATCGGTATAGTTCCCACTAAGGTTGGCTCTAATGAGCGCTGCGATTCCCGGCATTCGTCTTCATTACTTGGAATCTAATACGCCGCCGAGCCAATCCTTGGCATCCCTGGCGTTGCGTTAGTAGTGGTCGCGTTAGTAGCGATAGTAACGAACGCCCGCGCACGGAATCGAGTAGTACCAGTGAGCTGCGGGTTTTTCTTCAACTGTGGGGGCAGGTTCCGACCCAGTTAAGACTGCTTCCACTTGCTCCACAACCGTGGGACTTAACTTCAGACTGTCTTTCTTTTCTTCGGGGTTTGCGATGGTATTTTGGGTTGCCATACTCTTACTTCCTAAAAATCGCTGAATCATTGACTGAACACCTAGACTGAATACCTATCCGGCCCCAATCTTGGTTGATACGATGGTTCCAGCCCCTATACGGGCCGGGACTCAGTACGCCGCCGACGGGAAATTCGAACGGCGGGTTTAACCGTTGCGGGTTTAACCAATGGATGAGGTTTGGGCACCACTGTTGCCAATTCCATCAAGTGTCCGCACTGAAAACAGCCCCAATACGAGCCATACCAATCGTGCCTGAGAATCAAATCACCATGGCACTTGGGACAAGCCGCCAGTTTGTACATTCCAGTTCCTCATTTCTTAAATAGAGAATAGAATCAACAATCCCACGTAATTAAATATGAGGCTTGGAATGGCAAGCGGCATCAGACCGTTGGACAACAAGACACATAGAAAAAGGACAGGTCAAAGCCTGTCCTTTTTCATGGGAGGTTTCACGGGAGGCGGAATCAGGTAGAGGTTAAATGCGGATCAAACCCTGCTGCACGGCGTTCTTCACGGCTTCGGTGCGGCTACTGGCCCCGAGTTTTTGGAAGATCGAGTTAACGTGAAATTTCACGGTCCGATCGGAAATGCAAAGTTGGGATGCGATTTCCTTGTTCCTCAGTCCGTTGGCCACCAGCACAAGAATCGACATCTCCCGGGCGCTTAGGGTAGAAGCGGCCCGTGACTCCCTATCGGCTTGGTCGTAAACCTGTCCCAGCAACTTGGGAGCAATCCCTGGGCCCAGCAGAGAACCTCCTTGATTTATGGTCCTGACGGCATAGAATAATTCATCCTTGGGAGTGCCCTTCAATAGGTACCCTTGAGCCCCAGCCCGCACGGCTCGCAGGACTCGGTCATCGGTGTCGAAAGAGGTCAAGACTAATACGCGAGCTTCAGCCCATTCTCGTTTAACGGCTCCAATCACCTCCGAGCCGTCCATATCCGGCAGTTGCAGGTCCAGCACAATCACATCTGGCCGGTGTCGCATGGCCAGTTCTAAGGCCTCCGCTCCGTTGGCCGCCTCTGCCACCACTTCCATGTCCGGTTGCGTGGACAGCATGGCCGATAGCCCTTCCCGCACCACTGGGTGGTCGTCAACCACCAGGATGTTAATCACGGATTTCCCTCTTCGAAGGTTAATCGTTGCAGTGGGAGCACAGCCCGGACCAGAGCGCCATGGCCAGGTTTGCTCTGTAGGTCCAATCGGCCACCCAAAAGGCTGGCTCGCTCTCCCATGCCCTGGATTCCGAAATGGCCCTCTGGGATATTTGCATGGGGGTCGAAACCCATTCCGTCATCCTTTACAGACATGACTACTTCTTCGGCATTTACCCGGAGCGCAAGATGGATAGACGTGGCCCCAGAGTGCTGCAGCGCGTTGGCTAGCGCTTCTTGGGCGATGCGGTACAAACCCTCGGACAGGTTCACCGGGAGAACTCCTATGCGTCTGCTGATGGTGGTCCGGACGAGGACTCCGGTATCGGCCCTGACCTCATCCGCCATGCCTTCCAACAGGGTGCGAAGGTCCCGGGTGGCTACCCGGTCCCCTCTCAAATGGGAAACGGAGCGTCGGGCTTCCTCCAGGTTCTCCCGGGCCAGGTTGAGGCAACGGCGTACCGACGTTGTGGCCAAATCTACCCGGTCAAAGTCTTCGATTTGGGTGATGGCCAGTTCCAGTTGGAGGGTCAGCGCCACCAGACCTTGGGCCAGGGTGTCGTGAATCTCTCGGGCCAGCCAGTTGCGCTCTTCCAATACCGCCAACCGGGCCGTTTGAGCGAAGAGTTGGGCGTTATCGATGGCGACGGCCAACTGGTTCCCCACCGATAGAATCAGTGCCCGTTCGGCGTCCTCAAGCCACCGTACCCGCTCGCTGGCCAGGTTCATAACCCCCACCAGCCGCCCTTTGGAACTCAAGGGGATGCCAGCGAATGAACGGAAACCCTCGCGACGCATGACTACCGTGGTCCGTTTTTCCCTTTGCGCCAGGTCTTCGATGAAGATGGGAGTCGCGTTCCGGGCCACTCGCCCCGTCAGTTGCTCCCCAATCTTAAGATGGGTTATTTCTCGCTCGTAATGGTCAGAAAAACCCACACAGGCAGCCCGCACCAACTCATTGCCATCCTCAGTCAAGAGGAACACGGCCCCGGCTTCCAGTTCCATCACTTCGAGCAGCCGCCGAATCGACTGGTCCAGAATGTCAGTAATCTCGGGGGAACGGGCAGCCACACCAGCGATAGCGTTAACAACGGTCAATTCCTTTTTCCGTTGTTCCAACTCCGAAACGAGGGATGCCAAATCCTCGGCGGTCGCTTCCCGGACGATGGCCAAGTTATCTTCGTAAGCGTGTGGCTTGGTAGCAGGCACTTCCGTTCTCCAGACATGGCACTTGTGGGTGGGCAAATTATAGCATTGAACCGGGAAATCATATGATTGCCGTTCTCCCTAATAACTTGATACTTGGAGCCATTGATCTTCTGGTGGTCCACACTCTGCGGTTCATCGAACCAGCGAGGGCACCTGATTCCTCACCTGATTATCAGGCGCAATCTGGG
>JABMNL010000051.1 GCA_013204585.1 SAR202 cluster bacterium | reverse complement strand
GCTGGGCACGGTCCAAAGCCAGATAGATGGCCTTACGTACATTGGGGTCTTGGAGGGGGCCAGGGTATTTCCGGTTAATCATCAGGCCCCAGTTTCGGCTACCGCCAAGGGGGTTGGCGATGATGTGGCCGTTGGAGGAACCGACGGTGTCGGAATCCAACTCCAAATATTCGGTGGGCGACAGGTTGGAGAAGCCACTGTTCATCATCTCGAGCTGGCCGGCTTTGAATTGGGCAATTAGGGTGCCGGTGTCGGTGATGATGAAATGATCGATGCTGTCAAAGTAGGGGCGGCCCTCTTTGAAGTAGTTGGGGTTTTTGGAGACCGAATACAGGTTGCCGCGTTGGTACTCTTCCAACATGAACGGTCCAGAACCGGATTTGTTCTCAATGATGCCCTCAGCCTGGTTCAGGTCAACGCCCTTATCCAAGAGGTGCTTGGGCAGGATCTTGGCATAATCCAGGGCCAGGAAGTTTATGAAAGCCCCGGACGCAAAGGCCAAGTTCATCTCGACGGTGCTCGCGTCAATCTTCTTGATACCGCCGTCTGCTTCCGTCTTGGTATAGTTCCGGAAGAGTCCCGAGCGACCGATGGTTTTATTGCCCATGTAGCGGGCCATCGAGAAAACCACGTCGTCCGCAGTCACTGGTTTTCCGTCATGCCACTTGGCGTTTTCGGCCAGGTGGAAGGTGAATGTAGTGCCGCCGTTGGAGATATCCCAGCTAGTGGCCAAGTCGCCCACGACCTTGCCGGTGTCTGCCCCAGTATCGAACTGGACCAACTGGCTATAGATCTGGGAGAACGCCTGAACGCTGGACGTGGAAGAGGACCCCAATGGGTCCCAATCTTTATTGTCGGCGTAAGCGCTCATGCGAATATTTCCGCCGTATTTTGCGTCGCCAGCCACCATAGCCGGTTCTGCAGTGGCATCCGCCGTCATCGCGGTAGGCACTGGCGTGTTTGCTGTGCCGCTGGTGGATGATGTCGGCGTAGCCGTCGCCGAAGATCCGCAGGCAACAGCGACGATTAATACAATCGCAGTTACTAGGGAAAGAAGGGTTTTGACGTTAAGTAACCGGTGCCTCGACATGTGGTCTCCTCCAATATTTATCTGGGGTCTGCATCACAAAAAATGACGCCTTTAGTCCACTAGGGAACTGGGGCGTCATTTTTGTTAAAGCCTAGATTGATGGTGGCCGGATGGCCGATTAGAATTGCAAAACAGAATACGGAGTATTCCACAGAATTGCGATTATTGTGGGCAGTTTAGTCTAGGAAAAGAAGAGGAGTCAAGGGCGATATATTAATATTAGATACACACTATCATTTATAAATCGAGGGGCAGTTCGGCCATGGGCTGGTAATGTATTTGTGGGCTAGCTAAAAGACTAATACCTAGTTAGTTGCGGACTGGACTTATTGGCCTAAAGAGACCAAAGACGTGCTTGGTTGCGGTGTAGTAGGCAACTAATTAAGTGACTTGAAAAACAAATGGCCCGGCCCTGCATACGCAGGGCCGGGCCATTATTGGTAACCAATTGGTTTGGGGTGCTAGTTGCCTAGCGGTCCAACCAAAGGTCTTCGTGCTTCAATCCGTATTGGACGGTTTTGGGAGCGTTGAAGCCTCGGATGTCCTCGCCGACCAACCAGTAGAACTGGCCCCAGTACAGGGTGACCCAGTGGTTGTCTGAGTAGCCCTTGGAGATGTCGTTCGGGTCGGTGGGAATCAGGAAGTCTTCCAGGTCTCGCAGAATTGCCCGGCGTTTGGCGGGGTCGGTTTCCACCTTCTGCAGTTCGAAGAAGTCCCTAACTTCGGTGGGTTCTAGGTTGGTGTAGTTGCGGGTGCCGCCCGTCAGGTAAATACCGCCCAAAAGGGCGTCGGGGTCGAGGACGGTCATGCCCTCACCCTGACAGGCCAGTTGCCAGTCCCCGGTGGCCCCTTCGGCCCTGGCGGTGCCGAACAGTGTGTAACCGGCAGCGCTTTCATGGGTCCCGATGTCGCCGTCGATACCCAGGGAGTCCTTGAGCTGCTGTTTGACGATCGAGCAGACATCAGGATAGTTGCCAACCTGGCGGGCATCGTAGGTGGTCTTGAAGCCGTTCGCATATCCGGCGTCGGCCATCAGCTGTTTGGCGAAGGCGAGGTCGGCCTGGCCGCCAGCGCTCTTCTTATCCCGGATTCCGGGGAAGGAGGCGCATTCTTCATAGGTGTAGCCCGTGGACCAGAGGGCGCAAGGGGTGTCGGCCGTGTTGTCTTCCAGCAGGTCGTTGAGCTGGGCACGGTCCAAAGCCAGATAGATGGCCTTACGTACATTGGGGTCTTGGAGGGGGCCAGGGTATTTCCGGTTAATCATCAGGCCCCAGTTTCGGCTACCGCCAAGGGGGTTGGCGGTGAAGTGGCCGTTGGAAGCCCCAACAGTGTCGGCGTCTAATTCATTGTATTCAGTGGGGTTAAGATTGGAGAACCCACTGTTCATCATGTCGAGTTGTCCGGCCTTGAACTGGGCGATCATTGTTCCGGAGTCGGTGATGATGAAATGATCAATGCTGTCAAAGTAGGGGCGGCCCTCTTTGAAGTAGTTGGGGTTTTTGGAGACCGAGTACTGGTTACCCCGTTGGTACTCTTCCAACATGAACGGTCCGGAACCGGACTTGTTGGCGATAACGTTCTCTGCTTGGTTTAGGTCAATGTTCTTTTCCAAGAGGTGCTTGGGCAGGACCTTGGCGTAATCCAGAGCCAGGAAGCTCATGAAAGCCCCGGACGCAAATGAGAGATTCATCTCAACGGTATCGGCGTCAATCTTCTTGAGACCGCCTTGGTCAACCGGCAACGCATAGTTCCGGAAAAGCCCCGAACGCCCAATATTGTTAGCGGGGTCCATGTAACGTCCGAAGGCGAATACCACGTCGTCGGCGGAGATGTCTTCACCGTCTTGCCATTTGGCGTCTTGGTTCAAGTGAAAGGTGTAGGTGGCGCCGCCATTGGAAACTTCCCAGCTATCGGCTAAGTCGTTTACGACCTCGCTGGTGTCGGCTCCAGTTGAGAACTGGACCATCTGGTTATAGAGCTGGGAGAACGCCTGAACGCTGGAAGTGGAAGACGACCCTAATGGGTCCCAGTCTCGTGTGTCTGCATACGAGTACATGCGGATATTTCCGCCGTACTTCGCGTCGCCGCCGGTCATGGCCGGTTCTGAAGTGGCATCCGTCATCACGGCTGTAGGCACCGGAGTGCTAGTAGTGCCACCCGTGGATGATGTCGGCGTAGCCGTCGCGGAAGATCCGCAGGCAACGGCGACTATCAAGACAATCGCTGTCACGAGGGAGAGAAGGGTTTTGACGTTAAGTAACCGGTGCCTCGGCATGTGGTCTCCTCCAATATTTATCTGGGGTCTAATTCACAAGAAATGACGCCGTCAGTCCGCTATGGGACTTGGGCGTCATTACCTGATAAAGCCACGTATAGAGACGGTGAAATCTAGGTCGGAGTTAGTTGTAAAATATAATACTCTGTATTCGACAGTATTCCGTTTACAGAGTGCGGCAAGTCTAGCGTACACAATGGTCGCAAGTCAAGCAGATTTGCCCAGATTACCAGATAGGAAATCGTAGCCAAGGAGGGTGCTGATTTTTGAGCCGCACTGACCCTAGGGTCGTCAGGCGGCGGCTTTGCGGAATGGTTCCAATAACAGGCGGACATCGGTGTCCACATCGGCGTCAACAAAGAAGGGTTCAAAGTCCGCAGATCTAGTCCAGATTCTCGCCGCCTGTACCAGGGTCGCGCGTTCAACGGAGGCTGGCCAGCGGAGGATGCTGAGATCGGAGTTGTCGGCGTGGGCAACTGCGGTGGTGCCGTTCAACCCTCGGCTTACCGTTAGGTCGTTTCCCGAAATTGCGGTCACCAGCATTTGTTCGGTGCCAATCAGAATTGTTTGGCCGGTATTGAACTGGGTGCCGTCATCCACTGCCACCGTGGTTTTGGTGGTGGTCATGGCGGCGTCGTTCAGGTCAGTGCCGCTGTCCTCGGCGAACTGTACGTAGCCCCACAGCCCAATGATTTGGAAGTTCTGCTCGCCTGCTATGAAGCCATCGGACTTATCTCCCTTCGACCTTGCTCTGACCACCGTGTAGGGACTGCCCCAATGCTGGGAGGGAGAGGCATTGTAAGGTTGCAGCCAGTAATCGCTGGCAGCCCAGGTTTCATTGAAAGCCAGGTCTCCGTTGCTGTCTTCTTTTAAGGAAGTTATCGAAATCAGGTCCGGCACCATTAATTGGGCGGTACTAGTGCCGTTGAATACCAACGTATCGGTTCGGGAATAGAAATGCCGGTTGCAATAGTGGTCGACCCAATCTGAGACTGCGAGCAACAATTGGAATAATTCATCGTCGTCGCCCGCGCCGCTGGCCGGGTCCTTAAGCAGGCTGTCGTCCTTTAATTTGGTCAAGTCGCCATAAAGCGACCGAAAAGCTTCTCGGCCCATGTGGACCTCCTAAAAATTCCCTCTCCGGTACGTAAGGGAGGGTTAGGTCTGACGTAGTCGGAGGTGTGGCGGCCCAGGGTCAAGCCCCGCAGCTAAGACTCTTCGCGGTATTCGATAATTATCTTGTGGGGAGTTAATGGCGCGAATCCGCGCCACCGTCCGCTGATAACCTCGTTTGGTTTACCCCGTGGCCCCTGCCCTTTTAGGAAAACCCGGGTTGCCGTGGTGCCTGAATCGGGCACCGCTAATATATCGATTCCCTTGCTCGGCCCTGAGATGATGTTTGGAGCGTTACCGAAGTACAGCTCCCAGAAAAGCCTTCCCTCGGCTGCGTCTTGTAACAACTTGGTCCGTATGAATCGAATCCGATGCCCCGGCCTTGGGGTCAAGATGGTCTGTTGGTCGGTATCGGTGCTCGAGTTAACCACTCGAATTAGGGTTCGGTAGGGACGTGGCCGGACTCTGGGCCGGTAGCGGCGTCTGGCCACCCCTTACGACTCCTCTGTGTATTCGACTATGATTTTGTGGACGGTCGTCGGTGCGGTTCCCAGCCACCGGCCGCTGAGGACTTCGTCTCGTTCGCCACGAGGGCCTTGGTCTCGAAGAAAAGTCCGGGTGGCGGCTTCTCCATCGTTGGGAATGTCCAGTATGTCGATGGCCTTCTCTGGATTGGTGGCGATGTCCGTTCCGGTGCCCAGATATAGCTCCCACAGATGTCTGCCATCGGTTTGCTCCTGGATAACCCGCACCCGCAGAACCCTAATTCTCTTGCCCTTGGAAGGGCTGACCAATGTATTTCGTGTGGTGGAGGTATTAGAGTCGTGGGCTCTGACCAAAGCGACGTAAGGGCGGCGGCGTACGCTGGCCGCCCGGCGGGATGTCACTTGAGTATCCGGCTAAAGCCGGCGCCGCCCAAAACTCCGATTGACGTGAGCGCGGCTCTGAGGGCGGTGCCGTCGATGCCCAGGCTAAGGGCGTAGCCTTCCAACCCTGCGATCGCCAAAATTCCCGTCAGGGTCACCAAAGCCCAATAACTGGACAGCCAGGAATTGGGCTGACCGTTGGTTGACGCTGGGGTTTGCACATCTGGAACTTCGGAATTCGCCGTTCGGAATAATTGATTACGCAGGGCACGCAGGCTGAGGATGGTCAATGTTTCTACTCCTATGGTGTTGGGCTATTGCCGTTGGCCGTTTGGATTACTCTTCAACGCCAAAGACCATGCCGGACACCGTACTGCTGGCGGTCACATTTAATTTGAGAGTATTGTCGACGGCGGCCAGGGCAAGGCCATCTCCAATGTCTGGAGAGTCGTGCACCCCAGCTAACGCCAACAAGGGAGTCTGGGCGATGACCGTGCCTGGCGTACCGCTGTCTTGAAATTCCAGTGCGGCTGCGGCACTGGTGGAAATGGCCCAGCCCAGCAGCCGGACGGTTTTTCCACTCGCCGGAGTCCAGACTGTGACTGGAGTTCCGGCGGTGATGGCGACGGCGTCGATGACCTTGAAGGTCGCGGCTTCGTATTGGTTTTTGGTGACCAGTCGCCCGGCGGAGTCGACCAAGAGATAGACGTTGTCTCCGTCGGCCACCCCAGTGGGCGAGGCTTGGTATTTGGACCCGATTCGCGTTAGGCGGTCCTTGGTGTCAGCGGGATCGTCATGGGGTCCGTCGGTATATCCCATCTTGAGTTAACACCCCTTTGGCGGAATTTCTGGACTGGAATCTTTTTGGCCTGCAATCTTTAATGGGCGATTAGGACAGGGGCACGTATTCGATGATGACCGTGCCCGCTAGGTTGGCGGAGTTCTGGACGAGAATCTTGCCAGTCACGTAGTCGTTGGTGCCGCCGTTCTTGTCCCATTTGAGGGGTGTGCCGCCGTTGGTACCGGCGTTTTTGTGCCGGTCGAACGTTCCGGTCTGGTTGATGTCTAGACCGTCGATGATGCTGTCGCCGGTGCTGGTGGGGTCGGCTGCCACGTCCACGTCCAACACTGAACTGGCTGTTCCTCCGGCGGTGGTGATGTCCACCACCACGTTGGTCACCACGCAATCGACTCCCTCCGGGTTCTGCACCGCGAAGGTGAAAGCGTTGGCATTGCCAGCGGTTAAGGCTTCTACGATGTAGCGTTTGGCCACGTAGGAGATGCCGCTTTGGTCGGGCGGAATCATGTTTTTGACGGCCTCGGCTACCGGGTCTTTCTGGCTAATGGTTGTCATTTTCGCGCCCCTTATAAAATCGGGATTTAGGTTTATGGTGTTCGTCGGCTCAGGCCATACTTGCTATAGAACGCAGCCCCATGAAAGCGGCGCTGCGCGCCTAGACGCCGGTTATGTTGTATTGGAGGGCTGTGTGGGTGGCGGTGGAGCGGCTTCCGGTGCGTTCTTGCAGGCCAATCCTAAAGCTGACCACCATGATGTTCTGCCGTTTTTGGGCGTCCCGGACAGTCTCAATGGTCAACTCGCGCTTAAAGCCGACCCGCCATTGGGAACGGTTGACGATTAACAGTCGGCCAGTATTGGTGCCGTTGCCAGCGCCGGTAACCTTGCCGTCCGTGTCGGCCAGCCCCATCTGCTCTGAGACAATGACGGGGATGCCTTCAACTGCGCCCAATTGGCCGGTAAGCAGGGTTGCTTGCGGGCCGAATTTGTCCAGGGTGCGGAAGTTGGCAACGCTAAGGGCCTTGATAAATGTGTTGACGTCGGTGACATAGACGGTCTCCGAAGGACGCACGCCATACTTGCCCAGCTTGCCCCGAACCTCGTTGAACATATCGTCCGAGACCGCAGCGTTGTGGTTGACGCTTTGACCCGTGTTATCCACTAATGGCAGGTGGAGTAGGCCGTCGAATCCCAGGAGCCACTGACCCTTGCCCGCGTCGGTCGAAGCGATGGTCGCGCCGTCGGCGTTGATGTTGTTGGTGGCGGTGGTGTCTCCGTTCAGAATCACATCGTCAATTACTTCACGAGCGTTCCGCATCAGGCTGCGTCGGAGTTCCTCCATCATGGCGATAACGGCGTCTTCGTCCAGATCGTATGACCACGGAATCTCAGCCACCAACTCGTAGGCGGTGAGGGTCTGGCGGGCGGTGGCCAGGCTGGTGCTCTTGGTGGCGACGTTCTCGGTTCCGGGGTACCAGTTCACGTCGCCCAGTTGTAGTGGAATCTGGAATGGATTGCTGGGCATCTGAACCGTGTTGAAAAGGGGCGCTACCGAGGTCTCCAGATTGACGTCATCCCAAAGGGCCCTGGCTTCCTGGGTGTCCACCAATTCGTCTCCGGAGCCCGAGGTCGTGGAGTCCATGGCCGCTTTCAAGTTGGACTGCCAATCGTCGAGCATCCGAGGGTTCACGCCCGCCGGTTCCCGCATCTGGGCAGTGAGAAGACTGCGTACGCAGGCCATGTCCAAGTGGTCTAGTCCGGTGTATTTCCCGAAGCCCACCCTGGGCCTTTCTCCGCCTCCGAAGCGAGAAAGTAACGCCCTTTTCTCCCCGCCCCGCCACATCTCCTGCACTTTACCCAGTTGGCTGGCGATGCGGTCAACCTCCTCTTTAAAGGGAGGAATCTCCGTGTCGATCCGGGCGTCATAGAATTCTCGGATGCCAGACAACTCTCGTTTAATTAGTTCCAAGTCTTGTGCCGCGATAGTCATGTTCATCTCCTTAATTCAGATGGGCTAATGGGTCAGTTAATTTCGGCCGGCGCGGAGCACCGCCATAAGGTCTGGCATCAGGGTTGGTTGTTCCTCCCCTTTTGCGGTGCTCTCGAGTTCGGCCAGCGTGTCGGCCATCTCTCCAGCGAGCTTGGTTAATTCATCAACCTGGGACGCCAACACCGGCCATAGGGCATTTAGAGCGTGATTGTCCGGTTGCTCAGAACGCCTTAAGGCGTTCCGGTTGGCAGGCACGGGGACAGCGCTGACCTCCAGCAGCTCCTGTTCTAGAAACCGTAGGCCTAGGAAAGCGCCGGTTTTCTCGTCTCTCCGTTCTTCATAGCGCAGCGGTTTAAATCCTACGGACACGCCCCACTGGAACCCAGACCGGTACAGCGCAGCAATCTCTTGGGCGAATTCGGTGGGCGCAAATTTCAGGTCGGCTAGCAGCCGGTGGGGCTCGGCCCATAACTTCTCAGCGCGCCCGATTGCCGGGTGGTGGTAGTCGTGAGCCCAGAGCAAAACGGGGTTATCTCGATAGGAGTCCAGCGCCCAGCCATCCGCCGAGATAATGTCACCGTGCCGGTCAATATCGTCAGTAGACAGGACAAACGTGATTGACTGGTCGTTTTCTTCACCTTCCTCTTTGATACGTGATTCGCCGTTGAGGCCAGTCATAGCCTCCGGCGAGTGGGTCCATTTGGTGACCAGTGGTGCTTCTCTTCTGCCGCAGCTGAACGCCTCAAGCGATTCGAGCAGCAAGCGGCGGTCCTGCGTTGATTCCTGGGTGCTAATTGGCATCTCCCCTCCTAAGTGACGTTTGTGGTTCATGAACAGAAGTTTTTGACAAAAAAATGAGGGACAGACCGCAAAGGGTCTGTCCCTCGGAAAAATTCTGGCCTACCTACTGGCCTACCCGGCATAAATGTAGGTGCGGGTCGCGCCTGACTGGTTGCTGCTCTGGATACTTTATTCAGTGTAGAAACGCGTTTTCCAGGGTGTCAACGCGGGTCTGACACGGCGGCTGTTACGCCTAATTACAGTGGTCTGAGTTGGCCTCTTACAACGTTGACTGAATATTTGAGTCTGTGTTAGCTTTAAGAGGCATAGGCCAAGTGGCTAAATCGGACAGATAATCTCCCAAGGAGAATAGCCAGCGAATGGAAGTTACTACTCTCGCTATCGAAAAGCTCAAGGAAGTCATGCAAGAACAGGGTGAAACTGATGGGTCGCTGCGGGTTGTTGCTATGCCCGCCGAAGCCGGCGGCCTTCAATATATGCTGACCATGGAAAATGAGAGTCAGCCCGACGACACAGTCCTGGCCAAAGAGGGAGTAAAATTCCTCATGGACTCGGACAGCGCACCTTTCCTCGAAGAGGCAACCATCGATTACGTTGAAAACCTGGGAGGCCAGGTTGGGTTCGTAATCAATAACCCCATGTTCGCCAGCGCAGGCGGCGGCTGTGGCAGTGGCTGCGGCTGCGGAAGCGGCGGTGGTGGTGGCTGCGGCGGCGGCGGAGAAGGCGAAAGCAGCGGCGGCGGCTGCGGATGTGGCGGCGGCGGTTGCGGCGGCCACTAGGCCACAACCTTCACAATCTAGAAAACCAAAGGGGTCTCAGGAAACTGAGGCCCTTTTTTTGTTGCCTGGCTAGGCTATGCTAAAGCTTAGTTTCCGTCGGGTAGTGCCCCCACCCTAACCCTCCCCCATGCGTGGGCGAGGGGACACATAGGCTGCCTGTGATGCGGATTCTTAAGCGCGTGGTGATGAGCAATAAACGGATTACAATCCCTTCCCCCCAGCAAGGGGGAAGGTTAGGATGGGGGTGCCCCCGCCAGTAGGCGTAAACCTCACATTACAAGTAACCCTTGCTGTCCATCCGCGAATACATAAACTAGAAACCCAGATGAACCGACGCTCCCTTACAATATTCAGGGCCAGAGAATTAAGGAAAAACCCGACCGGCGCCGAAAGGGTATTGTGGTCCCATCTTCGCTTCCGTCAACTCTCAGGACATCGATTCCGTCGTCAGCATCCAGTCGGAAAGTATATTGCAGATTTCGTGTGCTTGGAGAATTGTCTAGTGGTAGAGTTGGACGGCGGGCAACACTAGGATTCTGTTGGCTACGATTCGGCTCGGACGGTTGATTTGAATGACCGAGGATTTAGGGTCATGCGTTTTGGAATAATCAGGTTCTTAGCGAAATGGATGGCGTGAACGAAGCGATACTTCTGGCATTGACGCGGTAGTTGGCAAGCAGTACCACCACCTCCGACTACGTTGAGAGTCTCGACTTTGTCGGACCTAACCCTCCCCCGTGCGCGGGGGAGGGGATATTTTTAGGAGGCAATCATGGTGCAGTCACCCCACGGTATAAAGTTTGAGTCTAACCGCCCGGTGGTTATGGGGCGAAACGGCATGGTGTGCGCCGGACACCCATTGGCGGCCCAAGCCGGAATGTCCGTATTGCAGAAGGGTGGGAACGCGGTGGATGCCGCCATCGCCACTGCTGCCGCTTTGAATGTGGTTGAACCCAACATGTCGGGTATCGGCGGCGACGGCTACATCATGGTCTACAACAAGGCCCAGAATAAGATTGACATCTGCAATGCCACTGGGGCAGCCCCCTACGCCACAGACCTAGCCTACTACCAGGCAAACGGAATCCCCCAGAAAGGGATAATGTCGGTCTCGGTGCCGGCACTGTTGGATGGCTGGCTGGCCGCCCACGATAAATACGCCACCCTCAAGCTGGATGAGTTGTTTGCCCCCGCCATCGACTTGGCCGAGAACGGCTTCCCGGTATCCCATGTTCTCTCAAGGGTTATTGCTGGCGACCCTCTACTGTGCGACTTCCCTACGTCGCAGGCCATATTCACGCGAGGTGGCAGGCCGCTGCAGCCGGGCGAAATAATCCACCAGAAGGATTTGGCCAAGACCTTTCAGGCCATCGTCGCGGGTGGTCGGGACGCCTTTTATCAAGGTGAGATTGCCCAGGCGATGGTTAAGTTCTGTCAGGAACGGGGCGGTCTGCTCTCCATGAAAGACCTAGCCGATTGCCATTCGCGGTGGGAAGAGGCCATCTCCACAACCTATCGCGGCCACACCGTCTATGAGGCGCCGCCCAACTCCAGCGGGCACGTGCTACTCCAAGAGCTGAACTTGGTGGAACAGTTCGACCTGAAGTCGCTGGGCTGCAACACCGCCGAGAGCATCCACCTGATGGTGGAAGCCAAAAAACTGGCGTTCATCGACCGGGAAGCCTATATGGCCGACCCGGACCACGTTGTTGTCCCAACCCAAGGTCTAATTTCCAAGGAGTACGCCCAGGAACGGGCCAAACTAATTGATCTTAGCCGGGCAGCCGACCCCACACATGGCGACCCGTGGCGGTTCCAGGGCGGGTCGGGCAGCGTAGGGCAGGTGGCGGCTGGCGGGGTGCCAGAGGAAGATACAACCTGCTTCGTGGTGGTGGACCAATGGGGTAACGCGGTCTGCCAACTCCAAAGCATTCAGAGTTCATTGGGTTCCAGCGTCGTCGCGGGCGGCACTGGCATTTTGCTGAACAACAGAATGACCTACTGGCATCTGGACCCAGAGCATGTCGATTGCCTTCAGCCTGGCAAACGGGTGCGGCACACCATGAACCCAGTAATGGTGTTCGACGGTAACGGCTCGGCTTCCCCCGCTACTAATGGAGGTTCGTCTGGGCCTGGCAATCTGGTGCTGGTCTGCGGGACTCCCGGAGCCGACACCCAGGTTCAGACTAACATGCAGGTAATCACCCATCTGATTGACTTCGGCATGACTGTGACGGAGGCGGTGGAAGCACCCCGCTGGCGGAATTCTCACAGCCCAACCGAGTCCAACGTGCCCCACGTCTGTGATAATCTGTTGCACATGGAGTCTCGCTTCGGGCCGGACGTTAGGCAGGGACTTGAAAGCCGAGGTCACCAACTGAACATGATGCCCGATTGGGGTGCCCAGGGCAGCGAAATGATGATTCAGGTTGACCCGGAAACCGGCGCTCTCCACGGCGCTGCCGACCCAAGGCGGGACGGCTACGCCATTGGTTGGTAACCCCGAACGCGGCATAATTTAATATTTAACCCCTTGGGTTGCACCACCTTTGGGTTTAACCATTGGATATATATGCGTATACCTGGTGAAAAACGAAGCCCATTCCCCGACGACTGCGGCAACCGAGCGGGGATATTTGCAGAATCGGTCAGAGACGGGGACATGGACTTAGCCTGGTCCATGCTGTCTAAAGAGACCCGGGGCATGCGAATGGGCGTCTGGGCCACACGAAATCAGATTGATATGCAAGACGCCTACCGCGCCGGTTATAACGCGGACCATCCTTTTCGCGCCGCCATGCTGGAAGACTTTCGGAAGACCGTGCTCAGTCTCTGGCCCCTGGAGGATTTGACCGACCTAGGCATTTCTCCCACTAGCTACGTGGACGACCAACACGCCTTTGCTTTTCTTCCGTTTGGCATGCAAGACAACGCCACGGAGGTTGAACATGGTCGCGCTATGAACGGGCTAATTCTGCCCATGTTGTGGGAAGACGACGAATGGCAGATTGATCTTCCAGGATGGCGCTTTTTGGAAGTGCCCGACAAATAAAAACCGGGTTGGTAATAACCGGTTTGGCCTGCCAACCTGTACAGCCACCGCGTCAGGTAATATACTCCGGGTGTGATGGACCAGCCTCAGCCAGAGTCCCCAGACGGGCTCGTAGAACTTTCCCTTTTCCCCTTAAACCTGGTGCTATTTCCCGGTATGGACTTGCCTCTGCACATTTTTGAAGAGCGCTACAAGGACATGATTGGGGAGTGCTTGAACCAGAACATGCCCTTTGGCGTCGTTCTGATTAAAGAAGGTTTGGAAGTTGGCGCTCCAGCCGACCCGGAACGTATCGGCACTTCCACCCGCGTCTTGCGCTCGGAACTGTTGGATCAAGGCCGCATGAACATCATGACCAAGGGCGAGCGCCGGTTCGAGATTGAGGAAATTATTCAGCGGGTGCCCTATGTAATTGGGCGGGTGCGTTTCTTGGTGGAGCTAGAGGGTGAGGGTTGTTCCGAATTAGTTCCCCAAATCGTCGATGATTATGTGGCGTTGGTGCGGAACATGACTGCGCTCACCGGCGGCTACACTTCCCGGGTCACAGTACCGGAAGACCCGGTTGAACTTTCCTATGCCATCGCTGCGAACCTGGACCTAGAGCCGCACATGCGGCAGAGTTTGCTGGTCACAGAAACCGCTGCAACGCGCCTGTTTGACCTGATTCCGTTGCTGAGAGAAGGCAATGAGAATCTGCGTGAGCGCATCGCCAAGCAGAACCCTTTCCAAGGTCCACGGCTGAACTAGAGGCTTATCCGGTTTTGGCCAGGTCGCCGAAGAGTCGGAGCGCCGCCGATTCGGGGATGAGACCAGAGAACAGTTCTGGGTGAATCATCTCCGCCATTATCTCGAGCCCAGTGACCAACCGAGGGCCAGAGCGGCTGGTGTAAGAACCGGCATCAACCACGTAGACCCGGTTGTTCTTCACTGCCGGTAGCGACGCCCAACCATCTTTGGCTTTCATCAACGGCATGTCTTCCAGTGCCCGTTTAACGTCGAAACCGCACTGCATCATGATAATGATTTCCGGCTGACTGGCGACGACTTCATCCCAATCCAGCTTCAAGGTTCCAGTGTCCTTGTCTCCGAAACTGTTGGTGCCACCGGCCAGTTCTGTCATCTCCGGCACCCAATGCCCGCCGCACATGATTGGGTCAGCCCATTCGACATGGAGAACGCTAGGGTGATTGTCGGCGTCTTTGGCCCGCTCGACGATAACCTCGATTCGCGCTGTGAGTGCAGCGGTCATCTCCGCTGCTTTGGCTTCCGTACCAGTGGCCCGGCCAATCCGGTTGAGGTCCTCAACCACATCGCCAATATGCAGCGGATCGAGCGACAGTATCTCCGGCTGCTTGGCCAGTCCGACGCTTACCTCGGCAACCTGCCGAGAAGAGATGGCTCAAACTTCGCAGATGGCCTGTGTTATTAGTAGGTCGGGCTCGGCTTCTCTGAGTAGTTTCTCGTCAATCTCGTAGATGCCCAACCCCAGGGCCAAGCGTTCCGCGATAACCCTGCTTATTTCACCGCTGGTCGGCTCCTGGCCTTCGAACACGCTGTGCACCACGTGCGGCTTGTTGCGTGCCTCTGGGGGATAGTCGCACTCGTGGGTCACGCCATAGAGGCTGTCCTGTAGGCCCAAGTCGTAGACCATCTCGGTAGCGCTGGGCAGGAAAGAGCAGATACGCATATATCATCCCCGGCTGGTGTATCAGCCGTTTGATTCTTAATAGTGCCGATTCTGTCGGGATTGGCCCCGAAGATTAGCGGCGTTTTTCGGTGTGAGAGACGAACTCTACGGTGGTGTTAGGGGTCGCCACGGCGACCGAACCATAGAGGGGTCAACGCTTTTTCCAGGTCTCCACTAAATTGTGGGCGTCCTCGTTGTCCACGCCCCACATCTCGAACTTAACCTTGATGGCATCATAGAGGGATACGTCGCCGTGGTCGGCGTCTGAGTCCCGATACGACTCAACACTGACATCCATCCAGTCCAGAGCAATCTTGTCCTTGTCGGCCAGGCGTTCGACCATATTCACTGCGCAGGCTGATATTCCGGAAAAGAAGAGTTCCCCGGCGCCTACTTCGTCGCCGCCGCCGTCATCGGCCACAAAATGATGGGTGCGGGCGTTGCAGATGGCCCGGCCCAGAGTGCCGGTGCTGTAACCTCTAACCTTGTAGGCCAGTGTCAGGTTCGCCATAGTTGCCTCCCAACCTGTTCTGGAATCATGGGCCGCATGGGCCGCATAGCCTCTGGACTTGGTGCCCGTATCTTATCCCCCGCTACCAGGCGGTGCAAGACGCTTTGACACTCCTCAACTCGGCCACCTATCATAATGGTTAGAACCCTACGCATTACGCCGTCGTAATTACCGTCGCAATCCCATACAGGCACCCACGGAGGCACCCATGGCGACCATCCAAGAGCTAAAGGCACAGTACGAGGGCCTAGATCAAGAATTACCGGCCAAAGGCGAAGAGGCCATCGACCCGTCATGCCTGCTCACTTTCCAATACGAATACCCCAACCAGCAGTCCCAGGTGGAAATAGACACCGACGAGTTCACTGCTGTCTGTCCTTGGACGGGCCTCCCCGATTACGGAACCCTGCTTATCTCATACATCCCCGGTCAATCGTGTATAGAACTGAAGTCGCTAAAGTACTATTTGCTGTCCTACCGTGACGTGGGCATCGTCCAGGAGCACGCCGCCAACCGGATACTCAACGACCTGGTCGCCATTTGTCAGCCACAATCGCTGAAGATTACGCTGGACTACAAGGTTCGGGGCGGGTTGCACACCGCCGTTACTGTCGAGTACTCCCAGGACAAATCGGCCAAGTAACTGGATCGCCAGTTCCCCCAGACCTATGTATCAGATAAGAATCGAGTTCACCTTCGACAGCGGCCACCGCCTCTTGGATTACAACGGTAAGTGCGCCTATCCCCACGGCCACACCTACCGGGCCGAGGTCTTTTTAGAATCTCAAACCCTGGACAAGTTGGGTCTGGTCTACGACTTTACCGACCTGAAAGACCGCATAAAGTCCTGGGTGGACGAGAATTGGGACCACGCCTTTTTGCTGAACAGCCGCGACAGCGAGCTAATCGCCGGGTTTTCGGGCGTGGCAATGATGCGCCTCTACCAATTCCAGGACGAGAACCCCTCCTGCGAGGTCATGAGTCGAGAGCTATACCAGAAGACTGCGGAACTCTGTGGGGTTGCTCCGGCCAAGGTGCGGCTTTGGGAGTCGGTGAGCCAATACGCCGAATACCACGGCGAGACCTAGGACATGCCGAGCTACGGGATTAGTCTGCTCTCCGGCGGACTCGATTCGACCACGGTAACTGCATTCGCCAAAGGCAAGACCGACTACCTAACGGCCCTGACTTTTCACTATGGTCAGACCCACAGCAAAGAAGTCGATTGTGCCGCCGCCGTGGCCCAGATTATGGGCGTCCCCCAAGAGTTAATGGACATTTCCTTTCTGGGCAAAGTGGCCTGGTACTCGGCCTTGACCAACCCGGAGCGGTTTCCAGTTCCAGAAGACCGGGATGCGGCCAAGATGGGCAATAGCATCCCCATCACCTACGTCCCGTTGCGCAACACCATCTTTCTGTCGCTGGCCGCCGCCTATCTTGAGAGTCAGGCCCTGCATGCCATCGAGATGGAAGGCGTCTCCCCAACGGATGTAGAGGCCCATCTTTACATGGCCCCAAATGCCATCGACTACAGTGGCTATCCCGATTGCCGTCCCGAGTTCTTCCAGAAGATGGGCGAGTCCCTGGGCTACGGCAGCAAGCTTTGGACTGAATACCACGTGCCGCTAATAATTGAAACGCCAATCATCGAAATGTCGAAGGCCGACATCGTCCGATTAGGCATGGAATTAAAGGCCCCGCTAGAGCTTACTTGGAGTTGCTACCAGGGCGGCGATGTCCCCTGTGGGCGGTGCGATAGCTGCATATTGCGGGCTAATGGCTTTAGGGACGCTGGTTTTTCTGACCCCGCTCTGGGCCAAGCGAGACCGGACTAACAATGCTCAAAGTCAGCCGCAAATCAGGGGGTGAGCCAGAGATTTTCCACTCCGTACAGGGGGAGGGAGTTTCTATGGGCGTGCCCTCCGTGTTCTTGCGATTGGCCACCTGTAATTTGGCCTGCCGCTGGTGCGACACCAAATACACCTGGGACTGGCAGAACTTTGATTATGCGACCGAGGTTGTCGACCTTGATGTAGGGGATATTGAGCGGCGGATACGGACGTTCGATTGCTCCCATGTTGTAATTACCGGTGGCGAACCGATGTTGCAACAGGCGGAGTTGGAACCTCTGCTGGAGTCCCTGGCGTCAGATGGTTATACCTTTGAGGTGGAGACCAACGGCACGATTGTTCCCCAGTCGGGGATGCTGCGTCATGTCGGCCAATGGAACGTATCGCCGAAGTTGCGCACGTCGGGCAACGGTCAGGAAGAGCGTGAGATACCCCTGGCTCTAGAGACCTTCGCCCAGTTACCTGGGGCCTACTTCAAATTCGTGGCTTCCGTTGAGTCCGATGTGGACGAGGTCTGCGCTCTCCGCGACAAGTACAGCTTGCCCACGGACCGGGTGCTGCTGATGCCGGAAGGCCGGACGCCCGACGCGTTGCAGAAGAAGAGTTCATGGCTGTCGGAAGCCTGCGTCAAACATGGATTCCGGTTTTCCACCCGGCTCCACATCATTCTTTGGGGTGACGAACGGGGGCGGTAACGGGATGCCGAACTTGTAGCTCAAGTTGCCGACGATTTACCGGACTGCCATACTCCGGTAACCATGTGTGACCAAGACCAACATACTTTTCAACCCTGGGCCAACTTGAAACAGCCGATGCCACTGTGGTGCAAGCTGAGATTTCTGGTTGGCAATAACCTAATCAAGTTGCGCACCCGGAGCAGTTGCTGTGGCAATTTGGGCCAGCCTGGCTGTTGACTGGGCGAGAGTAAGCCGCCGAGTATCGGTGGTTAGGTTAGAAGTTCTGTTTGGTAGCCCTCGTAGTGACCGTTCTGTAGTTCCCTGCTTGCGCTGGTAGCGGTTTCTGCCATCTGTTCTGGAGAACCGGACAGACGGATACCTTCCCACCAGTGTTTGCCTCGGCCCCGACGTTTTCTTTGCAACCCAACTGCTGTTAGCTGCATGCCAAAGCTGCGTTGAGAAACGTCTTCCAGGCCGGTCTCCCGGCACCACTCTTGAAACCCGGCGTAGAGGTCCTTGGCGAGAGTCCGGTTTTGACTGTTCAAGTCGCATTTGTCGGTAATGAACTGTGCCACAGGGCCATCAATTTTGTCGGCGGCGGGCGGAGTAGCCAGCGTCTCTTCAACTTCCGATTCTTCTGGAATAACCACCCTTGATGTGGCAGCGGGCACCGTGAGGATGGGCCCATTAATCTCAGGCAAGTCTTCGACCCAATAGGCAAAATACGCGAGTAGGTCGAGGTACTGTTTCAGTCCGCCAACGTGGTCCCAACTAAGCCCCTTGCCGTGTAGCTCGCCAGCGTCCATCAGGATACTTACGGGGCGTACCTCAAATTTGCGGCGATACTGGGGCGGACAGTTCCACACCGGCGAAAACAGGTTGGGATAGACGGTGTTGTACAACAGGTACATCACGCAGCGAGCCGCCTGGAGGTCAGGATTTTCCTCGTCAATCGGCGCATTGGTGAAGATGCGGTCCAGGCTGCGCTGGGTCTGAATTACAGACAATGCAAACGCGGCGCGTACCTGATTGGCTACGCGCCGCGTTAATTCGTTCTGACCTGGCCCGGAGTCCACCGCGAAGGCTATGAACATCTCTTCGGGGCCATCCCGAAAAAGTTGTTTGGCGGTTACCTTCTCTTCTTGGGCCGCCTGCAATAGGGCCAAAGACAAATCCAAGTTCTCTTTGACCATCTTAATTTCGTAAGCCGGTTTAACCATCACAACACCTCTTCACAACACTTCATCACGCCGCTTATCGGCAACACTGCCCGAGCGCCACCTGTGCCCTGCCGGTCCGCTACTCGTTTATTTTCATAGCGACCATCAGATGCTTGCTACTCGTTCATGTTCATGACGACCTTGATAACTTCGTCGTCTTGAGAATCATACATGTCAAAGGCTTTTTGAACATCTGTAAAGCCCATGCGGTGAGTGAGCAAATTTGCGGGTTCGCACCAGCCCCGCTCTCGGAGGGCCACCATGTGTTTAATCTGGGAAGTAGGGTCACCGCTACGTGCGCCGGTGGTGCCAATCATGCGCGGTTGCTTGTCCATAATCCAATGATGCTCAATGGGCACAAACTCGTCAGCCTGGACTCCAAATATGATAATCGTCCCAAATTGGCGGACCAGTCTGAAGCAGTCATTGAAGGTGCCGGGATAACCGGCCGCTTCGACTATCACGTCGGGGCCGACTCCGCCGGTAATCTCCAAGATGGCTTCGTCTAGGTTCTCGCGATTGGGATTAATCCGGTGAGTGGAGCCGAACTCCTTGGATTTTTCCAACCGGTAGTCCAGAGGATCAACAACCGTCACACTGGCTGCGCCGAGTCGTGAGGTAATCATGGCGAAACTTAGTCCGATGCTTCCCTGGCCCATGATTGCCACGTTCTTGCCAAGAATGTTTGGCATCTGCTGGCAGGAATACAGCACCGTGCCGGACGGCTGACACATTACCCACTCGTCCAGCGGACCCGTGTCGGGCAATAGAATCATCCTGGAAGGGTCAGAAGCGATGTATTCCATCAGTCCGCCGGTGCCCCTGGCCGGAATCACAATAACCCGTTGGCCTTCGTTGTACTCATCGGTCCGGCTTTCGACGATGGTCCCAGCCAGTTCGTGACAGGGCAGGCCGATGGGCATTGGATATTCTTCTTCTGGGTGAATTTGAAATCCGTGCCGACAGTCGCTGCCGCAAACGGAAATGCGCTCCAGCTTAATCAGGCACTGTCCGTCTGACGCTATTGGGTCGTCGGTTTCTAGGAACTCGAAATGCTTGGGTCCGACAAGTCTCGCAGCTTTCATGCCAGCGATACCCCCTTGGTTTTCATTTTTAGAGTCGGCCCGATGTATCTAAAACCGGGTACCGGGCCGGGTGTATCTTAAACCGGGTACCGGACGGCGGCAACCTAGGCCAGTTTGTATGGGAATCAGACCCTCTTAACGGAGCAGTTAGACCTGCTTGTAACGAAAGCAGTCCGATACGTGGTCGTTAACCATACCCGTCGCCTGCATGTAGGCGTAGCAGATGGTTGAGCCAACGAACTTGAATCCCCTGGCCTTCAACTCTTTACTCATGGCGTCCGATTCAGCGGTCTTGGCCGGTACCTCGGACATTGATTTCCAGGTGTTGGTCTTGGTGCCACCGCCCGTCAGCCCCCAGATATAACTGTCGAAGCTGCCGAACTTTTTGACCACGTTCAGGTGGGCCTTGGCGTTGCTGATTGTGGCGGCAATCTTCAGGCGGTTCCGGACAATGCCAGCGTCCGATAGCAGACTCTTTACCTTGGCATCGTCATACTCGGAGATAGCTGAAGGGTCGAAGTCATCGAAGGCAGCGCGATAGTTGTCGCGCTTCTGTAATATGGTGTTCCAACTGAGACCGGCCTGGGCGCCCTCCAAGATTAGAAACTCGAACAGCCTCCGGTCATCATGCAGCGGCACCCCCCACTCTTCGTCGTGGTACGTAATCATTAACTCGTTGGCTGCCCAATCGCACCGATTCATGCCTAATCTCCGCCCGTATCTTGTGGCTTCACGGCTGACCGATTATTATAGTGCACGCTAAAAAGCCTAAAGCCCATCGTTCTAATCGTATAGATAACAGCCCCATGGAGGTACACAGTGGCACATTATGACGTGATTGTAGTTGGCGCGGGTAACGCGGCCCTGTCTGCGGCCATCGCCGCCAGAGAACACACCGATTCGGTACTGGTTGTTGAAAAAGCCCCCGAATACTTCCGGGGCGGAAACACCTATTTCACCGGCGGAATTATCCGCTTTGCCTTCGAGGGCTTAGAGGACATTCAGACAGTAATCCCGGACATGTCCGAGACCGAAGTCAACCAGATTGAAGTCGGCACCTACCCAGAAAGCCAATTTTACGACGACATGATGCGCGTCACTGAGGGTCTAACCGACCCGGAGCTGGCCCAGATTTTGGTCAGCCAGTCTTTGCCAACCATGCAATGGCTGCGTTCAAAGGGCGTTAGGTTTGTCTTGGCCTATGGTCGGCAGGCATTCAAAGACGGCGACAAGTACCGTTTCTGGGGTGGTCTTCTGGTAGAAGCCGTCGGGGCAGGAAAGGGTCTATCCGACCAGCAATTCGATGTTTGCGCCGAGATGGGAATTGACGTTCGCTATTCCACTCAGGCCACGAAATTGCTTCAGAACCAGAAGGGCCGGGTCAGTGGTCTGACAGTTCTGGGCCCTGACGGGTTCGAGGACATCACCGCCGGCGCGGTAGTGCTCGCCGCTGGCGGCTTCGAGGCCAACGCCGAGATGCGCTGCCGTTACCTCGGCCCCGGCTGGGAGAACGTTAAGGTTCGTGGCATTCCCTACAACACTGGCGACGGCATCAAGATGGCCCTGGATGTCGGCGCTCAGTCCCACGGCCACTACAGCAGTTGTCACGCGGTAGCCTGGGACATGAACGCCCCAGCCTTCGGTGACCGCAACATCACCGAGCTGTTTCAAAAGCACTCCTATCCCTTCGGTCTCATCGTTAACGTTAACGGCGAGCGCTTCCTGGACGAGGGTGAGGACTTCCGCAACTACACCTACGTTAAATTCGGACGGGCCTACCTGACCCAACCCCTTGGTCTGGGCTTCCACATCTTCGACGAGAAAGTGAAGCACCTGCTACGAGACGAATACCACATCGACCAGGTAACCATGGCCAAGGCCGATACCCTTGAAGAATTGGCCGAACGGTTGGATATTGACCCCGCAGGTTTCGTCAAGACAATTAAAGACTACAACGCAGCGGTGCAGACCCAGATTCCTTACAACCCGACGATTAAAGACGGTCGGAACACTGTGGGCATCACCCCGCCCAAGAGCAACTGGGCCGAGACCATCGACACCCCTCCGTACACCGGCTATGCCGTAACCTGCGGCATCAGCTTCACTTTCGGCGGCGTCAAAATCAATACTAAGGGCCAGGTAGTCACCAATAGCCAAGAGCCCATACCCGGCCTCTACGCCGCTGGTGAAATGGTTGGCGGGTTGTTCTATCACAACTACCCCGGCGGTTCCGGTCTCTCCGCAGGCATGGTCTTCGGACGATTGTCCGGTAATAGCGCTGGCCAAGAAGCTAACGCGCTTAAAGCAGCCAACTAAATACTGCTTCACTTAGGCAATTAGGAGGGGGATGGTCTCGACTGCAGAAGGCGTCACACTGATTGCGGCCGAGACCGCCCGCCTCAAAGAGTACCTCCAAGGTACCGGCCCAGAAGATTGGCAACTGGACAGTCCCTGCGAGGGATGGACGGTTGGCGATGTGATTGGTCACCTGGGTTGGGCTGCCGAGTTCTTCGCCGATTCAATCTCCCAAGCTAGGTACGGTGTCACCACAGCCCCCGAAGGTCTGCCCGAGATTGGGTCCATGCCCGCCGCAGAGATTCCCGACTTCATCGCCCGGATGGCCAAGGAATACTCCCAATTCGCCGATACCGAACTGCTTCAGGCATTCTCCTCCAGTGTCGACCGCTTGGACGCCCTCTTCTCCGACATGGAAGACGACGAGTGGTCCAAGGAATGCTGGGGCCTGCGACTACTCCGTCCCGCTGAAGACTACGTGACCATCCGCATCAGCGAAGTCGTAATCCATTCCTGGGACATTCGCTTCCCGTCCGACCCCCAAGCCAGGATTTCGCCCGACTGCCTGCCTGTTGTCCTAGAACGGCTGCCGGTCTGGTTGAATGAACTGGGTCTTGCCGAATTCAGCCCCTCCGAGCCCGACGAGTGTTTCCGCTTTCAGACCACCGGCGCCACCGAATTTCAGTGCGATGTAGTTATTGGAGAACAAGAAGACGAAGTCGAAGAAGTTTGGGGTGGAGAGCCGGATGGAGAACCGACTGCAACGTTAACCTGTGACGCCGACGTGCTAGCCCTGCTGGTTTGGGGCCGTTTGCAACCGGCACAGGTGTTGGCCGACGGCAGGTTGAACGTCAGCGCTGGCTCGGGAAATGGCGCTGAATTCGCCTCGTGGCTGTCGCGTTAGGCCCCTACGGAATTGGTCAGCTCGGAGACGAAAAGCTCAGGATATAGTGACTCATTATTGAGCTAATAGTGGTAAGATTTCGGAACACTAACCTGTAATAGTCCCGCTGCGCTTTGCGTGCTGGGTTGATACTAACCGAGGCCTAAATGGCATCAACCGAAAACACCAAGAAACCCATCTTCTACGGCTGGTACGTCTGTGCCGCCACTATGTTCATTGGATTTGTGGTTATCGGCGCGCGCAACAGCTTTGGCGTATTCGTTGTCCCAATGAGCGAAGAGTTCGAATGGAACCGCTTCACGGTTTCGATTGCCGCTGCCCTGGGTGTATTAGTTAACGGCGTCAGCCAGCCATTTATGGGTCAGGTGTTTGACCGGACTGGTGGTCGAAAAATGATTCTCATTTCCCTGGTGGTACTGGGAAGCGGTGTCGTTCTTCTTTCTTTGACCTTCCACATCCTCTTTCTTGTGTTCATGTTTGGCATCGTGGTGTCTATGGCTCAGAGCGGCCCGGCGCTGTCCAACACTGCCGCTCTAATGTCCCGGTGGTTCAAGCGCCAGCGGGGAACTGCCATCAGCGTTAACTCCGCCGCCCTCTCTCTGGGTGGGCTGATTATGGTCCCATTTTCCATGTATCTGCTGCAGGCAACCAACTGGCGTGTCGCCTGGATTGCTCTGGGGCTCATCGTTTTGGCAACCCTGCCAATGGCTTATCTGTTCTTGCATGAGCGCCCCGAAAAGAAAGGACTCTTTCCGGATGGCGACCCGGACCCGGATTTGGACGGCGGGAGTGGCCGTCGCCGCAGCGGAACAGGCCCCCTGGAAGTAACCAGTTGGCGGCAAGCATTTAAGTCGGCCCCAATCTGGCAGTTATCGGGCTCTTACTTGGTCTGCGGTATGACGACCACGGTATTGGCCGTGCATTTCATTCCTTTTGCCATTGATGATCGAGGCCTATCTGGAAGTACGGCTGCCACCATATTCGGCTACATGATGGGCCTGAACATACTTGGCGTCTTAGGAGCGGGTCGGCTTTCCGACAAAATTGGCGGCACCAAGAACTGGTTGGCTCTAGTCTACTTCGTGCGAGGAATAGCCTACATACTGCTGGTCTCCATAGATTCGGTAGCCGGTCTATGGATATTCGCCACGGTGGCCGGGTTTTCCTGGATTGCCACTGTGCCGCTAACGTCGTCGCTCACCGCCGAGGTCTATGGACTAAAGGCGATGGGTACCATTTCGGGCATTTCTTTCATGTTCCATTCCATTGGTGGGTTCGGCAGTATCCTATTGGCTGGCCTGCTATTTGACATCAGCGGTTCGTATACCTTGCCCTTCGCATTGGTTGGGTCGCTCTTGTTCCCGGCCGCTCTGTCTGCCTTTACCATCAAGGAAAAGAAGTACTCGGCCCGCTACCAGACGTCGCTGCCCACGGCGGCTGCGGCCGGAGATTAACGGGCGACCATGGCCTCGTTCTTAAGTTTCATATTCGCTCATTCCGGCGAAGCCGCAGACCCGGAACTAATCCACTGGATTAAAGAACGTTTGGACCAGTTATTAGGCCCCGGCGGCCCCTGGACGGTAGTTGTGGTGATGGGACTGATTATCTTGGCCATGCCCGTTTTTGTGGTCGTTGTCTACCTATTACAGGCCAAACGCCGGTCTGCTGCTGCCGGGCTGCTGGACCAAGACGGGCCGTAGCTTGAAAATGTCCCAATGTCGTGCCTAGCGAACCCGTTATTGAGACTTGCCATGCGTAAAAAAAAATTGTAAACTAGCCCTCGCTACAGCTTGTACGGTTCGTGGCTAAACAGCCTCAAAACTGACCAACCAAGATTGAGCGAAGGGTTTGGTCAGCTTCCGGCCCATATGTAACAGGAGGACAGATTATGTTTGACAAAAAGTCCCTTGACGCGGCGTTCAGCGAGCTTCGCGACAATTTCGAACTGGAGCCTGAATGGGAAGAAATCCAACGGGATGCCCACCTCGGTATCGCAAGAGCCGACGGCGGCGTGGATTTGGGCAGCATCGACCCTCGAGTCGCTGAGGTCTTGAAGAAGCACAATCCCAGTTAAAACACCCATAGGGCGGCAATCTGTGGATTAAACCGTGGTCTCGAAATGACGGGCTACCGGTTGACACCTTGGATTGCAAAAACATAGCGTGTTACCAACAGGGACGGACCCTCTAATAAGGGTTCGTCCTTTTTATTTTGCCTAATTGCTTGAGGTGACACACTTTGAATTGCCGACGCTGTCAGTCTCTCCGACTGATTCCTTTGGAAAAGAAGCAACAAGAAGATAACGACGTGTTCCGGTGTGGGGATTGTGGCTATCTATTCAGCCCGCGTACTGAACCCCAGCCCAGCCCTAGACAAGTGATAGGGCCTCGGATCACCGCCGTTGAGTCCGGCTATCCGGCGCAGGGCTAGGCCGGATGCCGGAACCGTCGGGCATTGCCCTGACACCGTTGGAGTTCGCCTCAGATGTCTTGGGGGTGAAGCTTTGGAAAAAACAGGAAGAGGTTCTATCCTCACTGATTGAACACCGCCGAGTAGCGGTGAAATCTGGCAACGGCCTGGGCAAAGGTTTCTGTGCCGCCGTGGCCCTGCTTTGGTTCTTGCACACCCACCAGGACGCCGCCATCGCCCTTAGCACTGCTCCTACCTTTCGGCAGGTCCGCCATGTGCTCTGGAGACAAATCCATCGCTTGTACCGTCCCAACGCTGAACTGTTGGGCGGCAAGATGCTGGACACCAGGTGGGAGCTGGCCGACGAACGCTACGCCATGGGCTTGTCTGCCGAGAATGCCGACCAGTTCCAGGGGTTCCACAGTCCCAATATGTTCATTGTGGTCGACGAGGCAGAGGGCGTCAGCGACGAAATTTACGAGGCCATTGAGGCGGTGATGACCTCCGCCGACCCCTTGCTGTTGCTCATCGGCAATCCCACAACCGTAACCGGCGCGTTCCGCAGGGCTTTTTACGAAGAGCGGCACCTCTATCACAACATCACTATCTCAGCCCTAGACAGTCCCAACGTTTTGGCAGAGAAGACGGTGTTCCCTGGGCTTACATCAGCCAAATGGGTGGAAGAACGCCGAGAAACTTGGGGCGAGGATAACCCCATCTTCCGTGCCAGGGTGCTGGGCGAGTTCCCCGACCAGGCGGAAGACACTCTAATCAGCCTGAGCGACGTTGAAGAAGCGGCCCGTCGCTGGGCATCGGACCAGGTCGAAGACCCAGACGGACCAGACCGAAGTGAAAACCAAGTGGTCTTGGCCGTGGACGTGGCCCGTTTCGGCTCGGACCGGAGCGTGATTCTCCGCCGAGTGGGCAGTCGAGTGCTGGAAATTCGTACCTTTCGGGACATGGACACCATGCAATTGGCTGGCTGGGTGGCGGCAGCCATACGGGAGACCTGCCCAGAAAGGGTTTGTGTGGATGAGATTGGGGTGGGAGCGGGCGTGGTTGACCGGTTGAAAGAACAGGGTTTCCCCATAAGTGGAATTAACGTGGCCCGCCGTGCCAAACAAGACAGCCTGTTCGCCAACGTGCGGGCGGAAGGCTACTGGCGGCTCAGAGAGCTATTCGCGTCGGGGCAGATTGCCATCCCCAACGACCACCAGTTGATGGGAGAACTCACGGCCCTGCGCTACAGCTACGACAGTCAGGGAAGGGTGTTAATGGAAAGTAAAGAATCCATGCGTCAGCGGGGTCTGCCTTCGCCAGATAAAGCCGATGCACTGATGTTGGCATTCTTAGAACCGACCAACAAGACGAGGTTGTGGACATGAAAGAAAGACAGCAGTCCCCATTGCTGGCCGGTCTGACTCCGTTGGGCTACCGGGCGGCCCAGGCTTACGGCTCGCTGAAAGATTCGGGTGCCAAAATTAAGGAGAGAACCCTTCGCCTGCTCCCAGGCACCCATGCCGGATTGCCCCCAGCGTCGCCGACGGTGCAGCGTGCCAACCGGGCCGCAGCCGCAGATGTGGATGGGTTTCCTGGCTTCACTGGGCTGAGCAACGGATGGGCGCGCACTGAATACGGCGAGTATTTTGCCACGTCTGTTCCGGTTTACGCTGCCATCCGGTTACGGGCCGATGCCCTTAGCCGTGCTCCGGCCGTTGTTTATCGGACTACTTCCTCGGGTGGCCGCGTTCCGGTGGGGCCGGACCACCCTGCCCAACGGCTGTTGGAGCGCATCAACAATTGGTACACCAGCAGCGAGCTTTGGCGCGCCACCGAGATTTATTTGAACTTGTGGGGGTCTGCATTCTGGGCTGTTGAGCGTAATGAGCACGGGCAACCGGAGATTTGGCCGCTGCGGCCCGACCGCATGACCATTGTCCCGGACCGGCGTCAGTACATTCGCGGGTTTGTCTACAACGGACGCAACGGACAAGTAGCCTACACGCCCGACGAGATTGTGTGGTTCCGCTACTTCAATCCGTTGGAGGAGTATGCCGGGCTGTCGCCCATCGCCCCGGTGCGCATGGCGGCCGATATGGGCAAAGACAGTCTGCGTTTCAACCGAAACTTTCTGCGTAACTCGGCCCAGCCCGATTTCGTTCTGCTGACCAATGAGACCATGACCGATAACGAGATTGAGGAGTTCTACCGTCGCTGGGAGGCTAGATTTCGAGGGCCCAGCCAGGCGCACCGGCCTGCCGTGGCAAGCTTTGTCCGCGATATAAAGACTTTGGGAATCAGCCACCGGGAAATGGATTTTATCCAAGGTCTACGTTGGACATTAGAAGAGGTCAGCCGTACCTACGGTGTCCCAAAGCCCCTGTTGTCGGACTTAGAGCGGGCTACATTTTCCAACGTGAACGCCGCCGACCGGTTCTTCTGGCGCAACACCATGATTCCGGAGATGAGGTTTTTGGCCGACCAGGTGACAAGGAACCTGTTCCCGTCGTTGGGCTATGGTGACCTGAAAATGGAATTTGATCTAACTGCCATCGAAGCCTTGAACGAGGACGAGTCCACCCGCGTTACTCGCGAAGTCCAGCTCCTAGACCGCGGTGTATTGACCATCAACGAAGTTCGCCGGACGAGAAATCTTGCCGATGTCCCCTGGGGAGACGCTTGGGCCAAGGATCCTAATAAGCCCTGAGCCATGGCCGCTAATCTCTTACGTAATTAATACATGGCTACAATATGGTGCGCACATTTCAGCGATAGTGTACGGTTCTAAAGTGGTAAGGTATGGCCTCGATTAATCAGGAATTGTACTTAATTCCATGCTTTTGTAATGTTCAGGAACGGTGGACATTTTTAATATAAAAAAGATCCGTCGGATGTTTCTGCCCCTCAGAATGAGTGGGCCGAGTCGTGCGTGGTTTTCTCAAACAGATACTGGCCGACATTGGCGGCAAGAGCGCGACGCTTTAGTCGAGATAGCTGCGGTACTTGCGCGTCCTATCGAATTCAATCGAAAATGCGCGCTAATGCTAGAGGTGTTGGCCCACACTGCCAATGCAGATATGGCTGGTCTGCGTACGATTGACTAATCGGGCACTAGCCTCCGTCTCATTGCCTCATACGCTCCGACAGAAAGCTCTGCTATGGCTAAGTCGGATTTCAATCTGCCTCTGTCGAACGCCGATTGTCCCAATGCCCGTGCGGTCAGGGATGGGGTGGCTGTGGTAATCGGAGACTCCAGTAAGCTCAAAAACCCACTTCCAGACTACTACTCACCGCTGTCTCTCTCCTTGCTGAATTGTCCTGTTCAGGCTGGTAGCAAGGTTGTGGGAGTGTTGGGACTGTCTTCCCGCGCCACAAATAATTTCTGTTCAGAAACAATCCAGCTCATGACCGCAATCACCAGTACACTGGGCGTCTTGATGGAAATGCCAGCCTTCAAGAAAAACGAATATTGGGCGATGAAAAAACGCCCGGTTAGCCCAAGCGCTGGAATTTACCGACGATGCCATTGCATTGGTCGATTCTGATGGGAACCTCGAGTACATGAACAGAGCGGCCCGGGAAATGACCGGAGAGCCGGTCAACGAGGCGGCAACGCAATTTTCCGACCTGCTGGACCCAGATTACGAAGAAACTGAAGCTTCTCCTGGAATATTTTTGCAGGCTTTGGATGGCGGCTGGAGCGGGGAAATTACTAAAATTGACCAATCTGGAGAACAGATTGACGTCAGTCTGTCTACTAATCCGGTTGTGGACGCCGATAAAAGAGTCATGGGCTTGATAGTGGTTGGGCGGAACGTGACTGAGCGTCGGCGCATGGAGCGGACATTGCTCAACTTGAATTTAGAGCGCGGGGTTGAAGCAAATATCGGGAGAATCGTTAGCTCGCCGCTTGGAATAGCCGATGTATTTTCTAGATTTGCCAATGAGCTGAGCAGACTAATCCAATTTACTCGGATATCCATAAACTCCGTTGACCTGCGGCGGGAGGAGTACAGTACTCCATTCGTGTTCGGTGATGTTCTGACACCATTCGTCGGGGCGTCGGTAAAGCCAGCTCAAGGCAGCCTGACCTGGATCGTCGCTCAGTCTGGTGCTAGCGAGATTGTGAACAAGGGCAGCCCAGAATTCGAGTCGGCCGACTATCGTAATTTACAGTGGTTCTGGGACGCTGGTTACGATTCGATTCTTGGAGTTCCCTTAAAATTCGGCGAGTTAGTGGTCGGAGTCATGGTGCTGGCTAAGCAGGGCAGTCTATTTACTGGGGAAGACCTACCCTTGGTCGAGCGGGTGGGTTCCATGCTTAGTGGCGCCATGGCCAATTACGATCTGAATAATGAGAAAGATAGGGCAATTGTCGAGGCTAAAGAGAACGAAGCGCGCTTTTGCCAGATTGCGGACAATATTCAGGGCGGGTTCTGGCTGACTGATTTACAGCCGTTCAATGTTCTGTACGTAAGTCCGTCGATTGAAGAGATTTGGGGAGTCCCTTTGACCGCTTTCTATCACGATCCGATGACATGGATGAGTTTGATTCATCCCGACGACCGAGAGCGCATGGATAATGCCATTGGGCGGGCATATGAAACTGGAGAGTTGTACGAAGAATTCCGGATTATCAAGAATTATGGTTCGGTACGGTGGATCGGCAACCGAGGGTTCCCTGTGCGCCACGAAAATGGGGAACTATCCCGATTTGGCGGGTTCTTCGAGGACATAACCGAACGGAAAGAAGCGGACCTCAGGCTGGCCGAAGCCGAGCGGATGGCTTCCATCGGCGAACTCTCCGCCGGAGTGGCGCACGAGATTAACAATCCTCTGACCTCGATTGTCCTATATTCTCAAATGTTATTGGACGAAAACATAACCACCAAGGAAGTCGGGTTTGGCACCGGATTAGGCCTTAGGGTTTCCATGGGCATTATTTCCCAGCATGGAGGGAAAATCTGGGCGGAAAGCACCCTAGGGTCAGGCACTATGTTCCACATGGAATTGCCGGTGACTGCTGCTGTAATACCGCTGTTACCCCATGATTCCCATGATGCCACTGCCACTGCCCGTAGGTCGACCAATCATATCTTGGTGGTTGACGACGAACCCGATTTGCGCACAATTCTGGCTAAACAGTTGGAACTCCGGCGTTTTAACGTGGACCTGGCGGACGGCGGGGAAGAGGCCTGGCGCAAACTGCAAAGCTTGGAATATGACTGCATCTTGTTGGACTTGAGGATGCCTGGCATGAGTGGGCAGGAACTCTTTCTTAGGGTCAAACTGGCAAGGCCGGAGCTAGCGGACCGGATTATTTTCATTACCGGCGACACCGTTAACCCAGACACCAGGGAATTCCTTATCAATGTGACCAAACCGGTCTTGTCAAAACCGTTCGACTTTCGTGAGTTAGAGCAATTGGTCATGGCAGTCACCAACCGGTCACGGGATGACGAGAACGTGCTCTGTAATCAGTCAGACCCTAGACTTCCCACCCTTAACTAATTCTTGCCTCTGCGCTACGTCAGAAGACGGTTGAACCAGCCCAGCGTGCGTGTTAGGTACTCCTCCCGCATCTTGGGGTGGCCCATTCTGGGGAATAGGTGGGAGCATCCAGGAAACCGGACGAACTCCACTTCCTTGCCCAGCCGCTTCAACGCCGTGAAGTACTCCTCGCTCTGACTTATCGGACACCGTGCGTCTGCATCGCCGTGGAGAAGTAGCACTGGTGTATCCACGTTGGCGGCATAGGTAATGGGCGAACGCTCCAACATTCTGTCCGCCGCATCAGCTATGTTCCCGCCCCACTGCGCCTCGCCGAAGCTAATGCCAATGTCCGATGTGCCGTACATGCTGTGGAGGTTGGTGCAGGGCGCTCCCACCACGGCGGCCTTGAACCGGCTGGTGTGCCCAACCGTCCAACTGGTCATGTAACCACCGTAGCTGTAGCCGTGGACACCCAGGCGTTCTTGATCTACGTAAGGACGTTGGCACACCTCATCCACTGCTGCCATCAAGTCCTGGTAGTCCTCGCCGCCCCAGTCTCCTAGCACCGCCATCATGAAGTCGGTGCCGTAGGTGGACGAACCCCGGGGGTTGACCGCCAAGACCAGGTAGCCCGCCGTGGCCAACACCTGTTGGGCGGGGACGAAGGAGTCATAAAAAGCCCCGTTGGGACCGCCGTGGATATCCAGCACCAGCGGGTAGGTCTTAGCGGCGTCAAACTCCGGCGGAAACAACAACCGACACTCAATCTCAAATCCCGCGCGTTGAATCGCAAACTTCTCCAGCCGTCCTGCGGGGTGCTCTTTTATGTAGGGGCCGTTGTGGTCTGACAATCGCTGGGACTGGCCAGCGGCCAAGTCAATCTGGTAGAGGTCAACGGCAGAGTCTGGGAACGACGCGGTCACCACCGCCTTGGTTGGTTGACGGTCAAACGAGAGTCCGGTTGAAAGACATGAACCGCCCCAAAGGGTTTTACTTGGCCCGCTAACCGAGGGAGTCTGAATCAGGAATGACTCACCTTTGCGCTCACCCAAATAAAGTATCTGGCCTGCGTCCGTCCAGCGCAGCGTGGCGGGCCGCATCACCGACGGAAATCCCAGGTAAGGCTTGACGGTGTCGTCGGTCAACTTGCGAGGTTCTTTCCCTTCCTCCAAGATATACAACCACCCCTGCCAGAGCACCATGCCTTCGGGCGCGTCCGACCCTACTACTGCCAATTGCCGTCCGTCTGGCGACCAGGTTAGCGCCCCAACGCTAAAGATCCCCTCAGAGAGCAATTTTGCTTCCCCGCCGCTCGCCGACACTACGTATACTTCGCTCAAAGCAAGAAAGTCCCGGTCGTCGCGGCGGCCCGACATGAATGCGATTTGAGAACCGTCAGGCGACCAGACCGGGGCCGTGTCGTCCCAATCACCGTCCGTAATCTGTTTGGATTCTCCGCTTTCTAAATCCACCACAAACAGGTGGTAGTGGGAGTCTCCTCGCCACCCAATCGTGTCGTATCGGTATCGCACCCGATTGACCACCGTAACCTGGGGCACGCCTTCTGGCCCAACTTGATTGTCCGGGGTCTCCGAATCAATATCGGCACAGACGGCCATCTTCAGTCCGTCGGGCGACCAGGCGTAATCGAACACCCCTTTGTGCATCTGGGTTAACTGTCGCGCTTCGCCACCATCTACTCCCGCAACCCAAACCTGGGCGTGACTGTCGCTGTCCGAACGCAAGAACGCTAGTTGGTGACCGTTGGGAGAAAATTTGGGGGCCGAATCCTTCTCCCCCTTAGTGAACTCTTTGCTTTCGCCGTTCCCCAAGTCCATCAACAATATGCGGGAGCGGCTTTCTAGTTTTTCGGCGTCTACCCAACCTAGTGTGTAAGCCATCAACTTTCCGTCCGGGGACAATGTTGGGTCAGATGTCGTTTTGAGATGGTAAACCAAGTCTGGTGTGATTGGGCTAGTCATGGCGCACCTTACGGTAGATTGGGTTAAAGCGTGACCGGGTCTATTATAGGGGCGGCCCTGAGGAGGGATATATGATGGGATATATGATGGCCCTTCTCTTTCGGCATCGGAAAGACCGGACAGGCGAAGACAGGAGGTTTCCCCATGCAGCGTGACCTGATTGGTTACGGCAAGAATGTTCCCCAGATAGAGTGGCCCGGCGGCGCGCGAATTGCCGTGTCGCTGGTCGTAAATTACGAAGAGGGCGCCGAGTACTCAACCCTAGACGGCGACTCCCATCACGAGACCAACGGTGAAGTTCCGTCGCCGGTTCCACCCGAAGACCGGGACCTGAACAACGAGTCGTTCTTCGAATACGGCAGCCGGGTTGGTGTCTGGCGGTTACTGGACATGTTTCAACGCCATGGGGTTAAAACTACCTTCTTCTCCTGCGCTCTGGCCCTGGAGCGCAACCCGGAAGTCGCGCGCGCAATTACCGCCGAGGGTCACGAAGTATGCGGCCATGGCTACCGTTGGGAGGAATATCACCTGAAAGACATCGAGGCCGAGCGTGAGGCAATCGCCAAGACCGTGGCATCTTTGGAACGCACCACTGGAGAGCGCCCGGTGGGTTGGTTTACCCGCTACGGCCCCAGCCTAAACACCAGAGATTTGGTGGTGGACGAAGGGGGATTCCTCTACGACAGCGCCGGTTTGAACGACGACCTGCCCTATTACGTTCAGGCACGGGAAAAACCCTGGTTGGTCGTCCCCTACAGCATGGAGACTAATGACGCCCGGTTCTGGCGCGGTGGGCTGGTGAGCATCAGTGATTTCTTTGAGTACCTCAAAGAGACCTTTGATTGTTTGTATGAAGAAGGAGTTGACCACCCGAAGATGATGTCGGTGGGGCTGCACTGCCGCATCGCCGGACGCCCTGCCCGCTCTAGGGCCGTCGAGCGTTTCTTGCGCTACACCAAGAATTTCCCCAATGTTTGGTTCGCCCGACGTGATGAAATTGCCCGCTGGTGGCTGGAGCATTACCCACCGGGTACATTCTAGGCGAGTACCCTTCAGGCCTAAAAAGACTAGAGGCCTCACCAATACCCCCGGCGGTGAGGCCTCCAACCTATGGCACCGAACCGTACCCAGTCCTTGGGAGGAAAGACGGTACAACTCAGCGCCGTTACTACGCGCCCTATCCTGGGATATGCGAATCCCGGAATGGCGCCCAAACCAAAATGTTTGCCCAGCTATTTGACGATTCTAGCTGCGATTGCCGACCTGAATCAGGGCCAATGGTCATCTAATTTATGGGCCATTGGTCACAACCAGTCCCGTACCGGCCCCGGACCGTGGTGATTAGGGTCACGGTTCGGGGCCATCTGTGGGAACTAGAGAGGCCGTACTACTAACGCTGGCGTCTCCAGTGATCGGATAACCATGTCGGCCACGCTGCCCAATACCAGTCGGGTAATTCCAGACCGGGCATGGGTGGATATGGCCACCATCATTTCGTCGTTCTTGCCGACGAAGGACACGATTTTGTCCCATGGCACCCCGTGCATCACCTCGCTGCGGCATTTGATGCCCTTGGCCTTGAGCCTTGCCTCAATGACGCCGAGGTATTCAGCGGCTTCGGTCTCCAATGCCTGCTCGATGTCGGTGGTGTCTAGAGGCACTCTCTCGTGGGCACCGTAGGCCCAAGGAACCAAGCGAACCACTCGCAGTAGCACCACTTCCAGCGACAGCAACTCGGCTAGCCTTTCCACATGGGGCAAGACTGCCTCTGCCGTCTCCGACCCGTCCAGGGGAACGGCAACGCTGCGGATGGCACCGTCCAGGTCTTTGCCTTCAACACTCTTGGGTCCGACGGCCAGTACCGGCACATGAGACGACCGCACAACGGCGTCGGTTACGCTGCCCATCAGGCCCCGGCGCAAGGCCGAGCGGCCACGGGTGGACATGGCAATGAGGTCGCAACCGTGCTTCAAGGAGTAGGCCAGAATTTCTTCTGCCGGGTCACCGGTTGTCGTAACCGTCGTTGCTGTTACGCCCAGCCCGGCCAGCATGCTGGCGGCGCTGTCCATGTATGCTTTCATCTGGGGGTCTGTCTTCTCCAGCGTCGCCGGAGCGTTGCCCAATTCGTTGCCCAATCCGTTGCCCAATCCGTTGCCCAATCTGTTGTTCGATGAGTGGGCTCTGCCGGCGGTTGGAGTGGGGGTTTCGACCGTAATCAGCACTACCTTGGCTTTGGACTCGCGGGCCAGTCTGACCACGTTGGGTAAAATCGTCTCGGCGGTCTTGGTACCGTCCAGTGGTACCAGAATCTTGTCGTACATATCGGAGTCCTCCTCCCAAGTTTTTCAATGTCATGTTCTCCCATAACCCCTATCTGCAATAGGGCCGTAAGTACTAGATAATCAGCCCAAATGGCCGGTACAACCGGGGTTTTGACCTGCCGGAGGATTTAGTTACCCGGAGGAGTCAGTTACCCGGAGGAGTCAGTTACCCGGAGGAGTCAGTTACCCGGAGGAGTCAGTTACTTGGAGGAGTCAGTTACTTGGAAGAAAGGACCCAAATAGGAGGGGCCAGAGGGAGAGAAGAGGTTAGCGCCGGAGGGTTTGTCCTCCGGCGCGGTTGATGCGAATTGGTGGGGTTAGACTAGTTCGCGGACGCCGCCGACCAGCAGGTCGATTTCTTCTTGGGTGTTGAAGAAATGGATTGAAGCGCGCGTCGCTGCTGGGTGTCCCACTTGGCGCACTACCAGTCGGTGATTCGCCCAGAGACGTTCAACCACTGAAATCGGTTCTTGACCCGCGATGGCAAAGCTAACCAGTCCCGACGAATCTCGCCGCTCTGAGGGCGAAGTGACTGTAACGCCGGGAATCTCGGATAGTTTGGCCTTGGCAGATTCAGCCAAGTCCATGTTCCGCTGTTCGATGTTCTTGATGCCAATCTCTTCGATGAACTTGGTTGCTTCAAGGAATGCGGCCTGAACCGGCACGCTGACGGAACCACCCAGGAACTTTTCCATGGTGTCGGCCACCGGCTGGAAGTTGTGCGCGTCCGCCGGGCGGACGATGCCACGGCCCCCGGTGTGGGCCGGGTGGACTCTTTCCAGGTGGTCGCGGCGGATGAATAACGCGCCGGAACCTTCATAGCCCAATAGCCACTTTTGGCCGGGAATGGAATAGAAGTCGAATCCCGAACGGGCCATATCTAGTTCGATGTGACCGCCGGTCTGGGCCCCGTCCAGCATTAAAAAGATTCCCCGGTCCTTGGTAATTCGCCTGAGTTCCTCGGCGGGCATGCGCCGGCCAGTGGCGTACAGAATGTGGCTGACGAAAACCATCCGCGTTTTGGGCGTGAACGCAGCCTCAATCTTGGTCAGGATCGCTTCACTAGAATCTTGAACGTTAAGATCCACCACTCGCACAACTGCGCCGTAACGTTGTGCCACAAGCTGGCTGGGCGCAATCACGGAGCCGTGCTCCATGTCGCAGATGATAATCTCGTCACCCTGCTTCCAGTCCAGCCCACTGAGAACAATATTGATGCCCTCGGTGGTGTTCCGAGTGACCAATACTTCGTCCAAGGTGGCATTGAAGATGCGTGCAGCCGCTTCTCGTGCTTGGGCTTGAATCTCCCTGCCTGCTTGGAGCACCTGGGGCATAATCGGCCCTTGCTCAAGCTCTAGGTCAATGCGGTCCTTCATGGCTTGTGCGACTCGACGTGGCGGCGGCCCCGACCAGCCGGTGTTCATGTAGGCGGTGTGTGCCAACACGGGTATCTGGCTTCTAATCTGTTCTATATCCACGTAAATTGGTCCCCCGGTAATTGGTAATCATCGAATGATTGGCCCCAAAATTCACATCGGCCCGGAACCGAGCAGGCCTAGGCCGATGGATAACAACTTTGTTACGGGATGATGCTTATCTGGGTGAGTAGTCGGTTAGACGCAGCATGGAGTGTTTGGAAACCCGCACCAATGCTCCGTTCTCTTCAGACGCGGCTCTGGCTTTTTGCCACGCGGGGTCAGACTGAAATCCAGCCCAGCCGTTTTCCCTGGCAGCCAGGTCTGGGTAGCCCAGCATGTAGACTAATCGGTTGCTGGTGCCCACGACCTCGGTCCAGTAGGCTACGTTCTCGATACCGTGGTTCTCAAACAGGGCCATGGTGTGATTGGAGAATCGGTTGTGCAGGTCGGGCAGTTTACCGGGCATGGCCTCGTAGACCCGCTTTTCATGCAGCGTGTTCTTGAAAGTAGGCTTAGGTGAGTACGGCGTCAACTCCATGAACGAGTTAATGACCTGGGCTACCAGCGGCCCATTTTTCTCGGTCTCGGCCCGCGCTTCGTGCCAGGGCTTGTGGTTTTGGAAGCCGTTCCATTTCTGCTCGCGGTCGGCCATGCTGTCGAAGCTGAGAATGTAGGTCAACTGGTTGCTGGCCCCAATCTCGTCGTTCCAGAAACCGACGACTCCGATGTCGAACTCATTGAAGAAGCCGATGGTGTGGTTGGCAAACCGGGCGTTAATTGCTGGCAGTTTGCCAGGCACAGCCTTATAAATCCTTGATTCGTAAATCATGCTTTTGCTCCTAGGTTTTAGGGTTACTTATTCTCAATAAATTCGAGTTGCACGCCGTCGGGGCCTTCGAAGAAGACCACCTTGCGGTCTCCCGAAATCGAGGTCTCCTCTAATATCTTGGCGCCGTTCTTTTTCAGGTCTGCAATCATGCCTTCAATGTCGTCGGCGTCAATGGCAATGTGCTCCATTCCGTATTTCTGTTCCCTGGTCTGGGACGCAATGTGGGTGGTTATGTTTAAAGTCAGACCGTGCAGGTTCAAGCGCACGCCGATGTCGCCAATGTCAGCGACCTTCCTTGCCCCTAGGGTGTCGATGTAAAACTGGGCGGTTGCGATGGGGTCTGGGGACTTCAAATGGACGTGGTTTAGCTTCAGGGCCATGGGTGTGCCTCCTTAACAAATTGAGGCGCAAATTAGGTGTGGCGTACGCCAGATTATGGGGAGAATAGTCCACCCGGCGAGCCTCGTCAAGCTGGCCCGAGCGCCGGTGGCACGAGCGCTGTTTTGCACCCCAGTCCGCACGCTTGGATTTCGTATTATAATGCCCCAGTAATTTCGGACCCTAGGCTGACATAAACGACATAAAAAGCCCGAACTAACCCGAATCAAAAGGAGGGGAACATGCCCATAGAGCAATATGCCCCAGAACTGTCCAAGATTATTTCTACCGACGAGCCCATCCTAGAACTGGCTGACGGCTTTGGCGGCGCAGAAGGCCCGGCAGAAGGGCCGCTTTGGTGGAAAGAGGGCGGTTACCTGCTATTCAGCGACATCCACAACAACCGTCGCATGAAATACACCCCCGGCGGAAAGGCCGAGGTGTTTCAAGAACCGACCAACCGTGCCAACGGCCTGACCCGCGACCTGCAAGGCCGTTTGCTGTCGGCGGAACACGATAGCCGACGTGTCGCCCGCCAAGAGTTGGACGGCAGCACCACGGTTGTCGCCAACAGCTTCCAGGGACGCCGCCTGAACCGGCCCAACGACGTGATTGTGAAGTCGGACGGCAGCATCTATTTCACCGACCCCTGGACCAGCCCCCTACCCGCAGAGCAGTGGGACCTAACCTTCTCCGGCGTCTACCGGGTCTCTCCGGACTTGGGTACCATGACGCTGCTAATGGGAGATTTCATCGTCCCCAACGGGCTAATGTTCTCCCCTGACGAGAGCATCCTTTACATCAACGACTCCCGCAGGGGCCACATTCGTTCCTTCGAGGTCCAACCCAACGGCACCCTGGCCAAGCAGAGCGACAAGGTTTTGGTTGATCTCACCGGCGACGAACCGGGCGTTCCTGATGGAATGAAAGTAGACATTGAAGGCAACATCTACTGCGGCGGCTCCGGTGGCCTGTACATAATCGACCCCACCGGCAAGAAACTGGGTCGGGTCAATCACGGCGCTACCGCCACCACCAACCTGGCCTTCGGCGGCGACGACTGGAAGACCCTCTACTTCACCAGTCGCAACCACCTGGGTTCCGTAAACGTAAACATCCCCGGCAACCCCGTCCCCGCCGTCAAAAAGGGCTAATAAACCGAATTAGGGGCGCGGCAACGCCGTGCTGTCCCTTCCCCCGCGCCGGGGGAAGGCTAGGATGGGGGAGCTCCCCTCGGCAATCAAATCTGAAAGCCCATCACACCAAAAAGGAGAAATAGAATGGCTAGATTATCCGCCGTAACCCGCGACCAGCTAAAACCCGAGGATTACGAATACTTCGACTCCATCGTAGGCACCCGAGGCAGCATTCGTGGGCCTTACGGAGTATTACTCCACAGCCCGAAGCTCGCCGCTCGCGTGGCCGACACTGGCGCCTTCGTGCGCTACGAGTTTGGAATCCCCGAAGCCCTGAAAGAGACCGTCATCATCACCACCGCCAAGGAAATGCAGTCCCAGTACGAGTTCTCAGCCCACGCCAGGCTGGCCCGCGCGGCTGGCGTATCCGACGAGACCATCAAAGCCATCGCCACCGGCACCGCTCCCGCCGGTCTATCCGGCGACGAGCTGCTGCTGGTCGGCTACGTAAAAGAATTGCTACAGAAGCACAAGGTCAGCGACGCCACCTACAAAGCCCTGGTAGAGCGGTTCGGCGAACAGGACACCCTGCACCTGGCCGTGCTGGTCGGCCACTACATGCTGGTGGCCCAGGTTCTAGCCACCCTAGACGTGGAATTAGGCGAAGGCATGGTCGCCGAAATCCCCGAGTAACCTCGTTCTGTAATTATGGCCGAAGCGCGTCCTTCGACAAGTCCGATTCCATCGAGACTCTCGACCTTCGGTCGGAGCTCAAGATGAGCGGTATAGACGCACAAAATACCTTGGATACAAGTAGGGGCGTCCTGATTAATCAGGACGCCCCTACTTTCGTAAAACCAATCTCGCTAGGCCAACCGTTTCCATAATCCGTTCATGGTGAGCCCGTCGAACCACCGCCCGTGGTAAACCAATTTTAAGGAGCAACAAACTTCCCCCTTTCATAAAGGTGAGTATCCCATGTCTGTAGAGGGGAATCAAAACTACTCTATCAAACGGCAGTTACTGGAAGAATGCTCTCTCGAAATCGTCAACGAGGGTGCTGACCACGTATTCGATGAAGTGGAGAGTGAGGTAAGCATCCTTGCCCGCCAAGGGGGGGTCATTGAACGCTATGCTTGCCATAGCGCGGAACTCGGATTGATATTCACTGTCGGCGAAACTGGCAAGTATTGTCTCTTTTTGCACCGGCCCTTCGTGAGTGTAGGTGGGTCTACCGCCAGGTTGCCAGAGCATATCTTGGGTACTAACGGGAACGACCAAGAGTGTGCGGTGCTTATCCGTGTTCCCGTACTCTTGGAGTCCCCAAATGGCCTTCTTCCGGTTCTTGTGACTGCTGAAGCAAGGCTGAAGTGCCTTGATTCGGTCCTGTATAGCTTGATTCATGCCCAACATTTTGCGGGGCGATTCCCGCTTCCAGCGGTCGGGGTCGTTAAAGATAGGGAATTCAGTCCGGTGGTCAGGGACACCGTTAGCCTTCAAGACGAGTTGCCAAGCAAGATGGTCGAGTGCCGAGCGGAGATTAAAGAGGATGTCCCCAATAACAGGAAAGGCAGGGGGAGAGATTGGCTCGCTTCCCACCTTCCACAACTGATCGCGGGAATCCGGCTCAATCTCGACGACGATGGGGTATGGTTCCAATACTCGCCAATCGTCGAGTCCCCCTTTGAGTTCTACCAGATGTTTTTTGGCCCTTGCTATCTTGACCCTGACACCGTCGAGTTCATTCATGAGTTAAACTATGACTATGAGTAAAAAGAAATCGGAGACTCAGAAAACACCGAAGGGGCACGAGATTCCCGTGCCCACAAAGGAAGAGTTCGAGACGAACTTAGACAAGGTGGCGAAGCCGGAGAAGAAATCACCGGCCAGCCGCCCGAAGAAGGACTAACTCTAACATCGCCCGACCATCATCCCGATGGTTGTATCGCCAAGCATACTCATTCAGGTAACCCTGAAGATGTTTAGTCGATACAGAGTGGTAGACACCGTCAATTCCACGTTTCACGAGAGACCAGAAGCCCTCAATCTTGTTCGTGTGAACATCCCCACTTACGTAGACTTTGGCCGAGTGATTAACTCGGTCATGGTTGAACCCCGACTTCCCCAAAAGGGTCGTAAGAACTCATTTCGTCGGTGTAGACGGTGGCAGTCGGAAGCACTCGCTCTGTAATGTGCGGCATCAGGGTAGCCCGACTCGTGTTAGGAACCGTCACGGCTACTACTTTACCCTTTCGCTCGACCATGCCGAATACGGGCTGTTTGCCAGCCGTACCACGTCCACCGAGGCGTTGTCTCTTATCATGGTGCATATTGGCGGCTTTACCACCAAAGAACGTCTCATCCATTTCCACAGTGCCGTCCAGCGGTTCGTCAGTCTGTTCCATGAGTTCTGCACGGATTACCTTGGCGATTCTCCAAGCCGTCTTGTAAGTAACACCAAGCTCTCGCTCAAGTTGCTTAGCGGATATCCCGCATCGAGTGCTGGTCATCAGGTACATGGCGTAGTACCACAGGTGGAGGGAAGTGGACGACTTGTGGAAGATGGTTCCAGCGGTGGGGTGAAGATGGTGCCCACAGGCAGTACAAGTCCACGACTGCCGTTGTTGTCCCGTCTCGTACCGTTTGAATGGGCGAACCGTCTCGCACTTAGGGCAGTCGGCATGTTCGCCATCAGGCGAGTACCGTTTGCTCCAGAGTGTCTCAAGACACGTAGCATCATCGGGGTACTCTCGCATGAATTCCACGAGGGAATATTGAGACTCCGAAGAAGCGGCTCTTTTAGGGTTATTTCTATTTCCAGGAGGCATGATTACATCCTATGAATGATGTTTTTCTAAAGCGAACTGAATTGCGTCGGCTACAGCCACGGACATGGCTATCTCTGGTGCGTGGGCTTCGCGCTCTTGTCTGGTTTGGCCTTCAAGTATGTGGGCCTTATCTGGCTCGGATTTGGCAAGTTCTAGCCTATACTCATCGTCATCCATATCGGCAGCAACCTGAAGTAACCGCTTTAGGTTCGCTCGATATACCTCTAGAAACCGGCGATATACTTCATCGACAAACGGATTCATTACCAATTGCTCCCGACTGGTGGATGATTCAACAGCTTTATGATGTTAGTGAATATGATGCTAAGTACCTGGCTTCACGCCTAGTTTAACATGAATAGTCTATACAGTCAAGGTATAGTTACCTTTCATAAAGGGGCCGGGGGATTTCCCCGCCTCGAACCAAGTCCTAGCCCAAACGCTACCCCAACGCGTCGGCCAACACCTCTACCAAATGCCGCGCCTTCCGCCCGGTGCCATGTTCCACCTGCTGACGGCAAGACACCCCCATCACCGCCACCTCCCAGTCTTCATCCTTAGCCCGGATGGCCGGGAATAATGCCTCTTCACCAATCTTCATCGACAGGTCGTAATGTTCTTTCTCGTAGCCGAACGACCCGGCCATGCCGCAACATCCGGCGTTGACCATTTCCACTTGGTAGCCCGGAGCCAATCGCAGCGCCCCCATGGACGTCGCAGTTCCCATCGCTGACTTCTGATGGCAGTGGGCTTGGAACAATATCTTTTTCTCAAGCTTGCCCAGGTTCAACTCTAACTTGCCGTCTTCTTGGAGCTTCATCAAGAACTCGTCAATCATGAACGAGTTCGCGGCTACCTTCTTGGCTCTCTTGTCCCGCACCAGTTCCGGGTATTCGTCCCGGAAGGTCAGCAAACAGCTTGGTTCGCAACCGATGACAGGAATGCCTTGCTCGGCGTAGGCGTACAGCTGGTCCACGTTGGAAACGGCATTGGCCGTCGCGTCGTCCAGCAATCCCTTGGAAATCATGGGCCGTCCGCAGCACTTAGTTTCGGACAGCATGACTTTGAATCCAGCGGCCTCCAACAATGCCACCGCCGCTTTCCCAATCTCAGGATAGTTGTAGTTCATGTAGGTGTCGTTCAGCAGTACCACAGTGTCTGTTGCTTGGACGGAGGGATTCCCACGCGCCTTGAACCACTTGGCAAATGTCTGCCGGACAAACTTGGGTGTCTTACGCTTGGGATGGACTCCCAAGAGAGTCTGGGCCAGCAGCTTGCCGATGGGGTTGCTGGCCATTAAATTGGACAACGGTGCCGTGCGGCTACCCCAAGCGCTTAACCGGCTGATGTTGGCGAACACGCGGTTCCGCAGCGGTGTCCCGTTGGCCCGGTGGTACTGATCCAAGAACTCGTACTTGAGCTTGGCCATATCCACGCCCGACTCGCATTCCGACTTGCATCCCTTGCACTCCAGGCACAGGTCCATGGCTTCGTAGAGCCGCTTGCTGGTCATGGTGCCTTCCGGCAGCTTGCCCGACAATGCCGCCCGTAGCAGGTTGGCGCGGCCCCTGGTCGAGTGCTCTTCGTCTCTGGTGGCCACATACGACGGGCACATGGTGCCGACGTGCTGTCGGCAGGCACCCATGCCGTTGCACATTTCCACCGCACCCGCGAAATCCGTGTCGATGGAGAAGTCCAGTTTGGTGGGCATGGCGATAGCCCGATAGTCGGCACCGTAGCGCAGGTTCTGGTCCATGGGCGGGCAGTCGATAATCTTGCCGGGGTTCATGATGCCGTCGGGGTCGAAAGTGGCCTTCAGTTCTCGGAACAGTTGGTATATCTCCGGGCCGAACATCTTCTCGTTGAATACGCCCCGGACGATGCCGTCGCCGTGTTCCCCACTGAGCGATCCACCAAAATCTTTTACCAGGTCGCTAATCTCATCGGCAATGGACAACATCTTGTCGATGCCGTCCTGGCTTTTGAGGCTAATGACCGGGCGAATGTGCAGGCAGCCCACACTGGCGTGCCCATAGTAGGCGGCTTCGGTATCGTGATTTCGCACAATCTCGTCGAACTTTCGGACGAAGTCACCCATCTTTTCTGGATCAACCGCCGTGTCTTCCACGAAGGGCAACGGCTTGGCGTCGCCTTTCATGCTCATTAGCAGGCCCAGGCCGTTTTTCCTAACCGCCCAGACACTGGCCTGGGCCGCCCGGTCCATCAGGTTCACGCAGGCGTACCCGTGGCTCCGCCGGGTCATATCGTCCTTCAGTTTGTCCATCTTGGAGACCAGTTCTGCCTCGGTCTCGCCGTAGAACTCGACCACCAGCATGGCGCCAGGGTTCCCTTCAACGAACGCCATGTTGGAACCTAGCCCGGTCGATGCCCTGGAACGCTCCAACACGTTGCGATCCATGATTTCGATGGAAGACGGTTCGTGTTCCAGGATGTCTTTCACCGCCTCGCTGGCCCCGAAAATATCTTCGAAGTGGACCACTGATATTGAGGTCATGGTGGGTCGTGGCACCAAATTAATTTTGACTTCGGTGACTACGCACAGAGTGCCTTCCGACCCGACTACCATCTTGGCCATGTTGAAGGGCGAGTCGGTCAAGAACTCGTCCAAGTTATACCCGCTAACCCGGCGCATGATGTTGGGGTAGCGGGCCTCAATTTCGGCTGCGTTCTCTTGAGCCAACCGTCGGACGCCTCGATAGATGTCGGACTCCAAGCCTGAGCCGCTGAGTTTCGCTTCCAGTTCCCGAGCGTCGAGGGGGTTGAAGTGGGTTTGGGTACCGTCGGACAGAATAACGTCAAGCTCTTTGATGTGGTCGAGGGTTTTGCCGTAGATGACCGAATGGGCGCCGCAGGTGTTGTTGCCCACGCCGCCGCCCACGCAGGCCCGGCTGGATGTGGTCGGGTCGGGGGCATACATTAGGCCGTAGGGCAGCAGTTGGCGGTTCAGGTCGTCCAGTACAATGCCGGGTTGCACCCTGGCCCACTGCTCCTCTTGATTGACCTCGATTATCTGGTTCAGGTACTTGCTGAAGTCGGTGACGATGGCGTGATTGACCGTCTGGCCCGCCAGGCTGGTGCCTCCGGCCCTTGGTAGCACCGGCACCCCGTTTGCTTTGGCTACTTCAATCACGGCCAGGACGTCTTCCACGTTGCGAGGAATGACCACGCCAATCGGCTCCATCTGATAGATGCTGGCGTCGGTGCTGTACAACACCCTGGAAAACGGGTCGAAACGTACCTCGCCCGAGATCCGGCGCTTCAGCGCATTCTCAATGTCGCCCCGCTCAGACGCGTGTATCCTGCTTGCCGCCGTGGTGGCCATGTGTCAACTCCGTAGGTTTCAGCTATCAGCTTCCGGCTAGCTTATCGGAATCGGGATTTGGCTTCAACCAGCTTTGCCAGTACCTTGAGATTTGTGGACAGGTGGCGGCGGTTGTAAACTGGTGCCCGACACGCATTGAAATGAGTCTGGAGGAGTAACGTTTGAAAATCGCCTACTCGCTATCCAACAACCAGGGCATGGAAGATATCCAAGCGGTGGTAGACCTCGCTGTGCGGGCAGAGGAGTTGGGATTCGACTCCGTCTGGGCCAGCGAGCACGTCTTCAACGTCAGCTATGTTTACGACCGCATTGGCGACAAGCCTTACTACGAGCCGCTAACCGTTCTGACCTACGTGGCAGCTAGAACCAAGACCATCGGCCTCGGCACCAGCGTGTTGGTTCTGCCCTATCACAATCCGATACGACTCGCTAAGATCGCCGCCACAATAGACGTACTCTCTGGCGGGCGTCTGATGCTCGGCGTGGGTGTTGGCGTTATTGAGCAGGAATTAGAGGCCATGGGCAGCCCCTACCACGAACGGGGCGCGATCACGGACGAGACCATCGCCATCATGAAAGAACTTTGGACCAACCCCAATCCCAGTTTCCACGGCAAGTACCATAATTTCTCCGGCATGACGTTCACCCCCAAACCGGTCCAAAAGCCCCACATTCCACTGTTTATCGGCGGTACTAGCCGGGCAGCCATCCGCAGGGCCGCTCGCGTCGGCACTGGCTGGCATCCCACCGCCTTGTCTCCAGAAGTTTTGGCACAGGGAATGGAATACCTGAAAGAGCAGGCTGAGAAAGTGGGCCGCAATCCCTCCGAGATTGCAATCTCGGTCAGCGCCGCCATCGGCAGCACCCACAACCACAACCGGTACTCTTTGGGAGAAAACCCGGAAGAAATCCTCGAAAGAGCCCAGGCTTACCAAGATATGGGCGTCGAGCGTCTTCTAATCTCGCCCAACACCCGCGACCAAGACCAGCTTCTCCCGACCATGGAAATGCTGGCAGAAGTCGTCATCCCCAAAATGCAGGGCTAACAGACCGCCAGGAGTCACCGCAAGAAGCCACCGCAAGAAGTCACTAGGAGCAAGCATGACCCAGCACACGCCTTCAGAAGTAAAAGAACTTCAAGAGTCCGCCCTAGAGCACCTATGGGTCTACTTGCGGGAGCCGTCCGATATGGCCGAAAAGGGTGACCCGGCCATCTTCGTCAGCGGCAAAGGTGTCCACGTCACCGACGCCTTGGGCAAGACGTCCATCGATGGCATGTCAGGGCTGTGGTTGAAGAACGTGGGCTACGGCCGGACTGAAATTGCCGACGCTGCCTACGAGCAGATGCTGAAATTAACCTACATGCCCCTCGGTACCACCACTGAACCGACCATCCGCCTGGCCGAGAAAATCTCGCAGATTGCCCCTGGTGACTTGACCCGGTCGTTCTTCACCAGCGGTGGCTCGGAAGCCGTGGAGACGGCTATTAAGCTCGCCCGTGCCTACTTCAAACGAGTCGGCGAACCCAACCGCACCAAGTTCATCAGCCGCAAGGGCTCCTACCACGGGGCCACCATGGGCGCTTTGGCCCTGGGCGGTTCCCATCTCTACCCCAAGATCGACTACGAACCGCTGATGCCCGGCGTCTTCCACGTCCCCCAGCCTCTACCCTACCGCTGCGAGTTCGGCGGCCAGACTCCGGAAGAGTGCGCGGACCTCTGCGCCGACGCCGTCGAAGAGATGATTAAGTTCCAAGACCCCGACACCATCGCTGCCGTGGTGGCCGAACCTATTTCCAGCCCCTTGGGCTGCGTGGTGCCCGGCGACAATTACTGGCCTCGGCTGCGAGAGATATGCGACCGCTATGGCTGCCTGCTGATAGCCGATGAGGTAATTACTGGCTTTGGCCGCACCGGCAAAATGTTCGCCACCGAACACTGGGGTGTGGTGCCCGACATGATGACCGTGGCCAAGGGACTCACCAGCGGCTACATTCCCATGGGCGCCTGCATAACTCGCGGTGAAATATCCGACGCCTTCGTTGGTAGTCCAAAGGCGTCCTTTAAGCACGTCATCACCTTCGGCGGCCATCCCGTAGCCGCCGCCGCTGCTCTCAAGAACATCGAGATCATGGAAAACGAAGGAATGGTGGAGAACGCCGCCAAAATGGGCAGCTACCTGCTCGACGGCCTAAAAGAAATGAAAGAGAAGTACCAGATAATCGGCGACGTCCGTGGCCTGGGACTGTTTTGTGGTATCGAAATAGTTGCCGACCGCGAGACCAAAGAGTACTTCCCTGCCGAAGCCAATCTGGCCAACCGGATGAGCCAAAGCTTTGCCGACAACGGATTACTGCTTCGCGGTGGCGACCGCATGAACGTCGCACCGCCACTCTGCATCACCTCCGGCGAGGTTGATGACCTAGTATCAATATTGGACAAAGTATTCTCCCAAACCACCAAAGACCTAGGCGTCTAGCAAAAGACCACCAATAGTCCCTTCCCCCTTGCAAGCGGGGAAGGTTAGGATGGGGTAATTCCTTAGCTTAGCCGGAGTTACAGTTAACAAAAGGCGTTCTGTGAACAACATGAAAATAGGTTTCATTGGCCTGGGCCGAATGGGCTTACCCATGAGCTACAACCTGCTCAAGGCAGGGTTCAACCTGACGGTCCATAACCGTAGCCAACCCAAGGTCCTGGAAATTGTCGCCGCCGGGGCCACCGCCGCCGCATCCACGGCAGAGATTACCCAGCAATGCGACATCATACTGGCCTGTCTGCCCGACATTGCCACTTCAGAAGAGATATTTCTGGGCCCGGACGGTGTTATCGCCAACGCCAAGTCCGGCCAAATCCTAGTTGACCACAGTACCGTGGGCATTAACACGTCAAAGGCCTGCGCCGCCGCCGCCGAGGCCAAAGGGGCGTTATTTTTGGATGCCCCCATCAGCGGTGGCTCCGAGCGCGCTGAAAACGGTAGCCTGGTAATCATGGCTGGCGGCCCTAAAGAAGCCTATGACGCTTCCTTGCCGGCATTTGACGCCATGGGCGGTACAGTGCGACACACCGGCCCCACTGGGACAGGCACGACGGTCAAGTTGGTCAATCAACTGCTGGTGGGCATCCATTCATTGGCCGCCGCCGAGGCCATGCTCATGGGGGCCAAATCGGGTGCAGACCCGGCCCTGGTCTACGAGTTGGTCAGCTCGGGTTGGGGACAGAGCTTCATGTTGGACCGCAATGCGCCGGTGATGCTGGACCAGACCTACGACGACGCGCGCGCCCCGCTGAGGACAGTGTTGAAAGACCTGGGGCTGATACAGGAATTGGCCCGGAGTATTGACACGCCAACCCCCGCAGGAGACCTGGCTTACAAAGTCTTCACTCAGGCAGCGGAAGCAGGCCTAGGGGATTTTGATGCCTCTGTGGTGGTGCGGTATTTGGAGAAAGAAGCCGGGGTTATAGTTCAGAGAAAGCCAAAATCTTAGGCGTAAATGCGTTTTCTTGAAGCCGATTAAGAGCCTGATTTGTCATAACGATGTTACAATATGGGTCGATAATTGGGTGAGGGTGGAGCTGTATGCCGCAGGATTTTATCCACGTAAAAGGCGCTCGGGAGCACAACCTCAAAAACATTGAGATTACCATTCCCAGAGACAAGCTGGTGGTAATTACCGGCGTCTCCGGTTCGGGCAAGAGTTCCCTGGCCTTCGATACCATTTACGCCGAGGGCCAACGTCGCTACGTCGAGTCGCTATCCGCCTACGCCCGGCAGTTTCTGGGCCGGATGGACAAACCCGATGTCGACTACATCGAGGGTCTTTCTCCGGCTATCTCCATTGACCAGAAGGGCGTCTCCCACAATCCCCGTTCAACTGTTGGCACGGTGACAGAGATTTACGACTATCTGCGCCTGCTGTTTGCCAGGGTTGGCGTGCCCCATTGTCCCAAGTGCGGCCTGCCGGTTGAAAAGCAGACCGTGTCCCAGATAGTTGATTCCATCATGAGTCTGGAAGAGGGCAGCCGTGTAACTTTGATGGCGCCCAAGATTCGCCGCAAAAAGGGCGAACACAAAGATGTCTTCGAGGCCGCCCGTCGTTCCGGGTTTGTCCGCATCAGAGTCAACGGCGAGATTCTCATGCTGGATGAGATTGGGGACATGGCCCTGGATAAGAAGAAGTGGCATTACATAGAGATGGTCGTTGACCGCCTAGTAGTGCGCCCTGACACTGAAATTAGCCGTGTGGCCGAGTCGGTGGAGACTTCCCTACGCGAAGGTGACGGCGTGGTCGAAGCCCACGTGGAAGGCGGCGAAACATTGGTCTTCTCCGAGCAGTTCGCCTGCGCCAAGTGCAATACTAGCCTCCCCGAGATTGAGCCTCGCACCTTCAGCTTCAACAGCCCCCACGGGGCTTGCGCCGAATGTACTGGTTTGGGATATAAGCTGTCTCTTGACCCCAACTTAGTCATTTCCAACAAAGAGCTTTCCCTGTCCCAAGGCGCAATCGCTCCTTGGACCCGCGGCGGGCCATCCAGCAGTTGGTACATCAGTCTGATGGAGTCGGTGGCCCAGGCCAACGGCTTCTCGTCTAAAACGCCAATCAAAGACTTGGACCAGGCGCACATAGACACGATTCTCTACGGTAATGACGAGAAGCAAGTGACGGTCAGTCACCGGACTGGCCGTGGCCGCACCTACTCCTGGGACACCAAATTCGAGGGTGTAATTCCCAATCTGGAGCGCCGATACAAGAAGACCGAGTCCGACTATATGAGGACGCAAATCGAGCGTTACATGTCGGCCCGCCCCTGCCAGGCATGCAATGGCAAGCGGCTGCGGCCCGAGGCTTTGGCCGTACAGGTCTGCGGCCTGGGAATAATGGACGTTTGTAGTAAGAACATCGGTCAGGCGGCCGAATGGGTCCGGGAGATTGACCCGGACGCGCCCGGCCCCCACAAGAACAAGGTTCTTACCACCCGCGAAAAGACCATCGCCAATCAGGTTCTCAAAGAAATCGAGGGCCGGGTTAAGTTCCTAGAAGGTATCGGCCTGGACTATGTGACCATGGACCGTACCGCCCGCACCCTGTCCGGCGGTGAGGCCCAGCGGGTGCGCCTGGCCACCCAGATTGGTTCCGGTCTGACCGGCGTGCTGTATGTCTGCGACGAACCCACCGTCGGCCTCCATCCCCATGACGACCAACGACTCATCGACACCCTGGTGCACCTAAGGGACATGGGCAACACCGTCATAGTGGTGGAGCATGACGAGGCCATGATGCGCTCGGCTGACTTCATCGCCGACCTTGGCCCACGTGCCGGCGAGCATGGTGGCAATGTGGTCGCCACCGGCACCGTAGCCGATATTGAAGCATCGCTCGAATCCTTGACTGGTGCGTACCTCAGCGGCCGTAAGGTCGTCCCCATGCCCGAGAAACGGCGTAAGGGCAACGGCAGCGAACTGGTCGTTAAAGGCGCTCGAGAGAATAACCTGCGTAACGTCGACGTCGCATTCCCCCTAGGGGAGATGGTGTGCATTACCGGCGTTTCCGGTTCGGGTAAGAGCAGTCTGGTCTACGAAATTCTGTACAAGAAGCTCAATCAGGTTATTAACAACGGACGGGACCTACCCGGCGAGCACGACGAGGTGCAGGGAATTGAGGGTGTGGACAAGGTCGTGAACATCGACCAGTCGCCCATCGGGCGCACTCCGCGCAGCAACCCGGCCACTTATACCGGTGCCTTCACCCCTATTCGCGACCTGTTCGCCAACCTGCCCGAGGCCAAGGTTCGCGGGTACGCGCCGGGCCGGTTCTCCTTCAACGTTAAGGGAGGCCGCTGCGAGGCCTGCCAAGGCGAGGGCTACAACCAGATTGAGATGCAGTTCCTGCCCGATGTCACTGTCCCCTGTGAGATTTGCCAGGGCCGCCGCTACAATCGTGAAGCACTAGAGGTAACCCTGCGGGACAAGAGCATCGCCGACGTCCTCAATATGACCGTGTCCCAGGCGTTGGAGTTCTTCATGAACTTCCCGCGCATCAAACCCAAGTTGGAGACTCTTCAGGACGTTGGTCTGGGCTACATCCGGCTGGGTCAGCCCGCCACCACCCTATCTGGCGGCGAGGCCCAACGGGTTAAATTGGCCACCGAACTTTCCAAACGGGCCACCGGCAAGACCGTATACCTGCTCGACGAACCCACCACTGGCTTGTCGTTCGAGGACTGTGCCGCCTTGCTGAGAGTGCTGCACCGTTTGGTAGACACCGGCAACACCATCATCCTGATTGAGCACAATCTGGACGTCATCAAGAACTCGGACTGGATCATCGACCTAGGTCCCGGCGCGGGCGACAAGGGCGGTAAGCTGATTGCTACCGGCACTCCAGAAGACTTGGTCCGCAATACCAAGTCATTCACCGGCAAGTACCTCAAGCGGGTGCTAAAGGCTTCCCAACCCGTGGCCAAAGCTAAATTGCCAATCGAGAAAATAGCTAAGACCCCAACCAAGGCTCCGGCTAAGAAAAAAGCCAAGGAACCAGCCGTCGCGGCTGCGGGCGATTAGCCCGGTTAGCATTTTCCGGTTAGCAATTTAATGTCTGCTAAAATAATCTATTCGCAACTACGATTCAAGCCGCCCCAATCCGCCCCAATCCGCCCCAATCCACCAATTAATACACTACTGGGAGAATCAATATGGCCCTGCATTATGACGGCGAAGTAAAGATTACCAAGGTTGCCAACATGAGTTCCATGGGCAACAACGGTTACCTGGTTACCTGCCCCGACACCAACGAGGCCGTCTTGATTGACACCCCAGGGGAACCCGAAAAACTGCTGGGCGTTATCGGCGACGAGAAAATCAAGGCCATCTTGATTACTCATAATCACCGCGATCACCTGGCCGGCTTCGATGAAATCACCGGCAAGGTATCAGCCCCGGTGGGTATCTCTCCTGCCGATGCGCATGCCCTGCCGAAGGCCCCCGACCTAGAATTGACCGACGGCAAGATTATCAAGTTCGGCAACCAGGAACTGGAGGTCTTGAACACTCCAGGTCACACCGACGGCGCGTCCTGTTTTCGGGTGGGCAAACACCTGTTCTCGGGCGACACCCTGTTTCCCGGTGGCCCTGGCAAGTCCCGAAGCCCTGAGGCGTTTACCCAACTGCTGAACAGCGTTACCAGTAAGCTAATGCCATTGTCCGACGACACTGCCGTCTATCCCGGTCACGGGGGAGACACCACCATCGGCGAGGCACGACGTCGTTATACCGACTTCGCCTCCCGCTCTCATCCGGCTGACCTTTGCGGCGATGTCGACTGGCTCACGTCCTAGCCACCTCGTATTCCAAAATTCCCTAATGCCCCTTAAAGGAGTGCATGTTCCAACGTTCCGTTCTAGATAATAAATTACGCGTTCTGACATCTACCATGGCCCATACCCAGTCCGTCTCCATGGTCATCTGTGTCGGAGCGGGTTCCCGATATGAATCCGACGAACTGGCCGGTGTTTCCCATTTCATCGAGCACCTGCCGTTTAAGGGCACCGAGAATTGGCCCACTGCCCGAGCTGTGAGCGAGGCCATTGAGGGCGTTGGCGGGGTGATGAACGCCAGCACCGACCGGGAGATGACCGTCTTCTGGTGCAAGGTCGCCCGGCTCCATTACAAGACCGCGTTCGCAGTGCTGATGGACATGGTGCTCCATTCGCGACTGGACCCGGAAGAGGTGGAGAAAGAACGCGAGGTCATTCAGGAAGAACTGCGGATGACCTACGACCAACCTTCATATCGGGTTGATCTCCTGATTGACGAGGCCATGTGGCCCAACCAAGCGATGGGCCGCGACGTTGGCGGCACCCCGGAATCAGTGGCGGAAATTCAACAGAAAGATATCCACGAGTACATGCAGCAGCAGTACAACCCTGCCAATACCGTAGTGGCGGTGGCAGGGAATGTAACCCACGACGAAGTGGTCGATATGCTGGCGGAGACCACCAAAGATTGGAAGCCCCTAAAATCCCTTGATTGGGAGCCAGCCACGGACGATGTCACCGCCCCGGTGGTGAGAATCGAGCGTCGCCGCAGCGACCAGTCCCACCTTTGTTTGGCGGTGCCCGGAATGTCCATGGACAATCCTGACCAGTACGCCTTCAACCTTATGAACACCATGTTGGGCGACGGCATGAGTAGCCGCCTGTTCTTAAATTTAAGAGAGAGCCAAGGTTTGGCTTATGACGTGCAAAGCTCAGCAAGTTTCTTTCGGGACACTGGATCCCTGGTGGTCTACTGCGGGGTTGAACCCCAGAAGACCAACGACGCCGTGAAAGCAATCATCGAAGAGTTCAAAGGGATGCATGAGATAGCCACCGAACAGGAACTCAACAAAGCCAAAGAGTATTCCAAGGGCCGCCTGCTGCTTCGAATGGAAGACACCAGGGTCGTCGCTTCCTGGCTGGGTGCCCAAGAGCTGCTCCAAGACAGCGTCCGCACCGCCGAGGAGGTGGTGGAGTTGCTCGACGCCGTTCAGCTTCAAGATGTGGCCCGAGTGGCCAACGAACTATTGGATGACAAAAAGATTCGGCTGGCGTTGGTCGGGCCGCGCGGCGGAACCAAATCGCTGACTGGACTACTACATTTTTAACCCGGCTTAAATCTAGTTAGAGAATAAAAAAGCCCTCCCGTGAAAACGGGAGGGCTTTTGGGTTTCGCTTGAGTCTGCTGCTGACTACCCGACGGCCTCAGCCTCCACGGGGTTGGTCAATATGCCGATGCCGGGAATCTCGACCTCCACAACGTCGCCTGGCTTCAGGGCCACGGTAACGCCGGTGCTGCCAGAGAAAACCATGTCTCCAGGCCGCAGGGTCACTTGTTGGCTGATGTAGCTAACAATCTCAGCAAAACTAAACAGCATATCCTCGGTGTGGCCGTGCTGTACCTCCTTGCCGTTTAGCCGTACAATCATCTCCAATTTCTGGGGGTCGACATCGGTGTCAATCCAGGGGCCTACCGGCGCAAACGTATCGGCGCCCTTGGCCCGCCAGAATGTCCAGTCGTCGTGTTGCCAGGTGCGGTCACTAACGTCGTTGCCGCAGGTGTATCCTAAAATGCACTTTGTGGCCTCTTCTGGCGTCACCCGGCGGCAAGTCTTGCCGATAATCGCCACAGCTTCCCCTTCATAGTGAACGTCGCCGGAAGAGCCGATGGGTAGAATTATGGGTTCCCCGGTGCCAGTGAGTGCTCCCCTGGCCTTAATCCAGGGCTCAGGGTGTACGGGGACCGTCGGGTTCTCGTCGCCCAACACCCCGGCGGCAAATTCTAAGTGATTGGCAAAGTTTAGGCCTGGGGCCCACATCTCAGTTGGTTCGGTTGGAGGTAAAAACGTCACTTCCTGTATCGGGAATTTGGTGTCTGTCATGCGGAATCGGGTGTATATACTGCCGCGAATTTCCACTACCTCGTCACCCTGGATCACACCGTATGCGATCCTCCCGTTGCTGCGGAAGCGTGCTATTTTCATACTGCTCCTAGCTAAATAAAGGTAAATAAGAACTAGGCGTCAATCGGAGATTTTACTTCTTCCACCCGGTCGAGGCAATAGGTTTTAGGCTGTTTAGAAAAGGCCCACGGACTAAAGTACACGTCTGGCGGCAGATTTATGTGTGAGGATTGTGTACGTTTGGTGTGTGGCATTATATTCGATTCGCCAAGTTATAACGGCGGGTTATACCGGCCAGAAGGTTAGGTTAGACCGGAAGGTTAGATTAGAAAGGAGACCTCTTGAAACTAGGATTTTTTGTTACCAATCAATATCTCCCCGGCGAGTCCATGCCCCAGAAGATACAAGATAGCGTGGAGCAGGTGCGGGCGGCCCGCGACGCCGGGTTCAGCCTAATCGCCACCGGTCAGCACTACCTCGCCGCTCCCTATCAGATGAGCACCGTGTTCCCGCTGCTGTCCCGGCTGGCCGCCGAATCCGGGGACATGCAAGTGGCCGCCACCATCATCTTGGTGCCGCTCCATAACCCGGTTGAACTGGCCGAAAGCATCGCCACCATAGACTGCATCACCGATGGCCGGTTTGTCTTTGGCATCGGGCTTGGTTACCGGGACGAAGAATACACCGCATTTGGCGTCCAACGGAGCGAACGGGTTGGGCGAATGAATGAGGCTATGGACCTGATAAAGCGGTTGTGGACCGAGGATGAGGTCGAGTTCAACGGCAAGTACTACACCGTGCCCAAGACCAAGATTAGCACCCGGCCAGTTCAAAAACCCCATCCGCCAATCTGGGTGGCCGCCAACAACGATGCCGCCATCCGCCGCGCCGCCCGCTGGGGCTACGCCTGGCTCGTCAACCCCCATGCTACCGTGCCCATGGTGGCCGACCAATGGGCCAGCTACAAAGCAGCCCTCGTCGAGTTTGGACAACCAGTCCCCGATGACCTGCCAATGATGCGTGAAATGTATGTGGCCAGTGACCGGGAGACTGCCTTTATTGAGAGCCAGCCCTATCTAGAAGGCAAATACAAAGCCTACGCCGATTGGGGGCAAGACAAAGCCCTGCCCGGCGAGCAGAGCTTTAGCGTTCCTTACCGAGAGTTGGCCAAAGACCGTTTTTTGTTGGGTTCGCCGGACGATATAGTGTCCGAGTTCCGCCGCTATGCCGACGAGCTGGGTGTGAACCATATGATTTGTCGCATGCAATGGCCCGGCATGCCCCAGGAGCAGGTGCTCAAGCAGATAGAGCTATTGGGTCGTGAAGTCATCCCTCGGATTAAAGACTTCTAGGCCCTGGCCCTGTCGACAATCGAACCGGCGACAATCTAAAGGGCGAACATTCGGGCCAGCGAATAGCATGATTCAGGCACGGCCCCAGCTTGGTGGGCCAGGTCTGACTCGTGATAAACTGAGCCCCGCTGGCAAGAAATCAGTATGTTATTTACAGCCTGGATGCCCGTTTATCAGCGGTATTTAGTCCAGGACGGTATTTTGTCTAAGAACGGTATTTTGTCTAAGAACGGTATTTTGTCTAAGAAAGGAAGCAGGTGTAGGTTTGGTTCCTCCCGGAGATATTGGAGCGCTGCCCCTATGGGTTGGCGTGTTTGCGCTGCTGGGGTTGGCCCTGGCGATTTTCAACTATGTTTTTTATGTCAGGGTTGTTCGGCTGGTACTCCAGGGCAAAGGGACCGCCCGGTTCGATCATCCTCTGCAACGCTTGAACGGCGCGCTGCTCATCTCCCTCGGTCAACAGAAGGTACTGCAACGGGTTAAATACGGCGACTATGCCGGAATCGGCCACGCCATCATCTTCTGGGGCTTCCTTACTTTCATGCTCAGCTATGGAATCTTCATCTTCGCCGGTTCGGCGTGGCAGGGATTCCCCGAGTGGTTGCTCACCGAGACTGGAGTCAGAGTCTACAGTAGCTACTTGGACATTCTGGCCGCCGTGCTGTTTGTTGTTCTGGTGTGGGCAGCCGTCCGCCGCTGGGTGGTAAAACCCCACCGTCTCCGCTACGACCTTACCCGCCACGCCGACGCTTTACTGATTGTCGTACTCATTGGTGGGTTGATGCTTTCAACCCTGCTGACCCACGCGTTCTGGGTGGCTCAGGGCGGCACCGGACCCGAGGCCGACGTGCCCATTGGCAACTTCCTTGGCAACCTATTTGTCGACTGGGGTGTGGGATTCGGTACGGCCAACACTCTGCAAGGCGTGTTCTGGTGGACCCACCTGTCAATCATTTTGGCCTTCACAGTCTATATTCCGTTCACCAAGCACATGCATATGTTTGCCGCTCCGGTGAACGCCTTCTTCCGGTCGTTGGAACCCAAAGGTGCACTACCCACCATTGACCTGGAAAACACCGAGAAATTCGGCGCAGGGCGCATCCAGGACTTCAATTGGAAGCAACTGCTGGACGGCTATGCTTGCGCTGTGTGCGGCCGTTGCTCCGACGCCTGCCCAGCCAACCTGACCGGCAAACAACTTTCTCCCATGCACATCGTGGAAAACCTAAAAGACCACATGGTTGCTATTGGCCATCAGGGAGACCGCAACCCCGACCACGTGGAACCCTCGCCTATCCTGGGTGGGGCCATATCTGAGTCTTCAATTTGGGACTGCCTCAACTGCGGCGCCTGCATGGAAGAATGCCCGGTGACGGTGGAGCACGTGCCCACCATCATGGATATGCGTCGTTACTTGGTGCTCGAAGAGTCCAAGGTTCCGGAGTCGGCCATGAACGCCCTGCTTAGCCTGGAACAACGGGGCCATCCTTGGCGCGGCACCCAGTTCTCACGCACCGACTGGGCTGAAGGCCTGGAAGTGCCCACATTGGCCGAGAAGCCGGACGCCGAGGTCTTATTCTGGGTCGGTTGCACCCCGGCCTTGGAACAACGTAGCCAGGCCATTGCCCGGTCCATGGCCAAGGTGCTGAAAGCTGCCGGAGTCGACTTCGCCATCTTGGGCGACGAAGAGACCTGTACCGGCGACCCGGCCCGGCGCATGGGCAATGAATACCTGTTCCAAATGTTGGCCCAGCAGAACATCGAGACCTTGAACGGCTACAAAGTAAAAAAGGTGGTGACCATCTGTCCCCACTGTTTTAACACCATGAAGAACGAGTACCCTCAGTTTGGTGGGAACTTCGAAGTTCTTCACTACAGTCAATTCGTGGACCGGCTCATTGGCGATGGCAAGATTAAGCCCGTGAAAATGATGGAGGTCAGTGTGGCCTACCACGACTCCTGTTTTCTGGGCCGCCATAATGGCGTCTATGATGAGCCGCGCAACGTGGCCAGGGCCATCCCGGGACTCAAGTTGGTGGAAATGGGATCCCGCTGCCGCGAACGGGGCTTCTGCTGTGGCGCTGGCGGTGGTCATATGTGGATTGAAGAGAGCCAGGGCACTAGGGTGAACCACGCCCGCACGGACCAGTTCTTGGAGACCGAAGCTGATATCGTGGGTGTTTCTTGCCCATTCTGCGCCCAGATGATGGACGAAGGTATCCAAGCCAAGGGGCTGGCCGGCGAGAAAGAAGCCAAGGATGTTTTGGAGTTACTAGCCGACAGCTTGGAGTTATAGTGCCGATTCATAACGTAAACATCGTCCGGCCGGAGTCGCCGTGCCGATAACAGAAGTGAATATCGTTCGTTCTTGCGGTGAATGCGGGACCGAGATTGAGACGGTGACCACCAAGAAGGACAACATGATGCTCTTCTCCAAGGAGCAGGTGTGGTGTCCCCAATGTCAGGCTGACCGGCCCGAGGTCCGTGACCTGGCGGGGCGGCGATACTCCATCGAGAAGGAACAGCAGAGCTATCCCAAGGCAGTGCCTGCTAAACCTTTCCCCAACCAACCATCCGAGTTATCCAAAGGCTAAGTTGAATGGCTGAAAATGAAACCGTAATCGTCCTAACCAGCAACCTATTTTTCATGCCTCGCATTGAGGCGGCTGCCGAAGCTGGTGGATTGGATACGGTTAGCGCGTCCACTGCCGCCAAATTTATGGAGGCCGTGGCGTCCCATCATGTGCCATTGGTGTTGGTTGACCTGGAGTTGGACGAGCCAGTCTGGGCCGAAGCTTTGGAAAGCCTGCAATTGGCGGACGGGCCAGCGCCCCGGATTGTCGCCTACGGCCCCCACGGCCAACCGGAGATACTGCGGAAAGCCCGAGAATTGGGCTGCGACGCCGTGATGATAAAGCGAGACTTCTCCGAGAATTTGCCAGAGTTGCTAGCCAGCCGAGGCGTGTCCGCATCCGGCTAAAGCAAATCTCTATTCAGCGTATCCGCACCGGCCTAATCGCCATCTTGGTCGGGGCGTCACTGGCCTATGGAGTCACCCTTCTTGTGCTCTGGTCCCAACTGGAAAAGCGGTTCGTCTTCTTCCCCGTGGCCGAGCTGCTGTACACTCCCCGTGATGTCGGCCTGGATTACGAAGACGTTCGCTTCCAGACCTCCGACGGCCTAACCCTGCAAGGTTGGTTCATCCCCGGCAACTCGGAAAAGACTAGCAGTGTGACCTGGCTGTGGTTCCACGGCAATGGCGGTAACCTTGGGCACCGGGTTGATGAATTGGCCCTGGCCCACCGCCGGACCGGAGCCAATATCTTTATTTTCGATTACCGGGGCTATGGTGAGAGCGAGGGTAAACCGTCGGAGCAAGGCACCTACCTGGACTCCCGGGCTGCCTTGGGTTATTTGGCTTCCCGGCCCGATGTGGATTCGGATTGGATAGTGTACTCAGGCCATTCTTTGGGCGCAGCGGTGGCGGTGGAACTGTCTTTGAGCCAACCACCGATGGCCTTAGTATTGGTCTCGCCCTTTGCTTCAGTCCGCGATATGGCCAAGCTAGCGTTGCCATTTCCGCCAGTAGGGTGGCTGGTTCGCAACCACTACGACACAATATCCCGCATTCCCCAGGTCAACGTGCCGGTGCTGGTGCTGCACGGCGACTTGGACGCCACGGTGCCCATATCCCAAGGCCGCAAGCTCTACGAGGCAGCCAACCAGCCTAAATGGTTCCAGGCGCTGGAAGGGGCGGGGCATAACGACACTTACGAAGCCGCCGGAGAACAGTATTGGGCGGCCATAGAGTCGTTTTTGGCCGAGGTCCAGTAGGCAGTAATCTGGAGGTTACACCCCAGAGATAATCTCGGTCTGGAAGTCCAGCAACTCCAGGTCTCGGCGCGACTCTTCAACAAAGGCCACCACTTTAGAGACCATTTCATTGGCGTGGGCCGCGTCAGTGCTGACACAACATACCGCCAGGGTTAGCCGCTGCCACAGGTCGTGGTCCTCAACCTCAGCCACTGCGACGTTGAACTGGTTGCGGATGCGGTCGGAGAGAGACCGAGCGACCTGCCGTTTGTCTTTGAGGCTGCTCGAATCTGGCAAATGGAGCATCAATCGGCAAACGCCAATGTGCAATGGGTTCTCCTGTGGCACTGCAACAATGCTTGGAATAGGCACTGCGGCGAGGGCGGCGTTCTTGACTAGGGTTGAACCAACATTATAGATTATAAGTAACCGCAGTCCGAATTTGCGCTGTCCAACGCCTATTTGTAAGTCTAGGTACACTCTTGGGTGGTCGAATTCGGTAATTTTGCCAGCAATAAGCCGCCGGTGAAGGAACAGAAACGCCATGGCTCCCAACTCTGAATCTCGCCAGACACGCTCGGAAGTGCCCGAGGTCGTCATTAGTCGGCTTCCGCAATACGTGCGGATACTAAACCGGTTGTTGGACGACGGAATCCAGGTTGTTAGCTCCCAGCAATTGGGCGAGAAACTACAGGTCACCCCCGCCCAGATACGCAAGGACCTTAGCTACTTTGGTCGTTTTGGCAAACAGGGTCGTGGCTATAGTGTGCGCGACCTGCTGGATCGTCTGCGGCAAATACTGGGCATCAACACCCACTGGAACGTTGCCGTGGTTGGCGTCGGTCGATTGGGCCGGGCGATTTTGAGCTACCCTGGTTTCAATCCGGACGGGTTCCGCTTGGTTGCCGCATTCGACCTTAATCCCAAGCTAGTCGGCGAGGAAGTTGGCGGGCTAACGGTGCGGAACATGGACGAGCTAGACCAAGTGGTGAGCAAAGAAAAAATTAGCATTGGCATCGTTGCCGTTCCGGTGGAGTTCACCCAGAATGTGGTTGACCACTTGGTGGCCTGTGGTGTCAAAGCCATCCTGAATTATGCGCCGATTGCCCCCCAGGTACGTGAGGGCATTCGCATTCGCAATATTGACCCGGTGCTATCGCTCCAGTCGATGACCTACTACATTATTAACGAAGACCAAGCAAACTAAACTAGCCGTGCGTTAAAAAGCATTAAAAAAGGCCCCGGCTATAAGCCGGGGCCTTTTTTGTTTTCTGCTAAGTAAGATTTCCAGGGGGCGGTTGACTCGAGCGTGGCCTGCGCCGCCGCACTAGATTTATGCGAACCTGAGCCCGTTGAATCGATGCCAGTGCCCTTTCCAGTTCAACTTCTGAAGTCCGGTTGGCTATACGCTCTTGTGCCCGTTGTATGGCCTGCAGTGCACGTGCTTCGTCAATCTCGTCGGACCGCTCACAGGCGTCGGCTAGGACGCTGACCTTATTGCCTAGCACTTCCATGAATCCGCCGGTAACGGCCACGTACATATCTTCGCCGCCCTTGCGAACGGTCAATTCGCCAGGTTTAAGCATGGTCATCAACGGGGCGTGCTGGGGAAGAATCCCCAATTGCCCGTCAAATCCCGGAGCAATCACCATGTCCACTTCGTCAGAATAGACTTGGCGTTCGGCAGTGATTATTTCCAGCGTCATTGGCATGGCTGGTTACCTATCCTTGGGCCCGCATTTCGGCGGCTTTTTCAATTACTTCGTCGATGGTGCCGACCATATAGAACGCCTGCTCGGGCAGGTCGTCGTGTTGGCCGGACAGAATCTCGGAGAAGCCTCGGACGGTCTCCCGCACCGGCACGTATTTGCCGGGCTGGCCGGTGAAGGTCTCGGCTACGAAGAAGGGCTGGGTCAGGAACCGCTGAATCTTCCGGGCGCGGAATACGGTCAGCTTGTCCTCTTCCGACAGTTCTTCGATACCTAGAATGGCGATGATGTCTTGCAGATCCTTATACCTTTGCAGCACCTGCTGCACTCCCCTAGCCAGGTTGTAATGTTCGTCACCCACGACGCCTGGCTCCAGAATCCTAGAGTAGGACGCCAGCGGGTCAACCGCCGGGTAGAGGCCCTGGGAGGCCAATGACCGCTCCAACGACACCACGCCGTCCAAGTGACCGAAGGTGGTAACAATGCCAGGGTCGGTGTAGTCATCGGCAGGCACGTAAATGGCCTGGAACGAGGTGATGGAACCGCCTCGGGTTGAGGTGATGCGCTCTTGTAATGCGCCCATCTCAGTGCTCAGGGTCGGCTGGTAACCCACAGCGGAAGGCATCCGTCCCAGCAGCGCCGAGACCTCCATGCCCGCCAGAATGTACCGGTAAATGTTGTCAACGAAGAGCAATACGTCTTGATGTTGCTCGTCGCGGAAAAATTCTGCCATGGTTAGACCGGTGAGGCCGATTCGGGCCCGAACACCGGGGGACTCGTTCATCTGGCCGAAGACCAACACCGTGCTGGCTAGCACGCCTGAGTCT
>JABMNL010000050.1 GCA_013204585.1 SAR202 cluster bacterium | reverse complement strand
CGCAAGTGCGCGAGATCGCCGAGACGAAGGCCAATGACCTGAACGCTGCCTCGCCCGAAGCCGCCGAGAGGATTATCGCCGGCACCGCCCGCAGCATGGGCATCGACGTAGGAGAATAGCAACCATGGTCAAGCACAGCCGGCGTTACAGCGCCGTAGCGGAAAAAGTAGAACTAGAAAAGGGATATGAACCCAAAGAGGCCATGGAACTTCTGAAAGAAGTTTCCACTGCCAAATTCGACGAGACCGTTGAGCTTCATATCAGGACCAACGTCGACCCCAGGCACTCGGACCAGATGATTCGTGGCGTTTGTAGCCTGCCCCATGGCTTAGGTAAGACCATCCGCGTGGTGGTATTTGCCGGTGCTGAGGGCGCCGAAGCGGCCCGCGCCGCGGGAGCCGACTTCGTTGGCGAAGATGATTTAATTGAAAAGATAGAAGGGGGCTGGACCGAGTTTGACATCGGACTGGCCACCCCACAAATAATGCCGAAGATTGGTAAACTGGGCCGAATTCTGGGCCGTAAAGGCCTCATGCCCAATCCCCGTTCCGGCACAATGGTCCAACCTCAAGACCTGCCCCGAGCGATTCAAGAAGCCAAGGGTGGACGAACCGAGTACCGGACTGACCGCGCCGCTATCATCCATTCATCGGTTGGCAAGGTAAGCTTCGAAGCCGATAAATTAGTCGATAATCTTGCCGCCCTAACCGATGCTATAATCAGGGATAAGCCAGATGGCATTAAGGGTTCTTTCTTCCGGTCAGCCTTCATCACATCGACCATGGGCCCCAGCGTACAATTGGATTTGCAGGCTCTCCAGAGTTTACGATCGCCGGAATAATCTTCTAGATAATTATTTCGGAATAACGACTGGAATCACGGTTTTACAATTTAGGTATCATTACGCCAGAGACCACGGGTCCCCGAAAGGGGCTAAATGCGCAAGCCGCCCGTCTAGGCGCGACAACACAGTTTGGAGTACCCACTCCCTGCGCCGCGTCTTTGGTGCAGGGATTTTTTATTGCCCATCGGCAATTAGCCCACGATATATTAGAGACAAGCACTCGGAGGTATAGTTTGCCCACCCAGCAAAAAATGGACCGGGTCCAGGACATCAAAGCCCGGCTAGAGCGCAGTACAATCGCGGTAACCACCAGCTATGCGGGCATCTCGGTGAACCAGATGACCGACCTGCGGCGCGCAATGCGGGCCGCAGGTGTGGACTTCACAATAGTCAAAAACACACTGCTCTTTCTAGCGGCCGATGAAGCCCAAAAACCCTCATTAAAAGAAATCATCCAGGGCCCGACCGCCATTGCCCTGGGATACGAGGACCCCGTAACCGCTGCCAAAGCGGTGTCTGATTACATTCGCACTGGCCAGTCGTCACTGGCCATCCTCGGGGCCATCATGGGCGACGGCGGCCCGATGTCGGCCTCGGAGGTAACCCGACTGGCATCATTGCCGCCCAAAGACCAGCTACTGGCCCAACTATTGGGGATTATGCAAGCGCCGATTGCTCGGCTGCTGGGCGTCCTTAATGGCCCGTTGCAAGCGCTAGATAACGTACTGCAAGCCAGGGTGACCCAGATGGAAGCAGAAGCGCCAGCGCCCGAACCAGAGCCCGAACCTGTTGTAGAACCAGAAGCGACAACCGAGGCACCTGAAGCCCCAGTAGACGAAGCTTCGGCAGACGAAGCCCCGGTTGATGACGCCCCAACGGCCGAATCGGAACCGGTAGCGGAAGACTCTGCGGATGCGGAACCTGAAGAGGCATCCGAACCCGAGCCCGCAGCCGAAGAAGAACCGGTCGCAGCAGAATCTGAAGCGGAAGCTGATGGAGAGGCCAAGTCCGAATAACTCTATCGTCAATTCAATCCGGTTCGTTTTACCGGTTCGCAATTAATAAACAACTAACAGACCAGAATAAGTGTAAAGGAAAAGAGGTAGCGTTTTGACTAAGGAAGAGATTTTAGAAGCAATCAAACAAATGAACGTTGTTGAGCTGGCCGACATGGTGAAGGCCCTGGAAGAAGAGTTCGGCATCAGCGCGGCAGCCCCAGTAGCAGTTGCCGCCGCACCCGCCGCAGGTGGCGGTGCAGATGCTGGAGCAGCTGCCGCAGCTGAAGAAAAGACCGATTTCGTGGTTAGCCTCAAAGACATCGGTCCCAACAAGATCAACGTCATTAAGGCCGTGCGTGAGGTCACTTCCCTTGGCCTACGCGAAGCGAAAGAGTTGGTTGAATCCGCTCCCACCGCCATCAAGGAAGGCGTGCCGAAAGAGGAAGCCGACGAGATCAAGAGTAAGTTAGAAGAGGCTGGCGCCGCCGTCGAGATTGCCTAGCCACCTCCTTCCCCCGGTTGATAACCAAAGAAAAGGCCTCTCCAATTGGAGAGGCCTTTTCTTTGCGTCTTAATTTACAGTTAACCCGATTTCAGGGTTTACCTATGAGTTATGTCTACACGAGTTATTTCTACCCGCGCTATTTCTAACGGAAGGGAGGTAGTTTGCTATCCAAGAATTCGTAGGCGCGATTGAACTGACTCTCACCACCGTAACCATCGGTTTCAGGTTCTGACTCGACTTTAAAATCGGGTTCCAATCCACCTTTCCCCAGCGGCTTACCCGAAGGGGTATACCAACGGGACACTGGCAGATACATAGCCGACCCGTTGCTCAGTTCCACAAAATCATAGGCTGACGCATCGCCGAATGTCGGCGTCCCAAACAAGGTTGCCCGTCCCGAATCTTGTAACGCTCCAGCCAGGATTTCGGCTTCGCGGACCGTCTCTTCATTGACCAGAACTGCTATCAGCAATTCGTCCAGGCTCAATCTATTCTCATTGGGAGCAATAATCTGGTCCGTCCGCTTGCCATCCCGACCCTCTAGAAATCCGAGAACACTGCCATCGGGAAGAAATTGGCCCGCTATCTCCTTCGCAGCATCCGCCGACCCACCTGGGTTGCTCCTCAAGTCGATAACCAAAGCCAGCATGTCGAATTGGTGTAGGGATTCCAGGGCGCTGAACACCTGGTCACCGGTGTTATCCCTAAACCGGGTAATTCGTAGGTAGCCGATGCCACCAGGGATTAGCTGACTAACCACCGACGGCAATTCTATGTTGCCACGGAACACCTCAATTTCTAAAGGCGCGTCAAGACCTAGCCGCAACACTACCAAGGTGACCTTGGTACCCTCTGGCCCTGAAACCTGTCCCACCACTTCTTGGACTCCCTGGCCAACCACAGATTCGCCCGCAACCGCCACAAGGATATCGCCCGATTCAACACCTGCGCTCTCAGCGGGAGAATTAGGGAACGGGAACAGTAAAATCTGGTCGTTCTGGGAAAGCACCCGCGCCCCAATTCCCAGGTAGCTTCCTTCGGTGCTGCTTTCCAGGTTTTCTTTAGCCAAGGGATATTGGCTGGCCGTTAGAAATACAGACGATGAGTCGCCAAGGCCGTCCAACATGCCAGCAATGGCAGCTTCGGCGACCGTAGATAAATCGAAGTCTGGGTTCGCCGCCCGATATTTGGCTGCCGCCCGCCATAGGTCAACCAACTCTTCGGGGACATTGGAAGGGGGCTGACCGCGCATCCGGCCAATCTCGGTCAAGAATGGGTAGGGAGAGACGTCCACCAAGCCTAGGACTCGGCCCATTGCTCCAGACACCACCGGCTCGGCGTCCAGAGACCCAGAACTGGCGTAACTTTGGCTTATCTGCTCCCAGGCTTCCCAGACCAATGCTAAACCGTCGCCAGGCTCTTCCACAACGGTTGCGTCTGAAGACGTGGAACAGGCCAGTAGGGTGAGGATTACCACGAAAAGGGCTACGAGGGCGATGGCACGGGGAAAAGAAAGTAGTCTTTGAAGCATAACTCCATTGCACAATAGGGCTGCTTTTACAGTGGAGCCATTGTATCAGAAGGCTACCTTATCCCCTCTACCCAAACGCTCCGCATTGCCAGCAACCTTCGTGTCTAGTAAACTAACATCACACTGCGGAATCATCACAAAATTACCCCAACAAACCAGGAGTCGTCATCATGATTAAAGTTACTGTTCTCTACCCCCACGAGGAAGGCAAGAAATTCGACCACGGTTACTGGACAACCACCCACCTGTCCCTAGTACAAGAATTGCTGGGACCCATGGGCCTGGTCAAAGGCGAAATGGAGAAAGGCATCTCAAGCACCGACCCCAATGCCCCAGCTCCCTTTATAGCCGTTGGCCACCTCTACTTCAACACCACCGAAGAGGTCCACGCTGCGTTCACCAACCACGCTGGAGCAATTATGGGTGACATCTCCAACTACACCGACATCAAACCGACCTTCCAGATCAGCGAGACTTTACTCTAAGCGCCCCTGAATCTTCGGGATACAGAGGTCCGGTTAAATACCGTTAAACAAAGGCGGCCCTACCAACGGGCCGCCTTTTTGATTTGAGGAGCAGTATGGCGCAGAACTCGACAGAATCAGCATTTATGCAGTTGTCCGAAAGGCTCATCAAAGAACATTGGCACTTCTATCCCACCACCGGGTCACGAATTGGAAAGCACGAATACGACGGCCGTTTGCCAGACTTATCTCCGTCTCAGAACACTCGGCGGAAGAAGGAATTGCTCCAAGGTCTCGCCGACCTCCGTGCACTGGACTCCAACGCTCTGGATGAGGCCACCCAGATGAGTTACCGGATGCTTGAGCTATTCCTGCGCCGGGAGTCGTTCATTTTCAACGACCTGCGTCCTCTAGAAAACAACCCCATGCGCCATAGTGGCTACCTGAATGTAAGCGGCTACATCCGCCGCGACTACGCACCGTTGAAAGACCGGCTCCGTGCGGCCTCATCCGCTATGCGCCAAGCGCCGGACTTTTTAGACGTGCTAGACAAGGCGCTGGCCGATAGGTTGTCTTCCCATGTAGTGGACATGAGCGTAGAGAGTTATTCGGGTATGGCCCGGTTCTACCGTGTGGACTTGGCCCAAGCTACCGAGGGTGTAAATGACCCTGAAATCGTCAACGAGTTCAATCAGGCCCGCGAGACTGCCGCCGCCGCCCTCGACCGATTTGCGGAGCGGCTAAAGACTCGCGGCCGACACGGGACAGAAGGGTTCGCCATCGGATCGGAGCTCTATTTGGGCATGATTGCCACCGGTGAGGGCCTGGAAGCCCCCCTGAGCCAGATTGCGGCCATCGGACAGGCTAACCTGGCAGATAACCTGGCTCGGATAAAGGAGGTGGCCCAGAGCATCTCACCGGGTCGCCCGGTGACAGAAATCGTCGAGGAGATTGGCCGCAACCATCCCCAGGCTCAAAACTTGATTGGCGAGACGCGCGGCATGCTGGAAGATATTCGCCAGTCGCTAATCGACTTCGACATCATTACCGTACCATCAGAAGACCGTTGCCAGGTTATCGAGACACCCACTTACATGCGCTACGCCTTCGCCGCAATGGATACCGCAGGGGCGCTGGAGACTAAAGCTACGGAGTCCTTCTACTACGTGACTCCGGTAGAGGATAATTGGAACGCTCGGCAGCGGGACGAATGGCTATCCAACTTCAATTACGACACTCTGAAAATAATTTCTATCCACGAGGTCTACCCTGGCCATTTCGTCCACCACCTGCTAAACCGCTACGGGGCCGAACTACCCTTGGTCAACCGGGTTGCCACATCATATGCATTCACCGAGGGTTGGGCCCATTACACCGAGCAGATGATGATGGAGACGAAATACGCCGAGGGCCAGCCAAAACTGTTATTGACCCAATTACTGGAGGCGCTGGTCCGAAACTGCCGTTACATGTGCTCGCTTTGGATGCATACAGAGGGTATGACGCTGGACGACGCTACACGGTTCTTCATGGAAAACGCCTACATGGCCGAACTACCCGCCCGTAGGGAGGCGCTGCGGGGAACGTTCGACCCTGGGTATTTGAACTACACCCTGGGCAAGCTGATGATTCTGAAGCTAAGGGACGATTACAAAAAGGAGCAGGGGAGCGCCTACAGCCTGAAGACATTCCATGACCGGCTCCTCTCGTTTGGAGGACCCGCCTTACCCCTGCTGAGACCGGCGCTGCTCAACAACCCCGGTGACTCCGCCCTATAGCGATGGGAGCAGTGCCAATTAAACCCGGAAAGTAACCTTTCGGAAGGCCTCGACGAATTCAAAACCGGAGCCGCCAACGTCTTCTTGGGCTCGTTCCTTGATGAAATCTTGGACTTCTTTCTCGTTCCGACCGTCCATCTGACTTTTGTGGGCCGCGACAGCCTTGATTTTGGCGTCCAAAGAATTAGAAATATCGATAACGGTATCGGCCAACTCAGTGCCCCAGAACAATATGGTGGGCGTCTTATGGGGTTCCAGGCCTTCGTCGCGCCACAGTTCTTCGAAGTGGAGATGGTCGCGGGCGCAGGGGAAGACGGCGTCCAATGTGACTTGGCCGGCAATCCGGTGGTCGCGGTGCCAGGCCAGGTTCTTTCGGTAGGGCTCGGGGCATAGCACCACGTCCGGTTGCACCTGTCTAATCTGCCTGACCAACTCTTTTCGAAACTCGTCGTTGTCTTCGAGACTGCCATCGGGATGGTGGAGCAGCACCAGTTCTTGCACGCCCAGTGACTTGACCGCATCGGCTTGTTCTTGTTCTCGCACCTTGGAAAGGTCAGCCGAAGAAATATTGGGGTCGGTAGTTCCCTTCCCGCCGTCGGTGCAAAGCACATAGCGCACCGTCGCTCCGTCGGCAATCCATTTGGCGATACTCCCAGAACACCAGAAGTCGGCATCGTCGGGGTGCGGGGTAACAACAAGAACTTTCTGAGGTGTTTCATTCATTGGTTCATTCATTGGTTCGGGCATTGATTCGGGCATTGATTCGGGGCCTCCTAGGGTTTCTAATGCTGGAACAGACTAGGGCAAAACCCCGCCGGAACCAGAGTCGAGTGCAAGTTAGATTCAGATTACGATATTAGCAATTAATAATCCGTATTTCGACATAAATTGGCTTAAATTATTGGCGTAGAGCAGATTAGGTATCGAAATCAGCTAGCGTTGTTAACCGTAGGATACTCTGCTACAATCGGCCAAAGCTGTCAAGCACGGCTCTATAGCCCTTTGCAATCACATTTCCAATCCACCGCACACGACGGTGTCGAAATCCGTCAGAGTGCATCTCAAGCATCCAGTTTTAGAGTTTACCAGCCGGGAAGACCCGATTGCCAGTCGTTAACTACACAAACAACCACAAACCGGCCCTGGTTGAATTAGTCGCCTCTCACAGCAACCCGCCCAGCATGGATTTATGCCGTGGTATTTTCCAAGGAGTTTTGGGCCAACCAGGCTTAAATCCAACAGAAAACTGCCTGGTGCTTGAGCAGTCCGGGCAGGTGAAAGGGCTGGCCCTAGTCTTCCCCGAACTTCCCATCAGCCGCTCGGTCATCGAGTTTATGACTGCGCCGGAATTGGTTGGCAGTCCAGAAGTTCAGGAATTGATTCGACGGGCAATTGACCGGGCGACGGCCTTGGGTGTGGGTGTCGCCCACGTTTGTGTGCCATCGGACTCCGACCGGGGCCAGGTGTTAGAGCAATTGGGCTTCACGCAAGTACGCACCTACTTGGACATGCTATGGAAACAAGACGAGCTTCCCGAGTTGGACCTTCCCCTAGGATTTTCGTCACGGTCGTTCCAGACCGGGGACACACCCTTGCTCACCCAGGTACAAAACGACGCGTTTACCGGAAGTTGGGGGTTCTGTCCTAACACCGAAGACCAGATTGAATACCGCACCAACATGCCCAACACGTCCAAAGATGGCATCTTGTTCTTATTCGACAGAGAGACCCCTGCGGGCTACTGCTGGACCGTGATGGTGCCAGCCGAAACGGGCCCACGCGGCATGATTGGAATGATTGGCGTAGTCCCCGATTACCGAGGAAAGGGCGTAAGCCGCCACATACTACAAGCAGGAATGAATCACCTGCTTGGGATTGGGCTAACCGAGATTGGGCTGGAAGTGGATGGGGACAACGACCCAGCAGTGCGGCTATATACTTCCACCGGTTTCAAAAAGACCGGTCAGCGTCACTGGTTCGAGCGGGTCTTACCAGGCACCTGAAATCCAGCTTTTTGGAAAACCGTGTCCAGGCGTATTCCCCCAGAAATTACCACCCTCATTGCGTCCTCCACCCTCATATCCGTTCGTGTCACATCTGCAGCTGCAACTATGACCAAAAACCCTGACGATGGTATGGGCGTGGTGGGGATGTAGACCGAAAGCACCTCTTCCCCGTTAGAATCCAGCATGCTGGAAGTAATTAGTCCAATGGACTTGATGCCAGGGCTGGGAAAATCAATCAACACGACGCCCGAATATTGTTGTTGATCCGGGCTTCCACCTGACGAGCCATTGCTGCGAGAAAGAATCTGTATGGCCATCCGGGTGGTGCCGTAAATTCCCTTCACCACCGGAATCACTTCCATGACTCGGTGCCCGAAGTTAATCAAGCGCCGCCCAATTACCTGGGCCGCAATCAGTCCTAGCACGTAGACCAGCACGATGAGAGCAACTAGGCCAGTACCGGTAATTGTGGCGCCGGGCAACAGCTCAACCAGCGGTTCTAGTACCGGGTCTAGAAGGTCAAAGAAGAACTTCAATACTAGGGCCGTGATACCGATGGGCAGTATCACCAATATACCGGCGCCTAGTGTCCGTTGGATATGAAGCAGCGGGCCGCGAATGGGTCCGAGAAAATTACGTTGGGCACCGCCTTCGGTGTCCGGGGAATTTGGGGGCACGGTTTCCTCCGGCGGAAAACGAGAACCTACCAGTCTCTCTGGCAGTGTTCTTTCTAATCCAGAGCCAAGACCGGAGTGGTTCCGAGGCTAAAATATAAATCCAAGTCAGTCTAAATGGCTAACTATCAATACTCATTATCGTCTTGTACTGGGTTTTCGGTCAAGACAGCGTACTCATCCCACATAATCGCAGCCACATTATCCCAGCCCATGCCCTCGGCCCGTTTGCGAGCAGCTTCGCCCATGCTCTGTTGCAGACCGTCACTGGAGATAATCATCTCCACCGAGTTGGCAAAGGCTTCCGGACACCGCCAAGATTTCAAATAACCGGTGTGGCCGTGGTCAATAATTGTGGACAGGCCGCCAACCCTTGTTGCCACCACCGGAGTACCGCAAGCCATAGATTCCAGCGCCACTAGACCAAAGCTCTCGTAGTACGAAGGCACCACGCAGACATCTGCGGCGTTGTAATAAAAGGGCAATTCACTGTGGTCGACCTGGCCGATGAAATCAATCTGGTCGTCAAGGTCTCGTTCTTTCGCCAACTGCTTAACTCTGTCCATCTCTCGATCGCCGTTGACATCTGCGCCCACTACAATCATCCGAACTTTTTCACCGGAGTCCATCTGCGCTGCGGTCTCCACCAGAAGATCCAGCCCCTTGAGCGGTTCAATCCGGCCTACATACAAGAGAATTTTTTCGCCGTTAAGGCCCAGCCGCGCCCGAACTGATTTTTGGTCCAACGGGCGAAACACCGATAGGTCTACGCCGCAAGGAACCAAAGATACTTTGTTGGCATCAGCGTTATACAGCCTTGCCATGGCGTCCCGTTCGTGGGGGCTAAAGGCGATTATCCGGTCGGCGCTAGCCATAACAGCCGCTTCGACTAAAGGTCTTTCTGCCGGTTCCACTTCACCAGCCCTAGACTGCATCTTAATCAGACCTAGAGTATGGAAGGTAACCACATGTGGTACGCCGATCGCCTGGGAGAGTTCCCGCCCTACCCATGAAGATAGCCAATAGTGGGAGTGGACCACATCGTATTCCAGTCCCTCTTCTTCTTTAAAAGCGTTCAACTCATCAAGGAACTCAGGGAGGTGGTTATAGAGGTCTCCGATGTGGGCCTCAGGGTCGCCTCCTTTTAGATGAATCACGCGAACGTTGGGGCCAATGGTCTCGATGCTATTTGATATACCCTCATGCTCGCGGGTGAAAATATCAATCTGCATCCCCATATCGCCCAGGGCTGCGGCTAACTGCCTAACGTATACGTTCATTCCCCCCGACTTGCCCTGTCCGGGGGCAGCTAAGGGGCAGGCGTGAAAGGTGATGAATGCCGCCCGTTCCACGCTCAACTTTTCGTTACCACCATCTTATAGAGGTTCCTCTGTTCCCCGCCTAAATGCGCTTTATAAGGTTCGGGGCCGCGCAGGAAGTCAAAATATGTAAGACCCTCGTCTATGGCATCTTTTAGGCACATTGCATTGAGCAGCAGGCCCACACTGTAGTAGCCATATTCAGGGTCGTAGCCGCTATTGTATAACAGGCGGGATCCGCTGTAGTCAAAGCACAGGCTGGTGGCTACTGAGGAGCCGTCCATGTCCAGAAAATACAGCTTCAGTTGCCCTAATTCGGCCATGCGCTGGGTGATGTTATAGAAGAACTTCTCTCGCTCGGGAGTCATGAATTCGTCTTTGTCTGGACGGCTCTGGCGCATTAATGATATGAATTCGCCCAGCCGTTCCGCCACCTCGACGGGCTCTGTCACGCTGTACCATTTCCAGTCGGTCTGAGCGTCCATTCTCCGCAGCTTGCGGCGAAGTTCGTGGCGATCCTTCTTATTCAACAGACCAAGATAATCGTCCCAGGTGCCGGGCAGGGCGATACCAGAGGTAACGTCCTCTTCTTCAATCTCAACGGTGTATCCCTTATTGCGGGCTATCTCAGGAAAGTGCTCTAGGGTCGGCGAACTCTCTCTCAGGGAATCCAAGCGCAAAATGCGGCAGTCCTGGTCTTCCATGCACTCCAAAAGGGTTTGGTAGAAGGCTATTTCGTGTCCCGGCCTAATCGGAAAATCGTTGTAGTCAAAGGTATCTTGACTGCCAACAAACGACACGGTGTCACCGTCTTTGGCCAGAGAAGCAATGGCAGCAACCCCTTCTGGATACGGGTACGTGAACCCAACCATGGTCTGGCCGTCACCAAAGGTGTCCCACCATACTTTTTGCCATTGGGGCGTCAGGAACAGCGTGTTCGCAGGAGATTCTTGTAGCACGGATTCCCATTCGGTTTGAATATCTTGAAACGAGGTGATTGGTGTGGTTGCCACTATCTACCTGCTATGCATTAGAGCTAAAAGTCCGTCCCGTCCCGACGGGAAATTCTTGAATTCGCCCCGGGTCGCCGAGGTAAGCACCCTGGTACCGGGTTTCTTGACGCCACGCATGGCCATACACAGGTGTTCCGCTTCCAGCTCGACGACCACGCCCGCTGGTTGGAGAACATTGAAGATGGCGTCTGCTACGTTTGCGGTGAGCCGTTCTTGTACCTGGGGTCGGTGCGCTGCCACTTCCATCGCTCTGGCCAATTTGCTAATCCCGGCTATCTTACCATTAGGCACGTAGCCCAACCGGGCCTCGCCAAAAAACGGCAGCAGATGATGTTCGCACACGGAGTAGAAGACCAGGCCGCTCACGATTACTGGGTCGTTACTCTCGGACTCGAAGACCGCGTCTATCGCATCATCGGCGCTTGCTCCAATACCGGAGAACAGGCTCTCGTACATGCGCGCGACTCGCTCGGGAGTATCAATTAGTCCCTCACGGGCCGGGTCATCGCCAACGGCAGCCAATATCTCGACCACCGCTTGTCTTATTCGCTCTTGCTGGACCGTCGTGTTACCCCTACTTACCGTCGCCCAGAGTCGCGGCCTCAACCGCCTCTAAGGTCGGTTCAATCTCGATTGTATGCCCCCCGGCGCTGCTTACTGCCAAATCGGGGTCTTTTAGACCGTTGCCAGTACAAATACAGACGACACGCTTGTCGTGGAGGTCCAAGCCCTGACGGTGCATCTTCACCAGTCCCGCGAATGATGCTGCCGAGGCAGGCTCACAGAATATTCCTTCTTTCGTCGCCAGTTGACGGTAGGCGTCTAATATTTCATCGTCAGTTACAGAGTCAATTACCCCACCGGACCCGTCTCTGGCCTCAACTGCTCCGCCCCAAGTTGCGGGGTTGCCAATGCGGATGGCCGACGCAATGGTCTGTGGGTTGGCTACCGGCTCCCCTCTGACAATTGGAGCCGCGCCCTCGGCCTGGAATCCCATCATTCTAGGAAGTATCTGGCTCCGCCCCAAGTCTTGGTACTCCCGGAAGCCTTTCCAATAGGCGGTGATGTTGCCAGCGTTGCCCACGGGGATGAAAAGCAAGTCAGGAGCGTCGCCCAGGGTGTCCACCAACTCAAAAGCAGCGGTTTTCTGGCCTTCGATACGATAGGGGTTTACGGAATTTACCAGGGTCACCGGGTTACGTTCAGTAAACTCCCGGACCAAACTCAATGCAACGTCGAAGTTACCCGTTACCATGATGACCTTGGCTCCGTAGGCCATGGCCTGGGCCAGCTTGCCCATGGCGACTTCACCCTTGGGAATTAACACGTAGGTTGGCAGATCACAGTAGGCCCCAAAGGCCGCGGCCGAGGCGCTGGTATTGCCGGTGGAGGCGCACATGATGGCCTCGCTGCCTTCTTCCAACGCCTTGGCGATGGCTACCACCATGCCTCGGTCCTTGAAAGAGCCGGTGGGGTTGCATCCTTCCAGCTTGAAATACAACTCGGGACAGCCCAATTCTCTGCCCAGCCGGTTGGACTTGACCAAAGGGGTATTGCCCTCGCCCATGCTAATCATGGGAGTGGCACTGGTCAGCGGGAGCAACTCCCGGTATGTGCTTAAGACCCCAGCAGCCATTCTGTTAACCCCGTCTCCTATTACTATGGAACCCCTTTCTGTGAAACCCCTTACTATGGAACCCCTTACTATGGAACCCCTTTCTGTGGAACCCCACCGGTATTGGCATCACTCCTCAATCCTTAAGGTGTTGCTAACTCGTCGCACCTGGGGCAGCTCGGTTATGATTTGAAGGGCCTTTTGAACCGACGCCTCTCTGGCGGGATGGGTGGTAATAACTATCTCCGCGCTCTCAGTCTCAGGATGTACATCTTTCTGAAGTACCGAGGCGATGCTAATCTGTCCGTCTCCCAAGACCTGGGCAATCTGCGCCAACACCCCTGGGTGGTCGGCTACGCCCAGACGAATGTAGTAACGCGACATGAGGTCGTCTATGGGCCGAACCGGTATACCGGACCCGTTCGGTAACTCTAAAGGAAGCACGCTCGGGCCGCCCATCTTGCGGGCGGCTTCAATCAAGTCGCCGACCACCGCGCTGGTGGTGGGCTCCCGGCCTGCTCCCATCCCATGGAACAACACCTGACCGCAGAGGCTGCCGTCGATTTCAACGGCATTGTACACTCCATCGACCTTGGCCAGCATGTGTTCCGCGGGCAACAATGCCGGGTATACCCGAAGCTGAACGGCTCCATCTACCAAGTTGGCAATCGCTAGAGACTTTATCGCGAATCCCAACTCTTGGGCATATTGGAAGTCCTGGGGCTCAAGCTTGGAGATTCCTTCGCAGTAGACATCGCCTGGCTGGAATGTGCTCCGGTAGGCCAAGGACGCAAGAATCGTCAGTTTGTAGGCGGCGTCGATGCCTTCAATGTCGTTGGTGGGGTCGGCTTCGGCGTAACCGCGTTCTTGGGCTTCGGATAGGGCTTGCTCAAAACTGGTGTGCTGATGGGCCATTGCGGTGAGGATGTAGTTGGTGGTGCCGTTGATGATGCTGCGGATGGAGCGGACGTCGTTGGCGGCAAGTTCGTTCATCAAGCAGCCGACGATGGGTATACCACCGCCGACACTAGCCTCAAACAGCAGATTAACCCCGTTCGCGCGAGCCAAAGCCAACAACTCTGGTCCCGATTTCGCCATCACTTCTTTGTTGGCGGTGACGACATGTTTGCCTGCCGAGAGACCTTGTTTCAAATACGCTTCGGCTGGGTCTGTCCCGCCCATCACTTCCACCAAAATGTGGATGTCCGGGTCGGCCAAGATATCCTCTGCGTTGGCAGTCAAAAGGCCAGCGGGGAGGTCGATATCTCTGGGACGTGAAAGGTCACGAACCAGCACTTTTTTGAGCTTTACGGCCCGACCGATTAGATCTGAAAGATGGGAATTTTCGCGAAGCAGGGTCGCAGCCACCCCGGTGCCAACGACACCCAATCCCATTAGGCCGATATTAATCTCGGCGGGAATACCATTAGGAATACCGGAGGGCGCAGTCATATCCCTTTAGCGCTCTACCCTTGGCGCGGTGATGAACACCTGGTCGGTGACCCATTCGTATAACTTGCTATTGAAGTTCATTTTGACATTGCCTTGGCTAGTTCCCGAGGTCAGTGATTCTTTCTGCCATTGTTTCACCAATTCCACGGTCAATTGCAATGCCATTCTGTCTTCTAGTTCTCGTTCTTCTGCTCCGGAGAGAATCTTAACGATAAAATTGCTTTCTGCGGTGAAGATGGGCTCGCTCACCGCCCCGACTGCCAATGGCTCTTTCCCTTTCTCTTCATTGCCGAAAAGGGTGTCATCAAGATTGGGGAACGCGCCTTTGGGCACCCACCCAACGTAGCCGTTGGTGCCTGAGAACTGGCCGGCAGTGTTTAATTCCTGTGCCACTCGGACAAAATCCTCGTTCTCCAGACGCCGTACCACATCGTCGGGCGAAATATTTCCATCCAACGACAATTGAATCCACTGAATTTCAACCTGCTGTTGCGGGTCTTCTATGTCGCGGGAAAGCAGGGCCGCCAAAGCCCGAACGGAAATCTGTTCTTCTATGATTACCCGAAACTCGCCGTCGGACAGGCCGGTGGCGGTCAAAAAGGCAGTGTAGTTTGCCTTAAATTCTTGTTCGAGCTGGCCTGGGTCAGTTTCCTGACCCGGCTCCGGCGTCGGGGTGAACTGCCTACGTAGGTCATTCTCGATATCTTCATCGGTAATCTCGATACCCAGGAGAGGGGACTGCTGGCGCAGAACTTCCGCGTGTATCAGGTTTTGTAGATATTCAAAGGGGATTGTGCTGAGATTCACCTGGCCGCCCTGGTACCGGTTTACACCCTGCAACACTCGGATGCGTTGAACCAAATCACCCATCTTAAATTCTACGTTATTTACCGAACCGGCCCAGACCCTGGGCGGTTTATAGAATGATTGATAGTAACCGAACGCGACCACACCAACTATGATGAGCAAAAAGGCAGCGCCGATTCCAACGCCGACTCTGAATTGTCGCCGCTCGGCCAAAACCTTGGTGTCTTCCTGCGGGGTGTCGTCTTCTCCGTGGGCTCGCCGCTGGGCCCGCATGCTACGGCGTCGTTCGGCTCTACCTGTTTCTGCGGAACCGAACCTTCGGAGCCAAGGAAATGGCATTGTCTAACCTCGACGGAATGGCCTCTACAGCCTGGGGAATGAGTGGGGAGGGGTTTGGCGGCGTGGCGAATTGCCTGCGCCGCCTGTATTTATCACATGGTTATTAATAACCCGGTTATGGATTATTAATAAAGTGAGTGCCGACCAGGCTTGATTAGCGCCGAGTGCCACCTGAGTAGGCGTGGTAGGCAACGAAAGGCACCAATGCAATCTGTCTGGCCCGTAGAATGGCTAGCCGAAGGGCACGCTGGTGCTTGGCACAAACGCCGGTGCGGCGGCGGGGCTCAATCTTGGCCCGCTCCGAAACAAACCGGCGAATCTTATCGATTTCTTTGTAATCGATATGCTTAACATGCTCTACGCAGAAGGTACAAACTCTGCGCCGTGGCGCGAATCTGCCCCGGGGGCGTCCTCCACCCGGTCTTCCGCCTGGCCGTCCGCCACCACCGCCAAATCTGGGTGGTGGTCCGCCTGATCCTCTTGAGCCTTCAGTGGTCATGCTTGTTCAAGTCCTTTTGAATTACCTATCTATAACTAAACTAAATCGGTTGGCTAAATTAAAACGGTAGGTCGTCTACCGGGTCGAAATCTGAACCATCGTCGGCCATTGCGCCAGCGCCCACTTCGTAAGGGGCCGATGCCGTGGCTCCGGCGCCACCTCCGTCTCCGCCTCTGCCCAAGAACTGGACATCGTTCAGGAAAACGTCAATGGATACGCGGGTCTGGCCGTCCCGCCCTTCATAGGTGCGGCTGCTCATTCGGCCTTCCACGTAAACTTGCTGGCCTTTCGTTAAGTATTGGTTGCACGTTTCGCCCAGTTTTCCCCAGGCACTAACGTTGAACCATTCTGTTTCTTCTTTTTGTTCTCCGGCGCTGGTGGTATACCGGCGGCTCGAGGCAACACTAAACGAGGTTACCGCTTGACCATTGGGTGTGTACCGCATCTCGGGATCTCTTCCCAGATGTCCTATGACAATGATCTTATTCACGTCTTCCTCCCTTCTAGTCCTCGCTTTCGTCCGGCTCGCTAGCCGGTGCTTCTGGCTCCTCTTCTACCACTTCTTCTACTGCCGCTTTGGGTTCTTCCTCGGCGACAGGCTCAGATTCGGGTTCAGCCTCAGCCACAGGCGCTTCTTCTATAGTCGCTTCTGGGATGGCTTCAGGTGCAGCAGCTTCCGGAGCCTCTGGAACTGCAGGGGCCGACGCCTCTGCTTCCGCGACGGGAGCTTCACCCTCGGCAACTGCCACCGGAGCGGCACCTTCTGCTGGAGGAGGCGCAATCGGTGCGCCATCAGAACCCACAGGGGTCATGGGGGTCGGTCGGGGAGGCGGAGGCCGAATGGCCCTCGCTGCCGCAGCTGCCTGGGCAGCCAATTCCTCTTCCGGCAAGGTTACGGTAACTAAAGACCGAATTATCTCGTCGTCTACTTTCAGGAAGTTCTCCAATTCTTTATTGAAGGGCTGGTCAGTCTGGAACCGAGTCAGATGATAGCTGCCCTCTAAGAATTGGTGCGGACCCTTGCGGATGGGGTACGCCAACCGGCGGGTGCCCCATTGTTCTTCGTGACTGATTTCAGCGTCCCTGGTTGTAATGAAGCCTTTTACCCGATCCCAGGTCTCGGTAACCTGGTCAGGGTTTAGCATCGGACTAAGGACAACTACTAGTTCGTAATGGCGCAAACGATACCCCTTGGTAAATTACACACGATTAGGTCGCAAATCAAAAGATTTACAGAAGCTTTGTGATTATAGCATCGAGCCTTGCCTGGCTCAACTAGATGATTAATATTAGTCCAAGCCTGGCACGGGGAAGCGAGCAGTCAACTCTTTTACTTCGGCCGCTACTTTGGCGTGGGCTGCGCTATCTTCAACGTCGGACAACACTTTAGCAAGCATCGACGCAACCTGCTTAACCTCGGCCTCGACCATGCCCCGGCTGGTAATCGCAGGCGTGCCCAGGCGCAGACCGCTGGTAACCCGAGGAGGCCTGGCGTCGTATGGTATGGCATTTTTGTTAGCGATGATGCCCACCGACTCAAGGGCCACCTCGGCTTGTTGTCCGGTGATGCCCAATGGTGTCACATCCACCAGCACCATGTGGTTGTCGGTGCCGCCAGAAACAAGTCTAATACCAGCCTCGGAAAGTACCGTGGCCAATACCTTACAGTTGGCCACCAGTTGATGGGCGTATTTGGAGAATTCGGGCCTGAGGGCTTCACCAAAGCAGACCGCCTTGCCAGCAATCGCTTGCATTAGCGGCCCTCCCTGAGTGAAGGGGAACACGGCAAAATCGACCTTGCGGGCCAATTCTTCATCGCAGAGGATGAAACCGCCCCTGGGGCCGCGCAGGCTCTTTTGAGTTGTGGAAGTAACAATCTGGGCGTGGGGAAACGGCGAAGGATGGGCTCCACCGGCAATTAGTCCTGCAATATGGGCCATGTCCACCATTAGCAGGGCGTCCACGCTGTCGGCAATGGCCCGAAAACGAGGAAAATCTAGTATACGAGGGTAGGCGCTACAGCCAGCCACAATCAGTTTGGGATTGTGCTCCTTGGCTAGCCGTTCAACCTCGTCGTAATCGATGGTCTCGGTTTCCTTGTCCAAGCCGTAGGGAACAAAGTTGTAAAGCTTGCCCGAGAAATTGACGGAAGCGCCGTGAGTCAGGTGCCCGCCGTGATTCAACTGCATGCCCAAGACGGTATCACCAGGCTCAAGAATCGCGAAGTAGGCCGCCATGTTGGCTTGGGCGCCACTGTGCGGTTGAACATTGGCGTGCTGGGCCCCGAATAGCTCTTTGACCCGGTCAATCGCCAGGGTCTCGATAACGTCTGCGTTCTCACAGCCGCCGTAGTACCGACGGCCCGGATACCCCTCGGCATATTTATTGCTAATTACGCTGGAGCCCGGCTCCAATACGGCCTTACTCGCGTAGTTTTCCGAAGCAATTAGAACGATGTTTTCCCTTTGCCGTTGGTCTTCCAACTCTAAGGCGCGGGCGACCGCTGGGTCTTGCTGGGACAAAATGGACATTGGTATCTCCTGGGAGGCAATTGTCTGGTGGGCGAATCGGGAGAGCTATGAGTTGCCGGGAGTATCCGGCCACCAGATGAGTGACTAATGAAGGGATGAATCGCGCATAAAAACGGGTTTCAGCGGGTAGTGTACGATGGGGTCTAAGGGGTGTCAACGAACCCTCATCGCTACGATTGCGGCGATTAATCCAGTCATGTAAAGTAATCGCCACACGTAGGAGATTCGTATATGTCGACAGATTCAGACCACGCTCATTCGGACCACGCCTCAGGCCACCCTGACATGCCTACTTCCGTTGAGCGGATGCTCCGGCCAGAACGCGTGGCAACCTTGGACCAATTTAGGGTGCTCAGCCACTGCCCCGTTAATCCCAGAGACACGGTGGTCGATGTCGGTTGTGGCCCAGGCTATTTCACCCTTCCTTTAGCCAAATTCTTAATTAACGGCAAGGTTATCGCGTTAGACGTATCAGATGAGATGATTGAGGCCTGCCGTAGCCGGACGGATGAAGCCCGCATGGGCAACGTCGAGGTCTTGAAATGCGAAGAGTACGAATTTCCCGTGGCTCCCGCCAGCGTCGACGGTGTGTTTATAGCAGTTGTCCTCCATCACCCCAGCGACCGCGTGCGATTCCTCACTGCGGCCAGGCAAATGCTAAAGCCAGGCGGTTGGTGCTTCATCGTGGAATGGCAGAAGCGAGAAACCGAATCGGGGCCGCCCCAAGAGGTGCGCATCACAGCCGACGAGTGCCGGCAGATTGCCGAGGACAGCGGGTTCAGGTTCCAGAAATCTCAGGAACTAAACACGAATTACTACATGGCGACCTTAATCAACAGCTAACTACCGATGGGTATCACGGGCAACAGAGCGTAAGACAGTCGGCCATCCTCATGGTAAACACTGTTTAAGGCCGTTACTCTAACCGGCGACGTGCCCGGATTCTCGCCGGTGTTGCCATTCACGTCGAATCTGGGAAAGTTGCTGGAAGATATGTCCAACCTGATGCGGTGTCCCTTCAAGAACAAGTTGGACATCGGCAACAACCCCACCTCAATCTGGTAGACCTTCCCTGGTTCCATCAACTCCGGCTGCTCCCAAGAGTCCCTAAACTTTACCCTCAAGATGCCGTCGGTCAGGTTTAGCGCGTATCCCTCCGGGTAATTCGGGGACGGAGGATAAACATCGATTAGCTTGGCCGTGAAGTCGGTGTCCACAGCAGTGGAAGAAATCCAGAGATGGACCGAAACCGGGCCGGTTATTTCCACGTCTTCTACTAAAGGTGTGGTTTGAAAGACCAACACGTCGGGCCGGGACGCCAGTGGCAGGTAGGGCTCTTCGGAACCAAAAAATTCCTCGGACTCCCTTTGGTCGAAGCCGCCCGCAGCCATCACCGGCTGGCCCGACGAGATGTTCCCTCCCACCGTGGGCACCGGATGCTCTGGGTCGAACAAATAGGTGGTCGGCGGTTGCGCGCCCTCCGGCGGATGAGATGACAGCCCACCTTTGGGTAGGAGGTAAAAAGGCGTGTTCAAAGCACGGGCCAGCGGCCATTCGTTTTCGCTGCGCCACTGACCTCCGTGGTCCAACCGAAGGTGGGTGTTCTTGTGTCCCGTACCTCCGCCCATCACGAACAATTTCACTGGCGCTTCGGTTGCCAAACCGTTTTCGGTGCCCTTGAGCCAACGATCGAAGAAGCGCAATCGTAGATGGTTAAAGTCAGCCCCAAAGCTGTTTTCAATAATTGAAGACTGGCCTAAGTCCACATTTCCAGAATGGGTGATTGACCTTGCGCCGTGGGTCCAAGGCCCCATGAGCAGCGAGACAGGGCCCTGTTTGGTGGCAGATAGGGCCACATAATTATCGGTGGCCGACCGTGAATATGGGTCATACCAGGCGCTCATGTGGACCTGGGGAACATCGGAGAATTCGTCGTAGTATTCCTCGGTGCACAGGCCAATCTTCCGCCAATAATCGTCGAAGGTCTCCCGCTCCCAAATATCCAGCAAGTAGCCCTCGTAATCGGGGGTCCACTGCAACGGAGAATGGCCCTTCTTCCAAGGCAGTCTGCGAAACCAATCGAAGATGTTTTGGGACTCCAAGGCCGCTTTGACAGTGCGGGTATGGGCGTGGGCTTCCGGACTTTCCAAGGCCTCTTTGTAGGCCCAGGTCAATTGGCGAAGCTCAAATGCGCCGCCGTTCCGGCAAGCGCTGTGAAAGGCGTTGGCGAAACCGCCCGAGTCCATCCACATGCAGCCCAGGTTCGGGGGCTTTAAACAGGCCGTGGCCGCCTGGGTGTGGGCCGCGTAGGACAACCCATAGGTGCCAACCTTGCCGCCATGCCAGGGCTGCTGGGCCAGCCAGGCCATCGTGTCGAATCCGTCCTCACCCTCCGCCGTGTATTTGGTGAACCCACCTTCCGATTCGTAACGTCCCCGGCAATCTTGGAGCACCGTGACGTAACCGTGGGACGTGAAGAACCTAGCTTCCAAGACCAAGTCTTCCCTGGTCTTGCTGTAGGGTGTCCGCTGCAGCAGCACCGGATAAGCCCCATATAGTGAGACTCCGTCTTTGGCTGGCCGGTAAACGTCGGTGGCCAACCGAACACCGTCGCGCATGGGCACCATAACGCTGTGTTCGGTATGGACCTCTTGGGAAGCAGCCTGACTTTCGCGTGGCATTAGCATTGCTCCTGTGGCAAATCAATCATCAGACGTGAGAAGGGAGGAGCAACGATAGAAATTATCTCGGCATTCTGCGGCAAGGCTCCTCGGAACTCTAAGCTGCCAGACTCCGTATCTCCTGGTGAGGTAGTTTCCGTCCCGTGTGATGCCCCCCTATAAAAGCGAAATTCGTGTACTAGTTCATTTTTTTCATCAACTAGATACCAATCATCAAGTCGAAAAAATTTCGCGTCTCCTGATTGTCGAGCGTCCTTGATAGTGATGCTAGCAGTTGCCGAGCCAAACTGATCGACAAAAAAACCATCGATGCGCAACGATATATCGATCTCATCTTTGTCTAACGTTTGACATTCTTCGATGTTTAGAACCAACGGTGGGTGGATATCGGGCATTCCGAGTGTCGCAATAGTTGGCGGTTTCGGCACTGCCGTCGATTCAGCAGGCGTTGTAGAAGTAGGGATCTGATCAACAATCAAGATATCCGGCTTGAAAATCCAAGTATGTGTGCTGGCCGTTACACCAAAAATTCCTACCACAATCGCGACAACGATGCCGAACACTTCAACGATAAGTTTAAGATCCAATTTCACCTTCACTACGGCCGGAATTGGCGTAGTGTTATTAGCAAGAAATTCAACTCCAGACGCAGTCGCCCACATTTCCCTCTCACTAATCGGTGCCGCTACGTACATTTGGCTCCTTAGGAAGTCATAAGAAAGATTGAACGAATTAAGATCTAATTTTGATTCGTCAAATACTTCGTCTCGACTCAAGCGGTTACTTGGGCCTAATGCGCCTTCCCCTATTAAGACATCTAAAATTCTCTTTGCATTTGTGGTAATGGATGAGTAACTTCCATTCATTTTTCTAAGCCTCTAAATTGTCGACGTACACCACCACCATCATCAGATGATTCTCCAGCCTCTTCGCGCTGCCGATTAATTCTATGGGCGCGTCAGCCAGGCCGCAACTCGGCCAGCAGAGGCCCTTAGATTATGTTGACACCAAAATTGCGCCAACCTATAGTGACGCTAGGTGACCGAGCCTCGATTTCGTAGACTATTTCGTGCCTGATTCTGCACCGCCGGGTCACCCACCAAGGCCAGCATTTATCCCCCTGGAGGTTCCCCTTTTGGCAGACGATTATGACGTATTGATTGTCGGCGGAGGCGTAGCCGGTATGACCGCCGGAATGTACGCTGCCCGCCACGGACTGCGGACGGCCATCGTTGAAAGGATGATGGGCGGGGCGTCCATTATTAACGTTGATAAAATCGAGAATTTTCCGGGCTTTCCTGAGGGCATATCCGGGGCCGAGTTGGGGCCTGCGGTGCAGGAACAGGCCATGAACGCCGGTGCCGACTTCATCATGGGCGAGACCGCCAAGATTACCAAGGATGGCGACTACCGGGTGGTCTCCAGCGACTCTGGCGACGTCCGGGCCAAGGCGGTAATCATTGCGGCGGGTTCTACCTTGCGCCAATTGGGTATTCCCGGAGAAGCAGAGTTTTTCGGTCGGGGTGTCTCCCAGTGCGCCACCTGCGACGGTCCTCTATATATGAACCAGGTTGTCGCCGTGGTCGGCGGCGGGGACTCGGCAGCCGATGAGGCCTTGACCCTAACCGAGTACGCCGAGCGCGTTTTATTGATTCACCGCCGCGACCAACTTCGCTCCCAACAAGCCCTGACTGACCGTGTCAATGAGAACAGCAAGATCGAAGTGGTCTGGAACACGGTCATCGAAGAAGTTTTGGGTGCCGACACCGTATCTGGTCTACGGCTTCGCAACACCGTGACCAACACAGAAAACGCCATGGAACTCTCTGGCCTATTCGTCTACGTCGGCTTGGAGCCCAACTCCGAGATGGTGGCTGGCCTAATCGAACGAGACAACGCCGGGCACATCCCAGTGAACCTATCAATGGAAACCGAAGTGTCGGGGGTCTACGCGGTGGGCGACCTACGGCAGTACTCATCTTCCCAATTAGTATCAGCCGCAGGCGACGGAGCTACGGCCGCAATCGCCGCTTACAAGTACATTTATACTAAGACCTGGTAACCGGTAAGACCTGGTAACCGGTAAGACCTGGTAACCGGTAACACCTGGTAACCGACAAAACCTGGTAACCAGTAATACCTGGTAACCGACAAAACTTGGAATCCAACGGGCAATAGTTCGAACTAACGGGAGGGCTTATGGACCTGGTTGATGAGCAACTGCAGAACAGCAAGACCATTGCAGTGGTGGGCCTGTCAGGCGACCCAGAACGGATTAGCTTTCGAGTTTCCCGGTACATGCAAGAACAGGGATACCGGATTATCCCGGTCAACCCCATGATTGAGGAAGCGCTGGGCGAAAAGAGTTACCCAGACCTCAAGTCAGTCCCAGACCAAATTGACATGGTGAACATTTTCCGGCGGTCAGAGCTGGTCGCGCCGGTTGTCGACCAAGCCATTGAGATTGGCGTCAAATACATCTGGATGCAAGACGGCGTAATTCACCCCGAATCGGCGGCCAAAGCGGAGGCCGCTGGCATCCAGGTCATCATGGACGATTGAACCCTCCGCCAACATCGCCGCCGGTCTGGCGGCCAGAAAACTGAAGCAAGCGGCAGCTAGTCCAGCGCCAAATTCACGGAATAGTATTAATTTATTAGAATTTCGTTTTAACTATATACAATATTATGTTAGAACGATTATAATCTACGTTAAAGGCGGCCTGGACAATTAACGTTGTCCACGCGCTGCGGCGGAGACGCCGCAGATTCCCCTAGAACCCCCGTCCATTAGAAACCAAATCCGTCGAAACCAAATCCGTACAAGCCCAATCTGTCAGGTTCAACCTGATTGGATTACCCCCGACTCCGAGACTATAAGCGGAAGGAGAGATACCGATGGCCAGTTCCGATATTGAGCTAATGGCTCACCTCATGCGCCGCGCCGGCTTTGGCGCTACCTACGAAGAGCTGGAGCAGTACGCCGCCAACGGCTACGAAGCGACAGTGGATGAACTCCTCAGCCCCATGGAGCAACCCGACTTGGAAATGGACCTGCTGGAACGTTATTTCATCGACTGGAAAGAGATGAACGCGCTAGAGGTTAACCAGGCATACCTCACCTACCGAATGATTAACACCAAGCGTCCGCTGCAGGAAAAAATGACCCTCTTCTGGCATGGCATCTTCTGCGTCGGCAACTCCAAGTGTGAGCATGGCGGCCAGATACAGCACCAACTAGACATGTTCCGCGAATTGGGCATGGGCAACTTCCCCAAGCTGTTGCTGGCCCTCTCCGTTGACCCGGCCATGGTCTTCTACCTGGACAACTGCATGAGCCACAAAGACGCCATCAACGAGAACTTTGGCCGCGAACTCCTGGAACTGTTCGCCATGGGCGTCGGCATGGACGGCCACGCCAACTACACAGAAGAAGACGTCAAGGAATGCGCTCGGGCCTTCACCGGCTGGACCATTGCCAACGCCATCCCCCGATACCCCTACGGTCGCCACCCTTCCCAGTTTGCCTTCAACGCCGCCGACCACGACTACGGCGAGAAGACTTTCCAAGGCGAGACCGGCAACTTCAACGGCGAAGACATCATCGATATCATCGTCAAGCAACCGTCGGCAGCACGATTCATCGCCCGCCACCTGTACAACTTCTTCGTGGCCGATGAGCCCCAGATTCCTGCCTGGCAGGAGACTCCTCCGCGGGACATGGCGGCGATCAAAGAGATGGAAGACGCCTACTTCGAGTCCGATTACAACCTCACCGCCATGCTGCGGGTATTGTTCAAGTCCGAATGGTTCAAGAACGCCCGCTTTGAAAAGGTGAAGAGCCCCGCAGAAACCGTCGCCGGGACCATGCGGCTGGTCAAGGACTTCACCAGTCCCAAGCCCGGCCTGCATCCCATCGCCATGGAGATTCGCTACATGGGCCAAGACCTAATGAACCCTCCCACGGTTGAGGGCTGGCACACCGGCCAGGAGTGGATTGACAGCGGCACTTTAGTGGAACGCATCAACTTCACCGCCGACCAGATAGGCAACGTTAACCTCCCCGGAGTGAAGGCCATTATCGAACGGTTTAGTTCCGAGGGGATTAACCAGGCTGGAGCGCTGGTTGACCGTTGCTTGGACATGCTCGGCGCCTACTCGCTGCCCGACGAGACACGCAACTACTTGGTGGAGCACCTCGGCAAGACCGGGGAGTTGAAGCCTGGTAGCGAGTCCTACGGCGGCCAAATCGCCCAGACATTACAACTCATCGTAGCCACCCAGGAATACCAGTTCGCCTAATCAAGAATCCCATCAAAAATAACCTCCAATTAGGGACCGAGGAGAAAAGATAATGACCTCAACTAAGAAAGACCCCGTCTTAGCTGTATTGCAGCTTTCGGGCGGGAATGACGCCTTAAACACGATAGTCCCCTACAACGACCCCCTGTACGCCGACAACCGGCCTTCGGTTCGCGTATCCGAAGACCAGGTTTTACCCATCAATGACCGTATTGGCTTCAACCCGGCCTTGGCTCCCATCAAAGAGCTTTATGACCAGGGCAAAGTCGCCATCATTCAGGGCATTGGCTACCCCAACCCCAATCGCTCCCACTTCCGCTCCATGGACATCTGGCACACCTGCGAGCCAGAAAAGGTCGGCAATGAGGGCTGGCTGGGCCGCGCCACCCGCGACTTGGACCCCACCGGCGAAAACGTTTTGACTGCCGTAAACTTTGGCCGGGGCCTTCCCCGCTCGTTGGCAGCTCCCGGGGTTCCCGTGGCCTCAGTGGGCAACCTCGAAACCTACGGCGTCCTCACCGGAATCGACGACAACCAGAGGGACGAAGCGCTAGACATCTTCTCCCGCATGTACTCACCGGCAATGGGCCGCGGCCAGGTGATGGACTACCTGTCCCACACCGGTATGGACGCTCTGAAAGGGGCCGACATTCTTAGCACCGCGCCGGAGAAGTATTCCTCCAGCGTTGAGTACGGCAACAACTCTGTTGCCCAGTACATGAGGAACATCGCCCAGACCCACATCGCCGGGTTCGGCACCCGGTTCCTCTACACCACCGCCCCCTACAATAGCTTCGACACCCACGCCGGTCAGATGGTTGGACACGCTAGGCTTTGGGGCGAGGTTTCCGCCGCCGTGCGGGACTTCCAAGCCGACCTGATGGAGAACGACGCCGCCGACAATATGACGCTCTTGGTCTTCACCGAGTTTGGCCGCCGCGTGCATGACAACGGCTCTGGCACCGACCACGGTTCCGGTGGAATAGCCTTCGTCATCGGCGATAACGTTAAGGGCGGACTATACGGAGAGTACCCATCATTGGCCGCCGACAAGCTGCTCGAAGGCGACCTGCACTTCAACAACGACTTCCGTGGCCTTTATTCCACCCTATTGGAAAAGTGGATGGGGATTGATGCGAAAGCCGTGGTTGGCGGAAACTTCGAACAGATGGACTACCTGTAGACCCTCGAATCATTAATCAAAGCCAAAACAGACCGTAACCGAAAAGCCAAGCGAGGATTAAATGACTACACAAGCGCTGAGCGTTTCACTTCAATACAGTCATAGCATTGGGCGCGGAGAATTCTCCGGCCCAGGTTTCCGCAACCCGGTGGCAATGGCCCGGGGGGCCGACGACACGATGTACGTCGTCAACCGCTCTTACGAGTACCGGCCCGACGGCAAGCGGGTGACCATCTGCACCATCGACGAAGAATACATCGGTGAGTTCGCCCGGGGCGTCAGCACCGCCGGTGTTACCGACATCGTCTCCGAGGACGGGTCGCTAATCTGGCCGACCTGTGTGGCGCTGGACCAAGACGGCAACGCCTATATCGCCGACGAGTGGCTGAACCGCATTTCCATTTTCACCAAAGACGGAGAATGGATTGGCAAGTGGGGCACCGAAGGCAGCGGCGACGGCGAGATTAGCCGTCCTTCTGGCATGGTTTTCGACGCCGACAACAACCTGCTGATGGTGGACAGCCAGAACAACAGAATTCAAAAGTTCACCAAAGACGGCAAGTTCATCTCCGCCTTCGGCTCTCAGGGTTCCGGGGACGGCGAGTTCAACCTACCGTGGGGCATCGACACCGACATCGACGGCAACATCTACGTTGCCGACTGGCGCAACGACCGGATTCAGAAGTTCAGCAAGGACGGCAAATTCTTGATGAAGTTTGGAACGTCCGGCAGCGCCCCGAGTGAGTTAAACCGACCGACCGACGTCGCCGTAGACCGGTCCGGCATGATCTATGTCGCTGACTGGGGCAACGAGAGGATGCAGATGTTCGACCCGACGGGCGGGTTCGTGACACTGACCACCGGCGATGGCACCATCTCCAAGTGGGGCAAGGACAAACTGGACGCCAACGACGCGATGTGGAAAGAGCGCGAAATCGCTCAAGGCCTCGAACGGGAGAGGGACTTCTGGGGGCCGGTGGCGGTTACTGTGGACGACGAAGACCGCGTGTTTGTCGTTGAGTCCTGCCGCAACCGAATCCAGGTGTACCGCAGGCAAGAGCCCATCTTTGTGGGTGGCGGCCGTCTCTAGGCGGACCGACTAGGTAACCATGTAATCAAAGGGAGGGGGACGTTAACATCCCCCTTCCGGCGCTCAACTCGTAACACAAATAGCAGGCAGAAATATAGTGACTACACAGGACGAACTGGGAGCCCAGCTCAAAACTCTGGGCATCAGACTAACTCCGCAACGGTTGGCCATCGCCGAGGTGGTGGTTAACTCGGGAGACCACCCGTCGGTCAAAGAAATCTTTGGCCGGGTGCAGGAGTTCTTCCCCTACGTGACATTGGCCACCGTCTATTCGACGTTGACCGTGCTGGAGAAAGCCGGGATTGTCCGGGAATTGCCCTTCCAAAAGCTATCGCGTTACGATGCCAACCTATCGCCCCATGCCAATCTGGTCTGCGTCGGTTGCGGCAGCGTGCACGACGCCGACGTGGGGCAGAGTCAGGTCGCTGAGCTTCGAGAACGGCTAGAAAACTCTTCCGATTTCCAATTCACCGGACAGCGAGTGGACTTTTACGGCTGGTGTCCCAACTGCGCCAACCGCCGCGACCACAAAGCAGCCGACGCCGCCGAATAGCTTTCACGGAAACCTAGTTTTCCCATTGGTTAATCAGCCCTAAAAACGTAGGGGGCACGGCAATGCCGTGCCCCCTACGTTTTTATCCCGCCTATTGATGCCCTTCACAATCGGACCGACTCCCGATATATTAGTCCCCCTTGTACCCCCGGTTACCCTGCTGTTTCTCTAGGTAGTTCCGAATCATCAGGGCAGCGGTGGCGCCTTCACCAACCGCGCTTGCAACCTGCTTGGTACTACCACCACGGGCATCGCCAGCGGCGAACACGCCCTCAAGGCTAGTCTCCATGGTTCCACTGGTGGTGATAAAGCCATACTTGTCGGTCTCTACCGTCTCTTTAACGAACCCGGTGTTAGGATCGAGACCAATGAAAATGAACGCACCGGAGGGAAACAGTTCCTCGACCTTGTCAGTCGTCCGGTCTAACACTAAGACAGATTCCAGATGTCCTGAGCCCTTGAACTCCTGGACGGCACTGTTAAGTCGAATCTCCATCTTGGGGTGGTTCTCGGCTTTCTCCCGGAGTATCTGGCTGGCAGCCAGCTTGTCCGTAAATTCGAGCACAGTGACCTTGCTGACAAACTTGGTCAGGAAAAGTCCTTCCTCAATTCCACTGTTGCCGCCGCCGACCACAATTACTTCCTTATCTTTGTAGAAAGGGCCGTCGCAGGTAGCGCAGAAGTGAATCCCGGCACCAATCAGGTCATTTTCGCCGGGGACGTTGAGCATCCGGTAGCGGGTACCGGGGGCCAACAATATGGCGCTGGAGCAGTACTCGTCCCCCGACTCGGTGGTAATCATCTTATGATCTCCATCGGCCTGGATACCCGTTACCGTCTGCGCTGGCAGAATTTCAACGCCAAACCGCTCGGCGTGGGCCCGCATCTGGTCGGCCAACTCGCTGCCGCCAATACCATCCACAAATCCCGGATAGTTGTCGATACGCTCGGTTACCCCAGCCTGGCCGCCGATACCACCCTTTTCGATAACCAAGGTCTCAATGCCTTCCCGGGCGGCGTAAAGAGCCGTGGTGAGGCCTGCGGGGCCACTGCCCACAATTATCAGGTCGTAAAACTCTCGCTTGGCCTTGGGACTAATTCCCAGCTTGGCTGCCAACTCGGCGTTGGACGGCTCCGCCAGAATAGAGCCATCTTCAAAAATAATGGTGGGGATGATTTGTTTGCCATCGTTCAGCTCTTGAACCCGCTTGCGGCCCTCTTCGTCCTCGTCGATATCGACCCAGTTAAAACGAACGCGCTGTTCCCCTAGAAATTGCTTGGACTGCCGACAATCGGGGCACCAGGGTGCGCCGTATACAGTAATCTTGGGTTGTTCCATCGATCCTCCGCTGCACCGTAAATTTGTTGGTGCTGCCTAACTACGTATGATGCAGGAAAATCCAACGTGGGTTCCAGCCAAGGGTTACAGAGGCAGGTTCTTGATGTCCACCGGCTCTACCTCATCAGCCAATTCAAAGCCAAAAATGCGTGAGTAGAAGTACAACTCGGCCTCCAGCGCCCTTTTGATATTCTCGGCCCGCCGGAAGCCGTGTTGCTCCCCCTCAAATGGAATGTAGGCCGTTGGGATGCCTTTGGCGCGAACGGCGTCGAACATCATCTCCGCTTGGTTCGGCGGCACTATCTGGTCATCAAGGCCCTGGAACAGAATCAGCGGGCAGGACAACTGGTCGGTGTGATTGATGGGCGCGCGTTCTTGGTACAGGTTCTGGCATTCCGGGTAGGGGCCAACCAAGCCGTCCAGATAGCGAGACTCGAATTTGTGGGTCTCTTTAGCCAATGCTTCCAAGTTGCTCACGCCGTAGTAGCTAGCACCAGCCTTGAAGACTTCTTTGAAGGTTAATGCGGCCAAGGTGGTGTACCCACCAGCGCTGCCGCCGTCAATGGCCAGGCGGTCTCCATCAGCTTCGCCTTGAGAAACTAGGTGCAGGGCGGCGTTGCAGCAATCGTCCACATCGACGATTCCCCAATTACCGTTGAGCCGTTCCCGATACTCCCTGCCGTATCCAGTACTCCCACCGTAATTGACGTCCAGGACGCCAATGCCCCGGCTGGTCCAGAATTGAATTCCCCATTCCAGCGCAATCGAGGTCGAGCCAGTGGGGCCGCCGTGACTCTTAACCAGCAGCGGCGGTTTCTCCCCTTCTAGTCCCTGGAAGTCGCTGTTCTTGGGCGGATAGAAGAAAGCATGGGCCGTCTTACCGTCTTCAGTCGGAAACTCAACCGGCTGGGCCTCGGATAGATACCCGGAATCAATCTCCAGATTGTGGGACTTTCTGAGTTCATCCCATTTCCCGCTAGCCAAGTCGAGGGACACCAATGTCATGGGCCGAGTGGGCGCTCCAGCCAGGAAAACTAGGTTGCCGTCACCCGCTTTGATGTCGCCCCGGCCCATCTCCGAAAATGGAGTTTGCACCGGAAAAAGGTTCCGAGACGTTATATCCAGCATGCCAATCTTCCAAGCGCCGCCTTCCACATAGCTGCAAGCGATTACGTCAGGAGAAGCGAAGGAGTAGGTACCCGAGCCGAGCGTCCACTGGGGTTTGCCGAACTCGGCATTTCGATTGGTCAACTGATTGGCTTGTCCGTTCTCCCAGCGCCATAGGTTCCACCAGCCGCTGTGGTCGGAGACAAAGTGGAGCACGCCGTCGGGCGACCACTCGGGCTGGAAGATGGACTCGGACTTGCCCCCGGCCACCGTCTGAACCTCGCCCAACATTCCTTGAGCATCGAACTCCGCCACCATTAGTTCCGTGCCGTCCCAGGGCATGTTGGGATGGTTCCAAGTCAGCCAGGCCAATTTGGTGCCGTCAGGACTGACGCGGGGAGTGGAACAGAAATCCGACCCCTGGAACAACACCTGCAGTTCCACTTGTCCCTGGGCGTCCACGGCGACGATGCCGTTGACCGGCTCGCCTTCTGAGGTGTGGTCTTCACGAACACAGATGATGCGGCTACGGACGGCGTCGAAGCAGCCGTCGGCGTAGCGCATGTCGACTTCCGGTGTTATCGGCTGCGGCTGGCCGCCGGGGTCTTGCCGGTACATCCGCTGGTCGGCGTAATTGGAGAAGTAGACCACGCCTTCATGGACTAAAAATGATCCGCCGCCATACTCGTGCACCCTGGTTCTGGCGCTAAATGGGATGGGAGTTATGTCAATTATATTGCCGTCGGGCAGGCGTTTTACGATTACCATGCGGCCACCCTCCGACGGTCGCATCTCCACCCAATAGATGTCCTCACCGTCCAGGGCCAATTGACCCAAGCCAATGGAGCCGGACACGATAAGGTCGGTGGTGATGGGCGACTGCCAAGACCCGTATGGGGCAGTGGTGGGCATCGAGTTTTCTCCTGCTGGCGCCGGTTCATTCCAGGCGTAGTTTGGACTGCCACGATTATATCTTCGGCTTCGACCACGTAATAGGTGCGAATAACCCGGTTGACCGTCAGAATGGCTGCGCCTATATTTGTTCCACCTTCACCCACCGCCCCGAGGAAGAAAGACATGAGCATCGACCACGCCCGCAACGCCGACCAATTACCTACGCCGACACTGGAGGAAGTTAGCCCCGGTATCTACGCCTACGTCCAGCTGGACGGCAGTTGGGGGTTGAATAACGCTGGTTTCATCCGGGGCCAGGACGGCGTGACAGTGGTCGACACCTGCTTCACCGAGGCGCGCACCAGGGCCTTTTTGAAGGCCATTGCCGGGGTGACTAGTCTTCCAGCCAGAACCCTGATTAATACCCACCATCACGGCGACCACACCCACGGCAATTACCTGGTGTCCGGTGCCGCCATCGTGGGACACGAACTATGTCGACAAACGGTGATTTCCACTGGGCTCCAGGCGCTGCATCCTCTGTTCCCCGGAGTGGAGTGGGGCGACTTGGAACTGGCCCCGCCAACCATCACTTTCAAGGACCGGCTCGACCTATATTCGGGTGACGCAGGTGACCTCAAGATTGAACTTATCTTCATGGGCCCAGCCCACACCACCAATGACATTGTTGCCTGGTTGCCGGAACGCAAGCTGCTATTCTCTGGCGACCTGATATTTAATCAGGGCACGCCTTTCGTGGCCATGGGCTCTGTTTCCGGTTCGTTAGAGGCAGTGACGCGGCTGCGTGAGCTTGGGGCGGAGACGATAGTTCCGGGACACGGTTCGGTCTGCGGCCCAGCGGTGATGGACGATATCGAAGCCTACCTAACTTTCGTCCAGACTACTGCCAAGTCTGCCTTCGATGCCGGACTGGGCCCCTTGGACGCTGCTCGGGAGGCTGACCTGGGCCGATTCGCACCTTGGCATGACTCGGAGCGCTTGGCAGGCAATCTGCACCGAGCCTACTCCGAACTCAGGGGAGAGCCCTTGGGAACGGACCTCGACTTGGGGGCCATCGCCGCCGATATGGTCACCATCAATGGAGGCCAGCCCGTGCGATGCCTGGCCTGACCCATCTCGCCGCATAAATTAATACCAATCCGACACCGCCTGCTGCGCGTATTTACCACAGTGGTTTGTTACGGTGTGTGTATGAAACTTTTTACTAGAAAGATATGGCCTTTGCTTGGTGGTTTGGCGGTGGTGGCGCTGCTAGCTGCCTGCGGTGGAACATCGAGTCCATCCGATGTAACCCAGAAAACCTCGCCAACAGCCTCATCTGACAATACTACGGTTGAAAGTAGTACGGTCGAAGGACTGCAGAAGGCCATTGATTTCACTCTCCCCAGGGCCGCCGGTGACCCGCTGTCATTAAATTCTTACCGGGGCAGCCAAAATGTGGCGGTCGTGTTCTACAGGGGATTCTGGTGAACCACTTGCCGAGCGCAACTAGTTAAGTTGCAGAAGAATTACGAGACCATTAGCGGTCTGGACACTGAGATTCTGGCAATCAGCGCCGACAGTCCCAGTCAAGCGGAAAAAGCAGTCGAAAGTCTGGGTCTAAGCTATCCGATTTTGTTCGACGTGGATTCCGACGTCGTCGGCGAATACGGAGTCGATAACCTTCATGGTGACGGCGTCCCCGCGCCGGCAATCTTCATCGTAGACAAGGCTGGCGATATTCGCTGGCAGTACATTAGCGGCAACCCCTATGACTGGCCCGATGTCGAGAAAATAATAAGCCAGCTAAGAATGGTACAGGCTAGTTAACCCAGGAGACCGGGAGGCGGCGTCATTGCCGCATCTCAATTGACAATCAATCCGAAATCCGGCTCTCCATTAAGCTAGCCGTTTGCGACGGTAATTGTCATGATTCGGTTCAATTACAAAGCATTGGTTCTTGCAGGTAGCCTGGCAGCTTTGGGTTTGCTGGCCGCCTGTGGAGCTCCAAATAGTCCGGCCAGTGTGGCCCCAATCTCATCTTCGGCAAAACCATCGGCTACCCCGGCCGCTGGTTTTCCTGCAGAAGCCATCGATTTCACTCTGCCCAGCGCTTCCGGCAGGATAGTGTCATTAAGTTCTTATCGGGGCAGCCAGAACGTAATGGTCGTGTTCTACCGGGCATTCTGGTGAACTGTCTGCCAAGCGCAACTGGATCGATTGCGAAAGTATTACGAGACCATCGTAGGTCTGGAAACCGAGGTTGTCGCGATTAGTGCCGACAGTCCTGAACACGCTATGCGAGTCGTAGAGACATTGGGCTTTGAATACCCTGTTTTGTTGGATACGGAAGTCACGGTCATAAAACAGTTCGGCGTCTACGACTTACATGGCGATGGTCTCGCTGCGCCGTCTTTCTTTATCGTGGACAAATCTGGCTAAATCCGACGGCAATTCATCAGCGGCACAATTAAGGACTGGCCTGACGTCAAAGACGCCATAAGCCAGCTAGAAAAAATTCAGGAAGGATAATCGCTACATCAGCCCTGAAGCCGATTTCCTAAATGATGCGGCTTGAACTTATATATAGGCTGTCTTAGCATCCAATTATAAATATTATGAACGTACCAGTGAGAAAACTTCTTTTGGCGCTGCTCGCGTCGGCAATACTTTTTCTCTTCGCGGCATGCTCGAACTCGAGTAGCCAAGACCCAAGTCTAAAAGACGCTAGTCGGTTCACCCTACCGAGCGCCCAGGGTGGAAATGTGTCTTTGGACTCCTACATCGGAGAAGAAAATGTAGTCTTGGTATTTTACGAGGGCCTATATTGAGTGTTTTGCCGAGACCAACTCGTCGAGTTGCGTGAATCCTACGACAAAATCAAAAAAATCGATGCTGAAGTTATAGCGATAAGCACCGAAAAACCAATTGACATCAAACGCACAATTGAAGCTCTCGGCTTCCAATATCCAGTCCTTTACGACACGGCTTCCGCAGTTCCCCGCCTATATGGGGTGGACCAAGACGGCACTGCCATACCCTCAACTTTCGTGTTAGACAAGTCTGGCAAAATCCGATGGACATACATCGCCACGGAAGACCACGACCAGCCCAGCATGGCCCAAATTATCGAACAGTTGGAAGCGCTGTAGAGAGATTAGTCCCCGAACAGCTCTTCCACCTTGCGCTTCTTCTCTGCCTCAGAGTCCCCGCCGCCTTGTACTGTCTCGTAGAACTTTGGTCCGTATTCCCTGATACGTACCACCACTGGCAGGGGCAGAGCGTGTCCAAACACCAGGCATTGTTGCTTCGACTCCAACCGGGCCAATACTGAACGTAACTGACGGCTTCCGGGCGTTCCAGACAGAACGGCCTCGATGTCCCGCTCATTGTCCAGCAGGCAGCTAAACCGAGTGCCCACTTGGCTCAGTACTTCAGAGTCGATACCGCTGGGCCTTTGGTCAATCACCATCAGCGTTACGTTGTATTTTCTTAGCTCCCTGGCGATGATGCCAAAGATGGTCTGAGAGGCCACACTGGGGCTGAGAAACTTATGGGCTTCCTCAATCACAATCACCAACGGGCGAGGTTCTTTACCGCCGCCGCCCATTGCCGATTCTTTGGCTTCAACGTATTTCTGGTGTATTCGGCGGGTGAGCAGGTTGCTAACCAAGATGTAGGCCGCAAGGTCATCGCCGTAACGACCAAACTCCAAGACGACGTGCTGACCCCGCTCTAGGTGTTCGATTATCCGCGCTGAAATGTCCACGCGGCTGTGCTCGACCAGGAACCCATAACGGGTGATTCTGCCCATACGATTGTAGAGCGCCCGCAGTGCTCCAGCATTGACCTGCAGTTCGTCGGCAAGCTCCAGCAGAGAACCGCCACGACCCGCCGCCAAGAACTCCTTGAGCCAGTCTTCTTCGCCGTATTTTTCACGTAGGTTAAAGGCTGCTGAGGCCGCCACCTCCGAGAGGTTTAGCGTCTCCCGCAGCAGTTCAATATCTTCCGGCTCAATGTGGTTGAACCCTAGTTGCACCGTCTCGTCAGTGGACAAGCCCCGACGACGGGAGTGCTCCTCATCGAGGGTGAAGGTGGAGACCTTCGCGCCAAACAGTTGTTTCAGTCCCTTAACCGAAACTCCCTTATCCGCGTCTTGACCCTGCCAGCCATATTCGCTGTGCATGTCAAAGATTAGCGATGACGCTTCGCCACTCTGTAAAATGCCGGCCAGCAATAGGCGGGTTAGAAATGTCTTGCCCGTGCCGCTCTTGCCAAAGACCCCCATTGACCGTTTGACCAACTCGCCCAAGTTCAGGCACAGTTTGGTCTCCATATCCAGTGGACTACCAATCCAAAAATTACCGTTCTCTTCGCTACCGAACACCGTTTCCACATCTTTCTGAGAAGCAGTGAACGCACGGGAGAAGTGGGATGGAATGCTCTTGGCCGCGGCAGGCCCCTGTTCGTCACCCATCACGTCCGGCATGGTCAGCTGGGGCAAGACCGATATCGTCCCGTAGGCAACGGTGCCCTGTAGGGCCTGAATGACAAAGGGGTCGTCTACCGGGAGCGGCGTGTACTTCATGCGGGGGTCGCTGCTACCCAAGCTAGCATCGGTAACGACACCGAAGAACCGGTTGTTGGAGCCCTGGATAGTCACGAAAGTGCCGACCTTTACCTGCTCTACAGAAAATCCCGGATCCAGCCGGACTTCGACTCCGTTGGCCACTGAGCCTTCTACCACCATGCCCAACGGCAATCCCTGTACCGATGCAAGATGGCCGCTGTTTATCCCGGTGTTATCGTGGCCATTACCTTCCGAACCGTTACTTTCGTAAGACTGAGTCATGGCGAGACCCTACGTAGTATGGAATTCAGCCGCGCCACGTCTCCAGACAGCTCCACAGCTAAGGTTTTACAAGCCTGCATCAAGAATTCGTCCGGTTGTTCGTGGGCTGGCGCCGCCTGCCTAATACAGGCTCCCACTATTTCATCGGCGTGGGCCGCACCAGAGTTGAGCAACAAACGAAGCAGGTCCAACCGACCAGTGAACTTGGAGACCTCTTCCGGACTGCACAAGTAGACGAAGGAGTGCACCCGAGGCGGTCTGGGCGGCAGATATTGGCGGGTTACGCCGTCTTCCACGTGCCCGGAGATATACACCTCGAACCGCGAGGTGAGCAACCGGGCCAGTTGGGGATTATCGCGAATCACATCTTCTTCGGAATCGGCGTCTTCTCCCCGGGCCAACACCGGCCGGGCCGAGTCCAAGGGTTCAGTGGTGACTTGGCCAACCACGCCGTAGATATCGGGGGAGTCGGTACGCACCAGGCCACCCAAGGCCGGAGCGCCTTCCAATTGGTAGCATTGGGCCACGAACGATGTGGAGGTGGATTCAACGACCTCGCCGACCCTCCGGGCCATCAGCTGGCTAGAACCATTTGCCGATGGAGCGGTCACCAGTTAAGACCCAAAAAAATAGCCCTTCCGCGACTGAAACGCGAAGGACTATATAACCCGCTTTTGTTGGCGGTCTCGCTGTCTTGTGAAGTATCCCCGAATGTACAGCCCGTCCTCAACCCGTCGTCCTCCACCAGTTAAGCACCAGCATCATCAGCATCGCACCGGTACTGCCTAAGACGATATCACGATATGGAAACCGGCTCACGGTGTCAATGTCACCGTGAGCCGGTATTTGCGCTCAATCTGGGGCGTGGCCCACGTTGTGCACTATCTAGGTGAACTATCTAGTTTTTGTTTAGTGAAACGGGCAGATTTTTGATGGACCGGAAGGTGATGCTCGGTTGGTATTCCGTCTCTTGGGCCTTGAGCTCCAAGTTCGGGTACCGCTCCGACAACTCCCGGAACACTTCTTGTCCCTCGACCCTGGCAATGGTGGCACCCAAGCAGTGGTGCACACCGGAGCCGAAGGCTACGTGGGGATTGGGCCACCGGGTGATATCCATGGTGTTTGGGTTTTCAAACTTGTTCGGGTCGCGGTTGGCTGAGGATATGAACCAACGCATACGGTCTTTTACCTTGATTTTCTGCCCACGCATTTCCACGTCTTCAGCGGCGATACGGGTAATGGACTTAACCGGGGAATCATACCGCAAGGCCTCTTCAGTGGCCCGAACCATCAGCCCTTCGGGGTCGGTCTTTAAGAGGTCGAATTGGTCGCGGTTTTTCATAAACGACAGGGTGCCGTTGCAGATTAGGTTAATAGTAGTTTCGTGTCCGGCCAACAGTAACAGCGCGGTGTTTACCAACACCTGTTCACGGGTAAACACCCCCGATTTTTCTCCACTGGCGAGCACCGATATAAAGTCGTCTTTGGGGTTGACGATACGCTCCTCAATCATGGGGGTTACGTATTCGTCCATCCCTCTCATGCCCTCGGTCAATAGCTGCATGCGGTCGGGCTCGCCCCGGCCAATATTCAGCAGCTTTTCAGCCAACATCCTAATGTGCGGACGCTCTGACTCGGGCACGCCCATCATCTGGGCAATAACTAGAACAGGTAGAGGCACCGCCAAATCCCGCATCAAATCCACTTCGGCCTTGTTTTCGGCTGCGTCCAGAAGTTCGTCGATGGCCGATTTGACCAGTGGCCGCCACTCTTCCATGGACTTGGGAGTGAAGTAGGAGTGTAAGACCTTCCGCATTTCCAAGTGTTCGGGCCGGTCGTGCTGAATGAACATTTTGCTTTGGTAGTTGCGCACGAAGTCGTAGAGCTCGGTGTCCGACTCGTCAATCGCCGGATATGCAGGGCGAGGGTCGTCTCTAAAAACTGCGCTGGAGAATTGCTCGTGGTTTCGAGTCAACCAGACCAAGTCGTCGTGCCTGGTTATCACCCACAGCTCATAGAGTTCGTTCCAGTGGACTGGGTCCTCGTCCCTGATTCGACCGTAATAACGGTAGGGGTCTTGAATAACGTCCGCAGTGAACATGTCATCGTTGATAGTCGTTACCATTGCACCACCACTCTATTTCGAATATCGAGCCGGATTCTTGATGCTGAAACCCTAACATAATACAGAGTATTTTCCCAGACCGGTTAGGGCGTTAATCGCCAATTTCGAGCATGAAACTGCGGGAATTAGACGGCTTGAGGCGGCCCCTCGATACCAATCTCTTTGGATATCTTTCCGCCCCTCATTTCAAAGATGTGGGTCAGCCGCATTTCCACCTTGGTACCGACCGGAAAGGGCATGAACCCATCTTTGGTTATTTCCAATGAAATAACGCTGTCATCAACAACCCGTTCTTCGGTGGCGAACCGGTCGAGGGTGCGAAATTTAACGTCCTTGAACCCAGAGAACATCTCCCGGTAGTTATCAGCCACTGCCTGCTTGCCATGCAGGACAATATTGCGCGATGGTGCCTCCCAAACAATGTCGTCGGTATACAGGGCCACCGCCTCATCGATTCGACCGTCGGCCTCGCTGCCGAAATGGGCCTCCACCGCTGCCAGGTTTGCCTCAATTACTTTCTGGTCCATGCTACCCCCTCGCTTATATTGTAGCCGGGCAACATATATTGCCGACTGTCATGTAAATAGTGGCCGTAATATTGCACCAGAAAACAAGACACGGGGCCTCTGGCCAAAAAGGGGCCAATTGGCCCTTTGTAATTCAAAGAGCCCTAAGGGATAATGGGCCGGTCACGCTCGGCCCGACCAGGGCCGTCAATTGCCCTACCGCCCGATTTCCCGATTTCCCGATTTCCCGATTTCCCGATTTCCCGATTTTTTGGAGGACTTGATGCGCGTCCTATTAATTGCCACCAACCGCCACAACCGTTTGCAGAGCCGAATGAACGCCCAGCCAATGCCAATTGGCTTAGCCTACATCGCAGGTCATCTGGACGCCGACCGTCATGAAATCAAGGTCTTGGACCTAATGTTTTCCGAAGACCATTTGGCCGATGTGGAAGCAGCGGTCAAAGAATTCCAGCCGCAAATGGTCGGAATGTCCGTCCGAAATTTGAGCAACCACAGTTATTTGAACACGATCTTTGCGTTGCCAATCAGTAAAGAGGTTATTGACCGCATCCGGTCCATTAGCGATGCAATCATTGTTTGTGGCGGACCGGCCTTTAGCATCATGCCCGAGGAATGCTACGAGTTCCTCGGGCCTGACTTGGGACTGTCTGGTGATGCGGGCGAGACTTTTGCGACACTGGCCGACCGTCTTGAAATCGGCGAACCCGAATATTTCAACCTACCCGGCCTAATTTATAAGAAGGACGGGCAGACCTTTAGAAACGAAGGCTATTGCACCTCGGAGTTTGCCAAGCCGCCTCGTCTAGAAGACCTGGACATGGCGCGTTACAACAAAGCCGGCTTCGGGATTGGGATTCTCAGCAAGCTGGGCGGTTTCTACTACCCCGCCAACGCATCGCAAGCGCAGATTAATGAGTCCGGCTGGCGCGTGATTCGGCCCATTGATGAGGTAGTGGCCGAAGTTAAATACATGAAAGAACGGTTTGGTATGAAGAAGGTATTCTTCGTCGACAACGGGTTTAACCTGCCCCTAGACCATGCCAAATCGCTATGCAGTGCCCTGATTGAAGCGGATGTTAACATCCGTTGGAACACCTGCTTGGCGCCGTTCAATTGCGACACCGAGCTCATTGGCCTTATGAAAGAAGCGGGATGTGGACTGGTGATGATGGTCAACCGCAGCGGCAACCCCGACGACAAGGGCAGCATGACCGAGGAGAATGACCTACTGGCCCAGATTTGCCGCATGTGCGAAGACGGCGACCTGCACTACAACATTGGCAAAATCTTCGGCGAGCCCGGTGAGACTAGGGAGACGGTGGACCAGAAGTTGGACTTCCTCCGTGGCATCAATCCAGCCATGGCTAATCTAAGGGTCGGGGTTAGCGTGATGCCGGGGACTGAGGTTGCGGTCATCGCCAAGAAAGAAGGGCTGATAAAAGACGAGAGCGAACTGGTGAAGCCCACTTTCTACATCGCAGATGGCGTCAAAGACTGGATCGTGGACTATCTGAAAGAACAGGCCGAGGCGAATCCGCGCTGGAACCTGAGTTAAGAATAGCCTAGCCGGTTTCGCCCAATGAGCTTTCGGGCGCACTTCGAGTTCAGGTGGCTGGCCCCGTTCAGGTGGCTGGAATAAACCTTGCCACGGTTTCTCCGGAGTCAGCAGCAATGGCTGTCTCCATGGCCCGGATGGCGACCTCGATCTGGTCGTCGTCTGGCTGTCGGGTGGTTAGCTTCTGTAGCCATAAGCCCGGCGTGGCAACCATCTTCCCAAACCAAGTGTTCTGGTGCGCACCGCTGAACCGAATAATCTCATAACTCACCGCAGCGATAACCGGCAAAAGCAGAATGCGCGATGCAATCCGCCATTCCAGGGGCGGCCCCAACAGCAGTGCAAAGACCACTACCGAGACCACTACCACGGTCAGCAAGAAAGCCGTTCCGCAGCGGGGGTGGGGCGTGCCGAACTTCCGCACGTTCTCCAAGGTTAGCGGCAATCCAGCCTCATGCGCGTGCACCGTCATGTGCTCGGCGCCGTGGTAGGCAAAGACCCTTTTTACGTCCGGTAACATGCTAATCAAAGTGATGTAACCCAACAGGAAGACCAACCGGATTACGCCTTCGACTATCTCACTAAGTAGGGCAGAATTCAGGACCGGGTGCAACGCCCAGGCAATGAGCAGCGGGGTAATGAAGAACAACCCGATGCCGAACACCAGCGAAACGCCTAACGTGGAAGCCATCACCCAACCGGGGATTCCCTTTTCTTCTTCCTCTGGAGTTCGGTCAATGGCGGCCATGTTGGCGGACAGTTGCAACGCCTTGATTCCCAGAATCATGGTTTCCAGCAAAGTGAGGAATCCACGCACCAACGGCCAACGGCGGGGACGACCGTTATAGATGGAACTCAAGGACTCTTGATACTGTTCGATGGAGCCATCTTGACGTCGAACCGCCAGGCCCAGGTGGGTCCGACCCCGGATCATCACTCCCTCGATAACCGCCTGACCGCCATAGCTATGTGGTGGCTGATCTGCCAAATGCTGACCTCTAATCGCTGTAAAATTACACTGGGAATTAGTTCTTATGAACGAGAGTACTTCTGGTGCAAATAGAAAATCGAGGGCTTGATGCCCTCGATTTTCTGGTTTTCTGTTTTACCCGTTTTAATTTTAGTGCCAGTAAGCCTCGCCAAATTGGGCAAAGGGCTACTCCATGTTATAGCGTCGGCGCATGCGCTCGATGCGGCCCTGGGTGTCCACAACCCGTTGCTCTCCGGTGTAGAAAGGGTGGCAGTTGCCGCAAATCTCAACACGTAGCGTCGGCCTGGTTGCTCCGGTGTTGAACACGTTGCCACACGAGCAGGTCACGGTGGAGTTGTAAAAATATGGGTGAATCTCAGGTTTCATTTCTTGTTGGACTATCCCGTTATTATTTTAATTGGGCTGAGGGCTCTTAAGCGTTTTTTGCTTAAGCGGCCCCGACAGCAGCTTCCATTGGGTACACACTAACTCGGCGGCGGCCTTTGGCAGCCCACTCAAATTTCACTTCGCCGTCGATGGTGGCGAAGATGGTGTAGTCCTTACCCAGCCCAACGTTGGTGCCGGGCTTAATGCGGGTACCGCGCTGCCTGATGATTATGGAGCCGCTGGTGACGCGTTCGCCACCGAATTTCTTGACTCCGAGCCGCTTAGAATTACTATCTCGACCGTTACTAGTGCTTCCGCCAGCTTTCTTATGTGCCATTAGTTGGTTTCTTCTCCGCCATCAGCCGCAGCAGGAACCGCTGCACTGCTGGCCCGACGCCGTGTGGCGCTGGGTTTTGAGAGTTCAATATCCCGAATTTGCAGCCTGGTGTAGGTCTGCCGGTGACCGCGCTTTCTCCGATACCGAGTCTTGGCCTTGTACTTGTAGACCATCAACTTGCGGTCTTTGTAGTGAGACAAGACTTGGGCCGTCACCTTGGCGCCTTCCACCAAAGGAGACCCAATGGTCACCTCGCCACCATCGGAGAGTGCCAATACTTCGCCAAACTCGGTAATCGAGTCTACGGGAGCAGTCAGGAGCTCGACATCTAACGTGTCGCCGGGCTTAACCCGGTACTGCTTCCCGCCTGTTTTAAATACTGCGTAATCCATTTAAACCTCAACCATAAATACTACGGGAGACCCCTTCACCTGTCAAGGAATTTTGTGCCCAGTCCCGCCTTGGGGTGTCTCTTCCCGTAATCCCAGGGCCAATCGCAAAATTTGGCCTTGATTGCGTCATTGCCGCCAGAGGTCATGCTATATAATTGCCCTGGCGTATTTCTTCCCATATTTTCTGCGTGACCGTACACCATATTACTGCATATTCGCTCTGATGACAGGCTAAGTATGGACCAGATACGGGGACAAGACCTCAAGCAGGCCTTTACGGTGGCCACCGCGTACCTAGAAGAGTACCGGGACACGGTGAACGCCTTGAACGTGTTTCCCGTGCCGGACGGTGACACGGGCACCAACATGCTCTTAACCATGCGCTCGGCTGTGCAATCGGTGACTGAAGGCTGCCCCGACGGACAAGAACATTCGGTGGCCAGGGTCTCTTCGGCTCTCGCCCAGGGCGCTTTCTTTGGGGCCAAGGGCAATAGCGGAGTTATTCTATCCCAGTTCTTCAAGGGCTTTTCCGACGCCTTGGCTGGCAAGGAGTCCCTGGCTGCAGACGACTTATCACTAGCCTTCAAGCTAGCCTCCAACGCCGCCTACCAGTCGGTTGGCAACCCAGTTGAAGGCACCATGCTCACGGTAATCCGCATGGCGTCCGAGGCCGTCCAGGGGTCAGCCGCCCAGGGTTCAAATGAAAACGTTTTAGGTCTCTGGGAAGCCGCATTCCAAGCGTCCCAAGACGCATTGAGCCACACTCCAGAGCAGTTACCGGTGCTCCGGGAAGCAGGGGTGGTGGATGCTGGTGGCCTCGGCATCGTGGTCTTGATTGGCGGCGCCCTTCAGTCCCTAGCCCCGTTGGTTGATATATCCGCCTTGTCCCGTTTTCAAAGAGCGGCCAACGGCAGTGCAACCGGACTGATTGCGCCCGGATTTCTCGAATCCACGCTAGAACAGGATTGGGGTAATTGCACCCAGTTCATCATCAGCGGACCAGACTTGGACCTCGACGCAGTACGTACTCGCTTCCAAGAAACGGCCTTATCCACCGTGGTGGTGGGCGATGGGCATAACATTCGGGTGCACATCCATGTCGAAAACACCGGACCGGCCCTCGCCTACGCCGAGTCCCAGGGCGCGCTCTCCGATATCAAAATCGAAAACATGGACTATCAAAACCAACTGTTCGCTTCGAGACACCAGGCAAACCCCGCAAAGGGAGCCGCTCTGGCATTGTTGCCCGTTACGCTCGGCGCAGGATTGGCCCACTTATTTCGGGAGTCCGGGTGCGCGGCCGTCATCCAGGGCGGCCAGACCATGAATCCAAGCGTCCAGCAAATATTAGACGCCGTTCATAGCACTGGCGCCAATGACATCATCGTCCTGCCAAATAACGCTAACGTGATATTAGCGGCGGAACAGGCCGCAGCCTCTGAACCCTGCATCCATGTTGTCCCGACCAAGAGCATTCCCCAGGGAGTAGCAGCCCTATTGGTCTTCAACCCTGAAGAATCCTGGGAAGAAAATGTGGACGCCATGACCGCCGCATTAGCCGAGGTAGCATCGGTAGAAGTCACCCGAGCGGTGAGAGACGCCAACATCAACGGCGTTAGCGTCACCGAGGGCCAATTCATCGGCCTGCTGGAAGGCCAGATGGTTACGGCGGCGGAAACCCCCGAAATTGCCCTAAGAATCGCTCTAGACCAAGCCGGACTGAGCGCAGAGGCCATCGTCACCATTTACCATGGAGCAGGAACTCCAATCTCAGATGCGGAGTCGGTGGCAGCGAGTCTGAATCACGACTTCCCCGGCATACAAGTAGACTTAATTGACGGCGGGCAACCAAATTACCAATACTTAGCTTCCGTAGAATAACCACAAGACCCTTCAGAATAACCCGAAGACCCTTACCAGACACAAACAAAGCCACAATCGAGGCATATGACAATACGCATCGTGACCGATAGCTCGGCTGACCTTCCCACAGACCTAGTCCAGAAACACCAGATAACGGTACTTCCGTGCTACGTGGTGGTGAACGACCAGACCTTCAAGGACGGCATCGACATACAGGCCGACGAGTTCTACCGCCGCCTTCAATCAGAGGCCCGAACCCCGACCACTGCCCAACCAACGGTGGCGGACTTCCAGGCGGTCTACCGCGACCTTGTAGGCCAGGGTGACCAGGTAATATCAATTCACGTCTCTGGTAAGTTGAGCGGCACCTTAAACTCAGCCGAGCAAGCCAAAGCATCGTTAGATGACGGCGCTCCGGTGGAAATAATTGACTCCCAATTGGCATCAATATCACTTGGATTGGCGGTACTCGACGCCGCGATTATGGTGGCAGACGGGGGCGATTACCGAGAGATTGCAGCGAAGGTTCGCCAAAATTTGTCCTCGCATCACGGATTATTCGCCCTCGACACCCTGGAGTACCTACAAAAGGGCGGCCGCATCGGCAAAGCGCGGGCGTTCATGGGCTCTGTCTTGAGCGTGAAGCCCATCCTGCGCCTCCAAGACGGCGAAGCACACCCCGTAGAACGGCCACGCAACCGGGAGCGGGCCATGCGTCGTTTGGTGGAACTGGCCCAAGACCTGGCCCCAGTGCGCCGCATGGCCGTGATTTACAGCACCGACCCGGAGCGGATGGCAGTCTTGAAGCAAGCGTTGACTGGTCTCTTGCCAGCAGACCAGATAATCGAAGCCCGGTTCGGCTCGACCTTGGGGACCTATATCGGCCCTGACGCGTTGGGCGTGGCCGTCACTCAGGCGAGTTAGGGTCGTCGCCCACGTTATGTCACATACCAATTGACGGGTTGCCGGTGGCCGAGAATGATTAAAGTGAGCAATTTTTCGCCTCGAAACCAGGCAATCCACCGTGCTAGGGTAACCGCCTGATGGCCATGCAAAAGACTGGCGCGCCCTCCTGGGCCGACGCCTTCCAAAACATCCTCAAGCTTGAAGAGTCCCGGGGCTTTGACAACAAGGCCGTAATGGGAGGACTGGACAAGTTCGTCCAGCGTTGGGCCGAAGAGATGGCTGCTCAAGCCTCTGGGGTCGGCGACGAAGCATTTTTGCTCAAGGAATCCTACGACTCCATGTCGGCCAAAGTCCGCGCCCAATGGGTTGAGCAGTGGCGAGGGGCCATTGGTGATGCCGCGGCGGCTAAACCGGCCGCAACTCCGGCCAAGAAGCGACCAGCGGCCAAGAAAGCCCCAGGGACAACAAAAGCTCCGGCAGCAAAAAAGGCCAGCGCCAAAGCTCCAACCTCCGAAGTCAATGTCGACGCTCCCGTTGACCGCCTGCGCGGCGTGGACACCAAGCTGACCGCCCGTCTAAAACGCTTGAACGTTGAAACCATCCGCGACCTGCTCTACCTCTTTCCCCGCCGTCACGAAGACTATTCCACAGCGGTGAAAATTGCCAACCTAGTGCCAGGCGAGGAGTGCACGGTAATCGCCACGGTCTGGGAAGCCCGTGAGGTTGCCAAGGGGCCCAGAGGAGGCCGCCGCGACACCGAGGCCGTGCTTAGTGACGACTCGGGCAACATGCGGGCCGTCTGGTTCGGGCAGAAATATTTGGCCCGCACGTTAAAACCAGGCAGCCAGATTGCCGTCAGCGGCAAGGCCACCGTTTTTCGGGGCCAACTCGTTTTCGATAATCCCGAGTATGAGCTGTTGGAGTCAAGTGTCCCAGGCGTGCCAGGCGGGTCAGGGGTACACACCGGCCGCTTGGTACCGATTTACCCACTGACAGAAGGGTTGACCCGCCGCAACATGCGGAGACTCACCTGGCAAGCGGTGCAGAACTGGCTGGGCGGACTGGAAGAGGTGCTGCCCGGCACAATATTAAAACGTACCAAGTTGATGCCACTGCTGGACGCGGTGCACCAAGCCCACTACCCCAAAGACAAGGATACCTGGGAACTGGCCCGCCGCCGCCTGGCCTTTGACGAATTATTTACCCTTCAGTTAGCGGTACTGGCCCGTCGTCGGATGCAACGCAACGGGGTGAAGGGCATTGAAATTGTCGCTCCCTCCGACGTAATCAACGGCTTCTACAGCAAGCTTCCATTCCCCATGACCAACGCCCAAAAACGTTGTATCGCCGAAATCGAAGCCGACCTGCGGCAGGGCACACCACCAATGAGCCGTCTCCTGCAGGGCGAGGTGGGCAGCGGCAAGACCGTGGTGGCATTGTCGGCCTTGTTGTCGGTGGTCGCTGCCGGGTATCAGGGCGCGATGATGGTGCCCACAGAGGTGCTGGCTGAGCAGCACTTTCAAAGCATTGGCAACCTGCTCAGCGGACTAGCCAGGCCGGTGCAAGAACCGCACCTGCTATCCGTTTACCTAGAACACCTGGATCGACCAGTGACCATTGGATTGCTGACCGGCAGCTCCCGCGCCCCGGTCAAACGCGAGTTAACCAAGATGGCCGCTGACGGCACCCTCGACATTCTCGTGGGCACCCACGCCCTGATTCAAGAAGGGATTTCTTTGCCGAAACTGGCTCTAGCCGTGGCCGACGAGCAACACCGGTTCGGAGTCATGCAGCGGTCTGCCCTGCAAGAACGGGGCCAAGAGACCCCGCACACGCTGATAATGTCGGCCACCCCCATACCCCGAACCCTGTCTCTCACCCTGTTCGGCGACCTCGACATTTCTACCATTGACGAGATGCCCGCCGGTCGTCAAGAAGTCGCCACCAAGTGGCTCGACCCGGAGCAGAGAGACACCGCCTACGGATTTATCCGCAAGCAGGTGGAAGAGGGAAGACAGGCCTTTGTGGTGTGCCCGTTGGTGGAGGAGTCCGAGACCATCGAGGCCAAAGCGGCAACCGAAGAATACCAACGCCTTTCCGGAGAAGTGTTCCCCGACTTGTCGCTGGGGCTACTACACGGCCGGATGTCGAGTAAGGATAAAGACAAGGTCATGCGCCAATTCCGGGACGGCGAATTGGACATCCTGGTGTCCACTCCGGTGATTGAGGTGGGTATCGACGTGGCAAATGCTACGGTGATGCTCATCGACGGAGCAGACCGGTTCGGCCTGTCCCAACTGCACCAATTCCGGGGCCGAGTTGGCCGGGGCCAGCACAAGAGCTATTGCATGCTGTTGTCGGACTCGGTTTCGGAGATTGCCAGGGAGCGGTTATCAGCCTTAGAGCGCATAAACGACGGGTTCCAGCTTGCCGAGGTGGACCTTGAGTTGCGGGGGCCAGGAGACTTTTTCGGGACCCGCCAAAGCGGCCTGCCCAGTCTTCGAATGGCGCACATATCGGACCGCCCATTATTGGAGTTGGCCAGGGAAGAAGCGGGCAAGTTGATTGAAGAGGACCCGGAGTTAAAAGCGCCGGAGCATGCCGCCATCGCGGCCCAAGTCGCTCGGTTCGTCGACCAAGCTAGCGCAAACGTGGCCTAACGGTTTAATCCGGGGAGGTGAACCGATAGCCCACGTTCCAGATGGTCTCCACGAAAGTCCGGTCCGGAGACTCAACTTTGGAACGTAGCCGCCTGATATGAACATCCACCGTCCGGGTGCCGCCCAGATAGTCGTAGCCCCAAATTTGGCTCAGCAGGGCTTCGCGGGTATAGACCCGTCCGGGGTTGGAGGCCAGGAGCACCAAGAGCTGGAACTCCTTATAGGTCAATGCCACGCGGCGGCCTGCCACCGTAACTTCGTAGCGTTCGAGGTCGATGGTGAGGTCGGCCACCTTGAGGGTCTTGAGGCCTTCGGGCCCGCTAACCCGGAACATTGCCTGTTTCACCCTGGCGGCCAACTCTGCTTCGGAAACCGGGTAGACCACCAATTCATCCGGATTCAAAGATGGGTCGTAATTGGCAACGGTATCTCTGGAGACTACGGCAAGCACCGGGAGCTTACGGTCATGGCAAAGCTCAACGAAATGCCGGGCGTCCACCAAATCCAAAGATGACATGTCCAACAGGACCGCGTCCGTTGCGGTGGCCCCATTCTCACCCATCTGTTCCAAGTCAATGCCCACCTGGCAGGACATGCCCGCCCGGCCTACGGCATCAGCAAGTGCGCTAGGGCCGCCACCGTGATTTACCAATACGAAAAGGTGATACAAAGGTCTGGCCTGACGCTCCTGCGTGTCTTTAATCCAAGGCAAAGTATACCAAACAGCTTGCCTATTGAATGCTGTTTCCTTTGTTCAGCGCCCAGTGTTTCCGTTTGATTGCTGGCAATTGACGCTAAACCGGGGTGGAACTATTATTGCGGCAGCCGTTACAGCCGTTTGGAAGTGGAGCAATGAACGCCCAAACCATCGCCGGTTCCCCTCGTGAAGTCCGTGAGCTGATTCGTTCCAACAAGTGGCGCGGCATCACCTCGGGAGTCGCGCCCGGCCATGTCCAGGCCAATCTGGCCATTCTGCCCAAAGAACTGGCTTTCGACTTTCTGTTGTTCTGCCAACGCAACCCCAAGCCCTGTCCGCTATTGGAAGTTATTGAACCGGGAAAAGTCGAGCCTGCGATTACGGCTCCGGGCGCTGACATTCGGACCGACGCCGCCGGTTACCGTATCTATGAGAACGGCCAGCTAACCGCAGAAGTAGACACCATCGAGCGATACTGGCACGACGACCTGGTCTCATTCCTGCTGGGCTGCAGTTTCTCCTTTGAGACCGCCATGATTGACGCGGGCATTCCGCTCCGCCACCAAGAAACCGGAAACAACGTCAGCATGTTTATCACCAACATTGCCACCACCCCAGCAGGCATCTTTTCCGGGCCGATGGTCGTCAGCATGCGACCAATCAAACGGGAGCAGGTCGTACGGGCGGTGCAGGTTACCTCCCGCTTTCCCGCCACCCATGGCGCTCCGGTGCACATTGGCAGCCCCCAGGACATTGGCATTCGCGACATCAGCAAGCCTGACTTTGGCGACCCGGTGGAGATCAAGGCCGACGAGGAACCGGTGTTCTGGGCCTGCGGTGTGACTCCCCAGGCCGTGGCGCTCAACTGTAAGCCGTCGCTGATGATTACCCACACTCCAGGCAAGATGTTCATCACCGACCAGCGGGACGCCGATTACGCGGTGCTTTAGCCCCGATAGAATCGGGGCTATCAGCGGTCAGCCTTTAGAGGAATAGTTTTGGCCGAGTCCATAGAAGACATTATCTTGGACCAGGATAAGCGGGGAATGCTGGCCCTACGGCCTCACTTACCGCCAGACTTCTGTTCCCAAGCTGCCCAGTTCGTATTCGACAATCCGGGCGGTGTCATCATCGTCACCGGGTTCTACGTGCTGATGGCTGGCAAACCCGAGACCGACGGCCCGCCGGGAGCCATCGCCATCGGCGAGGCCTTAAAAGCCCTGGGCCGCACGGTAACCTACGTCAGCGATGAATACACCGCTCCGGTGCTGCAACGCTACGCCAACGGCTCAGAGGTAATCGACTTTCCCATTGCTGGCTCAGTCGCTAGCAAGAAGCACGCCAAGGACATTCTAGCTAGAGTTAAACCGTCGTTGCTGATTTCGATTGAACGCTGCGGCCGTACCAGGGAAGACACCTATCTGAACATGCGCTACGCCGACATTACGAGCCACACTGCCCGGCTGGACTACCTGTTCGACTCGGACGTGCCATCGGTGGGCATTGGCGACGGCGGCAATGAGATTGGTATGGGCAACCTGGCCGAAGTCATACCCCTAGTTGAATCCCTGCCCGATTATCCGGCCATCAACCAAGTTGACCGTTTGGTAATCGCCAGCGTGTCCAATTGGGGCGGATACGGTCTGATAGCGGCATTGTCCCGCATCGCTGGCAAGAACCTGCTGCCCTCGGTTGAATCCGAAACCGCCATGCTGCACGGCATGGTGGCTGCGGGGGTAGTGGACGGCACTACCGGCGAAGCCGTGCCCACCGTCGACAACTTCTCCGCCGAGGAGAACGGTTTTATGCTGTCACGCCTACATCGGCTGATGGAGAGCAGCGGCCTCTAAAGACCACAAATTAGATTCGAGGAGACCTTCAATGCTAATCGTAGACGCACAGGTCCATCTCTGGGCCAACCACGTCCCCGCCAACCCCGGCCACCGGCAGATACCTAACTTCTTAGCCGATGACCTGCTCAAGGAGATGGACGAGGGCGGCATCGACGCGGCAGTAATTCATCCCCCGGCATGGGACCCAGATTCAGACGGTCTGGCCCTGACGGCGGCGAAGGCCCACCCCAACCGCTTGTCTATCTTGGGGAAGATTCCTCTGGACAAACCCGAGGCCAAGTCGCAGGTTGAAGGTTGGCTGAGTCAGCCGGGCATGCTGGGGTTCCGGTTCAGCTTCACACAGCCCCATCAAGCAACTTGGCCCACCGACGGCACCATGAACTGGATCTGGCCGGAAGCCGAACGGCTGGGCATACCAGTGGCAATAATGGCCTCCAATTACATGTCCATGATTGCGCCCATCGCAGAGAAACACCCCAACCTGAAATTGGTTTTGGATCACCTGGGCCGAGTCAGCGGAAAGAAAGACGCAGAGGCGTTTGGGAACCTGCCGGAGATGCTGGCCCTGGCCAAGTACCCCAATGTGGCGATTAAGGCCACCGGCGCGCCCAGCTACTCCAGTGGAGCCTATCCCTACACCAACATCCACGACTACCTGCACCAAATCTTTGACGCCTTCGGGCCGGAGCGTATGTTCTGGGGCACCGACATTACCCGCATGCCCTGTTCGTGGAAGCAGTGCGTGACCCTATTCACCGAGGAACTACCCTGGCTAACAGGAACCGACCAAGAACTGGTCATGGGGCAAGCCCTGTGCAACTGGTTGGGTTGGGATATCAAGAAGTAGGCACGACGCCCCTAGGCTGGCTCTTCTTCCAAGGGCATCGGGTCTCCGGGGCCGATGGTCTTTTCTTCCAGGGCTAGGAGGCGGCGCAGTTCGAAGATTTCGTCGCGGAACTGGGCGGCCTTTTCGAACTGGAGGTTCCGCGCCGATTCCTTCATCTGAACTTCCAGGTCTTTTAGCACCTTGAACATGTCGGTGCGCGACATCTCGGTGCGCACCACGTTGTAGCGGGTACGGCTCTCGGCGATTGCCTTGATACCCTCGGTAATGTCGTGGACCTCTTTCTGGATGCTCATGGGCTCGATGCCATGCTGCTTGTTGTGGTCGTGCTGAATAACGCGGCGGCGGTTGGTCTCGTCGATGGCCTTCTTCATCGAGTCGGTCATCCGGTCGGCGTACATGATGACATGGCCTCTGGAATGCCGGGCGGCCCGGCCAATGGTCTGCACCATGGACGTTTCGGAGCGTAGATACCCCTCTTTGTCGGCGTCCAAAATGGCCACCAAGCTGACCTCTGGAAGATCCAACCCTTCCCGCAACAGGTTGATACCCACGATAACGTCATAGACGCCCATACGTAGGTCTCGCAGAATCTCGATGCGGTCCAATGTCTGGATGTCTGAGTGCAGATAGGTGTTGCGAATGCCCATCTCCGAAAGGTAGTCGGCCAATTCCTCAGCCATCCGCTTAGTGAGGGTCGTGACCAGAATCCGCTCGGAACGTTCGATTCTTTCTTTGATTTGCTGGAGCAGGTCGTCTATCTGGCCTTCGGTGGGCTTAACCTCCACCGTGGGGTCCAAAAGCCCGGTGGGACGTATCACCTGCTCAACTACCATCCTGCTGTTCTGCAATTCGAATGGTCCGGGAGTCGCCGAAACGTAGACCACCTGATTGATGTGCTGTTCGTACTCCTCAAAGTTCAGAGGCCGGTTGTCCAAGGCCGAAGGCAGACGGAAGCCAAAATCCACCAGCGTGGACTTGCGAGACATGTCACCACGGTACATGCCACGAACTTGGGGCAGGGTCATGTGGGATTCATCCACGAACAAAAGGTAGTCGTCGGGGAAATAGTCCAATAACGTCCACGGCGGGCTTCCGGGGGGTCGCTGAGAAAGGTGCCGGGCATAGTTCTCAACGCCCGAACAGAACCCGGTCTCTTGCAGCATTTCCAAGTCATAATTGGTCCGGCTTTCCAGACGCGCGGCCTCCAGAATCTTGCCGGCGTCCTTCATTGCTTTCAACTGCTGTTCAAGTTCTTCCCGAATGGTGACTATAGCCCGATCCATCTTTTCTTTGGAGGTTACAAAGTGGTTGGCCGGGTAGATAGCCGCTTCCTGTAGTTCGGCCAGAATTTCTCCGGTCAGTGGATCCAACTGGACGATGCGCTCGACCTCGTCGCCGAAGAACTGAACACGAATGGCGGCCTCTTCGTAGGCGGGAACCAACTCGAGGGTGTCACCTCGCACCCGGAATTTTGCCCTGGCCAGGTCCATGTCATTTCGCTCGTACTGCATATCGACCAATTGGCGCACCAACTGGCTGCGGTTGCGGGTCTCGCCGACTTTGACGCGGGCCACCAGGTTGAAATAGTCGTTGGGGTCGCCCAGGCCGTAGATGCAGGACACCGAGGCCACGATTAAAACGTCCCGTCTGGTCAAAAGTGACGTGGTGGCGGCCAAGCGGAGCTTGTCCAGCTCTTCGTTTACGCTGGAGTCCTTCTCGATGTAGGTGTCCGACTGGGGAACGTAGGCTTCGGGCTGGTAGTAGTCGTAGTAGGAGACAAAGTATTCCACCGCGTTGTGGGGGAAGAACTCTTTGAACTCGGAAGCCAACTGAGCCGCCAGGGTCTTGTTGTGGGCCATAACCAGGGTGGGACGCTGCACCTGCTGGACGATGTTGGCCATGGTGAAGGTCTTGCCGCTGCCGGTGACACCCAGCATTGTCTGCCGGGCATAACCTTTATCCAAGCCTTCGGACAGGCGCGCCACAGCATTGGGTTGGTCGCCGGTCATCTGGAAATCCGAGGTCAGTTGAAACTTCCGATCTTCCGGCTGAATCTCGGAGCTCCAAACACCTTGGATTTCTTTACCGGCGTCGGCCCATTTTTTACCGCGAGCGGAGGTTGCCATCGTATGATTATTCCCTGTTCAGCTTCGTTGTTCGACCATTATATAAGGAGATTGGAGTAGCCGCACTCCCGAAGAACAAGACCGACTAGATTCACGTTGTTAGGAAATGAGACTCCCCCGCCACCCAAGCTGTGTATAGGTGCACGCCGTTTCTGCGCCCAATGTACGACACCGAATTGGGCTCTGCGGATTTCCCGAACAGGCTGACAAAAGCTTTGTAATCCTCAAACCACGCATGTTCTTGACTGAAAGAATGCACGAGCATCACTGCCGACTTAGCGTTGAAGCGCTCGGCCTCAATCAAAGCTGAAGCGGTTCGGTGAAGCAACTGATACCTGATGTGGTCTACTCTATTTCGGGAAATCCTAAGCCGTTTCGTTAGAGCCGCAAGCCTAACCTGCTTCCCTCGTGATTGGTCGTTCCGCCATTCCCCCGTCAGCGGTCCAAATTCTTCGTTTACTTTGCCCTCCACCGTGATGGTCACCAAATCACTTCCAGACTTTGCTAATACGAAGACATCACCCTGGGAGGCTCTCACTCCACCCGGAAGTGCGGTTTGATATTCTGGGAAGCCGAGGACGAACTCTAGGTTCTGTAACTGAGAATATCCGGAATCCACGAAGACCTGACTCACAGATTCAGGGAATCCTTGCGCAGACTCCCAGCGATTTGCCAGTGTCTTGGCCGAGTATCCAGTTCGCCATTGCTTGGATGGAGACGAGAGTAGTCCTTGCCAGCTATCAGCATCATTGGTCGGTATAAAAAACTTCGCCATGTTTCACCTTATCGAAATCAAAGTGGAAAAAGGCTATTCAGCGGACCGGCGAAAACTTTCGCCCACTAACCCCTGGTGGCGAACTGCTGTAGGGCAACCCTTATCCGGTCGTCAATCTCGCCCTCCGCTGCCACGGCGGGCGTACTGGCGGCTGCTCGGGCTTCGGCGACCGTATAACCGAGGGCGGTAAGCGCGGCGACAACTTGGCCGTCCACATCTCCGGGCAGACCTGATTCGGAGAAGTCAGTTGCCTCGATTTTGCCCTTTAATTCCAGAACAATCCGGCTGGCGGTACGGTTGCCAACTCCGGGGGCCGAGGACAAAGATGCCACATCTCCGGTAACAATCGCAGATTGCAAACGGGCCGGGTCAAGAGTGGAAAGCAATGCCAGGGCCATCCTAGGGCCGACCCCAGAGATTGCAGTGAGCATGCTGAACAAGCCAAGGGCGGCAGCGTCGGTGAATCCGTAGAGGACTGGCTGTTCGTCACGCATACGAAGATGGGTGTGCAAGGCGACCTGCGAGCCAAGAGCTCCCAGGCTGGAGACCGCATTGGCTGGAACTGAGACCTGCAACGTCACGCCGCCAACACGAATATTGACCCAATCGGGGCCGGTGGTTTCCAAAGTTCCGTGGACGCCTACTATCATCTAGGTTCGCATCTAGGTTCGCATCTAGGTTCGCATCTAGGTCCGTTCTTCATCAGCGTTCTTGTCCTGGAGTGATGATTCGGCCCAAAGCAACGTCTGCCTGTCGTTGAATCAGGTGGCAAAGTCCCACGGCTAAGGCGTCGGCGGCGTCGGACTGGGGAATTTCGTCGAGTCCCAGGGTGGCGGCCACTATCTCGCGCATCTGCTCTTTCGATGCGGCGCCATAGTCGGCAACGGCACTTTTCACCTGGGCCGGGGCGTACTTGAAGATGGGGATGCCTTGACTGGCCGCGCCAATGAAAACCACTGCCTGGGCCTGACCGACGGCCAAGGCCGCGCCGGGAAAACTCCGTTCACCTTTCCCCATAAATGGCTGTTCCACCGCAACGGCGGTGGGCTGAAAGATGGCGATAAGGTTCAGGATGTGGGTATGGAGTTGGTAGAGGCGCTGTTCCAAGGGCATCTTGGACGGAAGGGCTATCACGCCATAGTCATCGGCATGGGGGTTGGGGCCATCACCCAGCACACCATAGCCCATCTTCAACGTCCCAGGGTCAATCCCCAGTATCCCCATCACACCGCCCTATTTATGGCTTAGTAGCTAAGTTTCGGCTTAACGTGCTCCCAGTCCTTTGGAGCTGGTTGCTAGGCTTCGGACTGGTACCGCTCTAAGACTTCAGGAGGGAAGTCCGCATTGGTGTAGGCCTTCTGTACGTCGTCCAGTTCTTCTAGAACGTCTAGGAGACGCAGGGTCTGTTCCGCCTGTTTATCGTCAAGGGGAATGGTCGTCCTGGGAACCATCGATATCTGGGCAGCGTCCGGCGGAATTCCTTCGCCTGCTAGTTCTTTCTGCACGGCCTGCAGTTGGTCAACGGCGGTGAATATCTCAAGATATTCGTCTTCCAATTTCACGTCTTCAGCGCCCGCGTCAATGGCAATTAGAACCAGTTCTTCGCCCCGTTCTTCGTCTTTCATCTCCAGGCCGATAACGCCCTTGGAGTCAAAGTTCCAGGCAACACAACCGCTCTCACCAAGATTGCCGCCGCCACGGCTGAAGGCAGAACGCACTTCGGCAGCGGTGCGGTTGCGGTTGGTGGTCAGGGCCTCAACAATAATAGCCCCACCGCCAGGACCGTAACCCTCGTAGGTAATCTCTTCCAAGTCGCCTTCGCTGCCCTCGCCAGCCCCACGTTTAAGGGCTCGAGAGATGCTGTCCTGGGGCATGTTGGCGCTTTTGGCCTTGTCCAGCACCAACCGGAGGTGATAGTTCATGTCTGGGTCGATTCCGCCACCGTTCTTCACGGCAACGGATATTTCACGGCTAATTTTGGTGAACAGGACGCCCCGCTTAGCATCGGCAGCGCCTTTCTGGTGCTTGATTGTTGACCACTTAGAGTGACCGGACATGGGTCTGACCTCCTAGGTGATGGACCGCTGACCTCGAATAAACGCCAGCGTCTAATTTACACATTGGTTGGCTTTGAATGGGAGTTCGAAGAAACAAATTCTAGCAAACCCCTGTGGCCTCGATTTTAGCACCGGCCCCAAGCGAGGGTCAAAGACGGTTTAGCGCAGACCTTCAGGTAAATCCACGACCATCAGGCCGCCGTCAATATCAATCTCTGTTACAACCTTGCTCAATGCAGGCACCAAGACATCCCCATCTTGGCCTGCGACCACGTAAACGTCGTTGCTGCCCGTTTCCAATATCTCGGCCAATTCCCCCAGGTCTTCGCCTTCTGTCGTGCGTACCTTTAGGCCAATAAGCTGATAATGGAAATACTCACCCTCCTCAGCAGTGGGAACCTCAGACACGGGCACACAGAGCCAAAAACCGGCCAACTTTTGGGCTTGGCCCCGGTCCCGGGTGCCTTCGAGGAAGAGGATTAGTTCGTCTTTGCCGGTTGGTTGGCTCTTGGCTATCTGATAGACAGTGCCTTGAGCAACAGAACCATTCTCGGAAAGCGATAAGTAGTTGCCGACGTCGAAACGGCTTGGTACGTCGCTGATGGACTTTACTTTGATGGAGCCGTCGCGACCGTGGGGGCCAAGGATACGTCCAACGGCAATCAGGTCATCGCAATGACCGGAGGAATAACCGGAAAGAGAGGTGGAGTCAGGCATGGCTGGATTCCGCACCCGGCAGGTCGCCGGACAAAGGAGATGGGTCGAACTTCGGCAATGGAACGAAAGTTATTCGATTTCCAGAACGGCGTGGGTGCCGTCTTTTACCGCAGCTACCCGCAAAATCACGCGCATGGCCTGGGCAACACGGCCTTGGCGACCAATGACCTTGCCCTTGTCTTCATCGGCGACTTGGAGATGGAAGACTGTGCGGCCTTCCTCGGTGGTTTCGGTGACTTTGACGGCATCGGGTTCGCTGGCCAAAGACCGGGCGATGTACTCAATCAGTTCTTTCATACGTAAATCAGGAAACCTGAGAGCCTATGGGATTATTCTTCGGTGGTTTCTTCAACTGCAGGGGCTTCATCTACAGGGGCTTCGTCGGCAGGGGCTTCGTCGGCAGG
>JABMNL010000049.1 GCA_013204585.1 SAR202 cluster bacterium | reverse complement strand
TTACGACCCGTCCGGCGTGAGCGGTCAATTAAAACGCCAATTGCATGCGGCATGGAAGGCCATTCACGCGGTGAAGGGAATACCCCAGGCACTATTGCAAAAGATAATAGAGCGGTAAGGCTTGGCCACCCTGCCGCCAGTATCTTGTTACTGCTCCACCCTCGGCCCCCTCCGTTAGTTTCGGTTTAGCCTTGTTGGCCTAGTCACATGAGATACTCACCTTTCACCAAAGAACAGTTCTTACTGTCCTATTTCTATATTGAAGCCCATTCCTAAGCCCGACGTTTAGAGATTGCCACCCATGCATAATTAACGATACTAGGGTTAATTCACAATAAACCGGTGGAACAGGGGTCGCAGTCAAAGGGCTGGTCGGTCATGAACATCGTTTTGTGTCGGCAGGGGCCGAATCTTGCGAGGTCGGGAGGGCGGCGTCCGAAAGCTACCTCTTGGTGTGACTGGTAGTGAAATTTGTAGTTGGCATTGGTAACGAGCGTGACGCTGAACTCGCTGGGGAATTCTTGAAAGGGGCCTCCCCAGACACCCTGGTGGCTGCGGTTGCCTCGATTCACCACTATCGTTTTGGGCGACCCTGCGAAAGAGTTGATCGAGTCAGCGAAACGTCACCAGGCCGACTTCATTCTGGTGGCCAAGCGGCATAACTTGGCGGTACGACCGCATCTTTTGGGTCATGTGGCGGCAAGGGTGGCCCGGTATGCCCCTGTGTAGGCGTTCAGCGATAATGGGACACATTCAAGGGGAGAAAAACCTGAGGGTGGTGGTGGGTTGGACTCCTGGTGCAAGGTGTAGATTTACTGCATCGAGAAAGGAGCCAGAAGTGTCCCAGAGCAACACCGGTCAAGTCCAAGCTGCAGCGACCCTAACTCAAGAGACCAAGACCTTCATCCGGCAAGTCCGGACCAAAACCCGGAGGAAGTACGCCCCGGAAGACAAGATTCGTATCGTCCTGGAAGGGTTCCGTCGGGAGGTGACCGTCAGTGACCTCTGCCGGCGGGAGGGAATCAAGCCAGGCGTCTTTTATGCCTGGACCTAGGAATTCATGGAAGCGGGTAAAGAGCGTCTCACCCGGGACACGGTGAGAGACGCCACCCGTCAGGAGATCGGACACCTCAAGCGGGAGAACTACGATCTGAAGCAACTTGTTGCCGACCTTTCCCTGGAGGTCCACCGCTTCAAAAAAACCGCCATCCCGACCTTCGAAGGGGGCGCCGGCAGATGAGCGCGGAAGAGAAGTCGGAAGTCCTCACTCGGGTGGAACAGGCCCAGTGGGGAAAACGGAGGCTACTCGCCCAGCTGCAGGTGCCCAAGAGCACTTATTACCGGTGGCGGGCCCGTGAACGGCAAGGAAAGCAGAATTGCTCTGTTCAGAGTACCCGGATTCCCTGGAACAGGCTTGGCCCACCGGAAGAGGCCGCAGTCTTGTCTGTGGCTAGGGAGTCTCCAGAGTGGAGCAGCCGGCAATTGGCCACTTGGATCACCGACCACCAGAGCTTATCAGTCGGTGAATCGACGGTGTACCGTCTCCTGAAGAGGGAAGGGCTGGTCAAGCCTCCCGAGATGAAGCTTCTGGCTGGCAAAGAGTACCAACGTAAGACCACTGGACCATATCGAATGTGGGCGACCAACGCCTCGTATTTCCGGGTAACAGGTTGGGGCTACTACTACATGGTGACCGTGATGGACGACTACTCCCGGTCCATCTTGGCTTGGAAGCTGCAGCGGGACATGACCGCTGACTCCTTGATTGAGGTGGTCCAGCTGGCCATTGATGTTACCGGTATGACCGAGGTGCCCTTGGAGGACCGGACCAGACTTCTGAGCGATAATGGATCTGGCTACGTATCCAGGGCTTTTCGTGATTACCTGGGCCTGGTGGGAATCCGTCACATCCTGGCGGCGCCTTACCATCCTCAAACCAATGGGAAACTGGAGCACTACCATCAGAGCATCAAGCAGGAGGTGAACCAGGTGCCGTATGAGGTGCCTAGTGACCTGGAGGTGGCCATCGCCGGCTTTGTGGACTACTACAACCACCGCCGCTATCACAAGGCCCTTGGCAACGTGACGCCGGACGACGTCCTCCATGGAAGACGGGAAGGAATCTTGATCAAGCGAAGTGAGGCGAAAGCTCAGACCTTAGCCCACCGAAAACGCTACAACCACCTGCTACGAGAGTCCAACAACATTGCCATTTCCCTCTGATTCCTCCTTAACAAAAGTGTCCCACTTTTGCTGGTTGCCAACACTAGGGAAGCATCTGGTAGACTATCTGTAGACATCGGATGGTCCTCGCGTCGGTTACAGCCGGCGCACGAAAGATAGCCGCTCCAACTAATGGGCGGCTTTATTTTTGCGGCGAGTCTTCGCCGACTTCAACGCGAGCTTTGTGAAATAGAGCTTACGAGCGTGCTCGGCCCTCTTGGAGCGCTCGGCCTCGGTCAGCACCCCTTCCAAGTCCACCTCGGCCTCGAAACGGGCAAGAAATTTGGCACGAGCTGCGGTGGTTGTGGTCTTGCCCTGGGCGTGAAGGGATAGTGCGCCGATGCGCCCCCGCAGTGTGCTTTCCGCGCTCAGGTGCTGGCCTCGTCTAAGCCGAGGATCGTCATGATTGCCTGCTTGCGCCGGGCGTGAATCTTCCAATCGTGCTCGAGGAAACTCACGTCGGCCACCTGAATCTTGACACGGTAGCCTTTCGACTGTAGCCACTGAGTCGCAAGGTACGCCACGTCCGATTGCCGCAGGTCACGGGCAATCCGCCGAAGTTTGGCCATCCGGCCTGGCGTTGCGTTAGGGACTAAAAAAACGTCGAGGACATGAGCCTCGACGTTATCCGAACTAGTCCGCCAGAAATAGGGATGTCTTTTTATGGCATCGGCTTGCCCCGCGTCCTTGACCGCAACGGACCGGGCGTTTTCTCTCTCCCAAGGGCGACGTCAATCGGCCGTAGCCGCTTCCGCCACATGTCGTATACGTCGTGGTCAAAACTGTCCTGGTAGCGTTCGAGTACCGCATCTTTGACGCTTCCGCGTACGTGGTGGGCCGACACCCACATCCGTCCCCGGTCCTTCTCTGCTTCATCGTCTAGTTGCCGCCAGCCCGCCCGTTTCAGTTGACTCCTATATTCCGTCCTGGCCTTGTTCTGTTTCCCGTAGACGACTGAATAAGCATTACCCGGCGCTTCGGCTCTCGCCGCGTCGAACGCCATGATGTCTATGCCCAAGGCATCCAAGGTTACAAGACCGGTAAGTACCGTTAAGCCGTTCTCCGAGCTTTCTAGGTAGTCGTCCACAAACTGCTGTACCGCGTTACCATCGTCGTCTGAGACTGGCGCGATGTACGGCCAGACATCCCAACGACCCCGGCCGATGGCTTCGCCTATTCGCTCGACCAAACCCTGGTACTGTTGACGCGCTGGCAGGCGGTCCTCAAGTAGCAAAGCCCTTATAGGCGAGACTATGTGGACGGCAGTGTGCCACTTAACCGGAAAGAGAATCCGTGGGCACCTGGTAACTTTCCCGGCCCAAGGTGGAACTGTGACAGAAAGTCCGTTGCTCATATGCGGTCCCCCGGGCTCAGCCGGCGGTGGGCCGACAACGCCCTCTCGGTTGCCGTGCTGGCGGCGTACCGGGCCACCATTGACCGGCTATTCCACCCTGCCAGACGCATTAAGTCTGTTTCATTGGCGCCTTCACTCAACCAACTATGGGCAAAGCTATGCCGCAATTTGTGTGGATGTATATCACCAATCCCGGTCTGTTGGCCTCGGCGTTGAACAATCTACCGTAACTCTGATGGGGTCATGCGCCCTCTGTAACCTAGCCACAAGAGGTTAGTGTCTGAGTCCCGATGCTGTGAGCGTTTGCGAAGATACCGGTCTAACGCCCTCACAGTCTTTTTCCCAACGGCCAGGGTCCGTTCGCGGCCACCTTTCCCGATTACTCTAAGGATGCCGAGGGCCAGGTCCACATCGTTATTAGCATCATCCGAAGGGTCCCACCGTAGGTTAGTAACTTCACTCAGCCGAGCGCCCGTATCGATGAAAACGCGGATTATTGCGGCGTCCCGCCTATCATCAGTTTCTTGACCCTTATCGCAGGTGGCGACCAATGCTTTCAATTGGTCTTCACGGAGCACATCCGGCGGGTCTAGAGGGACTCTGGGCGGTTTCATGCGACTCATGGGCGATTCCTTAACCTCACCTTCGTCGGAAAGCCATTTGAAGAATCCTTGAAGGCCGCGGAACCGGTTATTGGCTGTGGCGGGTTTCCATTTCCCTAGAAGATGGGATATGAATGCCTCGATGTGCTCCCGGTGGATATGGGATACTTCGAGCGGCATCGCTTGGGCCGCCAAGAAAGCTTGGAATTGACGCACCGATTCGGAGTAGGTCTCTTGGGTGCGGGGACTCATGTTCTCGGCGGCAAGGTGGTGACCGAAGGATTCGAGGTTAACAGCGATATCGTCGCCTGCTACAATGTCCGTGGTTGAGGCCGATTTAGCTATGAACTACACCGCCGTACAGCTGAATAACTATGTCCAGTTATATATTGTCGGAGCGGTGTGCGGCAACGAAAAATCAGTTTTCTACTGTCGGTAGGCACAAACATGGGTGGTTAGCTCAGTTGGTTAGAGCACCTGCTTTACACGCAGGGGGTCAGAGGTTCGAGTCCTCTACCGCCCACCACTACAGTCACGAATTAGGCACGGAAGCCGCCAGCTTTGGCGGCTTCTCTTTTGCCTAAAAAGGCATTCCGACGCCCTGCCTTGCGAGAGGTTCTGGGTTCGGCGCGTGAATGGAGAAGCGGGCTACTCGACCATGACCCTGCGAAAGAACGCCAGGGCGTTGCCGCCGGTAATCTTGATGATGTCGGCGTCGGAATAGCCCCGAGTGATCAGCCCGCGGATAATGTTCTTTCCTTCGGCTGGGGATTCGAGTCCGCTGATAAAGCCCGAACTTCTCACCCCGATGCTGGAATCTGTCCCGATGGCCACGTGGTCGATGCCTAACAACTTCACCATGTAATCGTAGTGATCCAGCAAACGCTCGATGCTCAGGGTAGATCCCCAGCTACTAATCACCGACGGTTGTACGGTGACTCCGATAATTCCGCCTTTTTCCGCGCAGGCTAACAACTCCTCGTCCCTCCTCAGCCGTCCCGCGGCGTACTCGCCACCACCTTGTTGCTGGCCCAAGGTGTATGACCCGTCGTGGCTGAAGGCGACCGGAGCTTGGGAGAATTCGATGGCGTCCATCGCCGTCCGAAAAGATGCGTGGGACAGGTCGACCACCATACCGAGTTCGTTCATCCTCTTTACGACCTCAATCCCGAATAGGCTCAGCCCGCCGTCGTTTCGCTCTAGGTGGCCGTCCCCGATATAGTTCTTGCGCCGGTAGGTCAGCCCCGCCAGCCGGACGCCGGCGTTGTAGAGTACGTCCAAACGCTGCAACTCGTTGCCGATGGCCAGGTGTTCCACTGTAGGCAAGAAACCGACCTGGCCATGCTGTTTTGCAGCCTCGATCTCGCTGGCGTTGCTGACTTTGACAACCTCGTCATGACGGCTGACGTCGGACAACATCAGGCTAATCTCGTCCAAAAGGTCTTCGAAACGGATGAAGGACATCTCGTCGGTGCGCAACATACCCCGGTAGACATTGGCCGTCCCAACCGCGGTGAAACCCCCGTGGCGTATCGCCTCGTAGCCCCACTCATGACTGTCACCACGCAGGTACTCCAGGAGCCGGCTGGGGTCTTCCGGTTTCACCATCGGGTGCTGATGGAGGTCAATCATGGTTGTCTCCTCCACCAGACGCTGAAATCTCCGTTCCTGATCATCATCAAGAGGGACGGCTATCGACCGACCATGGATAACCTGCTTTGCCAGTGGAATCGAACTCTCCGCCATCTCAGCTCCTCATTTATACAAACCGGGTAATCGGACCGGGTAATCGGACCGGGAACCGCCCTTGGGTCTAGGCTCACGATGACCTGACCGGCCACGCCTCTGAAATTTTACACATGGAAACCCTACATCCGAAAGCCTACGGGGTGGGGTACTGGTGAGGAGATTGCCAATCAGAGGACGCAATCTAGAACGACAAGAGACGGCAGATGAATTAGGTGAACGAATCAGGGTATTATTCAAGTCGCAGCAAATCCCAGATGACCAGATGATTAAGTCTTTGCTGTGGCAATCAGAAAAGTAGAAGGGAACAGGATACGTCTTGTCCCAAGGAGAGTGCATGGCAGTACAACATTGGGAATCAAAAGGCTCAGGCATCGTTTACCGAAAGTTTCAAGCGGGAGAGTCATTGGTCGCCACCCTTGAGTCATTAGCGCGCGCAAATGGCATTAGGGAGGCCATCGTGACGTCCTGCATCGGAAGCTTGAGTGAACTCAAGATACGCAACCTTTGTAACTACAAAGAAGGTGCCTCGGAATTCCAGCGGCAAGTCTTTAACGAGACTATGGAGTTAGTTAGCGCGGAAGGGTATATCCAGCCCTTACCGGATGGTGGCCTTCGGGTACACATTCACATTGCCGCGGCTCGTTCGTCGGGTGAAATGATTGGCGGCCACTGCGAAGAAGCCACTCTTCTGAGTGGTGCCTTTATGTACCTTCACGTCATAGAACAGGAATTTGTGTCCTAGTTTTAACAGGGCCGACGTTCACGCCGACGTTCACTATGAAGCTGCCCGCTTGGGTGAATAACTCATTAGGGGCGTCGGCGGCTCTTCTTGTTGCCCGATATTTGACGCCGGTGTAGTATCACCGAAACATTCGCCCATTTGGCGAATCGGTTACATCTGGTAGGTACTAGTCCAGAAGATAAATCAATGAGGGAAAACCCATGAAATATGACGTAATTATCGTTGGCGGCGGGGCGGCTGGATCGGTATTGGCCAGCAGATTGGCGGAAAACCCGAATACTTCTATTCTGTTGTTGGAAGCTGGAACGGATTACCCGGACCCAGCCAATCTTCCGGACGAAATAAAGTTCGCCAACACAAGTTTTGCCGAATCCCCAGAGTCGGAACACAACTGGGCTCTGCGAGGAACAATCACCGAGGAGCAAGGGGAGATACACGTAGCCCAGGGCAAGGTGATTGGCGGAGGGTCGTCCATCAATGGCGCGGCTATGCAGAGAGGGTTACCCGAGGATTTCGACTCCTGGTCTGCGATGGGCAATGATGAATGGTCTTATGACAAGGTTCTGCCGTTCTTTAGGAAATGTGAGCACGACCTCGACATTCGGGACGATTTTCATGGGACCGACGGACCGATGCCGGTAAGGCGTCGTCAAACAGGTCCATGGCCAGATATACAAAAGGCCTTCCACTCTGCTTGTTTGGAATTTGGATACGGGGCAGTTGATGATACCAATGGCCCGAACCCCGCGGGCGTTGGCGTGTGGCCGTCGAACAACCTGGACGGCTGGAGGATGAGCGCGGCTATCACGCACCTAAATCCCATGCGCCACTGTCTCAACCTTACGGTGAGGGGCAATGTTTTCGTCAGGAAGGTGTTGATCAAGGACCTAAAGGCCGTCGGCGTGGAAGTAGAAAGCGGCGGCGAGGTCTTCAACGTTGAAGCAGACCGTGTTGTATTGAGCGCTGGGGCTATCAAGTCGCCACACCTGCTCATGCTGTCGGGAATCGGCCCCAAGGACCAACTAGAGCAATTCGGGATTCCTGTCTTACAGGCTCTCCCCGGAGTGGGGCAGAACCTAATGAACCATTTGAGCGCCCAGGTTACCTTCAAGGTCAAAGACGGACTGTCGCTCCACGGCGATGTCGATGCGGTGCACTTTGGCCTGCACTACACTTCCGACGGGTCGAGCGAAGTCAACGATATGTTGATGAGGACTACGCCAATGGTCGATGAACGACCGGAGCGCGTCCCCGGATTGCGGACCAAGTTCCTAAATGACGACGTCCCAGCTGACCGAGTGGCGAGACTCTCAATCACGCTCGGGTTACCCGATGGATCGGGATACGTCAAGCTTGCGTCTGCTGATCCCTCGGCGCAGCCTACCTTCAACTATTGTTATCTTCAGAATCCAAATGACCGGCGTCGGGTGCGGGAAGGTATACGCAAGGCGGCTGGATACCTTGAATCCAACGCGTACAAAGACGTGTGCGATCACCGTCTCTATCCCACCGATGACATTTTGGCCGACGACGACGCTTTGGACCTGTACATACGCCAGACTGTCGGTACAGCCAGGCACGTATCCGGGACCTGCAAGATGGGACCCGATTCAGACCCGATGGCGGTTGTTGACCAATACTGCAGCGTCAAGGGAATTAATGGGTTGTCGGTGGTCGATGCGTCGGTGAAGCCGAAAATCACAAGGTCCGGTGGCAGCCATGCAACAGTGCTTATGATGGCGGAACGCGCAGCCGAATGGATAGCACCGGCTTAACCCCGCCCTTTTAAGAGCTGCATTTCATTTTGTTAGGACCGGAAATATCCAGAAAATCGCAATTACTGTGGATACCGAAAAATTGCTAACGGTACACTGCGAGAATATACGTCTCTCACCAATCGAATCGGGTTCAACGTTATTCGATGCGGTCCCCCGAGGCTCGAACACATTCTTGAGAATTGACGACTATCCCATGACTGTAGGAATTGTTCTTGATAGGTTAAGCGTGGATTGGAGGGGGTTAGGTTATGTCCACAGGCAAAGTACAGCGTCCAAAAGAAGGTAATGACAAAGTCCCGATAGCGGGTTCTTGCCCGTACTGCGGCAAATACGTGCCAAATGACGTGATTTATGACCTCCAGTCAGGGCGATATCCAGAACCATTTGTCTGGTGCCCGACACGGGGCTGCAAGGGAAAGGTACGAATTCATCGTAGTAGCCAAACTTTCGATCGAGTTTGGGAATGACATATACCTTGTTTCAAGGTGTATCTGACGCCTCCGGCCAAAAAGAAATAATCGAAAATAGAGGTCTTGTCCATGGCGCATTCCTTCACCGTCATGGACAAGACCTCGTTGACCCGAAGGCCGGTGTTTTGAGAATCATGGCGATGAGGCGGTTCCCCCAAGTCGGCAGAGCATCACGGAAGGACTCGTACTCGGCCTGGGTGAGAACAAAAATAACGAACGGAGGGTCTCATGGTACAGATTGTGACGGTCTACCCTAGCGCCGATGGTGAGTCACGTCTTTTCGACGTATCCACTGATCAGTTCGCCGAAATCGTCAAACATATCGGACAAGGCCCGACCAGACTAAATCGAAGCATTTCGCCTTCAGTCGACGACTACCACAATGCTTCCCGCGTTCAGTATGTCATCCACATGGAGGGTATCTCCGAGATTGAGGTGGCCGACGGTACGATTAAACGCCTCCATCCCGGCGATGTTCTAATCGCACAGGACACCACTGGGCATGGTCACATCACCCGAGGGATCGGCGAGGGCTCTCGGATCTCAATGGCAGTACCATTGGAAGTAGGCCCGTGGCTCCCGAAAGAGTGACACCTTTTGGGTTTTGTATTTGCCAAGCAATAATCGATAGATGGAGGTATTTTGATGCCTAATTACATGTACGTTTCACTGCAAGACGATGACAAGATATTGGTTTTCGCCATGGACTCGGCAACCGGTAAATTGACCCCACAATCAGAATTATCCGTTGCCGGTGGGCCGTCCGCGTCGACGGTCGGTCCAGACAGAACCACTTTTTACGTGGGTCTTCGCAACAGTCAGGAGCTCTGTAGCTACCGGATTAATCCAGACACCGGAGGACTGACCCAGACCAGCAAGGTTTCGGTCGAGGCCTCTCCCACCTTTTTGTCCACTGATCGCAGCGGCAGGTTCCTGCTCTCCGCTTATTATCAAGGTGCCCACGTGGCGGTTCATCAGATTGGGGATGATGGAACAGTGAGTGGCAATCCCATAGTGTGGCTGGAGACGGCACCTGCCGCCCACGCGATTCAGACCGACAGGTCAAACAGGTTCGCGTTCGTACCGCACATCGCCCGCTTGAACGATAGTGTGATGCAGCCTCCCGGAGACAAGCTTGGACCCAATGCAATCTTCCAATTCAGGTTCGACGAGAAATCGGGAAACCTTACCCCCAACTCGCCTCTGAAGGTTGATCAGCAAGGATTCCTTGGGCCTCGCCATTTCTGCTTTCATCCAACCCTGGACGTCGTCTACTTTTCTGACGAGCAGGGAGGCAGCGTCACCGCCTACCGCCTAGACTCTTTCGCCGGAACTCTAGCGGCCTTCCAAACGATTACCACCCTACCGGACGGCTTCTCAGGAAGAAACACCTGCTCACAGATTCAAATCACTCCGACAGGGAGATTTCTATACGTTCCAAACCGAGGCCACAACAGCATCGCTGGATTTTCCGTGGACGCCGCTTCCGGTCAACTGACTGGTATTGGGCAAGTGCCGACCGAATCTGTTCCGAGCGCTTTCAGCTTAGACCCGGAGGGTAATTTCCTGTTCGCAGCCGGGTCGGAATCGGACCACCTAGCCTCATACCAGATCAATCCTGACACGGGAGCGCTCACTCCCCTAGAGATTTATGCAGCGGGTAAACGGCCCATGGGGGTGTTGATTACAAATCCAGGTGGGTAATCTCCCCAGGCGGCAAAGGCCTTAGGAACCAATTAAGCCAGTCTTTGGTCCTACTAATCCGTCTCTGCTAAGACGCTTCGGAACTCTTCCCACATCCCGTCTCCTGAACCCTCTTCCCAGCCGTCGAAGTGCATCAGGTTTTCAAGCCCTAGGCGGTCACGCCAGCCAGCGGTCTTTAGAACTGGCTCTGGCGGGAATTCTATTGGGTATCCCAGGCACAAATAGGCCACGGGTATCACGTGGTGGGGGATACCCAATATCTGCCGCAACTGAGGCTGCTTTAGGATGCTAACCCAGCCGACTCCCACTCCTTCTGCCCTGGCCGCCAACCATAGGTTCTGCACTGCGCAGCAAGTGGAATATAGGTCGGTTTCCTGTATCGAGTTGCGTCCCAAAACGACCTCGGCCCGGGTTGGGTCGCACGTTACGCAAACGTTGACCGCCGATTCTAAGATTCCTTCCAGCTTCAATGAAAGGTAGTGGGAACGTCGCGGCTCGTCGAAGAAACTGGACGCTGCCTGGCGCTCGCGGTCGAACAGCTCCTTAATCTTCTGGCGGATATCGGTGTTCTGCACCATGATGAAGTCCCACGGCTGCATGAACCCAACCGACGGCCCATGGTGGGCAGCGCGAATTATACGGGCCAGCACATCAGCGGGGATGGGGTCGTTTTTAAAAGTCCGTATGTCGCGGCGGGTATATATTGCCCGGTAGAGGCCGCGTTGTTCTTCTTCGGTAAAACTGCCCGTGGGGAAATTACTAGTGGGTAAGCCATCTGCCGGGACGGTCATGTTTGATGCCGGCGAATCTGATGCCATAGTCTCCAACTCCCAAGGTTAGGCCCAAGATAGACGGCCAAAAATAAAAAAGCCCCTGTCCTGACTTTATCGGGACGGGGGCTTTTACATACGTATCTGCCCGCTCAATCCACGAAGCGGTGAGTCCAGCGCGGCAGGTCTACTGACTGATGGATCGTAACCCTTCGGCGCCTTCCCGTCCCTACTAGCAGGGACAGTGACTGGCTTACGCCTTGCCGAAAGGCTCCCCAATTACAGTGGCGGGCCCATGCCGGAGTCTCACCGGCTTTCCTATTCTTCCCGATTAGATTTATACCGGAAGGTAGAAATCAAATCAGGACACCGCGCGCTATTCTGTTTCCGTTCGCAAGGTTAGGTCATGACCACGTCAAAGTCAACGGACCGGCACTAGGTAGCTATGGCGTCCATTTGATTGTTTACCATTGATTGCCACGCCTATAGGTTTCGTTGGCAGGCCATTATGTTGACCCGGTAGGTCCACACCACTGGCCCCAAGGGAGCCGCCGAGTAAGGTGCATTCGCGTCACGATTCCGGCCCATTAAGTGCTTGGAGCACCCGTCCTTGGGTGAGAGCATGACTGTCAGCGGTTAGAAGGGGTATTAGCCTCTTCTTCCGCAAAGAGAAGCAAACGTGACCGGCTAGGGTGGGACCAACTAGACCCAGGTCAGTTACTCGGAAACCGGCTTTGGCCGGTATCGATACATTTATGCGGCGCTGGGCACCTACGCGTTGCATCTTATCGCGTCTGGTTGAAAGGCAGCAGTTCTTGCGCGTGGAGCAACATATGTAGGCGCATAGAACGGCATTTTAGCGAATGCCTCAAACCGGAGCCAGCAAAATTAAATTGGGGGTATTTTATCGACCTACCCGGCATTTCTTTACCACTTTTATTTTTTCTCGACCGGGACCGGTCACTCCCAGGCACGCGAAGGCACGCTTAGGCACGCAAAACCCAACAAGCTAATACAGGCAAAACGCAGGAGGAATAGAACACACTATGGCAGCAAAAATTGAGATGAACGAACGCGAGATCCGGAAACGTCTGGATTTTCTTGGATTTACTGAGTCGGATGCTGAACTTCTCCGATCACTAAAACCGTGGGCCGAACAAACCATCCCCGGTTTCGTTAAAGAGTTCTACGATTACCAGTTCCGCGACTCGGAATTTTCCAACATTATCCGCGATAACGGATCCAACCAAGGGGCCCTAGAGGGCGCCCAGGCCGGTTACGCGAGGATGCTGTTCGACGGCTACCCCGACATGGCCTACGCGAACCGCCGGTCGGCTATCGGCGAACTCCACGCCCGAATCAACATCACCCCCCAGTGGTACATCACGTCCTACGCTTTCTACCACGACATGTTCTACCCGTTGGTCCGTGCAGAAGCCGGTAAAGACGGTGAGCAAGCAGTTTCAGCAGTGAACAAGTTGCTCAACTTTGACCAGGCGTTAATCATGGACACCTACATCAACGGTCTGATGGACCAGATGAAGGTCTTGGTAACCCAGGTAGCAAGCACCGCCGTGAATCTTGCTGAGGCCAGTGGACAACTGTCCACCACGGCAGGGCAGGCGGGACAGGCAGTACAAGGTATCGCCACCACCAGCCAGGAAGTTGCCCGTTCAGCCGAGGAGCAATCGGCCAAATCGGTCGAAGTCTCCAACGGTATGCAACAACTTTCCCGGGCCATCGAACAGGTTGCCCAAGGCGGCCAACAACAGGCGAGCGCCGTTGAGCAGGCTTCAATCATTGTTAACCAAGTTTCCAACGCCACCCAGGAAGTTGCTCGCAACGCCCAGGCTGCAGCCGAAGGCTCCAGACAGGCCAGCGAGGCAGCCACCGCCGGTCGCGACATGGTTAACAACACCCTAACGGGAATGGAAAAGATCAAAGTTGCCGTGGACACCGCTTCACAGCGCATTTCCGGGCTAGGCGAACAGTCCGCAGAGATTGGCAAGATTGTCACCGTCATTGACGACATTGCCGCCCAGACCAACCTCCTAGCTCTGAACGCCGCCATTGAGGCAGCCAGGGCCGGTGAGCAAGGCCGCGGGTTCGCGGTTGTAGCCGACGAAGTCAGGAAACTGGCCGAGCGTGTTACCGACGCCACCAAAGAGATTGCCAACCTGGTTGACGCCGTCCAGAAGGGCGTCAACGAGTCCATCAAGGCGACCGAAGATGGCTCCAAGCAGGTAGAAGAAGGTTCCGCTTTGGCTGAGGAAGCCGGCAAGGCCCTTAACCAGATCATGGAATCGGTTGAGGCTGTCTCGGCTCAAATCGAGCAGATTTCCGCCGCTGCCGAAGAAGTGAGCGCCTCCAGCGACGAAATGGTGAAAACCATCGACGGTGTCAGTACCGTGGTCGAGGAGAACTCCGCCGCTACCGAGCAGATGGCCGCCAACAGCACTCAGGTCAACGAGGCTGTAGACGCCATCTCCAAGAGCATTGAAGAAAGCAGCGCTTCCATCCAGGAAATGTCAGCTTCTTCAGAAGAGATGACCGCCCAGGTGGAGGAGGTCGTAACGGCTGCTCAGCAATTGGACCAACTGGCCCAGGACCTGCGCACCGCCGTCGATTCCTTCCAGATGGACGAAGCCTAAGCCCACGCTGAGTAAAGCTTTTACCCAGTAATCACAGCAAATACACAAGTGTAGGGAGGCCGAAACAGGGCCGTTTCGGCCTCCTTAAGATTCATCAGTACATAGCAATTACCGAGCCATTTAGGACACAAGAGGACTAAAACCGATGGCCCACATCAACTCCTCGATAGAGGGGGGTCTGGAGGCACTCAGCGGGGAACAACTGCTGACCGGACCAGAAGAAAACAATCGAAATGCACAGGTAGTGCTTGTGGGACTAAACCACAGGTCGGCTCCCATGGAGATTCGCCAGCAGGTGTCCTTTTCCAAGGATCAACTGCCGGATGCTCTCCAGCGCCTTAAAAGCGATGTGAGCGACGGGATAATCCTGTCTACCTGCAGCCGGACCGAGGTCTACACAATGGGCCACAGTCCGGAACGCAGTGCCCGCCGGGTGATGGAGTTCATTCACCGTTACCACGGCCTAGACCAGGGATTCGCTAATCCGTATCTGTACGTCAGAAGCGGCGGCGAAGCCGCCAGTCACCTGTTCAATGTGACTGCCGGACTGGACTCGGTGGTCTTGGGCGAATGGCAGATTCTGGGCCAAGTGCGGCAGGCTTTAAAGGCTGCTGCGGCCCACAATCCTGGAACTATGCCTGCTTCTCTATATCGGCTGTTCCACGGCGCTGTGGAAACAGGCCGAAAAGCCCGCGAAGACACCGGCTTTGGGGAAACCGGCACCCACTTGGGCCAGGCAGTCCTGCAATGTGCGAAAGCAAAGTTGGGCGATATCGCCAATGCTCGGGTGCTGATTATCGGCGCTGGAGAAGTCGCTAGGCTAACAGCCCACGCTCTCTGCGACTCTGGAGTCGGTGAGATGACAATTGCCAACCGCAGCTTGGAACACGGTATGAAATTGGCCTACGAGGTGGGCGCATCGGTCGTAGCGCATGATGACTTGGCCCTGGCTCTTCGTCAGGCCGACATCGTTGTCTCCGCTACCGGTGCCCCCGGATTTACTGTAACCAAATATATGTTGGCGGACGCCCGTGAGCACAATTCCACGCGAGAGTTATTGTGTGTCGACCTGGCAGTTCCTCCCGACATTGACCCCCAAGTAGCTACTTTAGAAAACGTGCGAACCTTTGACATTGAACAGGTGCAACGGTCTGCCGTGGAAAGCTCCATTAAAAGTTCCGGTAAAAGTTCCGGCGATTCCGGAAACGAAGCTGCAGCGGCCGCGATGATTACCAAAGAAGGTTTGGGCCGGTTCAACACCTGGTTGGACTCGCTAGACGCGGTGCCTCGCATTAGAAAGCTGCAACAGCGGGCAGAGAGCATCAGGCAACAGGAGCTTGAAAAGTCCCTGCGCAAGTTGAACGGCTTAACAGACGAGCAACTTGCCGCCATCGACACTCTTACCCGCTCAATTGTGAAAAAGCTGCTTCATGAGCCCATCCAGGCGCTCAAAGAATCGGCAGGGCAATACGAACCGTGGGGTCATGCCCCGGACGGAACAAGGGAATTACGGTCTCCCGACACTTTTGTAACAGAGAACCGAAATATAGATGAGGTATTTCCTACGGCTGGCGGGCAATTTGCAGCTACTCCTTAACGGAGACGTTGCAGAGTTTACCCGGCAGCCGTGGGACGACAGTTAAGACGGAACAGCGGGGAATATACCCGGCTCCCGGGTTTCGTAAAGATAAACAGTGGCGGCGCTGAAGGCACAAACAGAGGCGCTGCTACAAAAGATACAGGAATTCACTAAACAAGAGGTGGCAAGCCATGGTGATGGATAATTCGGCATCGGCAATCCGAGGCGGAGACGAAAGGCAACTGGTCGTATTTGACCTGGCTGCCGAAGCTTATGGGGTAGAAATTGGGTCCGTGCGGGAAATCATCCGCATGCAGGAAATAACCCAAGTGCCCAGAACTCCCGATTACGTAGAAGGCGTAATTAACCTACGGGGAAGGGTCATCCCGGTAGTAGACATGCGGAAGCGGTTTGGGTTCCCGGTCGCAGAGCGTACCAAGGACACCCGTATCGTGGTAATCGATATTGGCGGGGCCGACATCGGGGCAGTTGTTGACGCAGTTACTGAAGTTCTGCGCCTTGGCTCCGACTCCATCGAGCCGCCTTCTGCGGTGATAACCACCGCCGATTCCGACTATTTACTGGGAATCGCCAAGCTGGAAACCCGACTGATTATTTTACTCGACCTTCAGCGTGCGCTGGCGGTTGAAGCAATGCAGGCCGGGGCATCACTACCGAGTAGCTCCTCAGGAATCGAATCTTCCAAGACCGGCAACGGGTCGGGCGTGTCTGACGTGTCTATAGAAAGCGCGACGCAAGTAGTCGTGGAAGAATCGTACGAAGAAGAGCTCCAGGTCGCTGACTAATCAGTGGCTGATTAGTCAGTAGTTGACTTACGAGTTGGTAACTAACCAGCACGGCGAACACAAGTTACACCAAAAGACAGGGTGGAATCGTGGACCTTAGCCCCGATATTACGCCCGAAGACCTTGAAGTATTCCTGCAAGAGGCGGAAGAGCAGATAGAACTGCTCGACGAAGATATCGTCCGCCTCGAGCGGGAAGAGGACACTGCGCCTCTACTTCAAGAGATCTTTAGGGCTGCCCATACATTGAAGGGATCGGCGGGGATGATAGGTTATCACCAGATGGCGAGCCTAGCGCACAGCATGGAGAACCTCCTTGACCAGCTGCGCCTAGGCACGACCGAGGTAAGCACCAAGATAGTGGACGCCCTATTGGGCGGCCTAGACTTACTTAGGGTCCTGAAGGATGACCTAACAACCTCCCAAGACAGTCAGGTTGATATATCTGAGTCTGTAGCTATTCTGGACTCTCTAGCGGAGACAGACCGGACGCAGGCTTCACCGCAACCTGGCACAGCTACGGTCGGACTGCGTCTTGACACGGAGCATGAAGAACAGGTCCAGCGACGGTTGGATTCTGGAGCACACGTATATCTGGTTAAGGCAAATATTAATCCAGAGTCTTCGTGGGTTTCGATTCGTTGCTTCCAAATCGTCGATGCCCTTTCTCAATCAACAGAAATTATCATCTCTAGTCCTTCTATGGCGGAAATCGAAGCTGAGAATGTAACCAATCTGGTCCAGGCAATAGTATCTACGGACCAAGACGATGAGATATTCCAGCAAGCATTGGCGGCCTTTGAGGACGTCGACGACTTAGAGGTAATTGAATTATCCCTCGAGGATGGATCATCCGAAGGTTGGCTAGCGTTAATATCCGGCTCCCAAGATGAGGCAGGTGGCGGTCCTTTGCCTGGGTCGGACGACCCTGCCGATGACGGTGGCGAAAAAGAATTGGCCACTGTGGGCGCAACCACAGACCAAAGCGAAGCCGGCGAACCCGCTGACGGCGGCAAACAGCGCGCTGGAGTCCAACAGACTCAAACCGTTCGGGTTGATGTTGAACGGCTGGATACCTTGATGACCACCATTGGTGAACTGGTCATCGACCGAACTCGCATCGCGCAGATTGGGCGCCAGTTACAGGCCAAGTACAAAGAGGACGAACTGGTCAAGTCATTGGGCGAGACCTCGGCCCATGTGGCCAAGGTAGTGGACGATCTCCAGCAGGAGATCATGCAAGTCCGCCTGATGCCCGTTGCGACCGTCTTCAATGGGTTCCCCAGAATGGTGCGCGACTTAGCTCAGCGTTTTGGGAAAAATGTCGATTTTGTGGTCGAAGGCCAAGAGACCGAGATTGACCGCACCGTGATTGAGCGCATCCGTGACCCTCTGGTCCATCTGCTTAGAAACTCAATAGACCATGGTATTGAAAGCCCAGAAGAGCGCGCAGCCGCCGGTAAACCCGAAAGGGGGACCATTAAGCTTGCGGCCTTCCAAGACCAGGGACACATCGTTATCACCGTCTCTGACGATGGGAAAGGCATCGACCCCGCAATCATGCGGGCCACCGCAATAAAGAAGGGCCTGCTTAGCCAAGAAGTGGGAGAACGGCTGACAGATGCGGAGGCCATAGATTTAATCTTTGCCCCTGGCACTTCGACTGCGGCCGCAACAACCGATGTATCTGGCCGCGGTGTCGGCATGGACATCGTCAAGACCAACATTGAGACCATCAACGGGTTTGTGACCGTCGATACCACCGTGGGTAAAGGCACGACCTTCAACCTTAGGTTGCCGCTCACGTTAGCTACCGTCCAAGCCTTGCTGGTCTCTATGAACGCAACCATCTTCGCAGTGCCTGTGGTCTACGTGTTAGAAGTTCGCCGCCTAGAAGTTGTCGATATTGAGACGATTGAGGGCAAAGAGGTGATTCGTTCTAGAGGCTACATAATTCCGCTGTTGCGCCTGGAGAAAGTGTTCTCTAGAGAGGTCTTTAACGAAGAATCCAAAGCACGGGCAACTTATGTTGTCGTGGTGAAGCTAGGCGATCGCCTGGTGGGTCTGGCAGTGGAAAGCTTGGTGGAAATGCAAGAGATTATGGCCAAGTCACTGTCAGACGGCATCGGAGAGATTAAGGGAATTGCCGGAGCTAGCATTCTCGGTGACGGACGGGTAGTCCTGATTGTGGACATTCCCACGTTGATACAGACCACTTTGATGAAAGGGACTGCATCACAAGTTGCAGTCAGCGCTTAAGCAATAAATCTAAGGACGGCCCTTGGCAAACGTTTGGGTCGTTCATGAGGAAACAGATGGTAGAACAACAAATTTCAGTAGAGGACAGCCTGAAAGAAGGTGCCAGGTTGGTGCTGCTGGGCGGGCAGAACGCCATCAATGGTCTGTCAGAGATGGTGGACCAGGAAATCATTATGAAAACCATCAGCGCCCGTCAGATTCCGGTGGACGACGTTCCGGACCTGTTCGGCGGACGTGAAATGGTGGCAGTGGCCGTTTATCTGGCGGTGACTGGCGCAACTGAGGGGCATATGTTTCTTGTGTATCCCCCTCAGACCGCCATGTCTTTGGTGGACCTACTTTTGGGAGAACCGTCTGGCACGACTACAGAGATTACCGAGATGGAAGCTTCAGCGCTGGGTGAGATGGGAAACATCATGGGGTCTTTCTATCTGAACGCCCTGAGCGATGCCTCCGGTCTGGTGCTAATGCCTTCACCACCGGCCGTAATCATGGATATGGCCGGGTCGATTTTGGATGTGGCCTTAGCCGACATCCTTCAAGAGTCGGAAGACGCATTGGTGGTCGAGGCGACCTTTTCCACCAAAGACAACGCGATTAATGGAAACTTCCTGGTGCTACCCAGTCCAGATTTCCTGAGGGAATTATCTAACCGGGTCGCCAGCAAATGACAGTGAGTAACGAAACAACGGTAATGGTTGGACTTGGTGAGGTGAAAGTCACCGACGATCCTGAAACGGTATTGGCCTGCCTGGGGCTGGGCTCTTGCATCGCCATATCGGTGTTTGATCCGGTGGTGAAAGTTGGGGGCATGGCGCACGTGGTCCTGCCCAAGAGCAATGGAAAAACTGGGGACAAGGCCGCCCGTTACGCGGACATAGCAGTCCCCCTATTAATTGGCCAAATGAGAGAACGGGGCGCATTGGATGTCCGCCTACAGATTAATCTTGTCGGTGGCGCGCAGATGTCGCTGGCACCTGGCATGGGCACGGCATTCAAGATTGGCGAAGACAACATAGCAGCAGTCCAAGCCGCGTTAAAGGCGGAAGGACTGCGCATCAAAAGCGAAGATACCGGTGGCAACAGAGGCCGCACCATGCGGCTATTCATCGAGTCCGGCAAAGCGATGGTTGCCAGCGCCGGCCAAGAAACAAAAGAACTGTAGGAGCCTGCAATGACTAAAGTGATGGTGGTTGACGACGCAGCTTTCATGAGAATGCGCTGCAAGAAAATGTTGGTAGAAAACGGATTTGACGTTGCCGAGGCAGCCAACGGAGTAGAAGCCGTTGCCCTGTATCAGGAATACCGACCAGACATGGTTTTGATGGACATTACCATGCCCGATATGGACGGCCTAGCCGCCCTAAAGGAAATAAAGAAAATTGACCCTAACGCCAAGGTGGCAATGGTCACAGCCATGGGGCAGCAAGCTTTGGTAATGGAAGCCCTAAAATCTGGAGCAATGGATTTCGTAATAAAACCCTTTGACCAAGAACGTGTTATGGGCACCATCAAAAAAGCATTGGGCTAGCCCTACTCGTGTCGGATAGAGGAGACCTCTCCCGAATTTCCTAGGAGACCCAATTGACCCAATCAATTAAAACGTTGATTGTCGATGATTCGGCGTTCGCGCGTTCAATGATAGTCAAACGGCTGACCGCCGATCCTGGCATTGAGATAATCGGTGTGGCAAAGGATGGCGTAGACGCGCTGGAAAAAATTAAAAACCTAAAGCCGCAGGTGGTGACGTTAGATATCACCATGCCACGGATGGACGGCCTCACCACTTTAGAGCGGATTATGGAGGAATGCCCTACCGCGGTCATTATGTTAAGCGCATTGACCGGAGAACAAGCTCCCGCCACCGTGGCGGCCTTGGAACTAGGCGCGGTGGACTTCTTTTTGAAGCCCTCTGCGTTAAACCCTGCTGGAATTGCCAGCGACACCGACGAACTGGTGGAGAAAGTTAAGACCGCAGCCCAGGTTAACATGGCGCGGTGGCGGCAGAACTCTCGTAGGAAGCCGCGGCCAGCCAGTGTAAAGACAGCGGTAAATGGCGCAGTCGCTACAGAGAGCGCCACAGTTGGGAAGAATTCCCGGTTCAAAAAAGCCCGCTACCAAGGCAAGGTCTTGGTGATTGGTAGCTCGACCGGCGGGCCAAAAGCCCTGGTGGAATTAATCCCAAATCTGCCAGCAAATCTGCCCGTTCCCGTGCTGCTGGTTCAACACATGCCGCCCGGGTTCACCAAATCTTTTGCAGAACGCCTGAACCAGGCTTCGGCGGTCAGAGTGAAAGAGGCGGAAGAGGGAGATGTTCTAGAGCCTGGCACCGTTCTGATGGCGCCAGGCGATTACCACATGGTGGTCACCTCCTCAGGGCGGATAGCATTGAATCAAGACCCTCCAATGTGGGGGGTAAGACCGTCGGTAGACGTGACCATTAATTCTGTGGTCAACCTTTACGGCGGCAAGACCATGGGTGTGGTCTTAACTGGCATGGGGAGCGACGGCTCCCAGGGGACCGCCCAGATTAAAGCAAAGGGCGGACTAGTTACGGTGGAGCATGAATCCACCTGTGCGATATATGGCATGCCCCGATGTGTGGTGGAGAAAGGTAACGCCGATAAGATCCTTCCTCTACCCGAAATCGCTGACGAAATCGTCCGCATGTGTAGCGCGTAATTTTTATAGATTAGGAAGCATTGGATGAATGAAAAAGATTACGAATTCCTGAAGATGAAGGTGAAGAAGCTCGCCGGGCTGAGCTTGGACGCCTACAAAGGCGAGCAAATGATGCGCCGTTTAGACGGCTATATTGCCCGCCACGGCTATGCCGGCGTGGTGCCATTTTTTAGCGCCGTTGAAAAGGACAAAGAGATCCTCCAGCAGTTGATGGATTTCTTGACCATCAACGTGTCTGAGTTCTTTAGAGACAATGAGCAATTTAACGTGCTCAAGACTAGGGTAATTCCTGATCTGCTGAAAAAATCACAGTCGCTAAACATCTGGAGTGCTGGCTGTTCAATTGGCGCCGAGCCGTACTCTGTTGCCATGTTGCTGGATGAGCTAAGCCCCCATGGCAAGCACCGGATTTTGGCTACTGACCTAGATGACAAGAGCCTAGCGCGAGCGCGGTCTGGTGGACCCTACGCCGAATCGCATCTCGAACAAGTTACTAAGGGTGTAATGCTTAAGAATTTCGTCAAATCGGACGAAGGCTACACCGTCGCCCCCAAATTCTTGTCCAAGGTGGATTTCAAGAGGCACAACTTGTTGAACGACCCATTCGAGGTAGGGTTTGATCTCATAATGTGCCGAAATGTGACCATTTATTTTACTGAAGAAACCAAAGAAACACTTAATAAGGGATTCGCAAAGTCCCTCAACAACGACGGAGTGCTATTCATTGGAAGCACTGAAAGCATGCTCGACGCCCAATCTATGGGCCTAAAGCGAATGTTTGCTTCCTTCTTTTGCAAGGAAGATTCTGCCAAAGCTAATCAATCTTCTGCGTTAGGCATGAAAGCCAAGGCACCAGCAGCGAGAGTCTAATCTAAGGGGAAGTGCGGAAATGCGGAGAATAGGTACAAAAAACGCCCGTCTAGGCATGATATTAACCCGGCCTGTGTACGATAACCGGGGCTATTTACTGTTGGACACAGGCGCAGAAATGAACCGGCAGAGTCTCACCATCTTGGCCAGCAGAGACGTGCCGGAAATTGTCATTGACGACCCCAGGACGATTGACGTGGTGGTGAAGCCCGTCATCGCCCCAGAACTGGAGTCGGGAACAATCCAAGGGCTAAAGGCCTTGCTGGCGCACGTAAAAACCCATGGCAAGTTTGATGACTCATTGCTGCAAGCTTTGCAGCAGTCTCTTAATTCAATGGTCCGCGAGATGTTCCCATCCGTAATGGGCGAGGCAAATGCCTCTGGGTGTTACTCGTTGGAAGAATACGACTACATGCAACCGACTCGCGCGGCCTGCCTGGCGATGTTGATTGGACGCAAGTTGGATAGCGGCATCGTTGATACCGCTAACCTCGGTATGGCGGCTCTGTTGATGAACTTGGGAGATAGCCTAGTCACGGCAGAGGAAGAGGCCGATTGGTCTACCCCCGTACCGTCTGAAGAATCTGACGAACCGACTGTAGCTGGTAATCCCACTGGTGAGGATGCGAACCATAAGCATCCCACGCAGACGGCAGGGTTCTTAATGAAAGCGAAGCGGTTCGACCCTGAGACTATCGAGGGCGCCCTGCACCACCACGAACGCTGGGACGGCAGTGGTTACCCATCGGGATTGTCCAGGGAGCAGATTTCACCATTTGCCAGAATAATAGCCATTGCGGATACCTTTTATGAGTTGGTGTCCACCAGACCAGACCGGCCAGCATATATGCCCCACGAGGCAGTCGAATTCATCCTCGCTTATTCTGGCGAGCTGTTTGACCCAAGGTTGGTTGACCTGTTCACCAAGATCGTACCCCTGTATCCAACCGGGATTACTGTGAAGTTAAATACCGGTGAGATGGGCGTTGTTTCAGACGCCAACATCGGTTTCATCGGTCGCCCAATTGTCAGGGTGTGCAGCCACGGTGGAACCAACCTGGTCCGGAGACCCTATGACATTAATCTAATAAGCCCTGAGCACCAAAACCAACTGGTTTCAGAGGTAGACCCTTACTTGGAACCCGTATAAGTAAATGGACACTAGCGATCAAGTACTATCCCAGAATCAGATTGACGCCATGTTCACTGCTTCCGGCAGTGGAAGTGGCGGTCCTCCTGAAGATGTGCCCGAACATCCCCTTGGGCCACGTCCGGATGCTCCCATTAGGGAGGCTGAGACCGGGAATTTCACCATGGAAAGTATGGGCAAACGGCTTGAGAAGCTAGAACAGGATATGGTCAAGCTGGGCCATCAAGCAGGTACGCCTTCTGACATTACCGCATCGGTGAAACAGCTACAGCAAGACATTCAAACGCTGGTCGGACATATTCAGGCGATGAACACAAAGATAGAAACGGTAGTGGCCGGGCTTGGCGGAACCGTTGGCTATGCCGCCCATGAGAGTTTTCAGTGCAAAGAATGCCAGGTGAAGGGAAACGTGGCGGCAGAACTCTCATGCACCTCGTGCGGGACCAAGAGTTGGTGGGGATGGTTCCCGCCACCGGCAGCAACCTGACCAAGGTTTCAAGAATCCCGGCGCGGATAGCCGGTTCTTCATATAGATGGATAGATGGAGCGAAGGTAGAAGGGGCGAAAGGGCAAATCCGGTACGGTGGAACACCGGCGGTGGTTTGCCAGACCAGGCGGTGAGTGCCGCAGGTTGAAAATAGACCCGACAAGGAAAAAAAGGGAAAAGGACGAAAAGGTATGAAAGAGGAATACGTAAATTCATTTTTGGTGCCAGCGAAGCTGGTTTGGCAAAAAGAACTGGGCGAAGAGCTGGTGGTGGAATCCGCCGAAGCCGTATCCCATCAGTTCACCACCGAGGACCTGACGGCGATAATCGGTGTCAGTGGACGGCTGGAAGGGAACGTTCTCTACGGGTTCACCGAAGATTCAGCCTTAAAGGTCGTTAGCAAAATGATTGGCGAAGATGTGCCAGATTTGCAGAACGATCTTGCATTGTCGGCCCTTGGCGAGTTGGCCAACATGATTACGGGCAACGCGGCTACCCAATTGGCACAGGCTGGGTATCCGTGCCAAATCAGCCCTCCTGTCATCGTGGAACCGCGGGGCAGCCGGTTTACCATCATGGGCAGCACCCAGATATTGGTTTCATTCGCCAGCCCCCTCGCGTCCCTTTCCGTGCGCATCAGCCTGCGCGAAACCGCGATGCCCGACTAGCAGGGTCGAGGATAAATTTTCCTCCCTGGTTGCTTTCGATGTTGCGCTGGGGCGTTTCCCAGAGGCCCGCTGTTAGCTAACTATAGCTATAGGGCTTGTGTGGGCACCCAGAGGCATATCGAATCCGTTTGGCTAGGTCTGCGGCTCCAATGCCCTGCCGGGCTAGCCGCCTCTTTCATGCCCATGCACGAAAACGTTATAACCAACCCCGGCGGGCTGAAATAAAGACCGCCGGGGCCTCCTAAAACTCCCTCTTAATTGCCCCTTTTCGGGCGTCTACCCGATGGTAGGTCAGTTCGCGAAAGCTGACATCCATTTATGTTAACCACTCAACTTCGGTCTCCTTATGTCAAGCCGCATATTTTTGACACTCAGGCACGAAATAGCCCCATTGGGTTCGCGCCGCTGGCCCTATTGGGCCATTGAGCCGGAACGGTTCGCCCTGCCCCATCGGCCCGTTTGGTGCTTGGAGGCGTAGGGGCTAATTGGAACAATGTAGTAGTTCGGAACACCTCGTGGAACGGTCGGGAAAAGGCATAGATTTTCTCTTCTCGGTCCGTAGCGCGGTAGTGCCGACACAGGAAATATTACATTTTCATCCAGTTGAGGAATATTCATGCTGTGCAAGTTTAAGAACTGCTCTAAGTGCAATGGCGACCTGGTCTTAGACGGAGACGAATGGCGTTGTTGGCAGTGTGGGACCTACTACTATCCCAACGAACCAGTGATGGATTTGCCGCTTGAGGCGAGAGAACCAGAATTGGTGCTCCAAGGCGCTGTTAGTGGCGTTGGCAGCGACGTTGAGGAAGAAGCTCGCCCCCGTCGGCTACGGGCACGCCGACGCACCATGACCAATATTAACTCGGTCATCATGGCCAAAGAACGCAGCGAGCAACGCTGGTGGAACAAGAACCAAGACATTATCGACCGCCTGAAACAGGGCGACAGCGTGCGCGACATCTCTGAGACGGTAGGAAAAGGCCAACGCCAGATTAGAGGCGTACAAGAACGGCTCAAAGACATGTCGGTGGCAGCCTAGTTCCTGTTAGCAGGACTATCGGTAGCCGGTTCTGGCTGGCGTTAACCCGTCAGAACCAAGTTATGTGGTATTCGCGGTATTCGCGGTATTCGTAGTAGGGCGTCTTAATGACGCCAACTATGTTTGGATAGAACGGCCTTTAAACCATGCTCCCCGCGGGATGGGGATGGGGATGACCGGATCAGCCAAGCGACCCAGCCGCCCATTGGACCAAGCCACGAACTGGACTAAGCCGCCGCGGCCAATGCCCTGCCGCTCGACGCGTCGGATTTAGTATTTCCCCCTAGCCGCGATATATTTTGGAGAAGCCAGTTCGGTTCCCCCGTCAATCCGTGATTCGAAAAGAGCGATCCGTCGATGAATGAGAAAAAGGAATTCCTCGGTAAGATAAGCCTTTTCAAAGAATTGGCTCCCTGGGCATGAGAACGGTTGGCCCAAGAAACCGACCTCCGAGAAGGCGACTGGTTCGGCGAAATAGGGTTATTAGACGGATTGCCCCCTCCGCCAACGTTGCGTCCATGGGACCGATGGAATGCTTTTTTCTCCCCCGCCGTGCATTCCTAGAGGCGCTCGACGAGTACCCGGAGATTGCCGTGGGTATGCTTCCAGGCCTGGGAAGAATGGTCCGGTCTGCCGACCAATGGACCTCCCAACTCCTGTAACCGCGTTTTTCTCGTCGCATCCTCTTTACGGGCAATCAAGTCGCCTCTTCTCCTAATAGCCCTCTCCAAACTAGCAATCACTCATCTTGATTTCGGCCTCTCCTTTATATAACACCATCGGGTCTGCCTTTGCCTTAGTGCGTCATGCTTTACGCTGATTGGGCTAACGTGTTGCCGCAAAGCTACGTTAACCCTTTTTGATGGTTATGTAGTATAAAAGTAACTCGCTTTAGTAGTTTTTGATACGAATTCAAGGTGTAAAGCTGGAAAAATCTATAAAATACAGAGAAAACGTATTGACTCGTAAGGTATGTACATTTATACTTTGGCGTCTGCTACCCGGCCGCAGCGGGCATCAGTCGTGGGAACATTCCCTATCAAGCCCCTTCAAAGCGGCCACTTACAGGATGGGGGGTACCGATGAAAATGCCTCTAGTGCTAGTGGTTGACGACCAGCTAAGCGCACGAGTGACCATGCGCGGCCTCATCGAATACCTGGGGGCCCAGGTTCAGACCGCTGAAGATGGATACCAGGCCATTGAGGGAGCAAAGAACAGTCCTTTTGACTTGGCTTTCATCGATATCGAGATGCCTGGAATCAACGGTGTTCAAACCCTTCGTGAGCTGTTAAAGCTACAGCCCGGTTTGGTGGTCGCCATGGTGACCGGCTACGGGGAAGCGGGCCTGGTGACGGAAGCCCTTAACGAAGGCGCCATTGCAGTCTTATTGAAACCCCTCGATTTGCAAGAGATATCCCATCTGGTGGGTGAAACTACCGGCTGGCCCCAAACCACCCCAAAAAACTGCCGAGACGCCTTGAATTGGCCAAGTGTGGACTTGGGCAAGGGTCTTCTACCTTCCAGTGAATTAGAAGTCGGTGTCGCACCACGTAAGCAGCTATTCGATACCGACAACGGCCATATATTAGGTTCGATTTACGGAAAGGTGCTGCGGCCATACTGAACAATTTATCCTGTAGGTAGCACCGACACTTGATTCAAGGACCACCCGATTTAAGCATCACCCGCAAGCACGGAACGCAACTATGGATGGACGGATGAAATGGTTACAGCATATCCGGGGGCTCCAGGCATAACTCGTACTGATACTGCTGGTCACGGGACCGAGGGATCGCAAGACAAGCAGATTGATATAGATGTTGTTGCAGGACTGTTGGAGTACTTATCGCAGCCGGACCGCATTGAGGAAAAATGCAATAGGATCCTCGCAGAATTAATTTCAGTTACAGAAGCCGATTCCGCGTCCTTGCGCATTCGGAATGAGTCCGACGGAACTCTCCGAAAGGTAGCAAAGGTTGGCAGATGCGGCAGCAACATTCGTATAACCCCAGTCGATGACCTATATGTCTCTGACACGGAGAGTGCCGCTGCCGAGTCATACTCAAGTGTCGGTTCCAAGGTTGCTCAGCCGGTGAAGGTTGGCGGCAAAAATGTCGGCGTAGTGCTATTGGAATCCAAGCAAGATGACCATTTCACCCCCAGCAGAGTACGGTTCCTCGGAATAATTGGCGATGTAGTGGGGCTAATGCTGCAACACAGTAAGCTCTCGGAGCACTTACAAGCCAGCCTCAATGAACTGTCAGTATTGGACGAAGTGGCGCGGATTATTACCTCTACGCTGGCGATCGAAGAGGTTTACGAGCGATTCGCCGTTGAATTGCAGAAGCTGGTTCTGTTCAATCGGGTCAACATCAACATCGTGAACCAGGCGCAGAATAATTACACCGTCAAATACGCCTTTGGCCCCAGCGTCCCGGGTTTTGATGTGGGCGACTCCGGGTCCTTGGAGCACACAGTAACCGGCAGAGTTGTATTGAATGGAGGAACCGTAATTGGCAAAAACCTCAGCGTATCTTCTGAATCAGCCACCGACCAGCGTTTCTTGGAAGCTGGCCTGAAATCGTGCATCATGCTTCCCCTGGTTTCGAAGGGCAAGGTGATTGGCACTTTGGGATTGCGTAGCCGTAATTCTGGCTGCTACGGCGACCGGGAGAAGGAAATACTCGAGAGGTTGGCGGGCCAGATTGCTCCGGCTGTGGAGAACTCCGCTCTGTATGAGGCCCGGCGGTTGGCTGAGATTGAAGAGCGGCGTCGTTCCGGGGAGATGGAGTCCCTTCTGAACATCGCGAATATCTTGGGCGGACCAGGTTCATTCGTCGATAAGTGTAAAAATGCATTAGAGTGTCTCATGACTTCTCCAGGCGTGAAAACCGCTACTTTAAGGGTGCCAGTGGGTGATATGGAGGGGATGAAACTGGTGGCTCAGGCCGGCGGGGCGTATTCCTCGGCGCAGTTGGTGCTACCTCCAGATAGCCTTTCTGCTCTGGTCTTTCAGCGGTCTCAGCTTCTCGTTATAGATGATTACCAACAGCATCCTCTCGTTAATAAGGCCATCCAGGCGCATGGAATGAGTTCCATAATCTTCATGCCGGTTAAGAGCGGCAGCGGACGGGTACTTGGCCTGGTGAACGTGGCGTCAGATGAACTGGCCTACTTCACTCCAGAACGTACTCGGTACTTCACCGCCCTGGCCGATGGCATCGGCACATTGTTGGAAAACGCGGAACTCTACCATCAAATGATTGGGGAACTCGAACAGCGGCAGAAGACCGAAGAAGCCCTCCGGGAGAGCGAGTCCCGTTTTCGGGCGCTAGCCGAAAACACCAGTGATGTCATGTGGGAATTGGATGCTTCTTGTTCCTATACTTTCTGCAGTCCAAACATTAAAGCGATTACGGGACTCGACTCTTCCCAGGTAATTGGAAAGTCGCCGTTCGATTTCATGCCCATGGCGGAATCGGCCCGGATGCGAGATGTATTTCGAGACCTGGCCGATAAACGGGAGGCTTTCTACCTCATTGAACACACGGTGGGCCACAGAGATGGCCGCCAATTCCTATTGGAGGGTAGCGGTATGCCGGTTTTCGACAAAACCGGGTGCTTTGCTGGTTTCCGGGGGGTTGACCGTGACGTAACCGAAAGAAAGGCGGCCGAGGTTAGCCTGCAAAAGGCCTCACAACTCGCCACCGTGGGCGAACTAGCCTCGGGAATAGCGCATGAGTTAAACAACCCGTTGGCGGCGGTGATGACCTTTGCGCACCTGCTAAAGAGCCAGGACCTGCCTGGCGGAGTGGGCGAGGACGTGGAGAAGATCTACACGGAGGCGCAGCGAGCGGCGAGGGTGGTGCACAACTTGCTGGCCTTTGCGCGTCGGCACGAGCCAGAAAAGATGTACGTCGACGTATCGGGGGCGGTAAGTAGGGCCTTGTCGCTAAAGGCCAGGGATTTGAACGCCAACAACATCGAAGTAAGGGCCAGCTACGAGAGCGGGCTACCGAAGACGATGGCTGATGAGCACCAACTGACCCAGGTGTTTTTGAACATCGTGACCAACGCGGACCAGACCATGAGCGAAAATAATAGGGGCGGGACGCTGTGGATTAGCGGGCGTAGGGAAGGAAACAACCTGCGCTTTAGCTTTAGGGACGACGGACCCGGAATTAGCGCAGAACACATAGAGAAGATATTTGACCCCTTCTTCACTACTAAGGAAGAGGGGAAGGGCACGGGGCTGGGGCTCAGCATGTGCTACCGGATGGTCCGGGCCCACGGTGGGAAGATTTGGGTTGAGAGCGAAGAGGGACAAGGGACCACCTTTTTTGTGGAACTACCCATCGAAGGACCGGAGGGTCTGGAAGGAATAGGGGTAGAAAAAGAAGCAGAGGAAGCGGGGAAGATAAAGGGCAAACGGATACTGGTGGTCGATGACGAGACCGTATTTACGGATCCCTTATGCCGGATATTGTCTAGAGACGGCCACGTGGTGGAAGTAGCCAAAGACGGCGAAGAGGCGTGGCAGGCGATAGGCCAGAAGAGATACGAGTGCATCTTGATGGACGTGCGGATGCCTGGAGTAGGCGGGAAAGAACTGTACCGGCGGATTAGGGAGAAAGACGAAGAACTGTCGAAGCGAGTGATATTTGCGACTGGGGACACACTGAACCCCGAGACGCAGGAATTTTTGGAGAACACAGGAAACGTATGGTTGGGCAAACCATTTACGGTGGAGGAGTTGGAGGTGAGGATACAAGAATGCTTAGCCCAGACGGCGAACACGGCTTAAATAATAGGGAACCATAACCAAGGCAAGGAACAAACCATGGTAGAAGGAACAAAGGGCTCGAGAGAGTTGCAGCCGGGTCGTGATGGGAGGCGGGAGACAGGCAGAGAGACAGGCAAAGAGACAGGCAAAGAGACAGATAGGCAACAAATAAGGGTGTTGTTGGTGGACGACCACCCGATGGTAAGGGAGGGGATGAGACGCCTACTTGAGGGAGAAGGCGGCTTTCATTGTGTTGGAGAAGTAGACAGCGTGGAAGAAGCGCTGGAAGAGTTGGAGCGAACCAAAGCCGACATAGTGGTGATGGACATCCAACTGCCTGGTGTGGACGGAGTAGAGGGCACGAGACTGCTGAAGGCCAAGTACCCAGAGGTCAAGGTAGTGATAGTGAGCGCCTACGGGGCCGATTACCTGGTGCCGAGCATTGACGCTGGAGCAGACGGGTACTTGTTGAAGACCCTGCCCCCTGGGGAACTGGTGAAGAGCATGTATCAGGCGGCATTGGGTCAGTCGCCGGTGGACTCGGCGCTGACCAGACTGTTGATGGACCAGGCAGCGGCGGGGAAGGCGTCGGACGGAGAGGGGATGCCGACGGAGCGTCAACAAGACGTATTGAAACTGGTGGCGAACGGGCTGTCGTCGAAGGAACTGGCGTCGAAACTGTATATAAGTCAGACGACGTTGAAGCGTGAATTTAGGAACATATTCAACCTACTGGGCGTGAACGACCGCGCCCATGCCGTCGCCGAAGCCTACCGCCGTAACCT
>JABMNL010000048.1 GCA_013204585.1 SAR202 cluster bacterium | reverse complement strand
GAGTAAAGTCCCGACGCATCGGGAAAGAATCTTCCAAGAACCGCCTTGGCAGACCCTTCGCTACGCTCAGGGTGACATGGGGATAGGGCTGTTCGAACCGAAAACTAGGTTCTTTCGCTACTTTTGAGGCAACGCCCCATATCGGGGGAAGGTTAGGTCCCTCGATGCATCGGGGAGACTCACGACATTGCCGGAGATGGGGGCGACGTCCCACAGCAGATTAACCTGACAAATTACCCCACGTAGTACGGCATCACCTCGTTGGTGAATAACTCTATGGACCGCATGGCCTGCTGGTGGCTCAAGTCGCCCCACTGGAATGAACACACAAAGTAGTTGGCCCCGGTGGCAGCATATTCGTCCAAGTAGGCTCGAATCGTCTCTGGCGAGCCGGCCACTGAGCCGAACCCGGCACCGGAAACTCCGTCGGCCAGGTTGCCTCGCAGGTTCTTCCGCCTTTCCTGCCGCTCCATTTCCTCCAACGAGGCGGCCAAGTCGCGCCGTTCTTCGTGGGGCAATTCTCTTGCCGGTGCCGCCGCCGGTCGCGGGTTCATGTTATCGCCAGCAAATTGGGTTAGACCGCGCCTTTCTGCCTCCAGGCGCCGGGGCGTCCCGAGGTTCCACGTGTAATGCTCCCAGGCAGGTTTTGCCTGCTTGATTGCCTCTTCGTCGGTGTCGGCGAGAAGTAGATGGACGACCAGCCCAATCTTGGGCACGGTACCCTGGGCGGTTAACGCGCCGACCCCTTGATGCTTCTCCCATTCTTGGTGATAGCGCTTGACGTTGGCTTCAAAGCTATCCAGGCCGCCAACAATGATGGTGTTCATGCCGTCCATCGCTGCCGTCTCGACGTTGCGCATATACCAGAATGGCGGCATTGGTTGTTGCAATGGTCGTAGTCGCATGGGGAGATCGTCGAAGTTGTAATACTCGCCTTGGTGGGACAGTACCTCATGGCTCAGGCCGTTTTGTACTGCGCTCAAGGTTTCGCGGTAGCGGGCGTAATTCGACTCCACATCTGCGTCTTGCCCCCAGAAGAAGGCTTCAAAGACACCGCCCCGGCCCACTCCAATCTCCAGACGACCGCCGCTAATGTGGTCCAACATACTAAATTCTTCGATGAGTTGGACTGGGTGGTGCAGCGGTAACACACAGATGCCCGGCCCGAACCGTAGGTTCTTCGTCCGCTGTGACACCGCTGCCAGAAACACATTCTGAGATGGGGCCAAACTGTGGACTGCAGGAGTGTGGTGTTCGGCCAGGTGGTAGGCGTAGTAGCCAGCCTTATCCAATGCTTCCAGTTGCTCCAGTCGCAGTTCGTAGGTCTCCTGAAGACGCTGACCTGGCACCGGTTCAATGTGGTCAAATATGCCAAACTGAATGGCCATCTGCCTATCTCCTAGCCGCTGTTGCGATCCGGTGTTGCAATATAAATAGTCCCGCCGAAATTCTACTATCGCCGTCAATCCGATGCAGTTGACTGGGGTGCGCGGGACTGACGCCACCCACCGACCAAGAACACCAACGCCGAGAGCAGTCCGATGGACGAGCCAATCAAGAAAACGTCTTTGAACGCCTTGATGAACGCCACGCCTTCAGCCTCGGAGCTTCCGGCAAGCCCTGCCAGGTGATGGTCGCCGCGCCAACCGAAAACGCCGCCCATCACCGCCACGGCCAAAACAGTTCCGCAAGCCTGTGATAGTGAAAGGGCCGCCCCCGCCGTGCCAAACCGCTCGGACGGCACACTGCCCATCATTAATGAGTAGGCGGCGGATTGGAACAGTCCCAACCCGGTGCCTACTATCCCAATACGGAGCGCTATCTCGACTAGACTCGACCCGGTGTTGAGAAAGCCCATGTAAAACAACCCACAGGCCATTACCAACAACCCAGTAAAACCCACCGGCAGAGTGCCGACCCGGTCGCAAAGCCAGCCTCCTGTCCCCGAGAACCCAGTGTTCAAGAAAGCCATTGTCGCCAGCATGAGACCCAAGGTAAGCGGCCCCCGTTCCAGACTGTCGGCCATATAGAACGGGAAGATGAACCAGATGACGAACACGCCAAAGTGGGCCAGAAACATACTTAGGCTGGAGATGGTGAATCCCCGGAGCCGGAGCAAATATCCGGGCAACACTGGCCAATGAGCAGTTCGTTCGACCCGCCAGAATGTGCCCAAAAACAACGGCGCTAGCGGCAGCAGAATCAGCACCGCCGGAGATGTCCAACCGATTGACCGCCCTAGTCTCAGACCGATAATCAGACAGAGAAGCCCCGCCACCAGAGTTACCGCCCCGGAAACGTCGAATGCCGAGCCCTTGCTAGATCCTGGAGCAGACATAGCACGGCGGCGCTCCAAGAAGAAGAACGCCAGCACGATGGCAATTACCGCAAAGGGAATCCGGCCCAAGAAGACCCATTCCCATCCCAGCCACCCCACCAACAGCCCAGCGCCGACGGTGCCCGCCAACATGCCCAAGGCCTGGCTGCCCGCGGTGAACCCCATGCTCAAACCACGGCGGTGGCTGGGGAAAACTCCGGCGGCGATGGCCGGGGACACGGCGTACAGGCAGCCGGTACCCAATGCTTGCAACACCCGGAATCCCACCACTGTCTCGAGGTTGGGAGAGAAGGCGATGCAGAACATGGCTACCAAGTAAGACGCCGCGCCGAAGATATACACCGGCCGTAGGCCAAAACGGTCGGCAAAACTTCCCGCCCCCATCACTAGTGAGGCCCGCGTAGCAATGAAGGCGACAATCACCCATTGAATGCTTTGCAGGTCGGCATCCAGGTCGTCGGTCATCGTCGGCAGCGCCACGTTGACGGCGATGTCCAAAGCCGCCAAAAACATACCCAAGCCAGCAGCTACGGCCACCAAATTTCTGGCCCAAGGCTTAGTTATCAAAACCGTGTTTTCAGTGGCCATCATTGACCGTCGCTTCTCCAGTCGCTTGGGAAGGTTGTTCGGTGGGCAGGCTCATAAGTACCGAATTCTACGCCATCGCGTTTGAAAGTCGATACGCTCCAACTCGGTTTCTGATTGCAAACCCCTCTCGCTTGTGTTAAAAATCCGGTTAGGTATTAGCCTAGGAATCGAGGGCAGACGTGCCCTATTCCTGTTATTAGAACCAAGCAAAAAACCCGCCCGCAAAATCGCGCGCACAACGCCCAGGAGGCACTCAATTGGTAGAAGATTCTGGAAGATTCGACGCTCTGCTCCAAGAGGAGCGGACTTTCCCTCCTTCCGAGGCGTTCAAAGCGCAAGCCAACATCTCCGACCCCAACATTTACGCAGAAGCGTTACAAGACCCGGAAGCCTTCTGGGCTAAGTTCGCCGAAGAACTAGACTGGTTCAAGAAATGGGACACGGTATTGGAGTGGAACCCACCCCATGCTAAGTGGTTCCTTGGCGGCAAGCTCAACGTATCCTACAACTGCCTTGACCGCCACCTGACCACCAGCCGCCGCAACAAGGCGGCCATCATTTGGGAAGGTGAGCCTGGAGACAGGCGCGTTTACACCTACTGGGACCTCTACCGGGAGGTCTGCCAGTTTGCCAACGGACTCAAAAGCTTGGGGGTTAAAAAAGGCGACCGGGTAACCATTTACCTCCCCATGGTTCCAGAACTCCCAATCTCCATGCTGGCCTGCGCCCGTATCGGGGCCGCCCACAGCGTCGTGTTCGGCGGGTTTAGCGCCGAGTCTCTGCGTGACCGCATCAACGACTCGGAATCCAAGATTTTGATTACCGCCGACGGTGGCTACCGACGCGGCGGCGTAGTGCCTCTGAAACAGAACGCCGACGACTCTTTGGTCCAGGGCGGCGGCACGCCCAGCATCGAGAAAGTAGTAGTCCTGCGCCGCACCGAGACCGCCGACGACAAGATGGTGGACGGTCGGGACATCTGGTGGCACGACCTAATGAAGGGCCAGCCCCTAACTTGTGAGCCGGAGCAAATGGACAGCGAAGACATGCTGTATCTGCTGTACACCAGTGGCACCACCGGCAAGCCCAAGGGCATTGTCCACACCACCGCTGGTTACCTACTGGGCACCTACGCCACCACCAAATGGATTTTTGACCTCAAAGAGAACGACACTTACTGGTGCACCGCCGACATCGGGTGGGTCACCGGACACAGTTACATCGTCTACGGCCCACTGGCCAACGGCGCAAGCTCAGTCATGTACGAAGGCTCGCCGGACTATCCCGACCGGGACCGGTTCTGGGACATCGTCGCCAAATACGGTGTAAGCATTCTTTACACCGCGCCCACTGCGATTCGCACCTTTATGCGCTGGGGCGAAAGCTATCCCCAAAAACACGACCTTTCAAGCCTCCGTCTCCTGGGCTCCGTGGGTGAACCCATCAATCCCGAGGCCTGGGTTTGGTACCACAAGAACATCGGAGGCGGCAATTGCCCCGTGGTGGACACCTGGTGGCAAACTGAGACTGGCAGCATCCTTATTGCGCCCTTGCCCGGTATCACGACACTTAAACCCGGCTCGGCTACTCGCGCCTTCCCTGGCATCGAGGCAGAGATTCTGGACGACCAAGGCAACTCAGTCGGCCCCGGTGGTGGCGGCTACCTGACCATCAAAAAGCCGTGGCCGTCCATGTTGCGCACGATCTACGGCGACGAGGAACGTTACGTTGAGCAGTACTGGTCGCGCTATCCCAACATCTACTTCACCGCCGACGGAGCCAAGCTGGACGAAGACGGCGACTTCTGGCTGCTGGGACGGGTGGACGACGTGATTAACGTTTCTGGCCACCGCATTGGCACCATGGAAGTCGAGAGCGCCTTGGTGGACAACCCCAAGGTTGCCGAGGCCGCTTGCATCGGCAAGGCCCACGAAATTAAGGGCCAAGCAATAGTCGCATTTGTCACCTTGAAAGACTCAGTGACCATGTCTGATGAGATTATTGTCGAGTTGAAAGCCCACGTCGCAGGCAAAATTGGGGCCATGGCTCGGCCCGACGACATAATATTCGCCGCCGAGCTGCCCAAGACCCGCAGTGGCAAGATTATGCGTAGGCTCCTGAGGGACGTTGCCGAAGGCCGTGCCCTGGGCGATACCACCACACTTGCCGACCCGGCAGTGGTAGACTCTTTGAAGGAACAATACGGCGACGAAGAATAAAAATTTAAGTGGACTTGAGATAGCGTCAATACAACCATCCACCTAAATAGAATGTCCAATTTCCTCTGATGGAGGGCGGCAACGATGGCTGGCTACAAGAAACATGAGGCCCAGGAATGGGCTTGGGAAACGCTGAAGGGGCAGTGGACCACTCTGGTCACGCCCTTTACTCCCGATGACAAAATCGACACCGAAGGCATGAAACGGAACGTCCGCCACGTCCGCAGTCTTGGCACTTCGGGGGCCGGTTGCACCTGGAACATGGGCGAGTTCTGGGCCCTGTCTCACGATGAGCGAATTCAGGTGATGGACGCCGTTGCCGAAGAGGCCGCAGGCAATTGGCCCATCGGTGCCCACGTTACCGACACTTCAGCCAATGAAATGATTTCGTTGGCCCAACACGCCGAAGATTCAGGGTTCGACCTCCTAATCGTCGCACCCCCCTATATGGCCACCAAGACCGAAGACCAGGTGTATGAATACGTCCGCCTGTTGGCCGACAACACCAACTTGGCCATCATGTTCTACAATTCCCCGCAGTTCGGCATCATCATGAGCCCCTACGGAATGGGTCGGCTATGTAGTATTCCTAACGTGGTCGGGGTAAAAGAAGCCAGCTTCAATCAGCAAATTTCGATTGAAACACATTTGTCTTTGGGTAAAGACCACGTCATTAGCACCCCCGATGAGTGGATATACTTCAAAGGCCAAGAACTGGGCATCCAACAACAGGTCATGTTCGCCAACACTTCGGACTGGCGGTTCGACGTGCCCGGCGCGAACAACTACGTCCAATGGATTGACCGTGCCTGCAAGGGTGACCTGGACGAGACCTTCTACGACACCAAGCTACGCCGTTTGAAAGAGCTTTCAGACACTTGGTGGACTAAAACACAGACCAAGTTCAACGGCGCTTTGCCGGTTGCTATGGTCAAACATTGGGCCGAACTCATGGGCATGTCCGGCGGTCCGGTCCGCCCGCCGCTATTCGATTTATCACCCGTGGAGAAGTCAGAGTTGAGAGAAGAATTGGAACCCCTCAAGCCAAAACCCGCGCCCGTAACCCATGCCGTGCCCGCCCAGTCCCGGGGAGCTTGGTTAGACGGCAACAATAACTTCGCCTCGGGCATGCTGCTCATGGTCAGCGTGCAGAACATGGAAGAGGCGATGGAAGCCGAGCAGGGCGGCGCCGACATCGTCGACGTCAAGAACCTGCAAGAGGCCTTGGTTGGCTCTGGCCACCCCAACATCGTTAAGGCGGTGCGGGGCATCATGCCGGTTGAGAAACACGTCAGCGTTACCCTGGGCGTCGTCCCCAACCAGCCCGGCACCGTGGCAATGGCCGTTTACGCCGCCGCCGTAATGGACGCCACTTCGGTAAAGGTCGGCTTCCAAGAGGCCGACTATGACAAGGCTGTCGAAGTTCTTCGAGAATCCCGCATGGCCCTAGAAGGCTTCAACACCAAACTGGTCGGCTCGGTGTTTGCCGATAACGAACTGTACGAGAACGGCCTGGACCCGATGTGCATGGTCCAACTGGCCAAGGACGGCGAGTGCGACGGTTTCTTGATTGACACTTTGACCAAAGACGGACGCAACCTCTTCGACTTCATGTCGGAAAGCGTCTTGAAAGACATCATTCTCCAGGGCAAGCAATTGGGCATGAGCACTGCGCTGTCCGGGCATCTAAAGATTTCCGACTTGGACGAATTGGCCCGCATCAACCCCGACATCGTCGGAGTCCGGGGCGCAGTTTGTGGCAACGGCGAACGAGACCGGGCTGTCGCCTGGGAAGCCGTGGCCGAGTTCAAACGCCAGGTTGAACTCAGAAAGAGCGGCGAGGTAGACGTCTTCGGTGACGAAGTCGTGCCGGTAACCGGCACTGGCGGCTGGGTAGTGATTGATGGCCGGGGCAAAAGCTGCGCCGGTGTAATCGCCGCCCTGACCAAGCAGGTGGGCACCGACAAGGAGTCGTTCGTAGAAGCCATCTTGGCCGACGCGCTAAACATCTATGACGTTACCCTCTGGGCCGAGCATGCGGGTCACGAGTTGCTCACCAAGCGTTCCGATCCCGATGGCACCACCCGGGTGCTAATCCGCCCTTAAAACCGGTTACTCACAAGCAATAGGAATTAAAAAACGTAGGGGCATCCCGATTCCATCGGGATGCCCCTACGTTTTTTGTATTTCTTAGAGAAACCAACCCCCGCAGCCCAAACCCATTCCGTAACCGGCAGGTATTCGCTGTGGTCGCACCGCCCGGTAGGTATTCGCTGCGGCTGGGCCGCTAGAGCATGAAGACTGGGTCAGAGTCGCGGTTTACTCTGGTTTCGCTTTTGATGCCCTCTCGCTGGAACTTGGTGAGCGCGCGCATGTTGCGGTGACTCTCGCCGTCGTAATACTTCAATGGCTTGGAGAAACGCCGGGCCACCTCGGCATCGACATCTGCATCCGAAGATTGAGGGAAGGGCGAGTCAGAAGCGATGGTGAAGCCCCAAAGCGTCTCGAAAGCGGGGACATGCACCTGAATAGCCGTGGCGTGATCGAAGAGCGTGCCCAGAGTGTTAACAATGGTGGTGAAACACTCGGTGTAGCTAAGTAATCCGGCTGGGCCTGACTGGGTTACCAGCACGCCGCCGGGATTAAGCCTAGCCTTGGCAATGGCGTAGAACTCCTGGGTATAGAGCAGGGCGGCAGTTCCGCCTTCCAGTGGGTCAACCAAGTCTAGGATGATTACGTCGTAGGTATCCGAGTTATTTTCCAGATAGCCGCGGGCGTCCTCATGGAGCAAATTAGTCCGTGGGTCGTCGAAGCTGCCCTGGTGGTGATTGGGGAGGTACTTACGGCAAAGTTCCACTACTTCTGGGTCTAAATCGACCATCGTGGCACGTTCCACCGATTTGTGGGCCAGTACCTCGCGGAGGGTACCGCCTTCGCCGCCGCCGCCGATGAAAACCTGTTTGGGCTCCGGGTGGCAAAGCATGGCGGGGTGCACCAGCGTTTCGTGGTAGATGTGCTCGTCCCGTTCCGTAGACTGGGTCTTGCCGTCTAGAACCAGACTGCGACCGAAGAGTTCCGAGTCCAGAACTTCGACCTTCTGGTAGGCGGTCTGCCCGGAGTAGTAGACCTGACGCACTTTGAGCATTACAAACAGGTCTGGGTAGACGCCTTCAATGAACCAATTGCCGGCCATATCCATCATGAAATCGGGCCCGCCTAGAGTCCCACGGCCTCCTGGAGCGCCAGTCCTCTTTGAATCTCCTGAATATCGGGGTCGCCACATTCCAAGGCCTCAGCCAACATGTTGGCTGCTTCTCTGGGTTGAAACGACGTTCCGCACGAGAATATATCCGCCGCAGCATAGCCGAATTCAGGCCAGGTGTGGATGGAAATATGGGATTCGGCTATAGCCAGAATTCCGGTAACGCCCTGGGGTGAGAAGTGGTGGAAAGATTCGCCGACGATGGTAGCGCCTACGTTCTGGGCCGTCTCTATCATCGACTTACGAATATAAGAGAGGTCGTTCAGTAGTTCGGGATTACAGTCCTTGAGTTCCAACAAGAGATGACAACCTAGTACATCCAATCACTTGTCCTCCTAATTTTTGGGGTTGGTCAGAGCGCGACAATTCAACATTCTATATGCGTAATCTTGGCTAGGCAATACCCAAGCAAAACAAGGGCCTTTGAGGCGTGTGTTTTTCCCTCGACGCAGCGTTGCTTGCCGGTGGCTTCAAAGCGGCTCTCTTTTACCGAAGTCCGATGCTAGCATTAATCTAACCGATTGCGTTGGAGAAATGCCGCAAAATGGCGACGGACAGCACCGGAGCGGGCGGTGTCCCCGGCCCTGACAACAACATCATTCTCGTCATCGAAGACGACGAGCACACATCACGCCTAGAACGCTTTGTTTTGGAAGCAGAAGGCTACTCGGTAACTTGCGTAGACAGCGGCGAAGATGCGCTACAAATGCTGCCCACTACCTCTCCGACATTGATTATCCTGGGCATTTTGCATCCCGATATGGATAGGTTCACCACCTGTCAGAAAATTCGCGAGTCTTCACAGGTGCCGATAATCATGGTCACCGCCGAGGGACGCGACGAGGACAAAATCCGCGGACTTGAGATGGGCGCGGATGACTACATCACCAAACCATTTTCCACCGACGAACTCGCCACCAGAGTCAAATCGGTGCTGCGGCGTATCCACAATAGTCGCACCAAATCGCTGGCGACCCGCCCACATTTACCAGAGCCAGACATGTCTTTTCTTGATGAACTAGAAGAATCGACCGAACCGGGAGAAGCGACCGAGAATTTCTCCGAGGAGATATCCGACGAGTCCGGAAAGAAATCCAAGTCCAAAGACAAGAAATCTTCCAGCAATGGCGCCAGCCCGGATCAGGCCGCAAAAACCGAAATTTACGAAGGCAACGTGAAGCTAGTCGTCGAGACCAAGGGCGCGATTAAGAACATGGTGGAGTTCGTGGACACGCTGCGAGAAAACCCCCAGTTCCACCTGCTTCGCATGGTCTCCAACGCCAAGAGAGACGGCATGGACGTCTGGCTTCGCCTTCGCGAACCCAACCCGCTGCGGACCACTCTGCTAGCGGCAAGAGGGGTTAAAAAAGTCGAGGCCGTGGACCAAGCAGAGCTAGACCCCGAGACGGGAGTCGAGACCCGCGTCCTAAAAGTGTCGCTGGACTAATCTACTCGTCCAACGCCTCGCCATAGCCACCGTCCCCGTTCTATTCATACCGTCGGTCATGCCACCGGCCATACCACAGGTCATACCACCGCTCTTTTCATGATAGAAAACACCGAAACAGAAATCTCCCAAGATTTGCCCGAAGGCCCTGATTCCAGCGGCCTGGAATCCACCGTATCCGATGCAACGGAAAAACGGTCTAGTCGCCCGCGCCCAGTTTCTATGGGCCAGATGTTGATCGATGCTGGCAACCTAACGGCAGAAGAATTCGCCAGCGCCCAAGAGACTGCGTGGAAAGAACGGCTGCCCCTTAGCCGCGTCCTAGTCAAAGAGGGCATGGTGCTTTCCAAGGACTTAGCCACCCTAACTGCCCTCCACCTTGGCCTGGCCATGGTCGACCTGCGCAGCGAAAAAATCGACCCGGCGTCGGTCGCCCTAATACCTGAAGACGTGGCCCGGCGCTATCTGGTGTTGGCCATTTCCCGCGCCAATGACCGCCTGACCGTGGCGATGACCGACCCCACCGACCTGCAAGTGCTGCAAGACCTGGCATCGCGTACGGGATACACCATCGACCCGGTGATTACCACCGAGGAAGACCTCCAAGAGCACGTAGATCGGGCCTACCGGATTACCGCGCAGCCAATATCTGGCGTCCGCGCCGACGACGCTGACCTCGCCGCAAGCCGTCTCACCGCGCAGAACTTGCGGGAAGCGGGACCGGCCCAGGTCATCAACCTTCTCTTACAACAGGCCTTGCAAGACCGGGCGTCTGACATCCACATCGAGCCATCCGACACCCGTTTGCGAATCCGGTTCAGAATCGACGGAATCCTCCACGAAGTTATGAACCTGCCGATGGACATGCACCCCACCATAATCAGCCGTTTAAAGATCATGTGCGGACTGAATATTGCCGAGCGCCGCCGTCCCCAGGACGGTCAACTAACCTTTGAGGTCATGGACCGGTCGGTTGACGTCCGCGTCGCCATCAGCGGGACTGTAGTTGGTGAAATGTCCGTTCTGCGTTTGCTGGACGACAAGAAATTCACCCTGCTCACGCTAGACCAGCTTGGATTTCGGCCAGAGTCGGAAGAGGCCTACCGCAAGCTGCTGCGCCTGCCCTACGGGATGGTGATTGTCTGCGGGCCCACAGGCTCCGGCAAGAGCACCACTCTCTATGCATCGGTGTTGCAGATGAACCGGTCCGAGAACAAGGTTATTTCCATCGAAGACCCCGTTGAATACCACATGGCCGACGTTAACCAGATGCAGGTAAACGTTGAGTCCGGTATCACCTTCGCCACCCAACTCCGCAGTATTCTGCGTCTCGACCCAGACGTAATCCTGGTCGGTGAGATACGCGACCAGGAAACCGCCACCATTGCCACGCAAGCCGCGTTGACCGGTCACCTCGTGCTGACAACACTCCACGCCAATGACACCGTTTCCGCCTTAATCAGGCTTCGAGAATTGGGCGTTCCATCTTATCTGGTGGCGTCGTCAGTGGCGGGCATCGTCGCCCAGAGAATGGTCAGGGCCGTATGCAAATCCTGCATGACCCAGACTGACAGACCCTTAGCAGAGCAGCAGGCCTATGCCGCAGAAATGGGCGGCCAGCAGGAACGGTTTCAATACGGGTCGGGTTGTAACGCCTGCGCCCAAACCGGGTATGTAGGCCGTGTCGGCGTATTTGAAATACTCACCATCTCCGACGAGATGCGCCAACTATTCCTCGATGACGCACCCAGGCACGTGCTATTCAACCAGGCCATATTCGAAGACACCACCCTGCTCCGTAAAGACGGAATGACTAAGGTCCAGATGAACATGACTACTCCATACGAAGTGATGCGAGTGCTGTTCAGCTTGGAGTAACCCCACCATGTTATTTAATCATGTTATTTAATTACGTTGCTTACACGCTCGAAAACGGCTTGTTCAAGGGCAAAATTGAAGCGGACACCGAAGGCGAAGCCCGAGGCGAAGTCGTCCGCCAGGGGTATAAAATCCTGCGACTTTCCCCTGCTCGCTCCATCCCTGGGCTGGAGCAGATGTTCCCGTCCATCTTCAAGGTCAAAACCGGCGAACTGGTGCGGTTCTCACGCCAAATGGCCACCATGGTTCGCGGCGGCAGCAGCCTGCAACGCGGCCTGGAGATGCTAGAAAGCGAGACACGCAATAGGGTCATGAGGCGTGTGTTAGGTGACGTACGCAAAATGATTGACCAAGGCGGAAGTCTCTCCGGCGCCTTTGCCAAATATCCCAACGTGTTCAGTACCCGCTATACCTCAATTGTGGAGGTGGGAGAACATACCGGAAGCCTGGCCGACTCCCTAGAGCAACTGGCCGACGCCCTGGCTAGGGAGCACGAGGCGGTGCAGAAATTCAAGCGCACCATGATGATGCCTGCCTTCACCATGGGAGCATCATTGGCAATGTTGGTCCTAATGATGACCGTAATGCTGCCGCCCCTCCTCGAAGCGTTTGAAGGCCGGGGCACCGATGTGCCATTGATAACCAGAATTGCCATGGCAGTGATTAACGCCTTCGAAAGCAACCTGATTTACATCGGGTCAGCCATAGTAATAATCGCGGTGACCGTCGCCTTGATACGCCGTATACCCCGCACCCAATTTGCCCTGCACCTATGGATGACCCGCCTACCCATCGTTGGCAACCTAATCGTGACCAGGGAGATGGCCCAATTCTCCCGAACCAACGCCATGCTGCTTCAAGCAGGAGTCTCCTTGGCCAGGTCCCTCCCACTAGCCATCAGCGGTTGCAAGAACCTGGCCTTGTTGCAGGCCTTCAACGCAGGCGAAGAAAGCTTGATGAGCGGACACGGGTTCGCATCGGCAGTAGGGCGTTACTCAGTCATGCCACGGCTCTGGGTCGAGTTGGTCTCAGTCGGCGAGGAAAACAACGTGATAGGAACAACCCTATCCGACCTAGCCACCGCCTATGAAAAAGAGGTGGAGAACAAGCTGGAATCAATCATCGCCCTGTTGGAACCGGCATCTACTTTCGTGGTTGGTGGAGTGGTCTTGTTCATCGCCCTCTCCATGTTCTTGCCCATCTACTCCGGCATGGAGGATCTGGGCTAGCCCAAAGCGGGCCGTAGCTATCAACCATGGAACGAATGATTCAACAATTTAGGCAAACCATCGCTGCAACCCAGCCGTGGATTGTGGTCGCCGTAACGGTGGCGGCGGCGTTATTCCTGTACTTCGCTGCCCAGGGAGTGCGGTATTGGCAAGCAGCCGGAAACAATTCAGCCGCGCGCGAGCAGATTGGCCGTTTGGAACGGGCCACGGGGCCTGAACCGGAGACCTCAGAAACCCAGGAAGCTCAATACCAAGCCAAACAACTCCAAGTGGAAGACTTGCGCCAGTTATTCGATTACCCGGCCACAGACGCCCTGATGTCCATTGTGTCGGACACTGCCGGAGACGTCGGCCTTGACCTGGTATCCATGACGGCTGAAGAGGTAACCATCGAGCCTCGTGGCACGCTCCAATACCAAATTCGGCCCATCTCCGTAGTTTTAGACGGACCAACCGATAATCTTCGGGACTTCCTGGCCGCGCTGTATGACCGAGTCCCAGTGGTGGTAGCCTCCAACGCCCGAATAGTGAACCTCGACACTGACCCGTCATCCCAAATCCGGCTCAAGTTCTACCTTTCGCCTGAGCCTATACCCGAAGAAGACGAAGGGAACCCCAGATGACGGGTTCCAGCCAATGAGTATCAGGCAAACATTCAACGGCATAGTGAGCACGACCTACAAGGGCGTTACTTTCCCATTTCGTGCCACTGGTAGGATGCTGTACCGGGGCACCTGCGGAATTGCCTTTGCGATTGGGCGCGTCTGCGTGGCGACCAAAAACAAAATACTAAGCGGGATTCTAGCCATCGGCCGGGGAATCCAACGAACGGTATTTGGGATTGGCTCAGCCATTGCCCATGTCTATCGGTCTGTCATTAACGGTATAACCGCGGCGCTGCATGGGATAGCGGTTGGAATCTTGTCCATAGGGCGAGCTATCCTAAAATTGATGCGACAAGCTAGAAACATGGTTGCTGCGGTGGCAGTAGCAGCCGCCAAGCTGACAGCGATGCCCTTCATTGCCATCTACCGCTCCATCGGGCGATTGGGCAGTGGTGTTGGCTCGTTTATCGGCGCGAAATACCGGGCTTTTATCTTCAATCTAGCTTCGACGACCATGACCCTAAGCCTGGAAGATGGTCAAGCACGCCTTCTGGTGTTCAAAGGGGACCGAATTATTGCCTGGAAATCGGGCCAGATTGCCCAACCGCCAGCAGAACCGGTCGAAGCTGCAGAAAACGAACCAGCCGCTGATTCCAAGCCTGATAAAAAGCCCAAGGCGACAGTTTTCAATCCCCTAGAGGCACTACTCGATGATCTGCCTGCCCGAAGTAAGGGGGTGATTATCGACCTGCCGTTGTATCTGCCCTTACTGCGGCATGTGCAACTACCCGACGTCAAAGGCCGGTACCTGAAAGAAATCGTCAACGCCGAAGTGCTGGACTCCGTTCCTTTCGCACCCAATGAAGTGGATATTCGTTGGCGAGTGGAGCAGGGAGAAGAGACTCGAGAAGCCTCGGTTATCGCTGTCCCCAAAGACCGCATGGACGGGCACATCGGGATTGTCCGAGATTCTCAACTCTCCCCATCGGCCATCTACCCCAAGGCTGCCGCATTGGCCGCCGCCGTGGCGCTGCCCGACGTGTTCATACTGCACATAACCGGGTCTCAGACCGCCGTTATCCTGGTGCGCGGTGGCGTGCCCAGAATTGTGCATCGGCTAGAGCTGCCACAAGACACCACCGAGCAGGCTGAAACCATTGCCATGGGCGTGGAACAAGTTGCCGGTTACCACCGGTCGCAACGGCCCGAAGATAATATTTCTAGTCTGCCGGTTGTAGTAACTGGCGAGGTCAAACAGGCCCAAGAATTGGTCGGCCAGCTAAGCACAGCCTTAGACCGACAGGTTAAAGAGTTTGAACCGGAATTAGATTGCCCTGATGGGTTCGATTCCGCCGAATACGCTCCCAACATCGGCCTTTTCTTGGCCGCCAAATCCAGCGAATCGGCCAAGGTAATCGCAACCCAAAACGTGCTGCCAAAGCGCCATAGCCCAAGACCGTTGCCAGTGGTCTCGACAGCTGCGTTCGCAGGTTTATTGGGCCTGGGCTTCTTGGCGTTCGTCCTCACCGGATGGGTCTCGGGAGTAGCCGGTGAGATTAACACACTGAACGCCACCCTAAATATCAGGGAAGACCAAGCCCGCGATTACCGTTTGGCGGCGGCAAGGCAAAACGTTGTTGACCGGCGGATAGCCCAAGCCGAATTAGAAGCCCAAGAATTGGAAGCCAATCTTCTGATTTTAGAAGAAGAGATGGACACTTTGCTGTCCCGAATCAACGACATCACCACCAACGCCGAATCGTCCAATGTCAACCTATCCCGGCTAGTGCCCCTGCCAGAGGGATTTTCTGTGTCCGGTAGTGCGGGGAGCTATTCAGACGTGTTGGGATACGCCGCGTCCATGCGGTCTTCGCCGTACTTTGAGGATGCCACGGTGATTCAAGTCGCCGACTCCACCGCAGACCGACTGGGATTCACCGTCACAGTTACCATACCCACGCCCGAGCCCGAAGAAGAGGGAACGCCACCCCAGGCTCAAAGCCCTTAATACTATGCTGGCTCCTCTGTCTGTCTGCACCGTTCCCTGGCGATATCCCGCTCAAGATCGCCCCTAGACCCTAAGCTCAAATGAGCGGCTTGAACTTAAATTACCCCTGTTCTAACGTTGAAGTAATCAATTGTTTCCGTAGGCGTAAATACTCACAAATCTATTCATTATCAACTTAATGAATGCGAACGGTTCTTTAGTGGAATTAGTTACACCAAGTAACAGTCTTACTTTTCAGAACCAACCAGTCATGCCGCCGGACAATTACGTCAACGGCGATAAAAGACCGACTCGACGTCACAAGGCCACATAGGAGAGACCTAAAAATGCAAAACATGTTGAAGAAAACCTTAGGACGCGGCGCTGAAAGCCAAAAGGGATTTACCCTGATTGAGCTGTTAGTCGTTGTGGGTATTATCGTAGCTTTGGCTGCGGTAATCGTGCCCCTGGTAATTCAATTCTCGGGCCGAGGCGATACTGGTGCCGCCACCGCCGAGTGGGATGCCATTCAGTCTGCTATTGATACTATGATGGCTGACAATACATTGACCACGGTAACTGCCGGGGCTGCAGCCGCTTTCGTAACTGACGCCTTGGACTTCGACGCTGGAGCTGGCAGTCAAACGTTGGCCGCCTACCTGCGCGATTCCAGCACTACCTACTGCTACACCTGGGCCGCATCCGGCAGGATACTGACCCAAGTAGCAGCCGTCTCTGGTGCCTGCCCATAAACCAATCGGCGAAAAATTAAAACGCCTATAAGTCAGGGGAATCGGCTGGACCCATTCCAGCTGGCCCCTGACATAATTTTTCCTACCTCTCCAGCCATCCCCGGCCATCCCCGGCCCTAAACGCGGGCCATTTAGCCTCGATTAAGACCGGCCTTAGCTTGGAAACCCCTAATGAGCCGTCACTTTATTCCCACCTCCCACCCATTAAGAATATTTCCAAACCGATTTCGGTTCGCCATTTCGAACTGCGTTGGAATAACTCTGATGGAAACGATCATTGCCTTGGCAATATTTTCGTCAGCGGGGTCTGCAGTGTTGATGGGCGTTGGCGCGGCCCACACCTCCAGTGACCGGGTACATGCCAGCGCCATCGCGGAGAACCTGGCCCGGAACCAGATGGAGTACGTCTCCGGCCTTTCCTATGTAGCTGCGCCGGGCAACTACGCCTCCATCGCCGATGACGTCGGCTTGAACATTGCCATACCTACCGGGTTTGCCGTGACTGCCGCAGCCCAGGCCTATGGGGTTTCTGACGGATTCACCGGGTCAATCGAAAAGGTCGTGGTGACGGTTACCAGAGACGGGCAGAGCATTCTTACTCTAGAGGCTTTACGCACCGGGCCGTAGCCCTGTATTACCTGTGTCCCTGTACCAAATGAAATCTATTCGCCACATCTTTGGGTCACAAAGGGGTTTCACCCTAATTGAATTGCTGATTTCCGTCAGCATTTTGACCGTGGTTACGGGTATGTTCGGGGCTGGAATGTTCCAAGTATTATCGATTCAGCGGTTTTGGACTGACGACGTTAATGCCACCCGTGAAGTCCGCCATTCGGGCAGCTGGTTCGCTGGGGATGCGTTGAACGCCACCGACGTTCTGGATGCCGGTGGGATTAACCGCCTCACCTGCACTCCCAGCCCTCCGGTAGAGCAGATTACCTTGACCTGGACTGATACCGCCGGAGCCGCCCACAACGTCATTTACAGCGTCACCGGAGAAGAACTGCGCCGGGACTACGACAGCAATGGTTCGCCGCTGGTCATGACCGACCAGGTGGTGGCAAATTCCATTAGCTTTACTCTCTGCGGCAGCACTCTCCGGTTAACCATGGACGTGCTCGCAGACCGTAACACCACCGACAAGCTAGACCTGTTGACCTACATGAGGAAACTCAATTGATTAGGTCTATTCTGGGAAGGCTTAACGGGAGTAAAGAAAAGGGCGGCATCGCCATACTGACCGCTTTAGGGTTTTTGTTGTTCTCGATTCCCCTCATCACCGGGTCGCTAAAGCTAGCCCAGAACACCAGCATCGACGCCCGGGTGAAGACTGATATCGTGCACCGACATTACTGCGGCCTGGCGGTGCAGGAATATCTTAGTTACTTGTTGTTGGACAACACACGTTGGACCACCTGGCTAACCAACAACGTTGACCCTAGTGACCCTTCAGGCACTACTTCCACCGAGACTGTAAACCCGTGTGGGGAGGACATTACCGTCACCGTCACCCAACAGCCAACCCTCCCTTCCGGTTCGACCAATGACCCGATTGGAAATCCCCTCTTCACCATTCCGCCCATTTCCTCTTACAGCAACAGGGATTTCCAGACCTTCAAAACTGTTTCAGACTCGAATCCCACCGGCGGCGATTCGGTCACCTATACCCTAACGATAACCAACCGGAGCGACTCCGCTACCACCTTGAATGAGATTGAAGAAACCCTGCCCGCCGAGTTCTCCTACGATTGCACCGGTCCGGCGGACCAGTTGACCCTACCGGGGACGGCTGCGCAGGACATACTCCCCGACAATGCACCCTGTCCAGTTGGCAGCAATATCCAGTGGGACATGCCGCCGGGCACCACAATCCAGTCTGGAGAGACTGTCACTCTGACTTTTACCGCCGAAACCAGCGTCATTGACGGCACCTACTGCAACGAGATTCAAGTGACGCCCGGTGGAAATAAAACCAGGAGCGGTCAGACGGCCATTGTTCAGATAGGGCCCGACCCCGGTCTATGCCCAGGCGAAGCGGTGCTGGTAACTAAGACTGTGGATTCCGCTAGCCTGGTATCGACTGATACCAACACGAATCCCTATACCTACACCTTCGGTATCGACTACACCATAACGGTGGACAATATCGGGGCCGACGACCTGACCATCTCTGGAATAATTGACCTGCTGCCGGTAGGATTTTCCTACGTCTCCATGAATCTAGCGGGGGGCATTACCGGCGCCCCATCCCAGCTACACCAAGTTGCCCAGGTTGACCGCCAGCGGGTAACTTGGGCCCTAAATCCAGACGTTCCACTAACTTCCGGGACGTCCAAAACCCTAAAATTCACGACGACCGCAAGCGTCACCCAAGGAAATTATTGGAGCGACGTTCTAGTGGACTTTGGCGGCGGTTCGTTCGCAGAGGACCGATATACCTGGCCAACGGCCTTGGTCTCGGTGAAAGACGTCTACGACGTAACAGCCGTTGACGCCGATGGCAACGCCTTGGTAATTGCGCTACAGGTGTGGATTGGTGACCAAAACGGGGTAATAAATACCTGGAATTTACCTTAACCTAAGTCCGGTGGAACTTAAGCTCTCCAGGGACTCAAGGTCAGGTATTAAAGCGCGGAAAATTTGGGGGGGGGGGAGCACTAGCCCCGAAAGTTTTTCGTTTTCGGACCCGCTCGCTTCAATTTCGTCTTCGACG
>JABMNL010000047.1 GCA_013204585.1 SAR202 cluster bacterium | reverse complement strand
TAACGCCCCAGTGAACGGCGATTTTCCTAGTACGGTATTAGCCATCAGGGGAACGGTGACCATCGCGATGATTAACGCCACGCCAACTAGAATCTGGGTCAGGTTGGCGCTCAGGAACGCCCAGGAGCGAAACAACACCGGCGTAAGCAGCGGCTGGAACGTCTTAGCCTCCACCAAGACCAGCAAGACCAACAGTCCCACCCCACCTGCCAGCATCAAGAACGGATAGGGAGAATCGAAGGTGAACAATTCACTTCGGGACAATGCCACGGAAAGCACCAATAGCGCGCCCACCAAGACCACGCCACCCATATAGTCCACCTTGACCCCTTCTGCTCGGCGGTTGGGCAGCCACATTAGGGCCACAAAGATAATTGCGGCTTGAGGCACATTCAACCAGAAAATCCAACGCCAACTCAGGGCATCGACAATCGCTCCGCCATACACTGGGCCCAACATAGAGCCCGCCTCGGCTGCTGCCCCTACTATGCCCAAAGCCAATCCCCGTTGGCCTTTGGGGACTAGCGTGGTCGCCAGCGCCATGCCGATGGGCACCGTTGCTCCGCCCCCCACTGCCTGAACGACCCTGGCGCCCACCATCCACTCCAAGCTGGATGAAACAGCAACCAGGCTGGTGCCGATGCAGAACACCACCAGAGACACCTGATAAACACGGGCGTAGCCGTAAACGTCGCCCAGGCGGCCAATCAGGGGCATCGCCACCGTGTAGCCAAGCAGATAGGCGGTGATGATCCAGGAGGCCCGGTCTAACTCGGCGATGGGGACTTTCAAATCCAGCATGACGCTGGGCAGCGCTGTTACCACCACGGTTTGATCGAGTGCCGTGATGAAGGCCCCCAAACCGATTATGGTCAAGACAAAGGGGGTGGCCAGTGCCCGGTTTTGCGAATCTGTTTGGTCTGTCCCGTACATTAATTTAGGCGTTACTTGGGAATTTAGGCGTTACTTGGGAGGGTTAATCGACACCGGTTGATTGATGTCATCCAAAATTAATTGACGAACCGTGTCCACATCGTCGGTGGGGATTACACGGCCATTGATGTGGACTTGCCGCAGCAAGCCCGTTTCGTCCAACCAAAAATCCACCACCACGGTAAAGCCATCCCCGGCGCCGAGAACCAACGCGGATAAATCGTTGGATGCCATTTGACCTTGCACGTGGACTGTGTCTACTCCGTTTACTCGTTCTTTCCGAAGCGCACGGGGCTGTTGCACAGCAGTCACGACGTCAGCCAGGGTTTGCCCCAGATCCGAAAGATTAAAGGGTAGGGAATCAGCTGACACTTCAATCCACTCACCGCTGATGATGCTAGTCATGTAGGCCGTGTCTTTGATGGTGATAATGCTGATTTGAATATAAGACTTGGGAAACTCTGACTCAGCCTCCACAGTAACCCGGAACCGGTCTGGAATCTCGACCTCTCCGAACGCTTTGGTCATCAGCACTCCGGGTACCAACACGGTGGTGCCTTTGAGGTGCTCCAAAGTAAAGGACGCCGACTCTAGGGCAAGCAATTCGTCGACCGCTGCTGCCATCGCCCAACCGGCGTCAATCCCCTCCAGCCCGTCTGCCGGCGGCGTAGCTTTATCCGAGCCGCAGGCCACCAAAAAGCCCACCAGCATTAGACAGACCACCAGGGCTTTGAATGTTAGTTCCACGACCAAAATGCCAGCACGCCCGCTCCCAAGTCCCGGGGGGCCTCAGCAACTTCGACGTCCAATATATAAATTCGGTCCCCAGTCGGGGTTCGCCCATTACTCCGCCGGGCCGCTTCGCCCTTTGTTCCAGCCACCACCAGGAACTTGCCGTCGGGCGACCATGGCGAGTGGGAATAGGCGTATTGGTCGAAGAAGCTCAACATGATGAATACTTCATTTGATGGATGAAAGCCAAAAAGTTTCTTCGCATCAGAACCATCGCTGAGTGCGACTACCCATTCCATCTCTTGGTTCGCGGAATTGACCTCCACCCAAGCTATTTTGTCTCCGGTAGGTGCCCAATAAAAGGCTAACAGCCCTTCAGTGGACAAGGTAGTAACAGGCCCATCATCCACCGGCACCAGCATCAACCGGTCAAATATCGGAGACCTCGGGTTAGACTGGTCGCCCACCGCCAACTTTGTGCCATCGGGCGACCACAAGAATGCAGACATCGGGCCAACATCCATAATCTTCTGGGCTTCTCTCAGATCCTCGGTGGGGGAGATATACAGCCCCATGCCTCCGGCGGCCTCCGCAACATAAGCAAGGCTCTTGCCGTCCGGTGAAGTCGCTGGGACGCGAAACCCACCCGAAGACTGTATGTTCTGATGGGGAGCGCCACCAACGGGAGGCTTGGCATATGTTATGTCGGCTCCAACGTGCAGGGCCATTGCCCCAGCGTCGGCTGCCCAGTGAAAGTACAGTGGCGCGCCCCGTTCAACCACCTCGGCGGGTCTGCCAGATGTCCCATCCCACACCAGCAATGAGAGTCCGTCCGGTGTGGATGCCAAGAACGACAGCGTATTGCCTGATGGCGCCCAATAGATGTAATGGGGTGCGCCGTCTGCAATTAGCCCCGCCCGTTCGTTCTCATAGACGGTCTCGCTACGACCGGTTCGCGCATCCATTACCTGAAGGGTAATCTCAGTTCGGGCTTCTCCGACCACTACCCGTGACGCCGCCAGTTTTGTCCCATCGGCAGACCATGTTGGCCAGGTGTAATATTCATTCAATCGTAACGCTTGGGCCTGGACGCTGCCTTCGGACCCTTGCCCAGGTTGGAGCCCGCCGGTCAGTTGCGCTAAATTTCCGCCGTCTGGGTCTACTGTGAAGAGGTCGCCGTTAGGACTAACATAAGCTATCCGGTCCACTTGCTCTATCCCTTCTCCAATCGCAATATCTAATGCTTGGCTTGAATCGACTACAGTAGTATTTGCTGGGCTGGAGCAGCCCACAACTGCCGCTGCCAGCAGCGCGGCAAGTCCCCGAAATGTCCTACTCGCGTCGACCATCTGTACCCATCAAACCCGCTTTACGTAGTGAACCCAGGATACCACTCCAGCCAGTGGGTAATACCCAACTATCGGTGGACAACCTGCCCTGATACTTCGCCTTGGTCTGGACAAGCACATCCAGTCTAAATTCTCCTAAAATTCTAATCACAAACAGCTATTTTCAGTAAACAACCCCATAACTGTCTATCAACTAAACTTCATCGTCTCTCCATGTTAAAATATTCATAGTCAACAACTCTCCAGCTACGAACACGCCTAGCTATCCACACCGTCAACACCCTTATTACTCTTGTTACTGTTTTGAAAATTTATGATTGATACCGTTAGATTAAATATTAACGCTGGCTCCGGAGGAAACGGTTGCAGTAGCTTCCTGCGTGAAAAATACCGACCGAGAGGCGGACCCAATGGTGGGGACGGTGGTAACGGTGGTAATGCATTCTTGGTTGGCGATCCATCGTTCAATACGCTTCTTCATATTAAATTTAACAGCACTGTTTATGTTGACCACGGTGGTCATGGCAAGGGTAAGAAAAAAAGAGGCGGAAATGCGGAGAACAAATATATTCACGTTCCAATAGGAACAGTGGTTTATCGGGTGTCGGAGGACGGGGAAAGAAGATTCATTGATGACATTCGAAGTGAGACCCCGAGATTAGTGGCAATCGGGGGGCAAGGTGGCTGGGGTAATAGTCGCTTTGCATCGGCAACAAATCAGGAACCAGTGTTGGCGCAGAGAGGGGAAAAGGGAGAACGGGTAGTTCTTTTCCTTGAGCTAAAAATGCTGGCAGATGTTGGTCTTCTGGCAAAACCTAATGCAGGAAAATCAACACTCATCTCAATGTGTTCGGCCGCTAAAGCTAAGATTGCTGATTATCCTTTTACCACGGTAGAGCCTGTGCTTGGAGTAGTTCAGGTGGGCCTGAGCGACTTCGTGATGATGGAAGTGCCGGGATTATTGGAAGGCGCAAGCGAGGGAGTGGGACTCGGCCACGAGTTCTTGCGCCATGCGGAAAGAGCACGGCTGTATGTACATATCCTAGACGGCCTTTCTGATGACCCGGTGGAAGATTACCGGATGATAAATAAAGAGGTCGAACAGTTCAGCTCGGAAATGGCTGAGAAGCCCCAGTTAGTCGTGGTCAATAAACTGGACGTTACTGAGGTTCGGGAACAAAAGGATGAACTGGAAGCCCGCTTGCTGGAAGCTATTGGCCATCGTAGTAACGGAGTGCACTTCATGTCTGCAGCCACTGGAGAGGGTGTAGACACCCTAATGGGGAAGATTGTTGGTGCCTTGGCCGAACTGCCAAAGGAAAATGTTGACGATGTCCCTGTTGCTGAGCCCATGCACTCAAGGCCGCAACAGGCTACGCGTAGAGAAGAAGTGCGTCGGGAGAATGGGGTCTACGTGGTAGTGTCAGAAGCGATGGAACGACTGACTGCATTTGCCGATACCCGCGACCAACGGGTTTTGTTGCAATTGTGGCGGGAGATGCGGCGCTCCGGAATGGCCGACCGGCTGATTGACGCCGGCATTGAAGCTGGCGACACCATTAGGTTCGGCAAGGTAGATATAGAGTGGTTCTAAGGCTCCGGTTTCCAGTAATCGGAAAACCATGAATATCGGCATTCTGGGTGGCACATTCGACCCGGTCCACCTGGGTCACTTGAGCATTGCCAAAGCAGCGATGGATCAGGCGGGTCTGGAACGGGTGCTCTTCATACCGGCTGGTCAACCTCGGCTCAAACAAGCGGAGCCATCTGCGTCGATCGACCACCGAATTGAAATGGTGCGCTTGGCCATTGGTGTCAATTCACGATTCGATGTCTCTGACATTGAGGCCCATCGGCCTGGCCCCACCTACACCGTTGACACCCTAGAAGAACTTTCGATTAAATTCGGCACAGAGGCAGACCTGTACTTCATACTCGGTATGGACGTACTGGGCCAGCTTGATCAGTGGAAAGACCCAGAGCGGGTGCTGAAACTTTGTCAGTTCTTGGTGTTGGATCGACCTGGGGAAGAAGTATTTGATTGGCCTGCGTTCTATCGCCGTGTCCCAGAAGCGGAAGGCCGAGTGCAGAAGGTAACAGCGCCGTTAGTGGACGTTAGCGCGACCGAATTGCGACGACGGGCTTCGGTTGGCGAATCACTTACTGGACAGGTCCCGGATGCGGTGGCCGAGTATATCCACAAACAGGGGCTATATCTTAAGGAACGGGAAGGGAGGGCGGCGAGTTGAGCGAGACAGTGGACCGGCTTTTGGCGTTAGCTTTAGAGCGGGGGGCCATAAAATATGGTGACTTCACCCTTGCATCGGGAAAAAAGAGTAGTTATTACTTCGACGGTCGGCTGCTCAGTCTCGACCCAGAGGGTTCGCACCTCATCGCCAAGGCTTTGCTGCCACTATTGCACCAAGCCGGAGCTCAAGCGATTGGTGGCACTACCCTTGGCGCTGACCCGATCGTTGCTTCAGTCGCGGTGGTAAGCCACCAGGACGGCGGCCCTATTCCAGCTTTCATCGTTCGAAAGGAAAGTAAGGACCATGGCACCAAGCAGAACATCGAGGGGCCGCTGACGCCTGGCAGCAAGGTCGCGATTGTGGATGACGTTTGTACTACCGGCGGATCGCTTTTCCACGCCATAAAAGCAGCGGAAGAGGTCGGTTGCACAGTGGTAAAGGTAATCTCAATCTTGGACCGCAAAGAGGGTGGCTCCGAAGAGATTAAGAAGCGGGGCTATGATTTCGTCGCACTGATGGTAGCGACTCCAGAGGGCAAAATAGAGTCGGCTTAGGCTAGTCGATTACTATTTGGCCGGGCCAAAGGGTTGGGCCAAAGCCACAATCTCCGCTGAGACCGTTTCTTGGCCTTCTACATCGAACTTCGTTCCAGGGGAAGCTAAAGCAGTCTTAACGTAGCCCAGTCCCTTTAGAGCGCCGTCTAAAGCCATCGGCGCGACTGATGTGACCTGTCCAACAAGCTTTCCATCTTGCAACAACCCGTCTCCTGCAGATACTGGCGCATCGGCGTCGAAGCGGAGGGACACCAGATACTTCTGGATCTTCTTGTAGCTGTCCAACCGCGCTATCACCTCTTGGCCGATATAGCAGCCCTTGGTGAAGTCCACCGAACCGATGAGGCCAGCCTCCAGTGGGTTGTAAGGTTCCCCCAGCTCTGGACCGTACTCGGGAATGCCGCAACTGACCCGCACCGCATCCACTGCCGTTACCCCAATGGGAGTCGCCCCTTTGTCCGTAAGGTGCTGCCAAATTCCGCCAGCCGCTTCTGGGGCGGCAATCAACCAGTACCGGGACAGCGTTCCCAGTGGTTGCTCCACCGCCAGGGCTTCGTATTCGCCCAATTGGACGGGTTGAATCGTGAGGGCGTCTTGAGGGAGCGTCGTGGCAGGCAACCCCAACAACTTGCCTGAATCTGGGCCGATTAAGGCCAGCATGGCGGTCTCAGCTGTGATGTCTTCCATCGTCAGGTCTTCCATGATGGTGTATTTATCTAGCCACTCTATAACCGCCTGTTGGCGGCCAGGGCTGGTTAGCAACATTACGTAATCGCCTTGGTTCACCACGCCCAACACGTCGATGATGCGGCCGCGGTCGGTGGTGAGGACGGTCACGGCCCCTTCGCCAGCAGCCAGGTCGATAACTTTGTTGGTGGACATGCGATTAAGCAGGTCCAACCCATCTTCGCCGGTGGCCTTCAGGCGTCCCATGTATGAAGCGTCGTGAATTCCCACCGTGTGGACGGCAGCTTCAAACTCGGTGGCGAAATCGGAGTACACAGCAGGTAGTTGGTAGCCGTGTCGTTCGACAAATACGGCGGCTCCAGATTGTAGGGGAGATTGTTGCAGGGCCATCGGATGCTCCCATGGGGGGACTTGTAAGGTTGGGCCGCTTAACAAAACAAGCGCCGCTTTTGCTGTTGCAAGGCGGCGCTTGTGATAGTGCTGTTCGTGCCAGTGCTAATTCGGGCTAATAATGGGTCTAGACGCTGAACGAAGTGCCGCAGCCACAGGCCTTGGTGGCATTGGGATTCTCGAAGATGAACCCCTTTCCGTTCAGACCGTCGGAAAAGTCGAGCTGGGTGCCGACCAGGTAGATGTAACTCTTCTTGTCGACAATTACCTTCACGCCGTGTTGCTCAACAACCTTGTCGGTATCGGCGTAATTTGCCTCGCCGGTAATCTTGAGGTCGTAGGTCAGGCCGGAACAACCGCCGCCTTTGACTGCTACGCGAATTCCCACGTTATCGTTAATGCCGTCTTTCTCGGCAAAATACTTGATTTTGTTGGCGGCTTTCTCGGAGATGGCCACCGTTAGTTGGACGCCGTTCTGTGTTACGGGCATATCTTTACTCCCCTTTATTTGGGGCTGAATCTGGAAAGGCGCTCCAAGCTGAATATGGAGCGGACAATTTTATTGTAGGGCGAGGGGTCGCACACAGTCAAGAATATGAGCCTGTGCGCTACATCAAGTTAAGGCCTAGGTTAGCAGTTGCTCCACGGCTTCTGCACCCATGTATTTCTCGAGCAGCCCGGCGAAATGAGCAGCTTTTACGGCAGTGCGGGCGTCGGCTTTGTCGAGTAGGCCAGCCAGGGACTCGGCGGTATCGTGGGTGTTTGAGCGCACCTGGATTAAGGGGACTTCCCGCTTTAGCGCCTCGGCCTTTATATACTCGGTAGGCTCTCCAGGCCCGGTAAGCACCAGGCAGCTAGTTTTATTACTCATGCAGGCCATCTGAATATCGGGGCGTTCAACCCTGGTGATGACTGCTTGGTTGGCGTAGCGACCGAAGTAGGTGGGGCCTTCGTCCAGAATGTTGCCGCCAATCATGAAACGCTCCACCGGGGCATCGGTGTTCACCGGGTCCAGCACCCATTGTCCGCCCAGGTGTTCTGCAAGTTGTTCCACGGACACAGAAAGCATGCCACGGCTTTCGGGAATCACGGCAATGGGCACGGACTGTCTACTCAAGCTGTGGGCCACTTGGTCACGGCGATGAATGGGAACAGTATTAATGACAATTCCGACCAGGTCTTCGCCAGCGGCGTTAATTGATGCGGTGCCGGCGCGCGGGCCGTCTTTTTGGGAGTACTGGCGCACCAAAATAATTTTGGAAGTTAGAGGGTAAGGCTTCGAAGTATCAGGGCCTTCGATGATGACGATACCAGCATCTGATTCTAGCTTGGAGACTTCTGCCTGGACTTCGCTCAATGCTGCGGCATCATTGGCGGAGGCAATAGGTCTTGGCGAGGGAACGGGTGGGCCACCGGAGGAGGCGAGGAGCAATTGCGAGATGAAAGCCACGTCCGGGTCAGCGTCGGGCGTGCTGGAAAAGGGTTTGTAGTAGGCGGCCTGCTTTCCGGCTGCGTTGGCGGTGACTATTAACGCCGCTGCCAGGCTGGTTTTTCCGGCCCCGGACTGATTACCCACGATCTGAAGGACGGCCACGGAGTCTCCTATGAACTTGCCGGTGAGCCCGGTGAACTTGAATACCGGTGAACTTGAATAACGGAAAGGCTAAATGCCCGATAATTTTAGCATAGGGCTGTCTATTCTAAAGAGTGGGCTAACGGGCGGGGCTGGTCTATTCGTTTACGTCTTTGTGGCCAGTGTCTTCGGGGTCGAAATTCTCCGGGAACGTAGTGGTGTCGTCCCACTTGGCAAAGGTAAAGTCCGATCGGTGCAGGCTGGCCTGTAGGAAGCTGGCACCCCGAACGTCGGTGGCAATCCACATGGAGTCACGAATCATCGCCAAATTGAAGTCTGCGCCCAACATGACCGACCGGCTAACATCGGCACCATTCATGTTCGCCGATTGGAAGCGAGCGTTGGTCATGTTTGCGTTCCGTAGGTCTGCTTCAATCAAGGTTGATTGAGTGAAATCGGCCCCGGACAGGTCTGCGCCAATGAGGTTGACTCGGTTCATGCGGCAATGCTTGACCACTGCGTTTTTCAAGATAGCGCCCTTCATGTCGGCCCAGAAAAGGTTCACGTTGGTAACGTTGGCGGATGTGAGGTCAACGCCGGCCATCCCGGCTTGCCCTAAGTCGGCTTCGGACAAATCGGCCCCGGATAGGTTTGCACCCGCTAAGTTGGCCCGACTGAGCTTGGCGTGGGTCAGGTTTGCGCCTTTGAGGTTTGCGTTGCGTATTTTCGTCCCGATTAGGTTAACGCCGCTGAGATCGGCTCCTTCCAGGTCCAGTTGGACATCGGGGTTGTTTTCGCGCCACGAGTCCATGGCCTCGGGTCCGCTGGAAGCCAATTTGACGTGTTCTGCGTTAGCCAATTTGTTCTCCAATCCAATTTGCAGGTTAAATGTATTCACAAAAACACAGCCTGAGAGCGAATCCCAGGCTGTGTCCGCCTGTTCTGGTTGCGACCGGTGTTTAGGCTTCTTCGACCTCGAAGATTTTCTCGGCGATAATCATCTTTAGCTCATTGACTTTGCTGAGGTCGGGGAATGCTCCGGCTTCTTTGCGGTCAAAAATCTTTTCGCCGTCCAAGTACACTTCCAGGCGGCCCTTATCCGAGGGCGTCATTGTGATGGCTATATCGCCTGGGGCGTCCGAGCGGAAGAACTCTGTCGCCAACCACGTGGCGACGGGGAAGTAACCTCAAGCTACACAGTAGACAATCTCCGCTTGCACCTTTCCGTGTTCTGAACCTGCCATTTCAGTCTCCAATTGGCCGGTTAGCGGCCATTAACGTGGCGTTACTTAATTACTGCGGTGCCGATACCCACTGCGGTGCGGTCCCCGTCCTGGTTTTCACAGAACAGGTCTACCGAGACATGGGATTCGCCGTCGACATCTTCGGTCCCACTGACGGCGCCGGTGACGGTGATGGTGTCGCCATCTTTAACGGGCTTCAGGAACTTTAGATTTACGGTCCCGGTGTGATTGAACACGTCCGGCCCGAAGAACTTGCGCATAATTTCGGCGGCAAATGTTATCGACATGCGACCAGATGCGATGGCGTAGGTGGTACCCAGGCGCTTCTTGGCCAACTCCGGATTGTTGTGAATGTTTTCCTTTTGCAGAACCCCGCAAGACTCGAACTGAAGAATCGAGGCTGTGGTGATCTTCTTGGTGACTGTAGGAAGCGCTTGGCCGGGCTTTATTTCTGTTCTGGATGCCATTTTTTCCCCAACTCATCAGGTTTCTTTAATTGGTAGGTGCTGAGTTTTTCCAACATTCGGCCATCTTCATCGACGGCGGTGGCCTCTAAAACGATGTATGGCTTGTCCCGGCGCAAATATTTGTCGGATATACGCCCGGTAACATTAATCTTCTTGCCGACAATCGGGGGGTTGAAGAACTCGACTTGGTTGCCCGCGTTTACGGTGCCAATCTGGTCGTCGTAGACCATGGCGAAGGCGGTGGCATCGTGTTTGACGCCCAAGGTAGGAAAGGAGGCGTCTGGGTCTTCCACAGAAGCCCTAAAATTGTCCACCATTTCTTGGGTTAGGATGTACTCGTAAGACCCTAACTCTTCGCCAATTACGACGTCGTCATATACGAAAAGTTTTAGCGGTGAATCAGCCATTTCCCGGCTCCTTTTAGCCCCAATAATGCCCGGTGGGCCACGTGTTGTCTAGAATACTGAGTTTGCCAAAAGTAGTCAACGTAGACCAGTAATCTCTAGTCGGCGCGCCCAGGGTGGGCATGGGTCGTGGCCGATGAAGCTGGCATGGCCTATAATAGGGCGCAGCGATTAGATTTGATATTAAGTTGTGACTGGCCAGTATGGACCTAACCTTTGACCAGGGAGACCCGCAAAACCCCAGGGGGCACGCCTTGCTCTACTTCCGTGTGGACACGGAGCCGGACAAGGTCTATGCGACCTATGTGGTTACGTTGCCGGTCAAGTCAGACCTCACCAAGTATGTCCCGCCGTTCCTAGCTTCTCATTTGGGCAGCATGCCCCTGAGCGATTTATCGGCTTTTGCCATGCCTCCGGTGCCGGAATCAGTGAGCGCCTATAGCGAATTGGAGCGGTTGAGCCAAATAAGGGGAGACGACTTGGTCTATGGCGGCAGTATGTTCTCTTTTGACCTGCCCAGGATGATGGAGACGGCCACCGAAGCGGTCCAGGTCTATTCCAGCCTGTGCTCGGACGCTTTGGCCATGACCGGCACGGCTGTGGAGGGCGTTGCTGAAGCCTTGAGCGAGGAACTGGAACACACACTGGGTGCAACACCGGAGCCTGCTGCAGAGCCGGAAGAAGAGCCAGACGATTCCTACAACGTAAGTGAAGTTCTGCTCAGCTTCATGAGTGAAAGCGACAAGCTGGGCGAGTTATCGAAGCTGTTGGGGCGACTCCGGTTCGCGGTAGATGGCTCGGATAAACCCGCAGCGGATGAGATTGGTGAGGAGATTGCGGCATTGGCCCGACACCTTCCCGATGAATTCAAAGTCGGCGACCTGCTGGAAGTGGCCCGGGACACCTCGGAAAAGAGTTCTCAGCTAGCCAAACTCTATATTGACCGTTGCTTTCGGCTCTCGGCAGGGGACAGTGAAGCGGCCAAAGAACTGGAGAACCAAATCTTGTTGCTGCGCTCCCGGGACTGATTTAGCCGGGATTCACCTTTTGATTCTCCGTGCCGGTCCCGCACCGGCTGATAGAATGGCACCGCGTCTTGCAATATCGCATCCCGATACTCGTGCCCCTGGACTCGAATCCCGAAACATCGCGCCCCGAAACATCGCGCCCCGAAACATCGCGCCCCGAAACATCGCGCCCCGAAACAGACACGAACCCCTAAATAACGGAAGGAAGACGACGGGTTGGCTTATTTCTCACGCCTGCGGCTGACCAATTTCCGCAACCTAACCCACCTAGACCTCGGCCTGTCTCCAGGCGTGGCGGTTTACTATGGCCCCAACGCCCAAGGCAAGACCACCCTGCTGGAAGCTGTTTATCTTCTTTGCATTGCGCGTTCATTCCGTGCCGAGAATGAACGAGAAGTGGTCAGTTTTGCCGCTGCCAAGGACAATGAGCAAGCGTTGGTGGACGGAACGGTGGAGAAAGAAGGTCAGCGCCTGAGGGTGATAATCGGGTACCAGCCGACGCCGCGAGTAAATCAGAACTCGGGCCAGGATACCAACGGGCTGGCCTATAACGTTCGCAAAGAGATACGTGTTAACCGGCTGCGGCGCACGGCTGGTGAACTAATCGGCGAGGTTAACGGGGTGCTTTTTAGTGCCGCAGACATCGATTTAATTCAAGGCCCTCCGTCGGGCCGCAGACGTTTTCTCGATATCTTGCTCTCCCAGGCTGACTCTAGTTACCTCAAAGGGCTACAGCGGTATCACCGGGTGGTGCAACAACGCAACCAACTGCTGCGGCTACTGCGTGAGGGCCGGGCCAACGCAGACGAGCTGACCTTTTGGGACGACGAATTGATTCGTGAGGGCTCCTGGATTACCTGGCGGCGCTATGAAGCCATGCGCGAACTTACGCCTGCTTGTGGCCGACACCACGAGGAACTTAGCGGCCCGGACGAAACTTTGGAGATTGAATACCGCCCCAGCGTCCAACTATCGCGGGATGTTGGCGAGATTGAGGAAAACTTCCGGCAGGCGTTGGCTGCGGCGGCGCACCGGGAACGGGCCCGTCCCATCACCGCCGTCGGCCCCCACCGTGATGACTTCAACACGATGATTGACGGCGCAGACATGGCGACATTTGCCTCCAGGGGACAGGCACGCACCCTGGCATTGACCTTGAGGCTGGCAGAAGCGGAGTTCTTGGCCACGGTACGTGGCGAGGGGCCAGTGGTGCTATTGGATGACGCTTTATCGGAAATGGACAGCTCCCGCCGGCATCGCCTATTAGAGAAGGCCACCCAGTACGAGCAGGCCCTAATTACCACCACCGACCTGGACCAGGTAAAGGACTTCTTTGGTTCTAAGGCTCAATATTTTTATGTTTCCAATGGCGAGATCTGGCCGTCGGACCAATTCGGCAAAGTCGGAGATTCCCCGGTATCTTTTGTAACGGCGGGTGCAACTGCTGGTGAAGCAGCTGCCGACGAGGCTGGCCACACTATCGACGAATCGGTTTGACGGGTGTATACATCATTGAGATTCAGCCAGATTCAGCGAGCCGACGTGCGAAAAGACCAAGTGAAAAGACCACCGGGAGAATCGATTGTTAGCTGAGGTTTTAACCTAGATGGCAGTGACCAAAGAAACATTGGACGAGATTGCGCTCTCCCGGGCCGAGTATGACCTGATACTAGAGCGGTTGGATCGGGAGCCCAATCCCGTTGAGTTGGGCATGTTTGGCGCTCTTTGGAGTGAGCACTGTGGCTACAAGCACTCGCGGCCTTTGTTGCGGCTGTTTAGTCAGGAGTCGTCCCGCGTCTTGTCCAAGACTGGCGCTGAAAATGCTGGCGCGGTAGACATCGGCGACGGCCTGGCGGTGGTGTTCAAGGTTGAGTCCCACAACCACCCTTCGGCAGTGGAGCCACTGCAGGGCGCGGCCACCGGCGTGGGCGGTATCGTGCGGGATATCCTGGCCATGGGCGCACGTCCCATTGCGCTCCTAAACTCGCTGCGCTTCGGCCCTTTGGATGACCCCCAGAATTTGCACCTGTTCCACGGTGTGGTGGGTGGAATTTCTTGGTACGGCAACTGTATCGGCGTGCCGGATGTGGCCGGTGAAATCTATTTCGATGAGTCCTATTCCGGGAACCCCTTGGTCAACGCAATGTGCGTGGGCCTAGTTCAGTCCGACAAGATTGCCACTTCGGCGGCCAGCGCTGTCGATAGCGTTGTGCTCTTGGTCGGCGCTGGCACCGGGCGAGATGGCATTCACGGGGCTTCTGGGTTGGCCTCTCGCACCTTTGAGGAAGAGGTGGAGCTGCGTCCGACCGTTCAGGTGGGTAATCCCTTTTTGGAAAAGGTGCTTATAGAAGCCTGTTTGGAGGCATTGGAAACCGGCCTCGTGCACGCCATACAGGACTTGGGCGCGGCAGGGCTGACCAGCGCGGCAATTGAGTCTGCGGCCAGCGGCGGCCGAGGCATTCGGCTCGACCTTGCCCAGGTACACCAACGCGAAGAAGGCATGAGCCCTTACGAGGTAATGCTGTCGGAGTCCCAGGAGCGGATGCTTTTAATCGTCGCGCCGGAAAATGAAGCTGCCATCCGGGCGGTTTTCGACAAATGGGACGTAACCTGTAAAGACATTGGCCGCATTATTGCCGACCAAACAGCCCAGGTGTCTGTCGGCCCGGATTTGGTGGCCGACCTGCCCATCGGCCCCCTCTCTCAGGCGCCCCAGTACCGATTGGAGGGCAAACCGTCCGGTGAGGATATTAAACGCCTCAAGTTAGAGCTGGACTCGGTTCCGTTGCCCGAGGGCGGTGCGGAAGAAACGCTGCTTCGTCTCCTTGCGTCTCCCAACATTGCTAGCAAACAGGGTGTTTACCGCCAGTACGACCACCAGGTGCAGACCAACACGGTGGTCGGTCCGGGTAGCGATGCCGCTGTCCTGAGGGTCAAGGGCACAAAGAAAGCCATCGCCCTTGCCATCGACGGTAACGGGCGACTGTGCCAATTGGATCCGTACCAGGGCGGGATGATAGTTGTCGCCGAGGTTTGCCGGAACCTGACTTGTTCCGGGGCATTGCCCCTGGCAGTGACCGATTGCCTGAACTTTGGCAACCCAGAGCGGCCCGAAATCTATTACCAGTTAGAGCAATGCATCCGGGGCATGGCGGAAGCCTGCCGAGTGCTGGACGTGCCGGTGGTCAGCGGCAATGTGAGTCTGTATAACGAATCTAGGGGTCAGGCAATCTTCCCGACTCCAGTCTTGGGTGGCTTGGGTTTGCTGGAAGATGTTGGCAACGCTACCAGATCGGCATTCGCCGGAGAAGGGTTGGTGGTCGCCCTCTTGGGCACAGACACCAGCGAGGTGGAGCCCTACGACCTGGCAGGCAGCGAATACCTACAACGAATTCATGGTCGGGTAGAAGGCAGCCCAAGAATCGACATTAATTTTGAGAAACGGGTGCAGCAGGTATGCCGTTGGGCAATTGAACAGGGACGCATCACCTCGGCCCACGACTGCTCGGAGGGCGGACTGGCCGTGACGTTGGCCGAATGCTCCATCCAGGGCAAGGTGGGGTTCACAGGTGAATTCCCGGTTCCAGAACGCTGGGACGTCGCACTGTTCGGGGAACGCCAGTCGCGCATTGTTGTCAGCTTGCCAGAGAGCGAGTGGGACGCCCTTGTCAGCTTGGCTGCGGGTCTGGGAGTGCCGGTCACCAAGCTGGGATATACTGGAGGCGACCGGTTTAAGGTGAACGGGCAGGTGGATTTGCCGGTTGCCCAAATAAGTGATGTGTGGAACAACGGCCTGGAGGTTGCAAGTGGCTAACACACCACTGCGCGTTCTGTTTTTAACTCCCTATTTCCGGCCCTACCTTGGCGGCATAGAAAGGGCGATTGAGCAGCTATCGTTTCAGATGCAACAGTCGGCTTCGATTGAAGCCATCGGCGTGCTCACGACTAAGTATTCCTTCCCTCGGCAGCCTCAGCCCACCTGGGACGATGAGGAAACCACCTTGGAAGGCATCTCCATATTTCGCCTCTCTGGCTTCCCCCGCCGGTCTCTCCCCATTTATTCCGTCCCGTTGGTCTGGTTCTCACCGCTGCGCCTAAAAAAGTATCTGGATGAATTTAAGCCAGATGTGATTCATTTTGTGGGCGACGGCTGGTTCTGGGGCCACTTTTGGGCTTGGTTTTGGTACCGGGGTCGGGCCAGATTCGTGTTCACACCGTCATACCACACCCTACCGGTGCGCAGATGGTGGTTGAAGCCTATAAACGCCTTTTTGTGCCACGTTGCCGACCAGGTGGTGGCCCTGACGAGCCGTGAGGCGGGGGACGTCCATAAAGCCTATCTCGCGCCTAAAGACAAGGTTGGAGTCATCGGCTGGGGCGCTCCAGGCCAAGACAATGGGTCAGCCTTCGAGCAAGCCCACCACCGGTCGGGAGAAGCCTTGGAAGCCAGGCCAGTTACAGTGCTCTGTGTTGGCCGGTTGGGTCGGCACAAAGGCCAGCGGTGGCTGCTTGATACCTATTTGCAGGCCCGCGACCGGTTCAAGCGCCCGGTGCGCCTGGTGCTAATTGGCCGCGATGAGGACGGGGCGGCGGAAGTAGAGGATTTTATCGCTGAGCATCGGCTTCAGGGAGAGGTAATCACGACTGGCGAGGTCTCTGATGGCGTGTTGGCCGAATGGTACGCCAAAGCCGACCTGTTCGCTCTATTCTCCAATTACGAGGCCTTTGGCTTGGCGTTCTTGGAGGCAATGGCCCACGGAATGCCGGTGCTGACCCACGATGTTGGCACCAACCAGGAAGTGCTACGACAGGGAGCAGTGGTGGTTCCCAGGTTTGACCGGGACGCGGCGGTGGATGAATTGGCCCGGCTGGTGAACGACGACATTGCCCGCCGGACACTGGGCAACCAAGCCCAACGCTACGCACTTTCTGAGTTTACTTGGCCGGTAGTTGCCGAGAAGTATCTGGAAGTCTATCAACGGACTCCCACCGCGGCCTGACCGCTGGGTGAGTAGATGGACCGAAAAGCGCTGGAAGAAGGCGCGCGCCAGATTCTGCTGACTAACTTGCGCCAGGGCGTGGCCGATTGGAACGGCCAAGAATATAGCTTCGTTTGCCCTTCCCTCACTGGTTATCCATTTCAGTGGTTCTGGGACTCCTGCTTTCATGCTATCGCCCTGCTTCATTTGAATCCAGACCAGGCCAAGGCCGAACTCCGCACACTGATGAGCGCCGCGCTCCCGAATGGGTTCATCCCCCATATCATCTTCTGGGAGATGGAGAAACAGCCCGACTTCTTAAGCCGCAACATCGTCGGCCAGACCGACCCCCATTACAGTTCCACCATGCAGCCGCCAATCATCGCCTACGCCGTGGAACGGGTGTACCTGGCCACGGGCGATGAGGAATTTAGGAAGGCGGCCCTGCCGGTGTTGATTAACTACTACCGTTGGTTGCGGGAGGCCAGGGATCCTGACAACGATGGCCTAATTGCGGTGATACAGCCGGAAGAGGCAGGAACGGACTGTTCGCCCAAGTATGACGAAGCCCTGGGACTTACTGACCTGTCCAATCAGGGATTTATCGCCGCCCTAAAGAAGATTTACGAGGCGTATGAGCCGCTGCGGGGCGACGACCATAAGATTCTCGCGGCAGACCTTTTTCATTTCGAGGACGTGCTGGTCAACTCCATCTACGCCTTCGGGATGCGTTCGTTGGCCCGCTTGCTTGGGGATTCTCCCGAGGCTGCGGAGTTCAATCATGAGGCAGACCACACCCGAGACGCGCTCTTGGAGAAGTGCTGGGATGAAGAAGCTGGGGCGTTCTTCGACCTGTCCGGGGTTGCCGAGAAGCCGGTAAAGGTTGTGACGATCAGCTCTCTGATGCCTCTGATTCTTTCGGACTTACCCAGGGATAAGGTCGAGCGGCTGGTTGGGGACTGGCTATCGTCGCCAGACCACTTTTGGACGCCCTATCCGATACCGTCCGTTCCGGCTTCGGACCCCAAGTTCATGCCGGGTAACCCAAGGGGTTTCATCTGGCGTGGGCCATCTTGGATTAACACCAACTGGTTCTTGTCCCATGCCTTGCGTGACCACGGCTACTCGGAATTGGCCGACGTCATTGTGGCAAAAAGCCATGAGTGCATCGAAAAGTACGGTTTTAGAGAGTATTACCACCCGTACACGGCCGAAGGATTGGGCGCTAGAGACTTTGGCTGGTCAACGTTGATTTTGGATATGTGAGCGGGGAGGCCGAAGTTCAAAAAACACAGGCCGGAATCCGAATTTGGTGTTTTCTCGCCGTCTTCGCGTACCTGATTATTTTGCTGGTCGTTTTGGCGGTGTTGATTGGCCAGGACACAGCCCGACACGAGTGGTGGGAAGTGTTTATTGGGCCGGGAATAATCTGCCTTCAGGTGGTCGTCTTAAGCATGTTTGCTTGGGGATTGATGGTGTGGGAATCTAGAATGGCGTGGAAGGTTCGACTGTTTGCATGGTTGATCTTGTTTCTGGGATTAGTTCCCATGGTCAGTTTTTTCATTTTCTTGGCCCCGCTCTTGCTAACTATGCCGCCGTCTTTGTGGCCGTGGCGTGGCAGCCCCGACATCAGGTAACCGCGATAAGGGAAAAGAGAATAGAAAAAGCGCCCCGATTTAATTCGGGGCGCTTTTTTAGTTGCTTTGGTTATCCGCCAACCGGCGTTTAGGGCGTTTTAGGGCGTTTTAGATTGTAACCTAGCCGCGTTGATTTGGCCGACCGGCCCTCGACCTGGTTCCGGCTGGTCCAAGACCGCTCGTTCGGGTCGTCTTTGGTCGAAATAGACGAGAGATGAAACCGGTCTCGCCACGAGCCTCTGCGGCCTCTTTGCCGAGTTCGTATTCTTCTTCGTCGAAGTCATTGTCGTCTGGTACTACGACGGGACTGGTAAAGCCAAAGGACTGCTTGGATTCTTCAGCTTCGTCGGCTTCCTGAGCCTGATCTGAGTCCACGGATGCGGGGGCATAAGCGTAAGAATCTACGCTGCCGCCGGAGCTTTCATCCTCACTGGTGTAGCCACTATCGCCGTTGCTGCCATTGGTATCGTCATCAGAGTCGCTACCGTCCAAGCGCACGCCAATAATCTGTTTCACCAGAGGATGCTCTTGGTTCAGGTTGAAGGTGCGGCGGCGGCGGTTTTGACCGGAGGTCTCGTCCCGCCAGCTATGGTTGCCCTTCAGGAAGAACTCACCGTCGCTAAGGCCGCGCAGAATCTTGCTAACGTAGGTGCGGGAGCTTGCCTGGCCCCACCGTTGGGTAATCTCTTCGTGCTCTGCGGCCAGACCCTGGGCTAGAGCGTCGCAAATCTCGGATACCAAGAAGTTAAACGCAACGTGACTGATGCCCTCTTGGTGCTCCAGAGTGTTGGCCATGATTATCAGGTCTGATACTCGGTCAGCGAGTTGGTTGTCGTCGGGTTCTGTGGGCATTCCCAAGCCGCTAATCGCTTCTTGGATGGCCTGGGATAACTCGGCGTTGTCACCAAAAGGAGAACTGGGTGTGCTGGACGCCGCAGAGTAATCCTTGGTGCGGTCTTCGTAGTCCTGTTGCACGTTGGTTGCAAAGTTGGCAACGGGCTCAGAATCAGCCTCTTGGTAAGAGACCGCAGTATTTTCTTGATACGAACTGTCGGCCGTCTCGGGCGCTGACTGGGCTTCCGGCTCGGCCTCAGTGTTGTCGGCGTAATAGGTCGGCGAATCAACTGCCTCGGGAGCCTGCTGCTCGTTGACCGGTTCTGGCTGTCTGGAGCGGGGCATTCGTCCACGGCGGCGTCCTGGCCGGGTATTGGGGCCAGAGAAGGTGGCTTCTGTTGCGCCGTCGGGAATAGTTTCATCGGCCATGATGGCCCAATCCACGAGCCCGGCGGTAATTAAGCGGATGTTGCCATCCTGTGCCACGCGGGCCATGAGCCGTTTAAATCCGGAATAGCCCAGCTTTTTCTCGTCGAACTCTGGGTAGCGGCGCATCAGGCGTTGTTTGATGGAAGTTAACAGGGGATTTCCGCCAGCTTTGCGCTCGTCGCGGATAATCTCTTCAACGGCCTTGATAATGTCTTGCAGCTCGCCCAGCCCGTTTGTGCCGGAGGGAGAGGGGGGAGAAGAAGCGGCAGCAGCGGCTGCTACGACGGCGCTGGGTGTGGCGATAACCTCAGCGGGCACCGCTGGGTCAACGTCCACATCGTAGAGCACTAAGGTATCGACCTGGTCGGCCAGGCGGCGAGAAGTGCTCCAGGAGACGCCAATACATGTGACCATCTTGCCCATGGTCCGAAGGGCGTTTACAACGTGGATGAAGTCAGAATCCCCAGAGACCAACACAAAGGTGTTGATGTTGGGGTAGGTGTGAGCAATTTCGATACAGTCGGCGGTCATCTTGACGTCGACGCTGTTTTTAATTCGTCCAGTCCGCACACCATTGGCGTTGTTGGCACCGGCAGAAGGGGCCCGAGTGGGCACGAATACTGGCTCAATGCCAGCGGCGTACAAGGAAGGTGGGTCGTTCAAGAATTGGCTGGCACCCCGAAGTTCGGGAGCCCTGGTGACCCAGTCGGCATAGTCCTTGGCAATTACGACGCGCCCGTAGTTAGAGACTTCTTCTTTTAGGGCGGATACGTTGGGGGTGCGGTTTCCGACGGCCAGACTAATCTTAAAGTTTTCCCAGTCGATGAAAAGAGCGACGTCCCCGCCGCGTTGGGTTTGGTGCTGCATGCAGTAATACGTCCCGATGGGCCTGTTGGAGGCTCACCTAATATGGTACTACCAGTGTAAGGTGCGCCCTTGGCGGAGTCAAGAAACACCTTGGCGAATTTGGGTTGGCCGACGATTTACGCTGGTTTGCCCCGGTGGCTTACGTGTAAATCTTGACAACGGGCACGCTTTCCTGGAATGTACGCCAGTGTAAAACGTGCTGGCTTATATCGAACCTCAGGGCAAATTTCGGGGGTAATTGCTCGTAAATCCTGGGGTAGTGGGAGCCGGTGATAAATCCTAGAGGTGCAACCAATGGCTGAACGACCGCTCAGGCTCGAAGGTAAAGTGGCAATCGTGACCGGCGCTGGCTCCAGCGGTGAAGGAGTGGGCAACGGCAAGGCGGCGTCCATCTTGTTCGCCAGGGAAGGCGCCAAAGTCCTCTTGGTCGATTTCCAAGAAGACCGGGCCAGAGAGACTTTGCAGATTATCCAAGAAGAGGGCGGTATCGCCTCTACTCTTCAGGCCGACATGACCAAGATTGATGATTGTAACCGCATGGCCGAGACGGCGATGGAGCGTTACGGCCGAGTGGATATCCTGGACAACAACGTGGGTATCTCCCAGCGCGGCACGGTCGTAGAGGTCAGTGAGGAAGACTGGGACAAGGTTATGACGGTCAACTTGAAGACCATCATGCTGGCCAGCAAGGCGACTATTCCTCACATAGTAGCGAGTGGCGGCGGCGGAGCAATTATCAACATTGCGTCCATCGCGGGGCTGCGCGCCCACAGTAGTACGCCCTACAGTGCGTCCAAGGCTGGGGTAATTGGGCTGACATTCTCCATGGCCGCCGACCATGCCGCAGACAACATTAGGGTCAACGTTATCGCGCCCGGTCTGGTCTACACACCCATGGTTGCCCCACGCATGAACGACGACCTGCGTGAGTTCCGTTCCCAAGCTGCCCCGCTCAAGACCGAAGGCACGGGTTGGGACGTTGGTTATGCGGCGTTATTCCTGGCCAGTGACGAGGCGCGTTGGATTACGGGAATTTGCCTGCCGGTTGATGCGGGCCTATCTTCGGTCCACCCCGGCACGTATACGCCCATGAACCAGCAGACCAGGTATTAGGCGAACGGGAGACGCCCTCACCCCAACCCTCTCCCGCGCCGGGAGAGGGAGCTCCGACCTTGCTTGTCAGAGCAAGAAACCCCCTTCCCCCTCGCAAGGGGGAAGGTTGGGATGGGGGTGGATGCTTCTCTGCCGACCAATCCCAACCGATGACCAGCCACTGACGGCAGTCACCAACCAAAAACCCTAGAGAGCCGATAGCCCCACAGCCCCAACCAAGCGGTGGAATTCCGCTTTGGTCTCGTCGGTGATGTTGGGGCCTGGGTGACGCACCTTAGAGCATTCGATGAGCCCACGGCTTTGGAGGGCGTATTTTCGTACTGACACGCCAATGCCCTCTTGGAACTCAAAGAGCATCAGGGGCAGACAGCGGTTGAAGACCTCTTCGGCCTTGGCTTGGTCGCCCTCGGCCATGTGGCGGCAAATCTCCACCAAAACCTCAGGGTAAGCGAAGCCGGTCATGGCTCCAGCGGAACCACGCGCTAGCTCTTCCAGCAAGAACACGCCGCCCAGTCCGCCAAAGATGGGCATGTCGTCGCCCACCAACTTACGGATGGCCGATATTTTCGGGGGCGTTGGCGGGTCTTCGAGCTTTAAGTACCGGGCGGCGGGGATGCCGCTGGACAGTCTGGCAATGAAGTCGGGAGACATGTGTACGCCCGAGGAGCTTGGGTAGTCCTGGACGACGATAGGAATGTCGATGGCGTCGGCCAGCCTGGAATAATGGGCGAAGACCGCGTCTGGGTTCGGTTTGCCCATGGGCGGAGGCGAGACCATTACCGCCGCCGCGCCCAGTTCTTGGGCTTCTTTACTGTGTTGGATGGCGGCAACGGTGCTGGCTGCGGTGGCGCCGACGGTGACCGGACGGCCTTCTGCTCGCTGAATTACCGCATCTGCGACCTGATGCCGTTCTCGGTCGGTTAGACGGGCGACCTCGCCAGTCACGCCCAGGCAGACCATGCCCTGGCAGCCGGAAGAGATGGCCTTAGCAACAATTTTGCCAATGGACGCCGTATCAATGCTCTCGTCCTCGTGAAAGGGCGTGGCCAGCATCCAGTGAACCCCAGAAAATCTCTCAGCCATGGAAAACCTCCAAAATATTGTCCGCCGGAGACATTCTACACGTCGGGTTGCTGTTTGCCCCTAAATGGCGTTGGATTCTTGTTGGTCCCTCTTGGGCGCACCGCCACGCACAAATGCAAACCAGACGGTCATCGCCAGACTGAGGCCGGCGGCTCCCGTGATGGCTACTCCCCAGCCGAACTGACCCGCGGCCAGTGCCAGCGGGAAAGCTCCAAGAAAGTGGAGTCCCGGCGTGAACTGTAGTATTCCCATTACCCGTCCACGCACTTCAGGGGAAGCCTCGGTCTGAATCATCGTGGTCGCCAGAGGCCAGACCATACCAAGACCCGTGATGCCTGCCAATAGAAATAGCACCCATGAAGCCCAGAACCAGCTCGACCAGGAGAAGAGAGACAGCATCACGGTGAAAAGTACGAGACACAGCAGCAGCGCGCGGTAAACGTTTGCTCTGCTAATTGCAGGCAGAATTAGGCTGCCGATTAACGATCCGATACCCGAACCAAGAAATAGTAAGCCAACTCCTGCGGCGCCGGTGCCGAGGACGTCCTTGGCCATGGCCGGAAGCACCTGCTGGTGGGCCATACCGAACCCGCCGAACGCGCAGGTGATGACGATTACCGTGAGGACAGTTGGATTATTCTTGATGTAAACCAGGCCGTCGGCGCAGTTTCTGAAGACGGACTGAGTCGCCATAGGCACGGACCGGGGGATACGTCCAATTCGGCTGACGAAAACCACGCTCATCAGGTAGCATGCCGCGACGACAAATAGGGTTGTGCCCACACCCCATACTTCGATTATGACCCCAGCAAACGGGGGGCCAATCATTCGCCCAGCGTGGACCGCCATGCTTTGCATCGCGACGGCGTCGAGCACGGACTTTCGTTCGACCAAGTCGCCGATTAATGTCATCCTGGCCGGCATCCCAATGGATTGAACAGCCCCCATCAATGCGGCGCCCGTGTAAAGGTGCCAAACAGCAATCGAATCAGTGACGGTCAAGAAGGCCAACGCCGCGATTACGCTGCCCACGGTCGCTTGAGCAAACATCAAGATATGGCGGCGGTCGAAACGGTCGGCAATGACCCCGGCCACAAGCAGCAAAGATACGTTTGGAACCCCATAGAAGAAGATGACCAGACCCAATTGGGCTGAGGAATCGGTAATCTCCAGCACCAACCACCCAATCACCATGAACTGAGTGCTTTGGGCGAGTCCTTGGGTGGAACTGCTCAGCCAGTACCAGCGATAGTTGGTCAGTCGCCAGACTGTGGCAAGCCTTCCCCAATAGGCGGCGAGGCCCGACGCAGCCCGAGCCGCTCCGTAACTTTGCATTCTGTCAGGCTACCATAGCTGTATTGGTTACAGGCGTAGCCGGGCTAGGGAGTTACTAGGGGGTTAGCAAGATCTTGCCAACTGTTTCGCGCCCCTCTAGCTGTCGGTGGGCTTCCACTGCTTCGGCCAACGGCAGCGTTAGGCCAATGTGCAATTTGAGTTCTCGCGATTGCACCCAGCCCAGTACCTCTTGGGCCCGCTGTAATAGCTCGTCGCGGGTCGCTGTGTAGTTAACCAGGCTGGGCCTGGTAAGAAATAGGGAGCCATTCTGTAGCGCCCGGGAATCGATGTCTGTCACCGCTCCGCCAGCCTGGCCGTACAGCACCATGTAGCCCCTGAGGCCCAGGCATTTAACACTCTTATCAAATGTCGTCTGGCCTACGGCGTCCAGCACCATTCGCACGCCCTGGCCGTCGGTCAGGTTTCTTACCTCTTCCTCAAAGTCCATTTGGGTGCAGAGAATTGTGTGGTCGGCCCCGGCCTGTTTGGCCATCTCGGCCTTGGCGTCGGTTGAAACGGTGGTGAGCACGCGGACGCCCAGGCGTTTTAGTAACTGAATTAGCAGCAGGCCCATGCCGCCCGCTCCGGCGTGGACCAACACCTGGTCGCCGGGGTTAAGACGGGCAATGCCGAAGACCAGGAAGTGGGCGGTCATGCCTTGGAGCAACGACGCCGAGCCAGTGGCAAAGTCCATGACGTCTGGTATGCGTACCAGCAGCCATGAGGGCACCACCTGGCGCTCGGCGTAGGAGCCGGTGTGCATTGCGTAGGCCACCCGGTCACCGACGACCACTTCTGTAACGCCCTCGCCGATGGCGGTGACGACGCCCGATGCTTCCCTTCCTGGAGTCCAAGGGAAGCTTGCCGGCATGTTGGTGCCTTTGCGACTGGAAACGTCGGTGTAATTAACGCCGATGGACTTGATATCAACCACGGCCTCGCCGGGGCCTGCAGTGGGCTCTGGGACATCTTCCAGCTTCAATACTTCGGGGCCGCCTATCTCGTACGCACGTATCGCTTTCATCGTTGCCTCTTTCTTTCTAGCGTCTGGGTCGAATTTTGAGGCTAGGTTACAGCACCGGAGGATTGGAGGGAAGGGCGATGGAAATGCCGATTGAACGGTAACGAGAAGTTTACTTTGTGCGCTTGGTATGGTTTATTAGATTTCGCAAGGCGATGCACCGGGAGGCAGGGACTGACTTCTCCGGGCCGTAATTCGATGACCGCTCAGGGTGAGCGTGGGGAGTAGCAATAACAATGAGTTTCGAGATGATAAAAACCGACCAGGTGGACCGGGTGGCGATAGTCACCTTGAACCGTCCCGAGGTCTTGAACGCCCTCAGTTATCAGTTGGTCCGGGAACTGGACGAGTTTGTGACCCAGGCGGAACAGGATGACAGCATCGGGGCCATCATCATCACCGGCGCCGGTGAACGGGCCTTCTCCGCAGGCGCAGACATCCACGAGAACCGAGAGTTCTCGGACGAGGAACGGGCCGTGGTCACCGCTGCCCGTGCCGAATACACCTGGCATCTGGCCACCTCTAGCAAGCCGGTCATCGGGGCCGTTAACGGCCTTTGTTACGGCGGAGGGACGGTTATGGCCACCAGCCTGGATTTTTTGATGGGCTGTGAAAAGAGCAGCTTCCGGTTCCTGGCGGTCAACTATGGCCAGCTGAATGCCACCTGGAGCCTGCCCACCATGGTCGGTTGGCCCAAGGCTAAAGAATTGCTCTACAGCGGGCGCGAAGTCTTTGCCGACGAGGCCTACCACATTGGCTTGATTAATCACTTAGTGCCTTCGGGCGAGTTGATGGACCGCACGATTGAGGTCGCTGCTGGCATCGCCAAGAACCGGGCCGACGGTGTCGCCAACATCAAGTCCCTCTTGATTGAGCACACGGGCGAGGCTCTGGAGACCCAATACATGACTGAGATCGAAGGCCGGAAGGGTCGTTTCAAGGGCCTGACCGTCGAGGACGGGTTCAAGGACTTCTTGAGCCGCAAGGGTCGCAAACCTAAAGTCTCTTAGTCAAAACTCGCGTTACTGAAACTGAAAAGGCCCCCGGTTAATTGTCGGGGGCCTTTTCTTATAGCTGGCCGGATTGCCTTGTGCCGCCTTTCTAGCTGGGTTAGAGTGATTCATCTGAAAATTCGGCCAATCGGGTATCTCGTTCTGAACGAATGATTGATCTTCTAACCACAAGAAACATGCGTCCCAGCGCCCTAGCATTCCGCTTTGGCCTGCCGATTGCGGTGTTTGTTGCGGTCATCCTAGCGCCCAACCCCGAGGGTTTGTCCGACCAAGGTCAGCGGGCGCTGGCGGTGATGGCCTTGGCGGTGGTGTTGTGGGCCACCGAGACCTTGCACATCGCCGTGACCGGCATGCTGGGCATCGTACTGTTGGTGTTGGTGGACGGCGTCGACGATGTGGGTGTGGCCTTATACGGCTTTTCCCAGCCGGTCACCTATTTCTTGGTGGGTATCCTTACCCTGGGGTTGGCAGTGCATCGTTCCGGCCTGGCCGAGCGGCTGGCGGTATACCTGATTCGGTTCGCCGGTGGCAGCCCCAAGTTGCTCTACGTTCAGATGCTGGCTGCCTTTGCCGGGTTAACCTTCGCCCTGCCTTCCGCCAGCACTCGAGGGGCCATCATGGTCCACGTGTACGAGCAGGTAATGGAGCGCTGGGGGGTGGAGAAGACCGCGCCATTGAACAAAGCGGTCATGATGGCCATGGGCGGCTTGAACCGACTCGGTTCTACTGCGCTTTTGGCTGGTGGCATAACCCCGGTGGTGGCGTCGGCATTAATCGCCGACTTTGGCGTAATCGACGATTTCTCTTGGGGTAAATGGTTCATCCTGATGGCCGTTCCATTTTATCTAATCTTGATTTGCGGCGGGGTGGCCGTCTTCCTGATGTACCGGTCTGGATTTACCCTGCACCAAGGGGCCGGCGCGGTCGATTTGAAAGCTGGTCCAATCGAAGGGAAAGAGATCAGGGCAGGCTTAATCGCGATTGGAACCGCCCTGCTTTGGTTTACCGACTTTGCCCACGGTCTGCCGCCGGTGGTTCCGGCCTTGATTGCCATGACCGTTATCTTGCTGCCGGGTGTGGGGCTGTTGACCTGGCGCGAATTCGAGCAAAACATGGGCTGGACCAACTTCTTTGTCATTGCGTCATCTTTGTCGTTGGCCAATGCCCTGATTGTCAGTGGGGCCGCCGAGTGGTTCGCCGACACGCTGGTGGGTAGCGTCGAGGGGCTGCGCGGCCACCCCTATTTGATATTGCTGGCGATGGCGGGTGCGGCGGCGGCCGTTCGTGTCGTGATGCCCAATATTGCGGGGTACCTGGCGTTTATTATTCCGGTGGCCATGTCCACTGGCGCGGCATTGGGTCTAAATCCGGTGGTCTGCGGTCTGGCGGTGGTTGTTGTGGGCGACTCGGTGGTTTTCTACCCCGCCAGCGCCACGGCCAGCGTGTTTATCTACCAGCGGGCCGAGATAAAGGCCTCGGAAGTCGTTCGCATGGGCATAATCATGACGGTGATAGCCATCGGAGTCTTGTTCACCGTCGTTCTACCATATTGGAGCCTAGTAGGGGAAAGTCTCACTCCGTAGCGTAGGTCAACCTGGAGGCCCAGCATGAGTATGTCCAACAGCAGTCCGGTTCCTCCCAAGGGACACCGTAGCCCAACGCCCGACGTTGTCGCACCCGATGGCTCGGAGATTCGCCTGCTGGTCGATGCAAACCAAGGCGCGACGCACAGCAGCCTGGTTGAAGTCACGCTGGGCCACGGAGAGGTGTCCCGCCCGGTCTGGCACCGCACGGTTGAAGAGGTCTGGTACGTGCTGGAGGGGACAGGGAAGGTCTGGCGCTGTCCCCCAGACGCCACCCCGGAATCCATCACCCCCGTGGACGTTGCGCCTGGCGATGCCCTAGTTATCCCAACAGGCTGGCGGTTCCAGTTCAGCGCGGATCCAGGCCGTGCGCTGCGAATCCTGTGTCACACCACACCACCCTGGCCCGGTGATGACGAGGCGGTGCCTGCTGAGCAAGGCGGCCTGGGGGACGCGACGGTCTAGGGCCAATGTTGAAAATGTAGATATATGGTCTGATAAACGAGGAATCAATAAAAGGTAGAAGGCATACCTGAATATTTTTGGGAACCGAACGAAAGGAATAATCCGTATTGGATATGCTAGGATTTCCTGGATGACATCTAACTATATTGAAAGCAGAACAAGTGTGCTAATATTGTGCCTGGGATAGATTGGTCGCAGGCTAGCGAGTTAAGAGACCCGATTCATGGTTTCGTGAAGATATTTCCTCATGAAAGATTAATAATCGATACACACGCCTTCCAGAGACTTAGAAGAATAAGACAATTGGGGTTGACATCGTATGTGTATCACGGGGCCGAGCATAGTAGGTTCGGTCACTCAATTGGAGTCATGCATATCGCGGGCCAAGCTGTCTTAAACCTCATAGGTAAAAACACAGATTTGCTAAAAGAACGGCTAGATTGGACAGATGATTCGATTGAAGAACAAACCCTAAGACTATTCTATCTGATCCGATTAGCTGGGCTTCTTCACGATATCGGTCACTCGCCTTTCTCTCACACCGGTGAAAAATCTCTATTTGTTGAGGGGTCCCAGCACGAAGATTTAAGTTCCGCGATTATTGATCAGACCGAAATTGGGCAAATTATCAACGAATTTGGTAGTGCCCTTAATATTTCAAGTGAACTAGTTGCACAAATCATAATTGGGAAAGCGACCATCCCAGAAGGGTTTGTCCAGGAATTGATATCAAGTGCTTATGATGTCGACAAAATGGACTATCTCCTGAGGGACTCCCATTATTGTGGGGTTCAATATGGAAAATTTGACTTAGGGCGAATTCTTGAAACTCTAACCCTAGATGGTGAAGATCCGGGAGGTGGTCTTGTATTAGGAATAGAAGCCGGTGGACAACATGCTCTTGAGGAATTTGTTCTTGCCCGGTATTTCATGTTTGCCCAAGTATATTTCCATAAGGTGAGGCGCGCATTTGATTTGGTACTTACTGAGTTTATCGGAGAACTGTTAGCTCGAAATAACGGTACGGGTACATATCCTGGACCCGAAAATGTAAATGAATATTTAATGTGGGATGATCAAAAAGTAATCGCAGCCGCTTCTGAATTGATGGATTCAGATGCTAAGAACCTCGCCTGGAGAATTATTGACAGGCAACACCCGAAGGCTATATATGAGACAGGACTTTCCCCAAATAAAGCGATTTTAAGAAAAGTTATTTATCAACTACTCGACGCCGCGAGGGAAAAATTTCCTGAGATAAGGTTTTGGATGGATCAAGCAGTTGATCACCCGGACAAATTCCGCGTCGATAACATTATGATTAAGCAACTTGGCGGTTCTTCTAATTGGCTCTCATTTGAGTCAGAGTCCAGGGCGTTAGGAGCCTTAACTGACGTAAATCAGGTACGAATTTTTGCGGACGTTAGAGGAAATCAAGATAAGGTGGAGGAAGTGGGGCTTTTTTGCCGTAACTTCATGAATAGCTAAGATTCATGACCTTAATGTATGAATAAAATAAATAAATATACGCCGCAGACTGTCAGGCTGGCTCTTGTATACGAGGCCGTAAATTATCTCAATGACACCGGGAAAATCAAGCTTCAGAAATTGATGTATTTTCTTCAAGAGTCATTTAGAGCTCCGACGGATTATTCATTCCGTATGCATCATTACGGACCATACTCGGAAGAATTAGATGCCGATTTGTCGCGTCTAGGAAGTAGTGGTTACCTCAGCATTAAGCCCGATGTACAAGGATATGGCTTCCATGTTTCTGTCGAAGACGGACCGGACGAGTCATGGTCAGAGATTAGTGCGCCGTATAAGAAAGGGTTAGAGAGAATAATTGAATTATTTGGCAATAAGCAGACGCCAGATTTGGAGTTAATGGCAACTTTGCATTTTGCTAATGAAATCTCCAATCACCCACCAAAAGAAGAACTGATTAAGATTGTTCAGGGATTGAAGCCGAAATTCTCAGAAGCTGTTATTGAAAAATGGAGGAGTGAATTAGAAGGAATTGGGTTATTAACACATGACTAAGTTTGGCGTAATTTGCCCGTTAGCCACGAATACTTGACAACAGTTTTCGGGCGTACCTATACTCGAATTTACTACAACTGAAGATATTTAAAGGCTATGAAGGGGAGTAGTAGTCTTCCAGCGGAGCAAAGCGAGCCGGGTTTGGTGTGAGCCGGCGCTCAGAGCGGAAGTACGAATGGACCCCGGAGCCGCAGGCCGATTGAAGTCCTCGATAAAATTGGGACAGAGCTAGGCTGGGACGGTTGGGCACCGTTAAAGGTCCACGGCACAGGGGCAACAGTAGATCAGAGCCCCTCCGCCGATTGAGAAGCCGGAAGAACCCCGTCTATAAACTGGGGAGCCGTCGGCGAATTAGGGTGGCAACACGATTCGACTCGTCCCTTTGTTAGGGCGGGTCTTTTTTTATTTGGCACACCTGCACAGTATGGGTAACGGAGAAAAAGAAAATGGGTAATTGGCGAAGCTGCACCTAGGTTAGCCTCAAATATTTTAGAGGTGTCCCGATTAATTCGAGACCAGGAGCAGCAAAAATGTACCAACCAACTCTGGAACAAGTTAAAGCGATGACCGGGCCAGGCAACCTGGTGCCAGTCTACCGCTCGATTAACGCGGACCTGGAAACCCCAGTCTCTGCCTACCTGAAAGTCGCTCAAGGCCCCTATTCGTTCCTACTGGAGAGCGTCGAAGGCGGCGAGCGCATCGGCCGCTACAGCTTCATTGGCACCGACCCCTACAAGGTGGTCAAGACTGGAGCGAAAGAGGAATTAGGGGAGATTGACCCTCTCCTACCCGTTCAAGAAGAGATGGACCGATACCAGCTGATACCAGTGGAAGGGCTGCCAGGCTTCCATGGCGGGGCGGTGGGCTACCTGGCCTACGACACCGTCCGCTACTTCGAGCCCAGGGTGCCGGTCGCGCCCGCCGACCCGATGGACGTGCCGGAGTCGGTGTTCATGTTTTGCGACACGCTATTGTTGTTCGACCATGTACGCCACGACATCAAGGTGGTCAGCCACGTTCACCTAAACGGCGATATTGACCGCGCCTACGCCGAGGCCATAGCCAAGATTGACGAGATGGTGCGCCGCCTGTCCCAGCCGCTCAACCTGCCGCCGGAACTGCAATCGAATGGGACGGCAAACGGGACGGCAAAGCTGGTCTCAAGTGAAATCGAGTCAAATTTCACCCAAGAGAACTACGCCAAGATAATCAATAAATGCATCGAGTACGTCTACGCAGGCGACGTAATTCAGGTGGTTAACTCCCAGCGCTTCTCTCGCCGCACGGAGGCCCACCCGTTCCAGATCTACCGGTCTCTACGCAGCATCAACCCTTCGCCCTATATGTACTACCTGAACCTGGACGGGTTCCAGATTGTGGGGGCGGCGATTGAAACAGTCGTGACTGTCCACGGCGGCAGGGCGGCCACCCACCCCATCGCCGGAACCAGGCCACGGGGCGCGACGCCGGGTGAAGACGCCGCCAACGAGGCCGAGTTGCAGGGCAGCGAGAAGCAGCGGGCGGAACACATCATGCTGGTTGATCTGGGCCGCAACGATATTGGCCGCGTCAGTCAGCCCGGCACCGTCTCGGTCACCCAGCTGATGGAAGTGGAGAAATTCTCCCACGTGATGCATCTGGTCTCCCACGTAGAGGGCGACCTCCGGCCTGGGTTGAATTCCTACGACGCATTGCGCTCTTGCTTCCCTGCTGGCACCGTGTCCGGTGCGCCCAAGATTCGGGCCATGGAGATAATTGCCGAGGTTGAGGGTGAGAAGCGCGGCCCCTACGGCGGCGCGGTGGGCTACTTCAGTTACTCCGGCGACATGGACACTGCGTTGGTGCTCCGCACCGGCGTTTACAGAGACGGTGTGATGTACGTTCAAGCTGGCGGTGGCATCGTGGCTGACAGCGTCGGTGAAGATGAATACCAAGAGACCCGTCACAAGGCTGGTGCCCTCATGCGCGCCATCGATTTAGCCGAAGGCTCAGATTAGCCGGAACCTTTATTTACTAACAGGAGATTTGAAAATGTTGAAGTCTTTTTTTCACACCGGGTTTGTCGTTAAGGACATTGAACAATCGGTCAAGTTCTACTCCGAAGTCTTGGGTATGCGCATTGCGGGTCGCGCCGAACGCCAGGGTGAGTTTGCCGAACAGATGTTGGCCTTTCCTGGCGCCCACATCAAGGGTGGATTCGTGGACATGGGCGAGGGCCACCAGCTCGAGCTAATTCAATACCTGAACCCGGCCAGCGGAGAGAATAATCTGCACCGGAACGACCTTGGAGCTTCCCACCTGGCGTTCTTTGTTGAAGACCTGGACAAGTTCTACGCAGACACCTCCAAGAGGGGCATCAAGTACAACAATCCTCCGGCGTCGCTGTTCGACGATGACGGCAAGCTGTTGCGCAAAGCGGCCTACGCCCAAGACCCCGACGGCAACTGGCTGGAGTTCGTGGAGACCTTCTAATTCCACGCATTCTATTCAGACGCAATCGAGGTAATAATCATGATTTTGATGATCGACAATTACGATAGCTTCACCTACAACCTGTACCAATATTTGTCCGAGTTGGGGGCCGAGGTTGAGGTGGTCCGCAATGACAAGATTTCCCTGGAAGAGATACAGGGCATGTCGCCGGACGGGATAATCATCTCGCCAGGGCCGTCCACGCCCCTGGAGGCCGGAATCTCCAACGACGTGATACGCCATTTCGGCCCCAACACACCGACCTTGGGTGTGTGCTTGGGCCACCAGTGCATCGGTTACGTCTACGGGGCCAAGGTCGACCGGGCAGATGAGATTCGCCACGGCAAGACCTCCATGATTAACCACAACGGGGCTGGAGTGCTGGCCGGGCTGCCCAACCCCTTCCAGGCCATCCGCTACCACTCGCTAGTGGTCTATCCAGAGACCGTCCCCGACACCCTAGAGGTCACCGCCACCACTGACAACGGCCTAATCATGGGGATGCGCCACAAAGAACATCCCGTTGAAGGCGTGCAGTTCCACCCGGAGTCCATCATGACCCCGGACGGCAAACACCTATTGCAGAACTTCTTGGACCGCGTGAGCGCGGCGGCAGTAGCTTAACCGGTGTTAATTGTAAAAAAACGCTGGATGTTGGGCCTTCTGGTGGCGGGACTGCTACTGGCTGTCGCCTCCTGCGGCGGCGATGACGAAACCCAGGGCAACCCGCCTCCGGAGCCGCCTGATGCAGTAGATTTCCGGATGACCATTGGGGCTTTCGAGGAAGGTGCGCTCGTTCCGACCAGATATTCTTGCGAGGGTGAAAACGTGTCGCCGGAGATAGTTTGGAGCGGCGTGCCAGTGGGCACCAACTCGTTTGCGGTGGTCATGGACGACCCGGATGCCCCACGGGGGGTATTTGACCACTGGGTCTTGTTCAATTTGCCTCCAAGCCTGAACGGTTTGCCGGAAAACATGCCGGACACTGCTGTACTGGTGAGCGGCGGGATTAACGGACGGAATAGCACCGGCAATATTGGCTATGTTGGGCCGTGTCCACCGCCGGGCAACCTGCACCACTATCGGTTTACGGTCTACGCCTTGGACACGATGTTAGGGTTGGATTCCAGTGCCGATAAGCAGAACTTGCTGGACGCTTTGTCTGGGCACATACTTGCCGACAGCCTCTACACCGGCACCTACCAGCGGTAACACGGAGTTAATTAATTGGATATCAGAGAAGCAATAAGTCTGGCCGTAGCCGGTGATTCTCTGTCCATGGACGACGCGGCATCGGTCATGCGCGAGATTATGTCTGGTGAGGCCACCCCGGCTCAACTGGGGTCATTCTTGACCGCGCTACGACTCAAGGGTGAGACCACCGAAGAAATCGCTGGCATGGCCAGGGTTATGCGCGAGTTTTCTCTCAAGGTCGATGTAGACGGCATGTTGGTCGATTCGGTGGGCACCGGCGGTGACGGCCTAAATACGTTTAATATTTCGACTGCCGCAGCGTTTGTTGCGGCGGGGGCTGGGTTGAAAGTGGCCAAGCACGGCAACCGTGCCGCCTCGGGCACCTGCGGTAGCGCCGACGTGCTGGAGGAACTGGGCGTGCGCATCGACCTACCGCCCGAGGGCGTGGAGCGTTGCATCAAAGAAAGCGGTTTCGGCTTCATGTTTGCCCCGGTGTTCCATCCCGCCATGCGCCACGCCGGGCCAGTGCGCCGCGAGATTGGCATTCGCACGGTGTTCAACATCCTGGGGCCGTTGACCAACCCAGCGGGAGCGCAGTCCATGTTGGTGGGCGTGGCCTTCCCGGAACTTGGCGAGAAGATGGCGGCGGTTTTGGGCCTGCTGGACACGCACCATTCGATTATTGTCCACGGCGACGGCGGGCTTGATGAGATGACCCTTTCCGGTGACACAGCAGTCTGGGAGGTCAACCAGGGCAAGGCGAGCAGTTGGACGCTGTCGGTGGCCGACACCGGACTGCCCGTGACGCTCATCGAGGCGATTCAGGGCGGCGACAAAGCGGCTAACGCCAAGACCATGCGGGCCTTGTTGGGCGGCGAAGGCGGCCCCGTCCGTGACTATGTGCTGCTCAACAGCGCCGGGGTGCTGCTGGTGGGAGACCGGGTCTCTAATATCCGCGACGGCATACAAATGGCCGCCCAGACCATCGACAGCGGTGCGGCCAAGGACCGGATGGAATCCTTGATTGCGGTCAGCCAGGCCGCTGGCGGTGGCTGAGCCACAAATGAAGCCGGTTAGATTTACGCAGCACGCCGAAGAAAAACTTGCGCTATTGCGGCAATGGGGATTCACGATTGACCGCGATACTCTCGCTCGCGAAATGGAGAATCCAGAAGAGGTATCGCAAGGATACATGAGTCGTGCCATTGCCCAGTTTTATCTGGATGAACACCATGTCTTGAGGGTAGTATATGAACAGAATGGCGAAGTGGTCGTAATCACGATGTATCCAACTAGGCAGGACCGTTATGAAGATTAAATATAGCCGGGAAGTTGATATCCTAACCATCCAAGTTTCCGAGACTCCAGCGGATCATGCCGAAGAGTCGGACGGCGTGATTACCCACTTTAGTGTTGCTGGCAAGCCAGTGTTGCTGGAGATACAAGGCGGACGAGAATTCCTCCTGAGTTCAATCACTAGTTTGGTCAATGAGGAAGAAGTCAGACTGCCCTAATTATGCCAAGCATCCTAGATGAAATAGTTGCCGCCAAGCATATTGAACTGGCGGAGAGCAAAACCCAGGTTTCCCTGGCCGACTTAGAGTCAGCTGCTGCTAGCCAGCCACGCCCCCTCAATCTGTCTGGTGCGTTGCTGGGTGGCGGAGTGCGCTTGATTGCCGAGGTTAAAAAGGCTTCTCCTTCGCGGGGGCTTCTAATGCCAGACTTCGACCATTTGAAGCTGGCCGAGACCTATGCCAACAACGGGGCCGCCGCGATATCGTGCCTAACCGACCCACGATTTCAGGGCGAACTGTCCCACCTGCGGCAGATTAAGGAGACTGGAGCTTCTCAGCGCGCGCCGGTGATCCGGAAGGACTTTATCTTCGACCCGTATCAGGTTGTGGAGACTCGGGCCGCTGGGGCCGACGCGATGTTGCTCATCGTGGCAATCTTGGAGCCAACCCAGATAAAAGAGCTGCTGGCATTGGCTCAGACGTATTGGATGCAGTGTCTGGTGGAAGTCCACGACGAAGCGGAACTCGAAATCGCAGTGGATTCCGGGGCGGAGATTATCGGCATCAACAACCGTGATTTGCACACCTTCACCACCGACTTGGCCGTAACCGAGCGCCTGGCTCCACTGGTGCCTCGGGGCAAACAAATAGTCAGTGAAAGCGGCATTTTCACCCGCGACCATCTGCGCCAATTGAACCGCTGTAGAGTCAATGCCGCCCTGGTTGGTGAGGCGCTGGTAACCGCCCCCGACGTCGGCGAAAAAGTTCGGGAGCTTACCGGGCAGAAAGCGCCAACGCCATGACCACCGAAAGCGAGGGTATAAAGGTCAAGATTTGCGGGATTCGAACGCTGGAAGACGCATTGGTGGCTGCCGAGGCTGGGGCCGACTTTATCGGCATTGTCCAAGTTCCAGCGCGCCGTCGCCTCATCACCGCCGTCGCCGCCAAGGCCTTGATTGAAGGAGTCCGGGACGGCGTCAGAAATTCGGGTGGTTCCATGCCTTGGATTGTTGGCCTCTTTGCCGACCAGCTATTGGACGAAGTTAACTCGTTGGTCGAATACTTGGGGCTGGATTTGGTCCAACTCTGTGGTAAAGAACCGGTCAGGTATGCCACCAGGGTGAACTGCGACGTAATCAAAGTCATTCACGTCTCCGATGCAGCCACGGTGGATGATGATGGTGGCGCTGGAATTCGCTCTGCCGCCTACCGAGAGGCCGGACACCTGGTGACCTTGGACCGACTGGTTGAAGGTATACAGGGCGGCACCGGGCAACGGTTCGACTGGGAAGTGGCTGCGGCCGTGTCCCAGGCTGGGCAACCGTTTTTGCTGGCTGGCGGACTTGATCCAGACAATGTGTCCGAGGCCATCGCCGCCGTAAACCCCTGGGGCGTGGACGTGTCCAGCGGCGTGGAGACCGACGGAATTAAGGACCAGAAAAAGATTCGTGCATTCGTGAGCAATGCTAGAGCGGCCGCAGCCAAGACGGCCTAGCAGACTAAGAGGAAGACCAAATGGCAAATGAAAACGAGGCGGGCCGCTTCCCCGACGACCGGGGGCGCTTTGGCGACTTTGGCGGCAAGTTTATTCCCGAGACGCTGATGGCCGCCGTCGCGGAACTGGAAGCAGCCTATAAGCAGGTACAAAGCGACGCCGATTTCCAAGAACGGCTGGCGCACCTACTCCACACCTACGCCGGGCGTCCCACTGCGCTCTACTTTGCCGAAAACCTGACCCGCCTGTGCGGCGGCGCCAAGATATACCTCAAGCGGGAAGACCTGGCTCATACTGGTGCCCACAAGATAAACAACGCATTGGGTCAGGCGCTGCTAGCCCAGCACATGGGCAAGAAGCGCATCATCGCCGAGACCGGGGCCGGGCAGCACGGCGTCGCAACGGCCACCGCCTGCGCCATGTTGGGCCTGGAATGCATCGTCTACATGGGCAGCGAAGATATCCAACGTCAGTCGCTGAACGTCTTTCGCATGAAGCTGTTGGAGGCCGAGGTAATCCCTGTTGAGTCGGGCACCAAAACCTTGAAGGACGCGATTAATGAGGCCATTCGAGACTGGGTGACCAACGTGGAGACCACCCACTACCTGATTGGCAGCGTGGTCGGCCCTCACCCCTACCCGCAGATGGTGCGCGACTTCCAGACGGTGATTGGGCGCGAAGCCAGGGCCCAGTTGTTGGAGGCCGAAGGCAAGCTGCCAGACTACGTTTTGGCCTGCGTCGGCGGCGGCAGCAACTCCATCGGCATGTTCCATCCCTTTGTGCCTGACGAAGATGTGAAACTGATTGGCCTGGAGGCTGGTGGCGAAGGTATTGCTACCGGCAAACACTCGGCCACCCTTAGCGCAGGAAGGCCTGGCGTGCTTCACGGCGCAATGTCCTATCTGCTTCAAGACGAGCACGGACAAGTTCAAGAGACGCACAGCATCTCGGCGGGCCTGGACTACCCCGGAGTTGGCCCGGAGCATAGCTACTTGAAGGACTCGGGCAGGGCCGAATACCGCGAGGTGAACGACGACCAGGCCTTGGCCGCGTTTCATCTTTTGTGCCGTACCGAGGGCATCATCCCGGCCCTGGAGTCTTCCCACGCGGTGTCTGCCGCTGTCGAGCTGGCCGGAAAGCTAACGCCGGAAGAGATAATCTTGGTCTGCCTGAGCGGTCGGGGCGATAAAGACATCAATATCGTCGCCCAGGCGTCGGGCCTCGAAATTTAGCCCGGCTTGGCGTTTGCTTTTCCCAGGCTCATCCAACGCCTACGCTAGCTGTAATCCAGGGGCGATTTCCGTGCTATAATGGGCGCCGTTCGCCCGAGGGGTTTCGAGTCGCCCCAGGCTCAATCTCGGTTCGATTTCCATCGACTTTTTAAACGCGCAGCAGGAGACATGATTATGGACATGGGACTTGAAGGCAAGGTAGCAATTATCACGGGTGGAAGTGACGGGATTGGGAAAGCGGCAGCGCTGAGCATGGCCAAAGAAGGGGCCAACGTCGTAATCGTGGCCCGACGGCAGGAAGTGCTGGACCAAGCAGTCCGAGAAATCAAGACTGCCACCGAGGGTTCAGTAATACCGCTGGCTTTGGACATCACCACTGAAGGCGCGTCCCAGAAGATGATTAAGACCGCCGTGGATAACTTTGGCAAAGTGGATATCATCGTCAACAACGCCGGGTCGTCCATGGCCAAGCCCTTCGAGGATGTCAGCCAAGCGGACTGGCAATCGGACTTTGAGCTTAAGGTTTGGGCTGCGGTTCGACTGATGCAGGACGCCATTGTTGAGATGCGTAAGGTTGGCGGCGGTCGGATTATCAACATCACCAACCTGGGCGGCCGGACCCCTGGCCCGTCATCCATGCCCACCTCCATCTCGCGGGCAGCGGGAATCGCCATTACCAAGGGCCTGTCTAAAGACTTGGCCAAAGAAAACATATTGGTGACCACCGTCTGCATCGGCCTGGTCAAGAGCGGCCAGCACCAGCGCCGTTACGACGCCCGTGTCGTGAAGGAACCCAACCTGACGCTAGACACCTTTTACTCTGAGTTGGCCCAGGGCCGCAACGTGCCCATAGGCCGCGTGGCCGAGCCCGAGGAAGCTGGCGATGTCATTGCCTTCTTAGCTTCAGCAAGGGCCAGCTACCTTACTGGTATCGCCGTGAACTTGGACGGCGGCGCTTCAGCAGTCCTTTAGTCTGAGTAACTATATTTAGCGCGGCATGGGCCGTGATGCTTACTTGCCCAGGAAATTCGAACAACTACAAGGTCCATAGGACCGGAGGCCAACATTGACTAGCTCCTATATGAAAGAATTGCAGCCACCGCAAAAGGTGTTGCTGGGTCCCGGACCCAGCTCAGTCCACCCTCGGGTGCTGCAGGCGATGGCCATGCCCGTGATGGGACATCTGGACCCGGCATTCTTCCAGGTGATGGACGACGTTTGCGACATGCTGCGTGAGGTATTCAATACCAAGAACAAGATGACCGTGCCCATCTCGTCCACCGGCACCGGAGCAATGGAGACCGCCTGCGCCAACATCATTGAGAAAGGCGACTCGGTGCTCATCGCTCGAAACGGTTACTTCGGTATCCGCTTGGGCGACATCGCGGAACGCTGCGGGGCCACCGTCCACCTGATGGACACCCCTTGGGGTAAGGCCGTTGACCCGCAAATGTTGCGGGATGAACTTAAGAAGCACCCTGGACTCAAGGCCGTGGGCGTAGTCCACGCCGAGACATCCACCGGCGTGTTGTCCTCAGTTAAAGAGCTGGTTGAAGTTATCCACGAAGCGGGAGCGCTGGCCATTGTGGACGCGGTGACATCACTGGGCGGCCATGAGGTGAGGATGGACGACTGGGGCATCGACGTTTGCTACAGCGCCACCCAGAAGTGCTTGGGCGCTCCTCCAGGGTTGGCGCCCATCAGCCTTAGCGACGCGGCCATGGATGTGGTCATCAATCGCCCGAGCAAGGTACAGAGTTTCTACTTCAACCTCAAGGACTTGGAGTCTTACTGGAACGAAACCAGGGCCTACCACCATACCTCGCCCATCAACATGACCTACGCGCTGCGTGAGTCTCTGCGCATGATGATGGAAGAAGGCCTGGATAACCGCATTAAGCGGCATGCCAGAGTGGCGGAGGGTCTGCGCGCTGGCGTGGAAGCCTTGGGTCTGACGCTGTTGGCCGAGGAAGGCCACCGGTTGAATCCTTTGACCACAATGTCGGTTCCAGATGGTATCGAAGACGCCAAGGTTCGTCGCGCGTTGCTCAATGACTATGACATCGAGATTGGCGGCGGTCTGGGAGAATTCGCCGGCAAGGCTTGGCGCGTCGGTCTGATGGGCGAGTCGGCCCGCGAGCGAAACGTGTTCGCCCTGCTC
>JABMNL010000046.1 GCA_013204585.1 SAR202 cluster bacterium | reverse complement strand
GAAGACGCCAAGGTTCGTCGCGCGTTGCTCAATGACTATGACATCGAGATTGGCGGCGGTCTGGGAGAATTCGCCGGCAAGGCTTGGCGCGTCGGTCTGATGGGCGAGTCGGCCCGCGAGCGAAACGTGTTCGCCCTGCTCTCGGCCCTAGAGACAATCCTGTCCAAAGAAGGCTACGAAGTGGCCTTCGGCGCGAGCCTATCGGCCGCCCAGCGGGCCATAGCAACCTTCGACGACTAGACAACCTGTCCGGGTCTCACGAACAAGGCAATTAAAAACGCGGCGGGTAAACCCGCCGCGTTTTATTTATTGAGTCATTGGTCGCCAAACGATTTGTTGTTCCTGCGAAAACTGAAGTCTAGCCGCGCCGCTAAACTTCAGCAAATTGAATCTGAGCAGTCACTCAGACCCTCTTGTTATGGTCGCTTAGTTGCTATAATGGGGGGTAATGTTCAAAAAGATTTTGACTCTAGCGTTAGCTTCGGTCTTCATATTTTCCATCGCATGCGGCAGCGGAGATTCTGCGGATCCGCAGTCCGCTAGTCCTACCGTTAGTCCTACTGTGGTAGCACCGGAGGAAACGGCGCTCCCCACTCCGTTAGCGCCCGTAGACGATTTCTTTTTGCAATTGGTGGAGCCAGCCGAAACCGAAGTTTTTACTGATTCTGCGTCGTTCACGGTTGTTGGAAGAACCAGAGTTGACGCGGTGGTGACGGTTAATGACACCATTGTGGAACCAAACATAGACGGTGAATTTTCTTTGGCAGTCGTCTTAGATGAAGGACCCAATATCATCGAAGTAGTCGCCAGTGTCGCCAGTGGAGAACAGCAGGATTTGGTGTTGGTAGCGATATACCTCCCCTGATAATGTCCATTAATTAGGGTGCAGTTCAAAGTCTGGGCTAACTGGAACAAATAGAAGGTTAACGGTTACATGAAGATTAAATACCTCATAACGGGAATCGGTGCTCTGGTAGTAATAACTGGCTTGTCCGTCGCCCTTAGCCTTCAACTTTCCGGTGGGCCCTCCACAGATTCCGTGTCAACTGTCTCGGCGACGGAGTCCATGTCCTCTGAAACTGCCAAATTTGTTCCGTCGGGAAATCCCTCTGATGGAATTAGTATTCACGGGGACTGGACCATCGACGTCTACAACGCCAACGGCACGTTAGCGAACCATAGAACATTCAAAAACGGGCTAACGAGTACTGCCCCACTCTATATCGGGCAACTTTTCGGTCATAGCGTTACTCCTGGAACTTGGAGGATAAACCTCAGCAACAGTGCCGTTTTGGGGACTGGTCCCTGTGGAGCGTTCATAGGCACCCCCAGGTCATGTACGATTACTGAGCCAACCGATGCCAGCGCAGGGCAGGTAAACGTATTCGACAATTTGACTGTTGTTGTTCCGGGCGACGGATTACCAATCTCACCGCTGCGACTGACAGGTAGTGCCACGGTCTCCGCAACGGCGTCTATAAACGAAGTCGGCACGTTTATCCGGTTTTGTAATAGTTCCATCTCTACTGACCAGTGCGCTGGAGAGGGCAACGGAATTCTTAGGTCATTTGCTTCAACGGAGATTGATCGGATTGCGGTGACTCCTGGGCAGATTATCCAGGTTAAAGTTGAATACAGCTTCGCTACGGGACAATGATTCTATTGGATGCTCTACGACAAACTAAGCTGGGCTATTCTGGGTTAATCAGAGTGACTGTCATTGCAGCAGTGTTCCTAGCGGCTATTGTCGTGGCCCTTGAACCGCGCCTTACGTCTGCTCAGCAGCCCAGTATCATCGACATCCAAATCAGCGAAACTATCGGCATATTAGAATTGTCGGAGAGCACGCCAGCCACGGAGATTGTGCTTCGGGAAACCCTCGGTGTATCAGGGGTGTCGGAAAGCACGCCGTCCACGGTAATCGTGCTTCGGGAGACCGTCGGAATAACAGAATCGGCGATGCCAGAATCCGATGCCATACTGGCTCTCGCCCGCACACCGGAACCTACTGAATCACGTGGGTTTATTCCCGGCGTCGCACCCCAGGTCGGCAACGGTGAAATAATCGGTCGAGGCTTCGTTGGGAATATTATTGAGGTCGGCAAGTCCAGTCTGACCATTGAATCTAAAGGCGTGATTTTTCGGCTTTCAGTAACTGGCGACACGGTCATTAACAACCCACCGGACCTTAATGTGGGTCTTGCCGGATTACAGGTGGATTCATTTTTTAGGGTTGCGGGATCCGTTGACGCATCAGTTACAGATCAGGATGGAATTCTGAATCCGGGTACCCTCAACGCACAAATGATTTCCGTGATTCCTGGAAAAGCTACCAGAACGCACAAGAGGACTTTTATCGCCGAAAAGAAGGGCGACGCTCTAACGATTCTGGATTCGGATGGCAAAAAATCGGAGGTCGCCGAATCTGGGGGCGATTTCCAGCAGGGCGACAACTTGGTTCTCTTGGTTCGATCCGGTGGGAAAGACGGTAAAGACCAGGTCAAAGGACTATTCAATGCCAAGAGGGTCGATGTTCGGTTAGAAAAATTTGTTAATGATTCGACTTCTGACGCAAGCAAGAACTCTCGGATGAAGGCACTTCGGGACGATCGAGATCAGTCTTTAGAAGCCCAGTTGAACTCCATGGCGGGAAAATCCGGCGACGAATTTGGGCAAATGGTACGCGATGCCGCGCACAGGCTGAATGACCGGAGAGCTGACAGAAATGCCAAATCCGGCTCAGGTAGAGTCAGTCTCAACACGGAACCTATTCCTGTGACCGGCGGCGACAAGGACGACACACCGCCCAGAGTGAGCATCACTTCCCCCGAGAGTGGTGCCATTGCGTCGGTAGGTGGGACTATCATAATCAAAGTTGATGCTGAGGACGATGTGACAGTGGTGTCGTTGGAGATTTCAGCTAACGGTGTCTTATTGGCAACAATCGTTGATGTCGTCGGTTTCACCGGCTTGGAATATCCCATTCCTGGAGGAGTCTCAACCCTGGCAATCGAAGTGACGGCAACGGATTCCTCCGGCCAGACAGCAACAGACACCCGCAGGTTAATCTTGGGTCCCTCCGATTCGCCGCCCTCGGTGAAAATCATCAGCCCCACCGCCGGTACGGCTGTGGAAGAAGGCAGCACACTCCGCGTTGAGATGTCAATCGAGGATGATGGGGAGGTCGTAGACTCAAAGACGAATTGGCCGATAGTCGGCGACTTGGCGAAAGGTGCGCCTGAAAATAACATTTGGGTCTCTGAAACTATAGTCCCGATTCTATCTAAGCCCAACACCACAGTTTCCAACAACGTTCTTCCCCACATATTCGTGGGTGATGTGACCATCGACGGCAAAGTGGCGCCAGATGGCACGGTTGTCAGTGCCTGGGTGGCTGGGGCTCCGTCTAGTAAGATTGTCTTGGAAGCCATCGCAATCGACGACGGCGGCAATACGACTGTAACCTCAGTATCCCTGGAGTTGCTGGCCCGACAGGTGAAAATCTCCGAAACGACGGTGTCAGATGGGAGCTATTCCTTACTAGTAGGAGCGCTACAAGGACAATCGTTCGTTGGTCGGGTGGTAAATTTCCGTGTGAACGGAGTTGTGGCGGTCGGTACCGGAATCTGGGTTCAAGGCGGAGCCGATGCGACCCCGATTGGCATAGTTGGACCGTCGGACTAACAGATAACTTCAGCCACTGCTCTCCTGCTCAATCGTCTCGATTCAACCCATGAGCGGACAATCTGGTTGTCTATCACTACTCCAACCCGTAGGCCTCGTCCAAAATGTCCACAACGTGGCGAACCCTGCCCGGCATCTTCCTCGCCTTAAGCCCCTGTTCCACTTGGAGCATGCAGCCAGGATTGGCGGTGATTATTTCGTGGGTTCCGGTGGCGTCGATGCTGTCCATCTTTCGTTTGAGCAGCCGTTGGGACAGGGCGGGTTGGGTAGTTGAGTAAATGCCCGCGCCGCCGCAGCAGAGGCCGGAGTTTTCCATTTCCACCAACTCCAAGCCGGGAATGGAGTTCAAGATTGTCCGGGGCGCGGCGGTGATGCGCTGGGCGTGGGCCAGGTGGCAAGGGTCCTGGTAGGTGACCTTGCGGTTTACGGTGGCGGTCGGTGCTTGGAAAGGTAGTCCCACTAGAAGCTCGGTCACGTCTTGGGTCATCTCGCCAAAGCGGGCGGCCTTGGCGCTATATTCGGGATCGTCTTTCAGCAGGTCGGCATATTCCTTCATGGTGGAACCGCAACCGGCGGACGATGTGACGATTCGTTCGACCCCAGCAGCCATCAGCGCATCGATGTTGGTGCGGGCCATTTTTCTGGCGTTGAACAGGTCTCCGGCATGGGCGTTTAACGCTCCGCAGCAACCCTGACCCTTGGGCACCACCACATCGCAGCCATTGCGGGTTAGCACGCGTACCGTGGCCTCCATTGTCGGGCCTTGCATCAAAGGCATGACGCAGCCGGAGAGTAGGGCCACGGTCATTTTCTTCTCGCCCTGGGCGGGATGCACGGTGGCGGATGGCCCGAAGAATTTCCGACCCATCGGAGGCAAATTAGATTCGAGTTTGGCAATACCACCGGGCAACAGGTAGAGCAGATGGGACAGCCGGAGCAGTTTTTGGATGCCCAGGCGTTGGTAGATACGAATGAGATGGGCTCCCAATCGCAGCTTCCACGGATGCGTCAAAGTAGTCTGGAGAAAGAACCGGCTGACGCGGCGTAGTTCCTTGGATTGCAGACCCGCAGCCTTAACTTGGGCGCGGGTGTGCTCCATAATCCGGCCATAGGGCACACCGGACGGGCAGACAGCTTCGCAGGCGCGGCACTGTAGGCAGGCCTCCCAATGGGAGACGATTCTGGGAGAGATTTCAACGCGCCCCTCGTTCACTGCCTTCATCAGGGCGATGCGGCCCCTGGGTGACTCCATTTCCAGCGCCGTCTCCACGTAGGTGGGACACGAACTTAGGCAGAGACCGCAGTGGACGCAGCGGTATAAATCGGCCTCGGCTGGGGCGTCGGGGCCACTGAACCCAGATAATGGTAATCCGGTTGCCGGTTGGGCCATCTAAATACCTCCCAGAAACCGGCCGGGGTTAAGAATTCCGGCGGGGTCGAACTTATCTTTGATGCGCCGCATGATTGCCAGGCTGTCGGGGGCGTCTCCCCAGACGTCGATGTTCCCTTTAATTGGGAGCGGGCATTGTTCCACAACTGCTGAGCCGCCGTACCGGTGGGCAATCTGCTGGGTCTGTTTAATTGCGTCCAAGAATGGTTGTTCCTCGGCGCCGCCGGGAGCTTGGGGCCAGAAGAGGCGAATGGTCCCAAAACCAGGGTCGGCAAGCTGCTCCGGTCTGTTTCCGAACAAGGTGATATCGCTGGACTCGGCAGAGGTGGAGGGCGCTGCTTTCGATGGTACCGATAGCTTCATCATCAGCGCGGAGCGTGGACTCATCTCAGATGGGGCGTCGGTGATCCAACGGAGTAGGCCGTTGGAGGCTGGCCCTTCCACGCGCTGCACTGCGTTAGCCCCTGCGGACAGGAGTAGGGCCGCGCCCTCTTCCAACCTCCGGGCGGTGGCATTGGCCCGGCCCGAGTAGAAGGCGAACGACAGCGCAGTTTCCGGGTCGCCCAGCCCCAGGTCTTGGGACGCGGCGTTGAGGGAGTCCTGTAGCCGCCTGGAAGCCCCCGAAGTTACGCTCTGGTAGCCCATGGGTGCGGCGGGCGAATGGAGTAGCTTTTGGCCAGCGGACAAGGCTGAGGATAGGGACGGAAAAGACGCCATCAAAGCTCCTGCTTCGCGGTCGATGGGCAAGAGTTTGAAAGATGCTTCTACGATAACGCCTAGAGTCCCCAGCGAGCCGGTGTAGAGTTTGTTCAGGTCGTACCCGGTTACATTCTTGACCACTTTGCCGCCCGACTTGGTGGCGATACCGTCTGCGCTTAGAACGCTGACACCGATGAGCCACTCACGGGGCAGGCCGTAGGCGTGGGCCAGGGGGCCACCAGAGCCAACGGATAGGATACCCCCCACCGTGGAACGGCTGGATAGCTCCGATTCCAAGGGAACGAATTCGCCGCCTGGAGCCAACTGCTCTTGCAGTGATGCCAGGGTCACGCCAGCTTCAACGGTGGCGGTCATATCGGCTGGTTGATAGTCCACCAAGCGGTCCAGCCTGCTTAAATCCAGCACCAGGTCAGCCTTCCGAGGAACATTGCCCAACCCCATGCGGGTGCCGCCGCCCCAGGGCAATACGCTTACCTGCTCAGCCGAAGCCCAGCGCAGGACTTCAGAGACTTGAAGCCGGTTTCCTGGGCGTACCACGGCCTGCGGCGTTAGTCCGTCAACGTTATATCCGTCAACAGGCACCACCGCATTAGAGCCCAAAAGCCCTACAAGCCGGTCGCCAAGGGAAGACTCCAATTAATAACTCCTGCTTGAACTAGACAGTCATACCGGGGGCTGCGGGGTGGGCGGAGTGCGTGTGCTGCACGCCGTCCGGGAATATCTTGCCAGGGTTTAAGGCGTTGTCCGGGGCGAAGGCGTCACGCACCGAAATCATGGCGGCCATGTCTTCTTCGGAGAAGACCAAAGGCATTTGCTCCTTCTTTTCCAAGCCAACTCCGTGCTCACCGGTCAGGGTTCCACCGGCATCGACGCAGATCCGCAATACTTCAGCGCCAGCGGCCACGATGTTGTCTAATGCGCCCGGTTGCCGTTCATCAAAGAGCAGGCAGGGGTGGAGATTGCCGTCTCCCGCGTGGAACACGTTGGCGATGGGTATGTCGTACTTCTTGCTGACTTCGGCCACCTGCCCCAGCACCTGGGCCAACTTGGTTCTAGGCACCACGCCGTCAACCAGGAAATAGTTGGGAGCAATACTGCCCAATGCCCCCAGAGCGCCCTTGCGTCCCGCCCAAAGCTGTTCGCGCTCCTCGGCGGATTCTGCAGCACGCACCTGGGTTGCTCCGGTGTCCCAAAGGGCGGCTTCGACTTCGGCTCCAATCTCGTCGACTTCGTTTTGCAGACCCTCAAGCTCGATAAGGAGTACCGCTCCGGCGTCGTCTGGGTAGCCAGCGTCGCTGACCTTCTGCACTGCCTGGATGGTCAGGGCGTCAATCATTTCTAAGGCAGCGGGGACGATGCCATTTTCGATGATTGCCGATACTGCGGTGCAGGCTGATTCTACGTCTGGAAATATGCCCAAGAACGTGCGCACCGATTCTGGCACCGGCAAGAGCCGGACGGCAATCTTGGTGGCAATGCCAAAGGTGCCTTCCGAGCCGGTGAACACGCCCCGAAGGTCATAACCTACCGTTTCCCTGGCCAGACTGCCTAGGTTCACGACCTCGCCGGTTTCCAGCACGACTTCCATGCCCAACACGTGGTTGGTGGTGGTGCCGTAGGCCAGGCAGTGGGGGCCGCCAGCGTTCTCGGCGATGTTGCCGCCCAGGCTGCAGGCCCGTTGGCTGGACGGATCGGGAGCATAGCGCAGGCCGAATTTGCGGACGTGGGTGTCCAGGTTCAGGTTAATCACGCCCGGTTCTACCAAGGCCAGCCGGTTCTCGGTATCAACTTCCAGGATGTGGTTCATGCGTGGGAACGCGATTTGAATGGCTCCGGGTGGGGCAATGGCGCCGCCGCTAAGACCAGTGCCCGTGCCGCGACCGACCATGGGCACCCCCGCGCCGTAGGCCAAGGCAATGACCCGGCTCACCTCGTCGGTACTGGCCGGAAAGACCACCGCATAGGGCAGGCCGCGATCCACCGAACCGTCGTATTCAAAGACCAATAGGTCATCGTGGTGGAACACCACGTTCGCTTCGCCGACGATGCCCTGGAGGCCGGTTAAAAACTTCTTGAATTCCATAATGGGCCATTTGCCTGATTTTCTGGCTGAATCGTGGGGATGCTGGGGTGATTAGTACGCCTGGATAAAGGGGATGATAGAGCAAAAATGTAGGCATTGCCAGGCAGGGGCCGGTTTATTTGAATGGGCTAGCGATTATTGGGTATACTGGTGCAGGCCAGGCTCCGAAGACTCTTTGGTCTCAATACTGGAGCGGCCTTGTTATTCGCTTACAGACAGCCAGGAGGAACCACGTGGAGTTCAATATCGCCGTATTGGGTGGTGACGGAATCGGCCCAGAGGTAACCGACCAGGGTGTGCGCGCCTTGGAGGCCGTGGGCCGGGCGTTTGGCCATAAATTTAATCTTAGCTACGGCGACATTGGTGGAATCTCCATCGACAAGCACGGGATTCCCCTAACCGACGAAACCAGAGGCCTTCTGGACTCCAACGACGCAGTGCTCTTCGGCGCAGTGGGTGGGCCCAAATGGGACTCTCCCGACGCGAAAGTGCGGCCAGAAATGGGTTTGTTGGACATGCGGGCACACATGGGCGTGTTCGCCAACATCAGACCGGTTAAGGTCTACCCCTGGCTGGCAGAGTCCAGCGTGTTTAAGCCTGAGATTATTAAGGGTGTCGATTTGGTGGTCGTGCGCGAGCTGACCGGCGGTCTTTATTACGCCGAGCCAAGGGGCAGACACGAGACTCCCAACGGAATCGTAGCCGAAGACACCATGCGTTATACCGAGGGCGAGATTGAGCGGGTGGTGCGTGTGGGCTTTGAGTTGGCCAGGGGACGCCGCAAGAAGTTGGCGTCAGTCGATAAGGCTAACGTCTTGGAGTGTTCCCGGTTGTGGCGCGCTGTGGCCACCAGGCTTGGTGAAGAATACCCGGACGTAGAACTGGAGCATGTGCTGGTTGATGCCTGTGCCATGCAGCTTATTCAACGACCGGCCAGCTACGACGTAATTGTGGCTGAAAACACCTTTGGCGATATATTGAGCGACGAGGCATCGATGCTGGCCGCGTCGATGGGTTTGCTGCCTTCCGCCAGTTTGGCCGGAGTGCCAGTCGAGGGACAGCGTTCCGGCGGTCTGTACGAGCCAATCCACGGTACCGCGCCGGACATCGCAGGGAAGGGTATCGCCAATCCCACTGGCTCCATCTTGAGCGTGGCGTTATTGGTCCGTTACTCGCTGGGATTGACCGAAGAAGGCGCTGCGATTGAACTGGCGGTGGACAGGGTGCTCGAGCAGAACGTCCGCACCGCAGATATCGTGACCGAGGGAACGGAGCGTGTCTCCACCGTGGAGATGGGCGACCGGATAGTTGCTGCCATCGAAAAAGGGAGTTAGCCACACATGGGAGGAGACCTAGCAATCGCGATAGCGGTCTTTCTGGGCAGTGCCGGGGTGGTGATGTTCTGTGGCACCAAGTTGGCGGTCTATGGCGACGCTCTGGCCTCGTTGACCGGTTGGGGCCGGTTGTTTGTGGGTAGCCTGCTGATTGCCTTAGCCACGTCGTTGCCCGAACTTTCCACCAACATCTCGGCGGTCCAGTTGGACCCGCCCAACCCCCAGTTGGCTGTCGGCAACGTCTTCGGCGCGAACATGCTCAACATGTTCACTATGTCCGCGGTGGTGTTGGCGTTCGGCGGCAAGCGCTTCTTGGTCAGGGTGGCTCCCGAGCAGGGTTACTTGATTGTGTTGGCTGCGGCCTTGACCGGCGCTGCGGTGTTGTTTGGCGGCCTGAAATGGGGGGTTGAAGTCTGGGAGATTGGTCTTTCGTCCATTGTCTTGGTGGTCATCTTCGTGGTGGGTATGTGGTGGGTCTACAAGACCAGGCCTAATACGGATGACGGGGAAGAAAATGACCCTGGAATGTCACTTCGTAAAGCCTGGCTCATGTTCGGCCTGGTCTCTCTTGGCGTGGTATTCTCGGGATTCTTTTTGGCTTGGAGTACCGACGAAATTGCCGGTATCACGGGCATTGCCTCCAGCACCCTGGGCATCCTCTTGGTGTCTTTGGTGACAACCATGCCCGAAGCGTCGTCTACCATTGCCGCGGCTCGGATGGGGGCCGCGGATTTGGGCATGGCCGGGCTCTACGGAAGCTGTGCTTTTAACGTGACCATTCTGTTTTACGCCGACATTTTTTACCGGGGCGGAATTTTGGGCAACCAGACGGAACCGGCGCATTTTGTGGCCGGTGGTGTGGCGGTGGGGCTGATGCTGGGAGGGTTGGTATTGGTGTTGGCGCGGAAGCGGGTCACGTCTGCGATTGCAGCAGTAGCGCTGGCGTTAATGGCTGGCGTCTATATTGCAGGAGCGATAGCCGTGGCGGCCGTGGGCGCAACAGAGGGCGAAGAAGAGAACGCCGTCACGCAGATGGCGGCTATGACGGCTGGAATACCAGGCGAATAACCCCTTCCCGGATTCCCGCAACCGCCCCCAATTAACTGCTCGCTAGACGACCTCGATGGGTTCTTCGGTCACTACCCCTTCGTTAATCTGGAAGATACGAACGACTGGGTTGTCCATGTCCATCAGGGACACCAGTACGTAACGAACGTCAGGCCAGAGCCCGGCTGTCCCCCCTGCAATCCGCACGTCCGTGTCCGACGGATAGGCTTCGCTGCCTGTGTGGGAGTGGTAGATGGCCAGCAACTCCCACCCATTCTCCCCGGCCTCGGCGTCGACTTTGACCAGTTCTGCGGGGTCCATGGAGAAGCGGAATGGGCTGGCCTCCACGTTGGACATCCGGTACGCCTTCATGACCTGGCCTTCTGGCCCGGCGAGTATTCCGCAGCATTCGTTGGGCAGTTCGGCCTTGGAATGGGCAATCATCTCGTCGATGAATTCCTGTTTTATCTGGATCAATGGGTTATCTCCGAATCAAAAGAGTTGCGTTCAAAAACGACCGTGGGAACAAAAAGCGCACGGTCTACGTCAAGAGGGTTATGAAGTCGCCGTTGGGTGTGAATATAGCAGAGGAATCTTAGGGAGAACAGCGGCATCAAAATTGGTCAATTGGTCAAAGGAAAGACAGGAATGGGCCAGCCAACATTCACACAGCCCACTTCCAGAAATTAATCAGAAGAGTAATTATAAGATGTTCTATTTCAAAGCATGCCCAAAATGTCAGGGAGACCAAATTCTGGAGCAAGACGCCTACGGCGAGTACAAAAAGTGCCTACAGTGCGGAACCCTCATAGAGATTAACGAGCAGGAGGTTGGAGGCGAGCAGTCTGCATTGCCTGCATTTATTGAGGGAGAAGCCCAGTCTGCGGTTGCCGCCTAGCTTCCCGCGCCCTTAGCCCACTTGGCGTATTGGTACACCGCAGCTTCCTGTTCCGGTGTCTGAATCGACCCTGGGCGTAACTGGCGCACCTGTTTGATGGCTTCTGACGGGTGTTCGCCACGGTGTACCAGGTAGCAGGCTAAAACCGTGCCCGTGCGGCCGATTCCCGCGTAGCAACTGACTGCCACCGGCTTTTGTTCGCCGGTTCGTTGGTCAATGAACTCAATCATCCGCTGGGTCTGTTCCAGGTTGGGCGGCGTGAAATCGGGCACCGGCTCGAACATGTCCATCAAGTCGACCAGTTTTCCGGTGTCGGCGGAGATGGTCCGTTCCTCCATCCGGATAACGGCCCGCACGCCCTGACTGTAGAGGAAGAATAGGTCTTCGACGTCGGCTGGCCCCTGGGATCCGGCAAGCTCGTCTTGAATGACCCAGCCAAAGTTCATAACCTGCAAATATCTCTCCCTATCCCTGGGTTAGCGTATGCTGCCGGCTGCAATGCGCCGACGCACCTCTAGTTCCGATAGCGTATCTATCGAAACTGATTTGTCCCGAGAACCGTGCCCCCGGACAATCGCCAGCTTTGACTTGCTAATTCCCAAAGTCTTGGCCAATAGTGCGATTACCCCGGCGTTGGCCTTGCCGTCGGTGGGCGGGGCTGTAACCCGCAGCCGCAAAGTACCTTCCTCGTAGCCGTCCACCTGGTTACGGGAGGCCTTTGGCTGGACTCTAACCTTGATGATGCAATTGTCTGTGGGTGTCGAAACCATGGTATAGGCAGGTGCCAGAGTGAATTCAAGGCTGTTTGCAAGCAAGTGTCTGGTATATTAAACCTGAGTTTCCTATGCGTCAGGAGGTACCCAGTGGAGTATACCAACATAAAATTAGAGAAAGAAAACCGGATTGCCACCATCCGGCTGAACCGTCCCGATGCCCTTAATGCGCTCAGCCCCGAGGTATTGGCCGAATGACCTTACCCCCGGAAACAGTAGCACTTGCAAGTAGAGTCCTCCATTACAATTGGACATCGAAGGAGGACTCATGGCTCGGAAGAGGTACACAGAGGAACAGATCATAGCGGTGCTGAATGAGGCTGAGGCGGGGG